>NZ_JBCGFD010000014.1:0-97909 GCF_038739755.1 Aeromonas sp. SE22
GCTCATCAGGTTGGCGTGTTCCGCCGTGCTGGTAGGGGCGCATTATAGGGAGCCGAGCCGCGATGACAATAGTTTTTTGAAGAAAATCACGAAAATTTCAAATTATTCAATTAGAAACAGCTTATTCAGTGTATATATACAAGGTTATCCACAATCCAGCTGTTTCACTCCCCTTTTAGCGTCATTTATATCGCCGCCAGAGCCTTTGGGAGTGCCATACTGGAGCCGATAACCTCTTCCGAGTGGACCATGGTAGCGCCAATCAGGAAAGCTGGTTACCATGGAGGTGAATACAGTGTTGCACCTTTTTTGCTTTCATTTACAAAAGGTCTTTTAAGATGAATTTATCCAAGTTTCCCGTCTATATGCAGGCCGCAATCCTTGCTCTGGTATTGGCAGTGATTGGCTACCTGGTTGCCCAGGCCCTGCAATTCTCTTTGAAAGCGGAAGTCATTTTTGCAGCAGGTCTGGCGATTGGCGGTTTTGTGGTACCGCTGCTCCTGAAAAGAACCCCGGCTAATGCAGCCGAAGCGATCGCCAATCAGGAGACTTGCACCTTATATGTAGGCAACCTGCCATATCGCGCCAACGAGATTGCCGTGCGCGAATTGTTTGCCGAACAGGGCCAGGTAATTTCCGTACGTCTGATGAAGGACAAGGCAACCGGCAAGCGCAGAGGATTTGGTTTCGTCGAGATGCCTGCTGCCGATGCCGCCAAAGCGATTGCCGCATTGAATGACAAAGAGTATCAGCAGCGCACCCTCAAGGTACGCGAAGCGAACGACAAGCGAGACAAAGAGGAGAAGGAGGGTGGTGAAGTCGAGGCTTGATCCCCCGTCAAAACCCCACCTCTTCCAGTGATGACAGCCCCCATGCTTGCAAGGGGGCTGTCAGTTTTTGGGCCTCCCCATCCAGCCGGGTGCAGTAAGCCCTGGCAATCACCTCTTCTATATGTACATGCGGCACGGTGGCATGCCCGCCATTGCTCAGCAACCAGGCCACCCGTTTGGCAACTGCACTGCCGGAGTCGATCAGCTGGCATTGCGGCATCAGTTGCCCAATCTCTTCATTGAGTAGCGGGAAGTGGGTGCAACCGAGCACCAGCGTATCCGGCTTCTCTTCCCCCTCCAGCCAGTCAGCCAGCACTTCACGCAGCAGCGCCATGTTGACCGGCAGGCCCGCAAGCTTGTGCTCCGCTTCTATTACCAGCTCGGTGGTGCCCTTGAGCAGCACCCGCTTGCCGGGGGCAAACTGGGCGATCAGTTCGTGGGTATAGTCGCGGCTGACGGTACCCGGCGTGGCCAGCAGACCGATACAACCGTTGCGAGTCTGCGCGGCGGCGGGCTTGATGGCAGGTACCACCCCCACCACGGGAATATCAAGTGCCTCACGCAGAGCCGGCAGCGCTATGGTGCTGGCCGTGTTGCAGGCAATCACCACCAGATCGATCTGATGACGGGCCACCATGGTAGTAACCAAGCGGGAACAGGCTGCAATAAGAGCGGGCTCGCTCAATTCACCATAGGGGAAGTTGGCATTGTCGAAGCAGTAGAAATAGTTGTGTGCCGGCAGAACGCGACGGATCTCGCGGTAGATGGTCAGGCCACCCATACCGGAGTCAAACACGAGAATATTGGCCACTTGACCTCCCCCTTTGGTGCAAGGCGGCGATCATACTCCCGCCTGCCGCCAATAGAAAAGGCCCTGCCAATGGCAGGGCCTCGGTTTTTCAAAGATGAACCGAATAAAGCATCAGAAGCGATAATCGGCAGTCACTTTGAACTCGGTACCCGGTGAGGCATAACCATAGGCAGGGGCGTAATCACGATCAAACAAGTTATCTATACGCCCCCCTAAGGTAAATTGCTGAGTCACCTCGTAACTGGCGGCCAGGTTTAACAACGTATACGCACCGAGCTCTACCCGTTGGTTTGTCGCCCAGTTATTGTCATAGCGCTTGCCGACATAGAGCAGCTCAGTCGTCAGTGTCGTGGCATCGAATCGGGTATCTGCGATCCAGCTACCCTTATGCTCGGCTCTGCGCAGCAACTGCAAATCCTGATTACCCTTGTCTTTGGCTCTGGTGTAGTCGTAACTCAAACGATGATGCACGGGCCCGGTATCGATACCGATTTCCGTTTCCACCCCTTTGATATCCGCCGTGGTATTTTTGGGATTGCATGTGTAGCTCATGCTGGTCAGGCAATAAATCAGATTATCGATGCGGTTGCGATACAGATTTACAGACCAGTCCCAGGCCGAATAGCGACCTGACAGACCCAGCTCCAGGTTTTTGCTCTCTTCCGGCTTGAGTGTCGGATTCTCAGACCCTGGATAATAGAGCTGGTTGAAGGTGGGCGCTTTGAAGCCAGTACCGTAGCTCAGCCGGACATTATGGCTTTCATCGATATCCAGCCCGCTGGCCGCAGACCAAGTGTTGTGACGGCCATATTGCTGGTTGTCATCGGTACGACCTGACAACTCCCACAGCAGCGCCTGCCAACGGTAGCTCCCCACGGCAAACAGACCGGTATTGTCGCGATCAGGTGCGCTGAAGGTTTTGCCATAGCTGCGGGAGTCTGATTTCATCTCCTCACGCTGCCAATCTGCGCCACCGGTCAGATTCATCCCTTCGATGCCGCTCCAACTGTTAATCCAGGAGAAGCGGGTTAAACCTGTATGAATAGGCTCACCGCTAGCCTCTCCTTTAGCCTCCTGCCAAGTCTTCAGCTTGTTCTCACCGTAACTGGCTTCAAGTCGACTGCTCAGATCCTTACCCTGGAACTTGAGACCACCATCATATTGGAAAGCCTGTACCCGACTCTGGTCCGTGCTGCCATCTGTGTCGGTGAGATTGTCATAGCCCTGAGCATTGAAGTCCGCACTCCAAGCATCATTAAAAGCGTGGTTCAAACCAATTTGGCCATTACGGCTGGCAAAACCATCCCGATCCGGCTGTTTGGTATTGGCTACGACATCAAAACCATCGGTACGCTCGTAGCCGATCAGCATGTTCATATCGGTTTTTTGACCCAATGACTGAACCGTTCTGAGCTCGCCTTGGCCATAACCATTGCTGCCAGCACCGCCCTTCAGGTGTGTCTCGCTGCCATTCTTGGCGGATGTTTTGGTGATGAGGTTGATAACGCCGCCAATGGCATCGGAACCATACACAGCCGCGCGTGGGCCACGGATATACTCGATGCGCTCGATATTGCCGAGCGGGATTTGGCTGAGATCAGGCGTACCTGCCACCATGGCGGCAATCGGACGACCATTCATCAAAACCAGCGAGTGGTTGGAGTTGGTTCCACGGATAAACAGGCTGCTGATGTGACCCCGGCCTCCCAGTGTCGCTATCTGCACACCGGGCAGGGTTTTCAGCAGTTCGGGCAAACTCTGAACCTGACGAGATTCGATCTCGGCACGATCGATCACCACAACGGGCGCCAGCACCGAGCTGACCGGTTGTTCCACGCGGTTGGCCGTAATGACCAGAGTTGGATTGATGGGGATGGTGGTTTGGGCAAACGCCGCCGTCGGCAACAGGGCAGCCGCCAGAAATTTCTTCGACATGAGAGATCCTTAAGTTCGCGTAAGTATCTACTTCGTGGCCGGTTTCTCTCGGCCCGAAATACGAACTCTGGCAGGTCTTCGGGCTCGGGGGCTGATAGCCTACGGCGACGGCTTCCCGCCTGACGGCAGTGCCCTGATGTCGCTTCGTTCCCCCTTACCGCTGCGCGCCAGCTCCGGATTCTCACCGGATTCCCTATTAAGCATGATGCGCCAAAGCGGGAGGATTATAGGCAGAGCCAAGCTGGATGTATAGCCATCCAGATTTCTATTTATTGCCAGCCAGCGCCGCCAGCCGCTGCTGAGCCCCCTCCATCACCGCCTGTACCCCGGGATGAGAGAGATGGCGCCCTGCCGACACCAGATAGTAAGAGAGGGTGACGTCGGTGAGGGTCGCAATCCGCTCCACTCCGTAGAGACGGGCAATCTCGTCGGCCATCGCCAGCGGCGCCGGGAAAATCCCCATCCCCGCCTTGCCGAACGACTTCATCAGGGTGGAGTCATCAAACTGCCCCACCAGATGGGGATGAATGCCCTGCTGGCGATACCACTCCAGCAGCCGATCGTGGGTGGCCGACTTCTCTCCGGGGATCAGCAACGGCAGCCCCTCCAGCGAGGCGGGAAAGCCGTCCCGCGCCCGCGCCGCCAGCTCCGGGCTGGCAAACAGCGCCAGCGGGCTACGCCCCAGCTCGTGGTTATAGCCACGCACGCCGCTGTCGGGAGGGAGCGGGCGATCAATCAGCACCATATCCAGCTTGTGACGGGCCAGCTCGCTGAACAACTGCTCGGCCCGCTCCTCGTGACACACCAGCCGCAGCGGCGTCGCCAGCGCCATGGCGGGAGCCAGCAGCTCGAACGCCAGGGTACGGGGTACCGAATCGGCGATCCCCACCTGCATGGTCAGCTCCTGACTGGCGTGGCGCAGGGTGTGCTCCAGCTCGGCGCCGAGCGAGAAAATCGCCCCCGCCTGCTCCTGCGCCTGCCGTCCCGCAGCAGTCAGCACCAGACGTCGCCCCACCCGGTTGAACAGCGCTACCCCGAGGGACTGCTCCAGCTCGGCGACCTGACCGCTGATGGTCTGCGGCGTGAGATGCAGCTGTTCGGCGGCCTGCGTCACGCTGCCGCAGCGCGCCACATGCCAGAAGTAGTAGAGCTGTTTGTAGTTGAGCATGCCGTTCCTTATCAGTTTTTACCGAACAACCATCAGCGAGAATCTGATTTTATCGAAACATTGCGGGCTCTAGCATGCAACCATTATCTGAACTGCCCTGCGAGCCATCATGCTGGACGTCGTTGTTCTCTTCTTTCTGTTTGGTCTGCTGGCCGGTCTGGTACGCTCCGAGCTCAAGCTGCCGCCCGCCCTCTACGACACTCTCTCCCTCTTTTTGCTGCTGGCCATCGGCCTCAAGGGCGGCGTCGGTCTGGCCCAGCAATCCCTGCAGCCTCTGCTGCCGCAACTGGCGCTGGTGATCCTGCTCGGCGTGGTGCAGACCCTGCTCGGCTTTGCCGTGCTGCGCCTCAAGATGAACCGGGTGGATGCCGCCGCCACTGCCGCCCACTACGGCTCGGTCAGCGTCGCCACCTTTGCGGTCGGGGTGAACTGGCTCACCGAGCGGGGCATCAGCTTTGAATCCCAGCTCTCCATCTTCCTCGCGGTGATGGAGATCCCGGCCATTCTGGTGGGCATAGTGCTCGCCCGCGGCATCAGTCGCGAGACCCGCTGGCGCATGCTGGCGCACGAGACCTTCCTCGGCAAAGGGGTAACCCTGCTGCTGGGCGGCATGGCCATCGGCTATCTGGCCGGGCCGGACGGGATTGCCCCACTCAAACCGCTGTTTGTCGACCTGTTCAAAGGGGCGCTGGCGCTGTTCCTGCTGGAGATGGGCCTCATCGTCGCTCGCCAGTGTCAGGATCTGCGCCGCCATGGCCTGTTCCTGCTCGGCTTCGCCCTGTTGATGCCGCTCGCCTCAGCGGGACTGGGATTGGCTGCTGGCCAGCTGATGGGGCTCTCCCTCGGCGGCCTGACCCTGCTGGCCACCCTGGCGGCGAGCGCCTCCTATATTGCCGTGCCGGCCACCATGCGCATCGCCGTGCCTCAGGCCAACCCGGGGCTGTCTCTCAGCGCCGTGCTGGGGGTCACCTTCCCGTTCAACATCATGCTGGGGATCCCGCTCTACCACAGCTGGGCCCGCCACTTCACGGAGTAGCCACATGCAGACCGAGACCCGCACCCTGCTGACCATCATCACGGAAGCCAATCTGGAACCGACCCTGCTGCGCACCCTCACCCGCGAGGGGCTGCGCGGCTACACCATCACAGATGCCCGCGGCCGGGGGGATCATGGCGAGCGCAACGCCAGCTGGAGCGAGAGCGGCAACATCCGGCTGGAGGCGATCTGCAGCCGGGAGCAGGCGGAGCGGCTGCTGGCCCACCTGCAGAGTCGCTACTACCCCGATTACGCCATGATCGCCTTTCTGCAACCGGTCGAAATCGTGCGACCCGAGAAATTCTGAGCCGGCTTGCCGGCTCTTTTTGCTCACCAAAAGCAAACGTTTAACAGCAAGGATTCAGAGAAAATGAACACCCCTCCCCTGATCGGCCTGGTAATGGGCTCCGACTCCGACTGGCCAGTGCTGCAGGCTGCCGCCCGCATCCTCAAGGAGCACGGCGTGCCCTACGAGGCGCAGGTGGTCTCGGCCCATCGCACCCCGGATCTGCTGTTCGAGTATGCTGCCACTGCCCGCGAGCGCGGCCTGCGCGCCATCATCGCCGGAGCCGGTGGCGCCGCTCACCTGCCGGGTATGGTCGCCGCCAAGACCACGCTGCCGGTGCTGGGGGTGCCCATTCCCTCCCGCCATCTCAAGGGGATGGACTCTCTGCTCTCCATCGTGCAGATGCCCAAAGGGGTACCGGTCGCCACCTTCGCCATCGGCGAGGCGGGGGCTGCCAACGCCGCACTGTTTGCGGTCTCTCTGCTCTCCGTTGCACAAGACGGCGACGCCCCCCGCTACCGGCAACAACTCGACGACTTCCGCACCCACGAGCGAGATCGGGTGCTGGCACTGCAACTGGAGGAGCCGACATGATCCTGCCACCCGCCACCCTCGGCATGCTGGGGGGCGGCCAGCTCGGCCGCTACTTCGTGATGGCCGCCCACCGCCTCGGCTACAAGGTGGTGGTGCTGGATCCCGACCCGGCCAGCATCGCCGGTGCCGCAGCCGATCACCATATTGTCGCCCCCTATGACGACCAGACCGCCCTGCACGAGCTGGCCAGCCACTGCGAGGCCATCAGCTGCGAGTTCGAGAACGTGCCCGCCGCCACCCTCGCGCTGCTCGAAAAACAAAAGCCGGTACGCCCGGCCGCCAGCGCGGTGCGTATCTGTCAGGATCGCCGCGAGGAGAAAGCCTTTCTGCGCAGAGCCAACATCCCGGTCGCCCCCTATCTGGCGCTACTGCCGGAAGAGCCTATCCCCGCACAGGCCAGCGAACTCTTGCCCGCCATTCTCAAGACGGCCCGCGAGGGGTACGACGGCAAGGGGCAGTGGCAGGTCAGTAATCTGGATGAGCTGGCGACGGCACTGACAGCCAGTGGCGTGCCCTGCGTGCTGGAAAAACGGCTGACGCTGGAGGGGGAGTTTGCCCTGACCCTGGCCCGCAGCCCGAGCGGCGCCATCAGCGCCCTGCCGCTGGCGCAGAACTGGCACAGCGGCGGCATTCTCGATCAGACCCGCTCCCCGGCCAATATGCCGGCGCTGGAGCGCGAGGCCAAAGGGATCGCCGAGCACATCATCGCCGCCCTCGATTACGTCGGGGTGCTGACGGTGGAGTTCTTTCTGGTGGAAGGCCGACTGCTGGTCAACGAGCTGGCGCCCCGTCCCCACAACTCGGGCCACCCCAGCCTCGACAACGCTGCATGCAGCCAGTTCGAGTTGCAGGTGCGGGCCCTGTGCGATCTGCCGCTGCCAGAGCAGATCGCCGTGCGTCCCGCCCTGTTAATCAACCTGCTGGGGGATCTCTGGCAAAACGGCCCCCCCGACTGGGCAGCTCTGCTGGCGCTGCCCGGCCTGCATCTGCACCTCTACGGCAAGGGCGAACCCCGCCCCGGCCGCAAGATGGGCCATATCACGGTGACCGGTGACGACTGGCCAATGGTGGAGAAGACCTGCTGTCAGGCCCGCCAGCTGCTGGGGCTAGCGCCACGCTGATCGAGCATCGGAAATGCAAAGACCCGGGCATGGCCCGGGTCTCTGTTTTTGCTTGCTGTGGCAGGGAGCCTTGTCAGGCCCGTTCGGTAGTCAGCGCCACGGGAGCCGGCAGACGGATGGTGAGGGAGAGCACCAGCGCCACCACCAGCAACACCAGGATCAGGTGAAAGGTCGCCATAAAGCCGCCAAACAGGGAGGCCACGATGGAGCCGATGATGCTGCCCAGACCAAAGCCCAGATAGATGACGCCGTAGTTCTTGGTCAGGTTGTTGAGACCGAAGAAATCGCTCACCAGCGAGGGGTAGACGGTGATGGTGCCGCCGAAGCTGAACGCCACGCAGGCAACCGCCACGAAGAAGAGGTTGGCGTTGAGCGGCACGAACAGCAGCAGCGCCATGCCAGCCAGGGTAATCAGCTGGGCGATGGTGATGACCCGGATGCGGGACATCTTGTCGGAGAGGATACCCAACACCAGACGGCCACCCAGGTTGGCCATGGCAATGATGGCGACGGCATTGGCGGCGACTACGGCAGGCAGGCCCACCATCTTCTCGCCGATATCCTTGGCCACGCCGATAACGTAGAGGCCGCTCATGCAGGCGGTGAGGAACATCAGCGCCAGCATCCAGTATTGCGGCTTGCGCATCGCCTCGGCCAGAGTGAAGTCACGGCTCTCGCTCTGCTGCACGGAGGCGGCCTGCTTGGGCGCATCCTTCATCAGCATGCCGCCCACCAGCACCATGGACATCGCAATCAAGCCCCACAGCTGGAAGGTGGTCTCAAGGCCGGAGCTGGAGAGCAGCAGCAGGTTGATGTATTTGAAACCGAGACTGCCGAGGCCATAGGCACCGATGGAACAGGCGGAGATCAGCCCCTTGCGCTCTGGGAACCACTTCACGCAGTTGGAGAGGGTCATCAGGTAGCCGGTGCCATCGGCAAAACCGACCAGAATGCCGGCGCAGAGGTAGAGCATCGCCAGATTGCTGGCGTGAGCGGTGAGGAAGAAGCCGATGCCGAGCAGCACGCCGGCGCCCAGGGTCACGTTGCGCACCCCGAATCGCTCCTGCAGCTTGCCCGCCATGGAGGAGGCGACCGCCAGCGAGAGGCTGAGCAGGCCGAAGGCGAAAGCGACCTGACTCACCGGCTCGTCCAGCTTGTCGGAGAGCTGGGCGTTGAACAGGCTCCAGGTATAAACGGAACCCAGTGCGAACTGGGTGATGATGGTACCGATCAGTGTCAGGTACCGGGTGCGATTCATCTCTTTGGTCATGATGCGTCTCGGTCGATGGCCTTAAGGAAATTGAGGCCACTATAGGCAAGACGCAGCTCGCGCCGATCGATTAAGGCATGAAATGCAGATCGGCGGGAATGAATGACAATCAGAGCCGCATCAGCTGACGGAACGCCTTGATGTTGCTGCGACTGACCGGCACCTCGAACGGCAGATCATGGAGCCGGATGAGATAGGTGCTGTTAAACCAGGGGACGATTTCACGGATCTTGTTGATGTTGACGCAGTAGGAGCGGTGGCAACGGAAGAACCCCTCGGCAGGCAGCCGGCTGACAAACTCGCTGATGGTCATGGTCATCACGTAGCGGTCATCGCGGGTGTAGACATAGGTGAGCTTCTCGTCGGCTTCCGCGTAATAGATCTGCTCGCAGGGGGTGACGATGATGCGCTCCCCCTTCACCAGATTGACGGTGCGATTCTGCGCTGCCCCCGGCTCGCTCCCCTGCCCCGCCTGCGACTTGCCTGCCTGCTCCAGCTTTTGCAGCAGGCTGATGAGGCGCGGCTCGTTGTAGGGTTTGAGGATGTAATCGAACGCCTCCAGCTCGAACGCCTCCACCGCAAACTCCTTGTAGGCGGTGACGAAAACGATGTGGGGCGGGTGACTCGACTTGTGCAGGTTCTTGGCCAGCAGCAGGCCGTCGATGGAGGGGATCTGGATATCCAGAAACACCACGTCCACCTCGTGATCCTGCAGGTATTTGAATGCCTCCAGCCCATCCTCAAAGCTCGCCACTATCTCGATCTGGCTGTGCTGATTCACCAGATAGATGAGCTCCTCGCGAGCCAGATACTCGTCTTCCACAATGATCGCTTTCAGCATGACAACACCTCTCGCGGCACACACTTATCCTCAACCATGATGGCTCTCAGCATGGCATCGACTCCTGATCCGGCAGATAGAAACTCACTTCGGTACCCGGTTCCAGCCGTTTGAGGTGCAGGCCGTCGCCATAGAGCAGCTTGACCCGCTGATGCACGTTCATCAGGCCGATGCTGCGGCTCTCCACCCGCCCGGCAGCCACCCCGTCGATCACCTCCTGACTGATGCCGTAGCCGGTGTCCCGCACCGCTACCCGGATGCCGCCCGCCAGCTGCTTCACCTCGATGGTGACCCGACCCGGCGCACTGCGGGGCTGGATGCCGTGCAGGATGGCGTTTTCCACCAGCGGCTGCAACAACAGGCTCGGCACCTCGATATGCACGTCATCCACATCGAACACCACCTCCAGCTTGTCGCCAAAGCGGGCCTGCTCGATGGCCACGTAGTCGCGTACCTGCTGCAACTCCTCCTTGATGTCGATGAGGGTGTCACCCTTGTTGAGGTTGTAGCGCAGGTAATCAGCCAGATTGGCGATCAGCTGGCGTGCCTGCTGGGGCCGGATGCGGATCAGCGACGAGATGGCGTTGAGGGCATTGAACAGGAAGTGCGGGTTGATCTTGCTCTGCAGCGCGGTGAACTCCGCCTTGCGGGTCATCTCTTTCAACTGCTCGATGCGCGACACCTCCATCTGGGTGGAGATGAGCTGGGAGAGGCCGACCGCCATCTCCCGCAGCGAACTGGTGATGCTGTGGGTGCGGCGGTAGTAGATCTTGAGGGTGCCGCTGACGGCGCCGTTCTCCCGCAGCGGAATAATGATGACCGAGTGGAAGTCGGCCAGATGGTACTGGCGCAGATCGTTGTTGATGATGATCTGGTCGAGCAGCACCGCCTGCTGGGTCATGCCGCTGATGGCGTGGTGCTCCTCCAGCTCGTAGTAATCCTTGCCCACCCCGACATAGGCCAGCACGTCACGGGTGTCGGTGATGGCCACCGCGTCGGCACTGATCTCGCTGCGAATGATGGCGCAGACCTGGCTCAGAGAGTGGCGGTCGATGTTCTGGAAGAAGGGCAGCGTCTTGTTGGCGATATCCAGCGCCAGCTTGGCCTGCTTGGCGGCAATCAGCTCCTTCTCGTCATCCAGATCCTGCACCAGCTTGATGATGAGACCGATGCAGAGCGCCCCGGCGATCATCGGATAGGCAATATGGCTGACGATCTCGACGCCCACCTCGTGCGGCTCGGTCAGCAGCCAGATCAGCAACATGGTGAGCCCTTCACAGAGCATTCCCGCCAGAATGCCGTAGAGCCAGAGCCGTGACTTGCGGCAGCGCAGGTGCAGCCAGGTGGCGAGCAGGCCGGCGATGATGCTGGCAATCAGGCACGGGATCGAGGTGTGGCCATCCATGTCGATGAGATAGCGGTGCAGACCGGAGATAACCCCGGCCGGAATGCCGACCCAGGGGCCGAACAGAATGCCGCCAGAGATGATGGCGATGATCCGCACGTTGACCAGCGCCCCCTCCACCGGAATGCCGGTGTAGGTACTGAACACCGCAAACAGACAGAAGATGGTGGCAACCAGCACCCGCTCTGCCGGGGTGTGATCCTGTTTCTGGAACAGTCGCTGGAACGGCCGGGTGCGGGTCAGGAAGAAGAGGGTCATCAGCATCAGCGCCGCCCGTTCGAACACCGCCAGCAGCATCATCTGATTTTCAAGCATCCAGACCCCCTCGTTGTCACTCGTTCAACCCGCAATCATCACCAAAAACCGGGGCCGGATAAACCAGCCCCAGCGACATCAACAATATTGGCCGGCCACCCAGCCGGAGGACCAGGCCCACTGGAAGTTGTAGCCACCTAGCCAGCCGGTCACATCCACCACTTCGCCGATGAAGTAGAGGCCGGGCACCTTGCGCGCCTCCATGGTCTTGGAGGAGAGCTCGTTGGTATCGACGCCGCCCAGGGTCACTTCGGCGGTGCGATACCCCTCGGTGCCGTTGGGCAGGATCTGCCAGTCACCCAGCAGGTTGGCGATCGCCTCAAGTTCCCGTTCGTTGTACTGGCGCATCGGCTTGCTGACCAGCTGACCCAACTCTACCAGCTTGTCGACGAAGCGCTTGGGCAGCTCGCGCCCCAGCACGGTTTTCAGCTCCTGCGCCGGATGCGCCAGCGCCCATTCGCGCAGGGCAGCCGGAATATCCAGCTCAGGCAGCAGGTTGATGTGGATCTTCTCGCCGGCGTGCCAGTAGGAGGAGATCTGCAGGATGACGGGGCCGGAGAGGCCGCGATGGGTGAACAGCATCGCCTCCTTGAAGCGGGTGCCATCCTCGGCGGTCACCGCGACCGGCAGGCTGATGCCCGCCAGATCGGCGAAGGCCTCTTTCTCTGCCTGATGGAGGGTAAAGGGCACCAGACCGGCGCGGGTCGGAATGACCTTGAGGCCAAACTGCTCCGCCAGCTTGAAGCCATAAGGGGTCGCCCCCAGCTTGGGCATGGAGAGGCCGCCGGTGGCGATGACCAGCGAGTGACAACCGATCTCACCTTTGCTGGTCGTCAGCACGAAGCCCTCATCCTGCTTGCTGACGGTGAGGATCTCGGTCTGGAACTGCAGGGTCACCCCGGCCCAGTCGCACTCGGTAAGCAGCGCATCGACGATCTCCTTGGCGCTCTCGAGACAGAACAGCTGCCCCAGGGTGCGCTCGTGATAGTTGACCCCGTGGCGATCCACCAGATCGATGAAATCCTGCTGGGTGTAGCGAGCCAGTGCCGACTTGCTGAAGTGGGGATTCTCCGACAGGTAGGCGTGAGCGCCAGCCTGATGGTTGGTGAAGTTGCAGCGACCACCGCCACTGATGAGGATCTTGCGGCCCGGTTTCTTGGCATTGTCGAGCACCAGCACCGAGCGACCCCGATAGCCCGCCTGCGCCGCACACATCAATCCGGCCGCACCGGCCCCGATCACCACCACATCGACCTGCTTCATCATCACTCACTTATCCAAATAGAAACGGCACCTGGCCAGAACCGAGATTGCCTCTGGCGGAACACAACCATAGTGGCTGCCCACCAGAATAAACAACGGCCCTTAAAAGGGCCGTTATTGTACTGGCTGAACACTAAGTGTCCACGACTATCAGGCGTTGCTGTCCATGATGCTGGCCGGGGCGCCTTTGGCCAGTTCGGCCAGCTCCTTGTCGATGAAGTAGAGGCCTTTGCCATCTTCACCCACCAGACCGAGACGGTCGACGATGCTCTTGAACAGCTTCTCCTCTTCATGCTGCTCGGCCACATACCACTGCAGGAAGTTGAAGGTGGAGTAGTCCTGAGTAGTGAAGGCTACGTGGGCCAGACCATTGATGCACTTGGTGATGTGGTACTCGTGCTCCAGGGTGGTACGGAACACGTCGCCCAGCGACTTGAACTCGTGGGGAGGGGCATCGATGGCACCCAGCTTGGGCATGGCACCGGTCTCGCTCACATAGGTGAACAGACGCTCCATATGCTGGCGCTCCTCGACGGCGTGCTGGCGCAGGAAGGTGGCAGCCCCCTCGAAACCCTTGTCTTCACACCAGGCGCTCATCTGCAGATAGAGATTGGAGGAGTAGAACTCCAGGTTAATCTGCTCGTTCAACTTCTCGATCATGGCTTTGGCCAACATCTTGTTTCTCCTCAGTGATTTGGTATCGATTGTCGCCACACTCCGGCCATGAATCAACCCGCCAGAGAGAGGGGGATCCCGTTCCTGCCAACTCAGGGTGTCAGCTCGCCAAGGGAGGCGACATCCACCGGTGCACCGTAATCGACGCCCGGCAACTCGAAGCCGTTGAGCTGCATGAAATCCTGCCGCAGCCCGGCAAAATCCCCCAGCCCGTGGAAGTTGTCCGGCGTCACCTTGGGCCAGAGCGCCGAAACGGCAGCCTGAATGGCCGGATCGAGCTCATGGTCATCCATCCGGATCAGCCGGTTGCCATCAGCCACCACCCCATTGAGCCCGTACATCTTGGTGGCGAACAACCGCTGCATCTGCTCGATACAACCTTCGTGTACACCGCGCTCCTTCATCACCCCCATCAGCAGGCCGAGATAAACCGGAAGCACCGGAATATAGGCGCTCGCCTTGGTCACCAGCGCCTTGCAAACCGATACCCAGGCGTGACCGCCAATCTCGGCCAGCTGCAGGTTGATGGTCTCGGCGGTAGCGTGCAGATGCTCCTTGGCATAACCGATGGTGCCATCCCGATAGAGGGGATAGGTGGATTCGGGGCCGATGTAGGAGTAGGCGACGGTCTGCGCGCCGGGAGCCAGACAATCGGCCTGCTGCAACGCCTGCATCCAGAGCTGCCAATCCTCGCCGCCCATCACGGTGACGGTATCGCGGATCTCCTCCGGGGTGGCGGGCGCCAGTGACTGCTGCACCAGCGTATCGCGCTCCAGATCCAGCCCCCAGCCGCTGAACGGCTGGCCTGTAGTCTTGAGCACAGAGCGCACCTGCGTGCCATCGGGCAGCACCCGGATGCCGCTCGCGAGCGAATAGATCACCAGATCCACCTGCCCCAGCTGCTGGCGGATGGTGTCGATGGCCTGCTGGCGCATGCCGTCAGAGAAGGCATCACCGATCAGGTTGATGGCGATACGCCCCTCCTGCTCTGCCTCCTTGCGAAACCAGATGTTGTTGTACCAGCCGGCACTGCCCAGCCCCTTGTCGGAGGGGCCACGCTCGAACGAGATGCCAATGGTGTCGGCACCGGCACCGAAGGCGAGCGCAATGCGCGACGCCAGCCCGAAACCGGAGGAGGCCCCCAGCACCAGCACCCGCTTGGGCCCGTTGAACGGGCCGGCGGCCTTGATGCGTTCGATCTGCTGCTGCACGGCGGCGCGGCAGCCGATGGGGTGACAGTTGCGAGCTACACAGCCCTGGATCTGCGGATGAATGATCATGAGAAGGCCTCCAAAGAAACTGGCTACAGCATAACCAAGTCGCGGGAGATTAACTTGATGCCGGATCTCTATCAGCAAGAAAACGGCAAGAAAAGCAGCAGGAAATGAGGCAGAAAAACAAAAGGGAGCACGTGGCTCCCCAAAGCGGTATTCAGATGCTTTTTGTTGTTTTGTGTTCATTGCGAAGCACGGGCACATCCTATGCCTCTCACCGGCTGCGGGCAATAGAGTGGGTGTGACCTGGCTCAAACTCCTGTTTAATTTACGAGCAAAAAGTGATTATTAATTGAGTCAATTGCAACCACCTGCTGGAAATTAAACTCGTTCAAATCCCTAAACTGTGCCCAAGGCACCATTTTAGTTTCAGCAGAGATTGGTATAGTGAGTGAAGGATCGGTAAGGAGACATCCCATGAGTGGTACAACCTATTACAAGCATATTCTGGCCGCGATCGACCTGTCGGAAGATAACCGCAAGGTGATCGACAAGGCGGTGGACAGAGCCCGTTCCAACGGCGCCAAGCTGTCGGTTATCCATGTCGATGTGGACCTCAAGGATCTCTACACCGAGATGATCGATATCGACATCGACAACGTGCAGGATCAGGTGATCGCCGAAGCGAAAGAGAAGCTGGAGGCCTTCCTCGCCTCGGTGGACTACCCCATCGAGAAGAAGCTGGTAATCTGCGGCGATCTGAGCGAACGAGTCAATCAGGCGGTCAAGGAGTACGAGATCGATCTGCTGGTGTGCGGCCATCGCCAGAGCTTCTGGAGCCTGCTCACCTCGAGCGCCCGTCAGCTGATGAATACCGTGCCCTGCGATCTGCTGGTCGTTCCCTTGCAGAAGTGATCAAACAGGCGTAGTGTGATTTGCCATGAATATGACCTCATTCAATCACAACTACTGGTGGTGCTGCTCTTAAACAGGCGGCACCGCGTTTCTATTGTAAATTTTCCAAAGAAAACACCGTGACCGCCGAGAGGCGGTCAACTGTTTTTATCCCTTTGTCGCCTCCCGGCTCACCCAACTGGAGAGAGTGACATGCACAACCCCGTTATCCTGACTGGCGATCGTCCCACCGGCAAACTGCACATCGGCCACTATGTCGGCTCCCTGCGCCAGCGCGTCGAAGCCCAGCACCACTACCGTCAATTCGTGATGATCGCCGATCTGCAGGCGCTGACCGACAACGGCCACAACCCGACCAAGGTGACCGACAACGTACTGGAGGTAATGGCCGACTATCTGGCAGTCGGCCTCGACCCGGCCAAGACCACCTTCTGTCTGCAGAGCGCCCTGCCCGCCCTCGCCGAGCTCACCTGCTACTACCTCAATCTGGTCAGCGTCGCCCGGCTGGAACGCAACCCCACCGTCAAGGCGGAGATCCAGCAAAAAGGGTTCGAACGCACGCTGCCGGCCGGTTTTCTGGTCTATCCGGTGAGTCAGGCCGCCGACATCACCGCCTTTCGCGCCAGCCACGTGTCGGTTGGGGAAGATCAGCTGCCGATGCTGGAGCAGACCAACGAGATCGTCCGCCGCTTCAACTCTCTGGTAGGCAAAGAGGTGCTGACCGAATGCCAACCGATCCTGAGCGACACCGGCCGCCTGCCCGGCATCGACGGCAAGGCCAAGATGTCCAAATCCCTCGGCAACACCATAGAGCTCGGCATGTCGGCGGAAGAGGTCAAACAGGCGGTGTTCGCCATGTATACCGACCCCAACCACCTCAAGGTGAGCGATCCGGGTCAGGTGGAGGGGAATACTGTGTTCGCCTATCTCGATGCCTTCCATCCGGACAAGGAGCTGGTTGCCGAGATGAAGGCGCACTACCGGCGCGGTGGACTGGGCGATATGCGCTGCAAACAGGTACTGAACGACTGCCTGCAGACCCTGCTCGCCCCGATGCGGGAGCGCCGGGCCGCGGCCATTGCCGACAAGAAGATGCTGCTGGAACTGCTCTATCAGGGCACCGAGCAGGCCCGCATCATCACCGATGAGGTCTTGGCTGAGGTGAAAAGCGCCATGGGACTCGACTACTTCGCCAGCATCCGCTGAGTCGGCGTACCGAGGGCATCGGCGCCGTAGAGGTCGTACACCAGCTGGTGCAGCAGGCTCTTGAACCAGCTGATCGCCTCGTCATGGGCGGTCAGCGGGTGGCCCGCCATCAAATAGACGATGGGGATCTCCGGATCCAGCTGATGCATCCGCAGCGGGTAGTAGCGGCAGAAGTGGCGCCCGATCATCTCGGGCACCACCACCAGATAGCGGCCGGTCGCCATCAGCGGCGGCACCGCCATAAAGCTCGGTAACCTGACCCCCAACTCCCGCTCCACCCCGAAGCGGGCCAGCCAGAGCTCCACCATCGCCTGGCTGTGGCCCCAGCTGGAGGTGTGGATATGGGGGCGGCTGACCAGCTCGACCGGAGTCAACAGATCGGGCAGCTCGCTGCCAAGGGGCGACAGGCAGACCAGCGGATTGCTGAACCACTCCTCGCGCCAGAGACGGGGCGAGAGGTGGTTGGCACCGGCAAAACCGATCACCAGATCCAGCTCACCCTTCTCCAGCTCCCGCTCGTAGTCGCTGTCGGCCAGCTCGCACACCTCCAGCCGGCAGTGGGGCGCTGCGCGGAACAAGCGATCCACCAGCAGTGGCACCAGCCCGTGCTCTACCGAACCCGGGGTGGCGATGCGGAAGATCCGCCGCGCACTGGCGGGTTCGAATCCCTTGGCCTGCCGCAACCCCTGCTCCAGCATCGCCAGCGCCTGCCGCACCGGCCCGGCCAACGCCTTGGCCCGCTCGGTCGGCATCATCTCCCGTCGGCTCATCACGAAGAGAGGGTCATCCAGCGCGATCCGCAACCGACCCAGCGCATGGCTGACGGTGGATTGGGATAAATGCAGCCGTTCGGCGGCGCGGGTGACGTTGCGCTCCTGCATCAGCATGTCGAATACCGCCAGCAGGTTGAGGTCGAGGCGAGAGAGAGAGCTATCCATCGATATTAGCCATAGTTGAATGCCGACAATTCATTTTTACCATAGTAACAGATTACCTAGAATGCGCAGGCTTAATACATCGGAGATTAAAATGCGTAGCTATCTGTTATTGCTGGCCATCGGCCTGCTGTGGGGTTCCCAGTTCATTTTCATGCACCAGGCCGTTGCCGAGCTGCCCCCCATTCTGGTGGCTGCGGGTCGTGCCCTGTGCGGCAGCCTGACCCTGGGTCTGCTCTGCCTGTTCATGCGTCTCAAGAGTGAAAACACCCCGTGGCGTACCTACATGCTGATCGCCCTGCTGGATGCCACCATCCCCTTCATCATGGTCGCCTGGGGCCAACAATATGTGGATAGCGCCATCGCTGCCGTGGTCATGGGTTGTATCCCGTTTGTGACCATTCTGGCTGCACCGCTGTTTATTTCTGGTGAAAGAATCACCAAAACCGGCCTGCTTTCCGTGATCATCGGCTTTGCCGGTGTGCTCACCCTGTTCTGGCCGAAACTCTCCCAGGGCATGAACGCCGGTCTGCTCGGTGCCATGGCCATCCTGCTGGGCGCCAGCTGCTTCGCCATCGGTCTGCTGATGATCAAGCGCTTCGCCAAGGACCATCCCGTCGTGGTCGCCCGCAATATCCTGATCTCCTCGGCAACCCAGTTGCTGCTGGTCGCCCCCTTCATGGTTGACCTGAGCAGCCTGACCCTGCCGAGCAGCCAGGCCCTGAGCGCCATTACCGTGCTGGGTACCCTCTGTACCGGTCTGGTCTACTTCCTCTACATGGCGCTGATCCAGAAGGCCGGCCCGACGTTCGCCTCCTTCAGCAACTATCTGGTGCCGCTGTTCGGCGTGATGCTGGGCGCCCTGTTCCTCGGCGAGCAGATCCACCCCACCACCGGCGTGGCACTGGCCCTGATCCTCGGCTCGGTCGCCATGAACCAGTGGGCCCAGCAGCGTCGTGTACAACGTGAGGCAACCCTATGTCAGGCATCTTGACCACCCTGTGCGGCGGTCTGGTCCTGATTGCCGGCTGGCAGTATCGCCAGCGACTGGCGGGCATGCTGGGGCTGTTGATGGTACTGCTGCCCTGGTTCTTCGATAGCAAGCTGCAAGCCATGCTGAGCTATGCCCTGAGTGCCTGAATCGCTTTTCTGAGTGTGTGAAGAGAGTTCATCTCTCCTGTTTTTTGGGACTGTTTTAAAAAACCTCCGATTTGTCCCCCGCTACCGGCGCTCTGCGCCGGTTTTTTTATGCCCGCTTGCCGCCACTCACATCCGGTAGCGGTAGTCGATCCGCTCGTTCTTGCGCGGCCCGGTGATCTGCCAGCTCAGCAGAAAACCGCCGTCTATTTCGGTCAGCTCGGCGCGATAGTGATCCGCCCCGCACAGATGGGGCTCGGCGGTCAGCCAGCGGCCATCCCCTTTCGGCAGCAGCTCGAACAACTCGACCGGCGCTTCATAACGCAGGTGAGAAAGGCGGATCCCCCGCTCGCTACGCTGCCACCAGAAACGGTTGTGCATGGTGAGCACCCGACCATGGGGAGTGGTGTAGCGCCCCTGCTCGCTGAAGAGCCAGCCACCCTGATGATCGGTCACCGCCACAACCCCCTCGCCGCGACCATTCCAGTCGGTCGCCGACCCCTCGCCATTGCTGGCGGTGAAGCCAAATGCTCCGACCTGTGGCAATCGTGCCCATAAACGCTGGATTGCCGCTTCCATCTCGGCCATCATAGCCCCCTCAAAAATTGACAACTGATGACAAATCAACCACATGAACTACTTGATAGGGGTCACCCTGCTCTGGTCATTCTCCTTCAGCCTGATCGGGGTCTACCTCGCCGGTCAGGTGGATGCCTACTTTTCGGTGCTGACCCGCATCGCTCTCGCCAGTCTGGTGTTTCTGCCCTTCCTGCGCCGCCGCTGGCTGCGACCCGCTCTGGTGGCCAAACTCATGGCGCTGGGCGCCATCCAGCTCGGCATCATGTATCTCTTCTACTACCACTCCTTTCTGCTGCTGACGGTACCGGAAGTACTGGTCTTTACCATCTTCACCCCCATCTACGTCACCCTGCTCCACGACCTGCTTGAGCGGCGCTTCAACCTCGCCTATCTGTGGGGAGCCCTGCTGGCCGTCGCCGGCGCAGCCGTGATCCGCTTTGACGGGCTGACCGAGAGCTATGCGCTGGGCTTTCTGGTGGTGCAGGGAGCCAACCTCTGCTTTGCCATGGGTCAGGTGGGCTACAAGGTACTGCTGGCGAGGGAGGCGGAGCAACCGCCACAGCTGGCGATTTTCGGCTGCTTCTATCTGGGAGCACTGGTGATCGCCCTGCCCGCATGGTGGTTGCTGGGCAAACCCCAATACCCGACCAGCGGGCTGCAGTGGGGCATTCTGCTCTGGCTCGGGGTGGGCGCTTCGGGGTTGGGCTACTTCCTGTGGAACAAGGGGGCGACGCTGGTCAGCAGCGGGGTGCTGGCCATCATGAACAATGCGCTCATTCCGGCCGGTCTGCTGGTCAATCTGCTGATCTGGGGCAAGGATACCGATCTGACCCGGCTGGCCATCGGCGGCGTGCTGATGCTGGCATCCCTCAAGGTGTGCCAGCATCGCAAGGTCACTTCATCCTGAGTGGCAACTAGCCGACGACGGCGTTGCGCTCCCGTCTGGCCTGACCGTGGCAGGTGGCCAGACGGGCCAGCAGATGGTCAAGCTGCTCGCCGGGCTGGCTCTGTACCAGCCCGATACTGACGGTCACCGGCCGCTGTGGCAGCAGGCTGGCGTCGGCAATCTCGAGGCGCAGCCGTTCGGCAATCTCCAGCCCCTTCATCCGCTCGGTGCGAGAGAGCATCAGAATAAAGCCATCCTCATCCCAGCGGGCGAAGGGATCTTCGCGACGCAGCTCGTGGCGCACGATGCGCGCCAACTTGGCCAGCATGGCGTCACAGGCGGCCTCGCCAAAGAGCTGGCGGATCTTGGCCATGTGATCGACGGAAAACTGCAGCAGACTAAAGCTTCCCCCCTCGGCCAACAGCCTCTCCTCCAGCAGTTGCTCGAAGCGGCTGCGACTCTCCAGCCCGGTCAGTGGATCGGTACCGTGCCGCTCTTCCACCAGCACGACGGCGGGATCGAGATGGCGCACCACGCCAAGCAGATGGCCCCGCTCGTCACGGCGGATCCGCTCTTCCAGCCGGATGTAGTGGCCGTGGTGGTGAAGAATGCGATATTCGAGGCGCAGACCGCTGCTGCGGCCGCTCTGGCAAGCGCTCAGGGCATCAGCCAGCCGGGCAACGTCATCGGGATGCACCCGCTCCAACCAGCCGAGATCATCCGGCCAGCTATCGCCAAGCCCCAGCAGGCGCAGGCAGGAGGGGTCGCGGCGCAGTCCCTGTTGCGGAGACCAGGTCCAGATCCCCGCCTCCAGCAGCGCCATGGCATCGAACAGCAGACCCGGATCAAGCCGGGCGGTGACATCCACCAAAGGTGTCTTGAGCATTTCCATGGGGCACCTCGAAACCGAATCTGAAGAGCTGATTCATAAGTAACATTGGCCATGGCGGCGAGCAACAGGGTCAGCTCGCTTTTCCGTGATAACCCTCCATCAGGGTCTGCCAGTTGTCCGGTACGAAGTGAAAACTGGTGTGCAGTTGAGACTCCTTGTTGAAGGAGCGCAACAGCCGCTCCAGATTGCCCTTCTGCCAATCACCGGGGGAGCGGATCGCCCCCTTGTCGAAGTCGATCACCCACACCTTCTCATCCTTATCGAGCAGCAGGTTGTGGCTGTTGAGATCGGCGTGGTAAACCCCGGCATCGTGCAGCTGGCGCACCGTCTGGCCAATCTTGTGCCACACCTCGCTGGCCACCGGCCCCTGCTTGAGCAGGGCGACCATGTCCTTGGCACCGCGAATACGCTCGATCAGGATATCGGCGCGATAAAATGGGCCCTGTTTGGCCATCCGCGCACCGAACGGACGCGGCACCGGCAACCCCAGTTCGCACAACTTGGCCAGCAGGGTGTATTCCGCCATGGCGCGGCTCGATTCGACCCCTTCGAACCAGAAGCGATCCCGCACCACCTTGCCCACCATGCCGCCACGATAGTAGTGGCGCAGTACCAGATGGCGGGACTCATCCTTGACGAACCAGGTCACGCCGCGACCGATGGAGGTTCCCACCACCTGACGGTTGTTCTGCCACCAGGCCGGTTCGAATAACTGGGAAGTGGGGTCGCGAAAGGCCCCTTCGGCGAACCAGCAAACCTGGTTGTGTTCGGTCTGTATCAGCATCATGAAGATCCCGCTCGGTGGGTCGTTGATCGCCCCTGTTTATGGGCGATGAGGCTGCGACTGTGGCATGCCCGCAACATGTGCCAGCCATGGCGGCTATTCCGGTGGCAAAGCCCGGCTGACGATTGCGCGCAATTTTACAATCCACAGGGGAGTTTGCATAATGCCATCCACCCTTTTTGCCAGCCGTGCGCCACATCATGCCGCTATTTCAAACGCCTCCCTCCTCCATCTGCATTCTGCGGCTCTCCGCCATCGGCGACTGCTGCCACGCACTGGCACTGGTACGGGTCATCCAGCGGGAGTGGCCGCAAACCCGCATCACCTGGATCACCGGGAAAATCGAGGCAACCCTGTTTGCCGATCTGCCCGGTGTCGAGGTGATCGCCTTCGACAAGAGCAAGGGGTGGCGCGGCTATCGCGACCTGTGGCAGACCCTCAGGGGACGTCAGTTTGATGCCCTGCTGCATCTGCAGGCGGCCATGCGCGCCAGCATCGCCACCCTCGGCATCAAGGCCAGGGTCAAACTCGGGTTTGATCGGGAGCGGGCCAACGACGGCCAGTGGCTGTTCACCAACCACAAGGTGCCCTCGCCCGCCTCTCCCCACGTGCTGGACGGTTTCCTCGCCTTTGCCAAAGAGCTCGGCATCAAGGATCTGACCCCGGATTGGCAGCTGCCCATCAGCGCCGAACACCAAGCCTGGGCGAAAGAGAAGATTGGTGGCAAACCGACCCTGCTGATCTGCGCCGCCGCCAGCAAGGCGTTCAAAAACTGGACGGCCGCGGGCTATGCCGCACTGGCGGATCACGCAGCCAGCAAGGGTCTTCAGGTCTACCTCTGTGGCGGGCCAGCCAAACTGGAGCGGGATCTGGCTGCCGAGATCCGGCAACTCAGCCAGAGCAAACCGGTCGATCTGGTGGGGCAAACCAATCTCAAGCAGCTATTGGCACTGATTGGTGAGGCGAGTCTGGTGCTGGCCCCCGACACCGGTCCAACCCATATGGCCACCATTGTCGGCACGCCGGTCATCGGCCTCTATGCTCACCACAATCCGGCCCGCACCGGCCCCTATCTCTGCCGGGATTATGTCGTCAGCGTCTATCAGACCCTGATTGAGCAGGAGACCGGCAAGCCGCTGGCCGAGCTCGGCTGGCGCACCCGCCTCAAGGATCCCGATGCCATGAGCAAAATCACCAGCGAGCAGGTCATCGCCGCCTTCGATCGCCTCTGCGCCGATCGCCATCTGCCTGACTGAAAGCAGCTCGGAAATCCCGAGCAGTGAGGCAGGGATAACCTGATGGCCCCATGCCGGAGCGACAGGCAGAATAACGACCGATGTGGGTTACGCTCCCGCAACAAGCTACGAACACTTTGATCGGCCGGAATATGATTCCGGCCGTTTTTTTATTCGCCACCTTCTGTTAAAATTCGCCGCCTTTACATCCCCCTGATCCAAGAATTTATCCGCATCATGCGTTTGGCTGTCTCCCTTTCGGGCACAAGACGGCGGCCTCTGCTACAACCAAAATGCGGGTTCCGATTAAAGGTAATAACATGGCGCAACAAGGCACTCTCTATATCATCTCCTCCCCGAGCGGTGCAGGTAAATCCAGTCTGCTCAACGCCTTGCTGACCAACCACAATCAAGCTGGCAAGATGCAGCTGTCGGTCTCCCACACCACGCGCGCCACCCGCCCCGGCGAAGAGCACGGTGTGCACTACCACTTCGTCAAGGTGGAAGAGTTCAAGGAGCTGATCGAGCGCGGTGATTTTCTGGAGTGGGCCGAGGTATTCGGCAACTACTACGGTACCTCCCGCGCCGCCATCGAAGCCTGTCTGGCGCAGGGTATCGACGTATTCCTCGACATCGACTGGCAGGGCGCCCGCCAGATCCGCGAACTGATGCCGACCAAGTCCATCTTCATCCTGCCTCCCAGCCGTGAAGAGCTGGAACGCCGCCTGATTGGCCGCGGTCAGGACAGCGCAGAAGTGATCGCCGGCCGGATGGCAAAAGCCATTGCCGAAATGGTGCACTACGACGAATATGACTACGTGATTATCAATGAAGAGTTCGAGCAGGCACTGTTCCAGCTCAGAGCCATTATTGAGTGCCAACGGCTGGAGATGCGTCATCAACAGCAGGCACAACAAAACTTGCTGCAACAGTTACTGGCAGAATAAGCCAAAAACGAGTAAACTTTTGCGTCATTTTTAAACACCGCTTTTCTAAACACAGAAAGCCCACATAACTGGAGTCCTGCATGGCACGCGTTACTGTAGAAGATGCTGTAAAACAGGTTGGTAACCGTTTTGACCTGGTGCTGGTCGCCGCACGCCGCGCCCGTCAAATCGCGGTTCAAGGCAAAGATCCGCTGGTTGAAGAAGAGAACGACAAGCCGACCGTGATCGCCCTGCGTGAGATCGAGCTGGGTCTGGTAAACAACCAGGTAATGGACACCCAGGATCGCTACGAGCAGCAAGAACAGGAAGCCGCCGAGCTGGCTGCCGTTGCTGCCATCGCCGAAGGCCGCGGTTAAGTCACTCTTTCCCCATAGTCGGCACCCGCCCGGGTGCCGACTGTTCATCCCCATTTACAACCGCTCGAAAACCTCGCAAACTCAGGTCTACACGCTCAACTCCACGAATTGCCGTTTCACCGCTGCGGGGACTGTCTTGTATTTATTTGAAAATCTTAAAGAAATAGCCAGTTCCTACCTGCCGCCCGAGCAGGTCGAGAAGCTCAGGCAAGCCTATGTGGTGGCCCGTGATGCCCACCAGGGACAGATGCGTTCCAGTGGCGAGCCCTATATCACCCACCCCGTCGCCGTTGCCCGAATTCTGGGCGATATGCGCCTCGATCATGAAACCCTGATGGCCGCCGTGCTGCACGACGTCATTGAGGATACCCCTATCACCAAGGCCGATCTGGCCGAACAGTTTGGCGATGCGGTCGCCGAGCTGGTAGCTGGGGTCTCCAAGCTCGACAAGCTGAAGTTTCGCGATCGCAAAGAGGCTCAGGCCGAGAACTTCCGCAAAATGGTGATGGCGATGACCCAGGATATCCGGGTCATTCTGATCAAGTTGGCCGACCGCACCCACAATATGCGCACGCTGGGCTCGCTGCGGCCGGACAAGCGCCGCCGCATCGCCCGGGAAACCCTCGAAATCTTCGCCCCCATCGCCAACCGCCTCGGTATTCACACCATGAAGAACGAGCTGGAAGAGCTGGGCTTCGAGGCGCTCTACCCCATGCGATCCCGCGTGTTGCGCGAATCGGTGCGTCGCGCCCGCGGCAATCGCCGCGAGATTATCGACTCCATCCAGAGCGAAATCAGCGGTCGTCTGAAAGAGGCGGGGATCGAACATCAGGTCAGTGGCCGCGAGAAGAACCTGTTCTCCATCTACAACAAGATGGAAAAAAAAGAGCTGCAATTTCATGAGGTAATGGATATCTACGCCTTTCGGGTCAAAGTGAAGGACATAGATACCTGTTACCGGGTGCTGGGGCAGATGCACAGCCTCTACAAGCCGCGCCCCGGCCGCTTCAAAGATTACATCGCCATCCCCAAGACCAACGGCTACCAGTCGCTGCACACCTCGCTGGTGGGGCCGCACGGGGTACCGGTCGAGGTGCAAATCCGCACCGAATTCATGGATCAGATGGCTGATAAAGGGGTTGCTGCCCACTGGGCCTACAAGCAGGATGGCGACAGCTCGGGCACTACCGCCCAGATCCGCGCCCAGCGCTGGATGCAGAGCCTGCTGGAATTGCAGCAGAGCGCCGGCAGCTCGTTTGAATTTATCGAAGGGGTCAAAACCGACCTCTTCCCCGACGAAATCTACGTCTTTACCCCCGAAGGGCGCATCATGGAGCTGCCCGCCGGCGCCACGCCGGTGGACTTTGCCTACACGGTGCACACCGATATCGGCCACGCCTGCGTTGGTTCGCGGGTCGACCGCCACCCCTACCCGCTCAGCAGTCCGCTGCACTCGGGCCAGACGGTGGAGATCATCACGGCACCGGGCGCCCGTCCCAACGCGGCCTGGCTCAACTTCGTGGTGACTACCAAGGCGCGCTCCAAGATCCGCCAGTTCCTCAAGAACCTGCGCACCGAAGAGTCGGTGGTGCTGGGTCGCCGCCTGCTCAACCATGCGCTGGGCGCCAAGAATATCGAAGACATCCCCGAGCCACGCATCAAGCAGGTGCTGGCCGACACCAAGCACGAGAACCTGCAGGGGCTGCTGGCCGATGTGGGCCTCGGCAACGCCATGAGCGTGATGGTGGCGCGTCGCATGCTGGGGGATGAACTGCCGCCGGAAGAGCAACCCAAGTCCAGCAGCAAGAAGATGCCGATCAAGGGTGCCGACGGCATGCTGGTCACCTTCGCCAACTGCTGCCGTCCGATCCCGGGGGATGCCATCATCGCCCACATCAGCCCGGGCAAGGGTCTGGTGATCCACCAGGAAGCCTGTCGCAACATCAAGGGCTACAGCAAAGAGCCGGACAAGTACCTGCCGGTGCAGTGGGAAGTGGACAAGGAGCAGGAACAGGAGTTCCGCACCGGCATCAGTATCGAGATCATCAATCATCAGGGTGCGCTGGCCGAGCTGGCCAACGTGATTGCCGCCACCGGTGCCAACATTCACGCCATCAGTACCGAGGAGAAGGATGGTCGGGTCTATCAGGTGAGCCTGCTCATCACCACCAAGAGCCGTATCCATCTGGCCAACATCATGCGCAAGATCCGCGTCATGCCCAACGTGCTCAAGGTGAGCCGGCAAAAGAACTGATCACACAGGCGGCGCAAGCCGCCTGCTGCTTTTTAAGAGACAACCATGACCCCCGAACGCTTCAAGCGCATCACCGATATGCTGGCCCAGCGTCAGCTCGATTTGACTGTCTGTATGGAAGAGGTACACAAACCTCACAACCTGGCTGCCATCGTGCGTACCGCCGATGCCATCGGTATCCACCGGGTACATGCAGTCTGGCCCAAGACCTGGATCCACAAGCGCAAGGGCACCGCCCGCGGCAGCCAGAACTGGGTGGATGTGAAACTGCACCCGGATATCGGCAGCGCGGTCGCCGAGCTGAAAGCCTCCGGCATGCAGATCCTGGCAACCCATCTCTCCGACAGCTCGGTCGATTTTCGCGCCATCGACTACACCAAACCGACCGCCATTCTGGTGGGACAGGAGAAACACGGCATCGGTGAAGAGGCGCTGGCCCTGGCCGATCACCATATCGTCATTCCCATGGTGGGCATGGTGCAGTCCCTCAACGTCTCGGTGGCCGCAGCCGCTATCCTCTACGAGGCGCAGCGCCAGCGCGAGCAGGCCGGTTGCTATCAGCGCGGCTGTCCGCTCACTCCGGAGGAGCAAAACAGCATCCTGTTCGAGGGTGGATATCCCATCTATGCCCAGCTCTGCAAAGAGAAAGAGATGCCCTACCCCCAGCTCGGCCCTGCCGGTGAAATCCTGGCAGACGAAGAGTGGTGGCAACGGATGCAGCTGACCCGTAAAGGCTGGGCCCAGCAGATCGAGCAGGACGACATACAGGAGGAGTGATGGAGAACCCTTTTGGCAGCTGGCTGGAATCGCAAATCATCCGGGATCACCTGACCAACCCGAACATAGAGGCCGGCGACTACAGCTACTACTCCGGCTACTACCACGGCAAGCCGTTCGAGGATCACTGTGTCCGTTATTTACTCGGGGATGGCTCGACCAGAGCAAGCTGGGACAGCGGCGAGTGGGGTACAGAAGTAGACCGCCTGATCATCGGTAAGTTCTGCTCCATCGCCTCGGGCGCCACCTTCATGCTGGCAGGCAATCAGGGCCACCGGCTGGATTGGGTCTCCACCTTTCCGTTCAACCCCGATACCTTTGGCGAAGGGGCTCGTAGTGGTTTTCTGCGCAAAGGAGATACCCGGATCGGCAACGATGTCTGGATCGGCTCGGAAGCGATGATCATGCCCGGCATCACCATAGGTGATGGCGCCGTTATCGCCACTCGTGCCGTGGTGACCAAGGATGTGGCCCCTTACACCATAGTCGGCGGCAATCCGGCCCAACCGATCCGCCGCCGTTTCAACGATGAGCAGATCGCCATGCTGCAAGAGATGCAGTGGTGGGACTGGCCTCTGCCCACACTGCGAAGCGCCATGTCGCTGCTCTGCTCCGGTGACATCGCAATACTTTATCAATACTGGCAAACGGAGTGTGCCTGATGAAATCCCTCTCGATTCCCCTGTTGGCCCTGACCCTGTTTTCTGCCGGAGCCCTTGCCGTGACCAATCCCTATGCGCTGACCAGCGAAGCCGATGTGCCCACCCTCTACCAACAAACCCTGCCCGACTTCTGGCGCCAGCATGCCATAGAAGGAGAGTTCAAGGGCAAGGATGGCGTCGCCATCCGCTATGCCGCGCTGCGGCAGGAGAAGGTTGATCGCGCCATCCTGATCGTCAACGGCCGGGTAGAAAGCTACCTCAAGTATCAGGAGCTGGCATGGGATCTCTGGCGTCAGGGCTACAGCCTCTACCTTATCGACCATCGTGGTCAGGGGATGTCCGGCCGCATGCTGAGCGACCACAACAAGGGATATGTCGACCAGTTCGACGATTATGTCGTCGATATGAAGCAGTTTCACGACCAGATAATCATGGCGGACAAGCCCGCCAAGCTGTTCCTGCTGGCTCACTCCATGGGGGGGGCCATCTCGGCCCGCTATCTGGAGCGCTGGCCCGATGATATCCGCGCCGCCGTGCTCTCCTCCCCCATGCTGGGCATCAATCTGGGCGGCTTGCCCAAATGGCTGGCCAAGGGACTGGCCACCACTATAGGTACGGTCGGCGGCTGGTTTGGCGAACCACCCTATGGGCCGGGTCAGGGCCCCTATCAGGATCATGGCTTTGCCGATAACGAGCTGACTCACAGCCACTCCCGTTATCAGGCTTTCCGCCAGATTTATGAGCAGCACCCGCAGATCAAGCTGGGAGGGGCGACTGCCCACTGGATCTATCAGGGGATCACCGGTGCCGATGCCGCCATCGCCGATGCGGGCGCCATCAAGACGCCGCTGCTGCTACTGCAGGCTGGCAACGACAGCGTGGTGGACAACTCTGCGCAGGATGAGTTTTGCTCCAAAGCCCGCTGCGAAGGGGGCAAGCCGCTGCGAATTGAAGGGGCCTGGCACGAGCTCTTCATCGAATCCGACGACAAGCGCCAGCCCGCGCTGACCGCCATGCTCGATTTCTTCGCCCGCTACTAGGCTGGCTATTTTTTGTAACCCTAAATAAATGGGGTGACCATGCAGGCTGGGGTAAACTGCCCCCGCTTTCAATTGATGCCGAGGTAAAGATGTTCAAGGTAGTTGTATCCGATCTCGATGGAACTCTGCTCAACAAGCAGCACCAGATCTCCTCCCGTACCCGGGAGACCGTCCGCCGTCTGGTTGAGCAGGGCGTGAAATTCGTGGTCGCCACCGGCCGTCACCACGTCGATGTACGCAGCTTCCGCGATGCGCTCGCTCTGGATATCTACCTCATCACCTCCAACGGCGCCGTGGTGCATGACAAGCAGGGCAAACTGGTGTTCAACCAGCCGCTGCCGACCGACATCGCCGCCGAGCTGGTTGCGCTCGAACGTGACCCATCCATCCATCTCAACGTCTATCAGGGCGATGACTGGGTGGTCGAGGAGGAGCTGCCCTGGTTGCTGCAATTCCACGACGAATCCGGCTTCACCTATCGTCTGGTCGATGACCTGAAACAGGAGTCGATGGAGCAGATCAACAAGGTCTTCTACATCGGTGACCACGAGAAGCTGCTGAAGATCGAGGAGCACCTCAACCAGCGCTACGGCGACCAGCTCAACGTCACCTTCTCCCTGCCGGATTGCCTCGAAGTGATGCACGCCGGCGTCCACAAGGGCAATGCCGTGCGCGCCGTACTGGAGCAACACGGGCTGGAGATGTCCCAGGCCATCGCCTTCGGTGACGGTATGAACGACTTCGAAATGCTGAGCATGGTGGGTCGCGGCATCGTCATGGGTAACGCCCACGACCGCCTGAAAATGGCGCTGCCGGAGCATGAGCAAACACTCACCTCCGATGAAGATGGCGTTGCCGTCTATCTGGAGCGCTGTTTCGAACTGGAACCGGTCGCCAGCTAAATAAAAACGGGAACCATCGGGTTCCCGTTTTTATTACTTCCGCCGAAAGCGCTGGTTGTCACCGCCGTGGCACTGCCAGAGGATCAGGGGAGTGCCATTGGCGCTCCCCCCCTGGGCAACATCCAGACAGAGCTTGCTGCTGCGGCTGATGAGCCGATCTCGCTCCCAGCGCCACTGCTGGTTGTCGCCACCATGGCAATCCCAGGCAATCACCCTGGCACCGGCATCGCGGCCGCCACCGGCAACATCCAGACACTTGTCGCCAACCCTTATGGCATTGCCATCAAGACGAAAACGCTGGTTGTCCCCGCCGTGACAATCCCATAGCTGCAAGCGGTTGCCATTACGTACACCACCGGCAATATCGAGACATTTGCCATTGGCTGCCACGATTTGCCCGCCATGCTCTTCCCGGGCGCGAGCTTCTTTCTTTTCCTGCTTGTGGCCGTAATACGCAGCGGCACCGATGGCGCCAATCACCACAGTGCCCAACAGCAGATCAGAAGAGTCGAGATTCTGGCACCCTCCCAAAGAGAGCGACAGACATGCAGCAATCAGAGGTGACGGGCGAATCATTCAATCCCCCCGACCAGAAAGCTCTGGTTGGCCCCACCGTAACAGTCAGCCAGACGCAGAGGCGTATTCGCAAAGTGACGTCGGCCAGCGACATCCAGACAACGGGAGACCTTGCTGTTAAAGAGTTTATCCTCCTGCCACACCCACTGCGCATGGCCATCACAGGGAACCAGCATCAGCTCATTGCTGTTCTTGGCCTGCAGGCAGGTCTGTTGCAACTTCAACTCGCCAAGATCCCACTCCAATGGCTGTGCATCTTTATCAGTGCAAACCTGTGTCACCGCCTGCTGGCGGGCAATGCCGACACAAAAACCGTTGCTGGTCAGCAAAAGCGAGGGGGGTGACTCGCTCTGCGGATGGGCAACCACGATAGTGCTCAGCATCTCATCTGTCGATGGCGGTTTAAGGGTACACCCGCCCAGTACCATGGCCGCCATAAGTGTGGGGTAGCGGGAGAAAATCGAAATTCTGTTATGCATAAAAACAAGCCTGAAAGAGGTCTGTGACATCCGGTCACCAAGGACTCCAGCTGGCAGGATAACTGAAGAGAGGGCAAGACTGTCCGGATAGAGTGTAAACAGACGTTACAGCAACGCAGAAAAACGAGGATGGCGCGGCAGAAAGCAAAAAACCTCGCCGAAGCGAGGTTTTTCAGAATGTGGTCGGTGATAAAGGATTCGAACCTTTGACCCTCTGGTCCCAAACCAGATGCGCTACCGGGCTGCGCTAATCACCGAGAATATTTTGTCTTACAAAAAACAAAGACGACCTGATGGTCATCCTCGTTATACAGCAAGTATGGTGCGAAGAGAGGGACTCGAACCCTCACACCCGGGGGGCACTAACACCTGAAGCTAGCGCGTCTACCAATTCCGCCACCTTCGCGTACCTGACAAGCTGTAAAATGGGGTGGCTGATGGGGCTCGAACCCACGACAACCGGAATCACAATCCGGGACTCTACCAACTGAGCTACAGCCACCACAGCTGTTTTCGTTCTACAACAACGCCCGTTTAACCGGCGCACTTTGGATGGTGCGCCCGACAGGATTCGAACCTGTGACCTCTGCCTCCGGAGGGCAGCGCTCTATCCAGCTGAGCTACGGGCGCTACGCTGTCGAACGGGGCGCAATATTAATGATGGGGGGCATGTTTGTCTACACTTTTTTTGTCCCTTTGCGCCAAGCGTTGTTTTTTCAAACAAACAGAGCGTTTTTGGCTCATTTTTCCCCCAACAACACACCCGCTGCTTCGCCTGGATGATCGCTTCCGGCGCTATTTTCCGTATTAACCATGTTGCCGCCTTGACTTGATCTCTTCCCCACCTAGAATGAATGAACGTTCATTCACGAGTTCATTCTGATGAGTCACGACAAGAAAGAGATCATCTTCAATGCAGCCCACGAGGTGCTGGGTGAACGGGGTTTTCATGGCCTGTCGATCGCCGAAGTCGCCAAGAAAGCCGGCGTCGCCGCCGGCACCATCTATCGCTACTTCAATGACAAGGATGATCTGATTCGACAGTTGCATCAGCACACGATATTGCAGTGCGTGCCGCTGGTCATAAGAGAAGTGAATTTTAATGAAGTTTCATTTCAACAATTTCGACAATTATGGCTCAATATTCATGCCATTTTTGTGAACGAACCCAACGCTCTGAAATGCAAATTACAGTATGAGAGCTCACCCCTCGGGGCCGAGCTGGCCACCAATCCTGTTCTGCTGTCGGCATGGGAGCCACTGGACAGATTTTTTGAGCGAGGTGTTGAGCAAGAATTGTTTATTGATTTACCGATACGAGCACTCCAGGTATTGAGCCTGGACAGTGTGGTACACCTGGCCCTGCAGTGCGGGGTTCACAAGATCATGCTGACCGAACAGCAGTTGGAAACTGTTATTCGTGCCAGCTGGAATGCAATTTTATCTCCCAATACTTCCACCTCAGGAGCCTGTTCATGAAAAAGTGGATGGCCATTATGTTGCTGATAGCGATCGCCTTGTTTGGCAGCGTCATCGGCTTCAATTTGTTTAAACAGAAAATGATTGCCAAATACATGGCCAACCGGCCGGAGCCTGAATTCCCGGTAACGGCCATGGTAACCAAGGCGCAGGACTGGATCCCGACCATCGAGGCGATCGGCTTTATCGAGCCTAATCAGGGGGTTACCCTCTCGACCGAACTGTCAGGCACCATTGATACCATCACTTTCGAATCAGGCAAGCCGGTCAAGGCTGACCAGCTGCTGCTGAGCCTAGACTCCAGCGTGGAGAAGGCCAATCTGCGCGCCTCCCAGGCCAAGCTGCCGGCGGCAAAAGCCAAATTTGACCGCTTCCAGAACCTCTACAAGACCAGCTCCATCTCCAAAGAGCAGCTGGATGAGGCGGAAGCAGCCTATCGTTCGCTGGAAGCGGATATCGAGAGTCTGAAGGCGACCATTGCCCGTCGTGAAGTCCGCGCCCCCTTCAGCGGCGTGGTCGGTCTGCGCAATGTCTTCTTGGGTCAGTACCTGCAACCGGGTACCGATATCGTGCGTCTGGAAGACACCAGCGTGATGCGTCTGCGTTTCACCGTGCCCCAGACCGATATCTCCAAAATCAAGCTGGGCCAGATCATCAAAATCAACGTGGATGCTTATCCCCAGACCCAGTTTGATGGTCATATCACCGCCATCGAGCCTGCCGTCAACTACCAGAGCGGCCTGATCCAGGTGCAGGCAGACATCCCGAACAACGATGGCCAGCTTCGCTCCGGCATGTTTGCCCGCGCCAGCATCATCCTGCCAACCGTACAGAACCAGATCGTGGTGCCGCAGTCTGCCATCTCCTTCACTCTCTATGGTCAGAACGTCTACGTGCTCAAAGAGAGCGAAGAGACCGACAAAGAGGGCAAGAAGGTGATAGTCAAACGCGCCAAGCAGGTAGTCGTCAAGGCGGGTGAGCGCCGTGGCAATGACGTGCACGTGCTCTCCGGCATCCAGGCTGGCGACGAGATCGTACTGTCAGGCCAGGTTCGTCTGAGTAATGACACCAAGGTGCATGTGGTCGAGAACGATGCTCTGGCCGTTCCGGCACAAACCCCGATGCTGTAAGCGCGGAGATCTGCGATGCGATTTACTGACATATTCATAAAACGACCCGTGCTGGCAATCTCGCTCAGCTTCCTGATCGCCCTGCTGGGCTTTCAGGCAGTCTTCAAGATGCAGGTACGGGAATACCCCGAGGTGACCAACACGGTGATCACGGTCAGCACCAGCTATTACGGTGCCAGTGCCGACCTGATCCAGGGGTTCATCACCCAGCCGCTCGAACAGGCGGTCGCGCAAGCCGACAACATCGACTTCATGACCTCCTCCAGCCAGCTGGGCAGCTCCACCGTCACCGCGTACATGAAGCTCAACACCGACCCGAATGCCGCGCTGTCTGACATCCTGGCCAAGGTCAACTCGGTGCGTTCCCAGTTGCCCAAAGAGGCGGAAGACCCCTCGGTCACCTCCTCAACCGGTTCAACGACAGCGGTGCTCTACCTCGGTTTCACCAGCCCGGAGCTCAACTCCAGCCAGATCACCGACTATCTGGAGCGGGTTATCAAACCGCAGCTCTTTACCGTCGGCGGGGTCTCCAAGGTTGACCTCTACGGTGGTGTGAAGTTTGCGCTGCGGGTATGGCTGGACCCGGCCAAGATGGCGGCGTTCAATCTGACCGCCAGCGACGTGATGACTGTGCTCAACAGCAACAACTATCAGTCTGCCACGGGTCAGGCGACCGGTTACTTCACCCTCTTCAACGGCAATGCCGAAACGCAGGTCGGTGATATCGAAGAGCTGAAGCGTCTGGTGGTAGCCAGCCGTGACAGCAAGGTGATCCGTCTCTCCGACATCGCCAAGGTCACGATGGAGAAGAGCCACGACGTCTATCGCGCCAGCGCCAACGGCCGTGAAGCCGTGGTTATGGCGGTCAACGCCGCACCGACTGCCAACCCCATCAACATCGCCCACGATGTACTGGAGCTGCTGCCGAGTCTGAAGCGCAACATGCCGAGCACCATGCAGGTGAACGTGCTGTATGACTCAACCATCGCCATCAACGAATCGATCAGCGAGGTTATCAAGACCATTCTGGAAGCGGCGGCCATCGTACTGGTGGTAATTACCCTGTTCCTGGGCTCCTTCCGTGCGGTCATCATCCCGATCATCACCATCCCGCTCAGTCTTATCGGCGTGGTGATGATGATGGATATGTTCGGTTTCTCGATAAACCTGATGACCCTGCTGGCGATGGTACTGGCCATCGGTCTGGTGGTGGATGACGCCATCGTGGTGCTGGAGAACGTGGACCGTCACATCAAGGAGGGTGAAGAACCCTTCCGGGCAGCCATTATCGGTACTCGCGAAATCGCCGTGCCGGTTATCGCCATGACCGTCACGCTGGCGGCGGTATACGCGCCGATCGCTCTGATGGGCGGTATCACCGGCTCGCTGTTCAAGGAGTTTGCCCTGACCCTGGCGGGCGCCGTGTTTGTCTCGGGTATCATCGCCCTGACCCTGTCACCGATGATGTGCTCCAAGATGCTCCGGGCCAACGAAACGCCAAGCAAGTTCGAGAGCACAGTCCACCACCTGCTGGAACGGATGACCGAGCGCTATGACCGCATGCTACATGCCGTGATGCAAAAACGCATCGTGGTAGTAGTCTTTGCCATCATCGTCTTCGCCAGCCTGCCGCTGCTGTTCAAGTTCATCCCGAGTGAGCTGGCACCATCGGAAGATAAAGGGGTAATGGCCGTACTGGGGACAGCCCCCTCCAACGCCAACCTGGACTACATCGAAAACACCATGGCCGATGTGAACAAGATCCTGGATGAGCAGCCGGAAATCGCCTACTCCCAGGTCTTCTCCGGTGTATTCAACTCCAACCAGGCGTTCGGTATCGCCTCCATGGTGCCCTGGAGCCAGCGTGAAGCGAGCCAGAAAGAGGTGCTGGATCGCGTTGCCAAACTGGTGAAAGACATCCCGGGTATGGCCATCACCACCTTCCAGTTCCCTGAACTGCCGGGTGCTTCCAGCGGTCTGCCGATCCAGTTCGTCATCACTACCCCAAACAGCTTCGAAAGCCTGTTCCTGGTAGCTGGCGAGATGCTGAGCGCTGCCGAGAGCAATGGTCAGTTCGTCTATTCGGATCTCGATCTGAACTACGACTCTGCCACCATGAAGATCAAGATCGACAAGGACAAGGCAGGTGCCTACGGCATCACCATGCAGGACATAGGTATCACCATGGGTACCATGATGGCTGACGGTTACGTCAACCGTATCGACCTGGATGGCCGCTCTTATGAAGTGATCCCGCAGGTCGAGCGCAAATACCGCCTCAACCCGGAATCCATGAAGGGGTACTACGTCCGCGCCGCTGACGGCAAGTCGATCCCGCTTGGCAGCCTGATCAGCATTGAAGTTGTCGGTGAGCCGCGCGCCCTGCCCCACTTCAACCAGCTGAACTCCGCCACCATAGGTGCGGTTCCGGCGCCTGGGGTTGCCATGGGTGATGCCATCAACTGGTTCAAGACCACTGCCGACGAGAAGCTGCCGCAAGGCTATCGCTACGACTTCATGGGTGAAGCTCGCCAGTTCGTTACCGAAGGCAATGCGCTCTACGCCACCTTCGCGCTGGCACTGGCCATCATCTTCCTGGTGCTGGCTATCCAGTTCGAATCGGTACGCGACCCGCTGGTGATCATGGTCTCGGTTCCGCTGGCCATCAGTGGTGCCCTGATCGCGCTCGCATGGGGTCTGGCGACCATGAACATCTACTCCCAGGTAGGCCTCATCACCCTGGTGGGTCTGATTACCAAGCACGGTATTCTGATCTGCGAGGTAGCCAAGGAGGAGCAGCTGTTGCACGGCATGAACCGGATGGAAGCCGTGATGCAGGCCGCCAAAGTGCGTCTGCGTCCAATCCTGATGACCACAGCCGCCATGATTGCCGGTCTGATCCCGCTGCTCTATGCAGCTGGCGCAGGGGCCGCCCAGCGCTTCAGTATCGGTATCGTCATCGTGGCCGGTCTAGCCATCGGTACCCTGTTCACCCTGTTCGTACTGCCGGTGATCTACACCTTCCTGGCGTCCGAGCACAAACCGCTGCCGGTCTTTGACGAGACCATTCCGCCCAAGGCAAACAGCGGAAACTAAGCGTTCATCCCAAGCAAAAGGCCCCGTAACGGGGCCTTTTTTATGCTTTGCAGGAAAGACGACATAAGTCCATGAAGCAGTTAAACTAAAAAACATCACATCCAGACCGCAAGGACGCCATGTCAGGACATTTCTTCAAGACCGCTAGGGCCGTCGGCAGTAACGGACTCTCATACCGTCTGCTCTCCTATATTCTGGTCTGCAGTACCGTACTGGCGATGATCATCACTGCACTGCAACTTGCCTGGGATTACCGCAAGGACGTTGCCGTTATCGAAGACAGCATCGGCCAGATCGAGGCCTCTTTTCTGCAACCTATCGCTGCCAGCTTGTGGAACCTGGATGAAGAGCAGGTGAAGGTACAGATTGAGGGCATCATGAACCTGCCCAACATGCAGTTCGTGATGGTCAAGGAGATGCTCGGCAACTCCGAAGTCCCGCTACTGACCCAGGGGGTGGAGCGGGAAAGCTACGACATCTCCCGCGAATTCAACCTCACCTATCAAGGCGAAGTGGTGGGCAAGCTGTTCGTAGCAGCCTCGCTGGAGCAGATCTACCAGCGCCTGATCGAGAAATCGGTGCTGATCATGGTCAGCCAGACTATCAAGACGCTGGTAGTCTCGTTTTGCATCCTGATCATCATTTACTATCTGGTGGTTCGTCACATCAACCGCATCGCCAGCTATGCCCAGAAGTTCAATCTGGATCGGCTCGACATGGAGCTTGAGCTGGAGGGGCGCCCCCTGCCCCGCAAAAAGCCCGATGAGCTGGATACCCTGGTCGCCACCCTCAACCAAATGCGCACCCGTCTGCGCGATGAGCTGCTGGCTCGCCATCAGGCCGTGGAGCAGTTGCAACAGGAGCGCGACTTCTCTGCCACCCTGATCAATTCGGCCAACATGGTCATCTGCTGCATGGAGCCTGATCTCACCATCGCCAGCATCAACCCGGCAGCCATTCTGCTGACCGGCTACCACCAGCAGGAACTGCTGCAACACAACTGGCTCGATCTCTTTGTCAGCAACGCCCAACGTCAGGAGCTGAGCAACATCCTCTCGGCAGAGGGTTCACTCGCCGACAAGGTGGTCATCATGCATGACCAGCAAGCCCATGAACTGGTGCTGCAGTGGACCTTTGTCCCCTTCTATGAAGGGCCCAACCTCAAATACCAGATCGGGTTTGGCTACGACATCACCCAACTGAAGAAGGTCGAGCGGGAGATTATCCAGCTCAACGAGCAGTTGGAAGGCAAGGTTGCCGAGCGGACGCGCAGCCTGAGCGAAGCCAACACCCAGCTGGGCAAGGCTTACGACGATCTGAAGCAGGCTCAGCAGACACTGGTCGAATCGGAAAAAATGGCGTCCCTCGGTTCACTGGTGGCCGGTGTGGCCCACGAGATCAACACCCCGATCGGTATCAGTGTGACGGCTTCCTCCTATCTGCAGGAGCGGGTTGCCGACTTCAAATCGCACATTGAGTCAAAACAGCTGTCACGCTCCTATCTCAACGAGTTCACCGTCAACCTCGACGAGTCGATGCAGCTGCTGCAAGGCAACCTGCGCCGCGCATCCGAACTGATCGCCAGCTTCAAGCAGGTTGCTGTCGATCAGTCATCGGAAGCGCGCTACAACTTCAGCCTCGCCGACAACCTCCATCAGGTGGTCGTCTCCCTCGGCCACAAGCTGAAAAAGGCCCAGTGCGAGGTCGATATCCAATGCGATCCCAAGCTGTCGATCTTCTCCTTCCCCGGCAGCTTTACCCAGATCTACTCAAACCTGATCCTCAACTCCATCAACCATGGTTTCGACAACTGGGACAAACCCAAGAAGATCACCATCAAGGTGGAGCAGCAGGGAGAAGAGTTGCTGATCGACTACAACGACAACGGTCGCGGCATTCCGCCGGAGATATTGCCGCGCATCTTCGATCCGTTTGTCACCTCCAAGCGGGGTCAGGGCGGTAGCGGCCTCGGTACCCACATCATCTACAACCTGGTGGTGCAACTGCTGCGCGGCCGCATCCACTGTGCCAGCGAACCGGGCAACGGCGCCGAGTTCCATATTCGCCTGCCGATCCAACATAACTGAGCGCTGGCTCTTGTGAGCCAGCTGCTTTATCCCCATCATGCTGTGATTGCATTCTTAATGAGCGGAGAACCTCGCAATGGCACAGCATTTTGACTATATCGCCATCGGCGGCGGCAGCGGCGGTATCGCCTCTGCCAACCGGGCTGCCATGTACGGTAAGAAAGTTGCCCTGATTGAAGCCAAAGAGTTGGGTGGAACCTGCGTCAACGTAGGCTGCGTCCCGAAGAAAGCCATGTGGTATGCAGGCCAGATTGCCGATGCCCTGAAATATGGCGCCGATTACGGCTTCGACACCACTCTCAACCACTTCGACTGGGCCAAGCTGGTCGAGTCCCGCCAAGCCTACATCGGCCGCATTCACACCTCCTATCAGAATGTGCTGGGCAAGAACCAGATCACCGTTATCAAGGGATTCGCCCGCTTCGTCAATAGCAACACGATTGAGGTCAATGGCGAGCAGTACACCGCAGATCACATCCTGATCGCTACCGGTGGCCGTCCGGAAATTCCGGCCATCCCGGGTGCCGAGCTGGGTATCGACTCCGACGGCTTCTTCGAGCTGCAGAGCCAACCCAAGCGGGTTGCCGTAGTGGGTGCCGGCTATATCGCCGTCGAGATCGCCGGGGTGATGCAGGCACTGGGCTCCGAGACCCATCTGGTGGTGCGCAAGCACGCCCCGCTGCGCAATTTCGATCCCATGATCCACGAGACACTGGTGGAGATCATGGCGCAGGAAGGACCCAAGCTGCATACCCACGCCATTCCCAAGGCTGTGCTCAAGAACGCTGACAACAGCCTGACCCTGCAGCTGGAAGATGGTCGCCACCTCACCGTCGACTGCCTGATCTGGGCCATCGGTCGCGTCCCGGCCACCGACAACCTGAATCTGGCCGCTGCCGGTATCGAACTGGACGAGAAGGGCTTTATCCCGACCGACAAGTTCCAGAATACTGCCGTTGCCAACATCTATGCCGTCGGTGACAACACAGGTCGCATCCAGCTCACGCCGGTAGCCGTCGCAGCGGGTCGTCGCCTCTCCGAACGGCTGTTCAACAACAAGCCGAACGAGCACCTCAACTACGATCTGGTGCCGACCGTGGTCTTCAGCCACCCGCCCATCGGCACCATTGGCCTGACCGAGCCGGAAGCCATCGCCGAATATGGCGAGGGTCAGGTGAAGGTCTACCGCAGCCAGTTCACCGCCATGTACTCGGCGCTGACCCAGCATCGCCAGCCCACCCGGATGAAACTGGTTTGCGTCGGCCCTGAAGAGAAGGTGGTCGGTCTGCACGGTATCGGCTTTGCCATGGACGAGATCCTGCAAGGTTTTGGCGTCGCCATGAAGATGGGGGCCACCAAGGCGGACTTCGACAACTGCGTCGCAATCCACCCCACCAGTGCGGAAGAGTTTGTGACAATGCGATAAGCACATTGCAGGCTGACCCGCCAATATCTGGTCATCTTCATTGACCAGCGTTCAAACCCGGCTCAGGCCGGGTTTTTTGATCCCGCCTCGCCACCAGAACTCTCGCAAAAACCTCGTTCTTTACGCCGATTTTACGCCTGCCACATGGCGCTTTATGGCGCCTTTACGCCGGTTCTTCTTACCATTTCAGCGTCAATGACACCAACAGAGTCGATATGGTTTTGCATCGGCTCTCGCAGCTAATTATCTCAATGGAGTCGATATGAATTGGCTATATCTGCTGCTGGTCCTCGCCTTGATGGTCTATCTGCTGCGTGCACTCACGCGCAGTCACGAGTGAGGTATCCGCTATGTGGCAAGAAATGATCTACCCCGTCGCATTTGTGCTGCTGGTTCTGCTGCCAGCACCGCTGCTTGGCAATTATCTCTACCGGGTATTTGAAGGCCAGTGCCGCTGGCTGGCCCCCGTGGAGCGTGCCACCCTGTTATGTTGCGGCACGGACGGACGGGAACAGGACTGGAAGTCCTATACCCTCAGCCTGCTGGCCTTCAATGGCGCCGGCTTCGGCCTGCTGTTCCTGATCCTGATGGCGCAGGGTCTGCTGCCCCTCAACCCGCAGCAGTTGCCGGGCCTGAACTGGCAACTCGCCTTCAACACTGCGGTCAGCTTTATGACCAACACCAACTGGCAAGCCTATTCCGGTGAGGCCAGCCTCTCCTACTTCAGCCAGATGGTGGGCCTGACCACCCAGAACTTCGTCTCTGCCGCCACAGGTGCTGCCGTAGCGGTTGCGATGTTCCGCGGTATCGCCCGCCAGCAGACAACCCACCTTGGCAACTTCTGGCTGGATCTGGTGCGTTTTTGCCTCTACGTGCTGCTGCCGATGTCGCTGATCCTGGCGCTGCTGCTGGTATGGCAGGGGGTTCCGCAGAGCCTGTCAGCCTATCTGCCGTTCCACACTCTGGAAGGTCAGGAACAGCTGCTGCCGCTCGGCCCGGCAGCTTCGCAAATTGCCATCAAGCAGCTCGGCTCCAACGGCGGTGGCTTCTTCGGCATCAACTCCGCCCACCCGTTCGAGAACCCGACCGCCCTCTCCAACTGGCTGGAGATGGTCGCCCTGCTGACCCTGGCCGCCGCCATGGTCTTTACCCTGGGTCGCTATGTGAAGGACATGGCCCACAGCCGCGCTATCGTCATTGCCATGACCATCATGCTGGCATTAGGACTCTTCGTTTCCATCACTCAGGAGATGAAACTGGATCCGGCCCTGACTCATCTTGCCAGCGAAGCAGGCAACTGGGAGGGTAAGGAGAGCCGCTTCGGCCCGGTGCTCTCCAGTATCTGGGAAGTGGCGACTACCGCCGCCTCCAACGGCTCGGTTAACTCAATGCACGACAGCTTCGCTCCTCTCTCCGGCATGGTCGCCATGATCAACATGCTGTTGGGTGAGGTGGTGTTCGGCGGCGTGGGTGCCGGCATCTACGGCATGATGCTGTTCGTGCTGCTCACCGTCTTCCTGTGCGGTCTGATGGTGGGTCGTACCCCGACCTATCTGGGCAAGCGCCTCGGTATCACCGAGATGAAGTGGGTCGTCGCCAGCATGCTGGTGATGCCGGTGGGGGTTTTGGTGATCGGCGGTGTCACTCTGCTGATGCCGGATGCGGCCACTATCATCGGCCATGATGGCCCCCACGGCCTGTCACGCCTCATCTATGCCTACGCCTCGGCTGCCGGTAACAACGGCTCAGCCTTCGCCGGCTTTGCTGCCGGTGACAACTGGCAGTGCGTTGCCATCGGTCTGGCCATGCTGCTCGGTCGCTTCGGCTACATCATCCCCATCATGGCCATTGCCGGCCAGCTTGCCCGCGCTCCGCGTCAGGAGATAAGCGAGGGGGATTTCCCGATCCGCGGCCCGCTCTTCATTACCCTGCTGATCATCACCGTATTGCTGATTGGCGGCCTCTCCTTCCTGCCGGTGCTGGCACTGGGCCCCGTGGCAGAACATCTGATGCTGGGAGCTTTCTAAATGAGCAAGTCCACTTCAATGAGTCCCGACACCATGCTGGTGAAGGGCAAAAAACAGCAATCGCAGATCCTGCAGGCCATGGTTGAAGCCATCTATCGCTTCAATCCCAAGGCGCTGTTTGGCAGCCCCATTCTGTTCACCCTCTGGCTGGCAGCAGTCATGGCGACGGTGGAGTCACTGCTGGGGCAGCCGTTCTCCGGGGTAGCCCCCTCGCTGGCCTGGCAGCTGACAGCCTGGCTCTGGCTCACCCTCTGGTTTGCCAACTTCGCCGAGACGCTGGCCGAAGGTCGCGGCAAGGCGCGGGCCGACAGCCTCAAGGCTGGCATGAGCCAACTCAAGGCCCGTCGGGTGGCTAATGCAAAAGATGGTCAAGGCGAATGGGTACCCGCCACCAGCCTGATGAAGGGTGATCTGGTACTGGTACGCAGCGGCGAGATGATCCCGGCCGACGGCGAGGTGATCGCCGGTATCGCCTCGGTCAACGAGGCCGCCATCACTGGTGAATCCGCCCCCGTCATCCGCGAATCGGGTACCGATCGCAGCGGTGTAACCGGCAATACCACCGTCGTTTCAGACGAGATCTGGGTGCGCGTCAGCAACAATCCGGGCGAAAGCACGCTGGATCGCATGATTGCACTGGTGGAAGGGGCCAAGCGCCAGAAAACGCCCAACGAGATGGCGCTGGATGCCCTGCTGGTCGGGCTGACCCTCATCTTCCTGCTGGTGGTCGCCACCCTGCCCTGGTTCCTCGACTACAACGGCACTCAGGTACCGCGCCTCTACCTGATCGCGCTCTTTATCACCCTGATCCCGACCACCATCGGCGGCCTGCTCTCCGCCATCGGCATTGCCGGTATGGATCGACTGGTGAAACTGAACGTGATTGCCAAGTCTGGCCGGGCCGTCGAAGCGGCCGGTGACGTGCGCACCCTGCTGCTGGACAAGACCGGCACCATCACCTTCGGCAACCGGATGGCTGACGAACTGATCCCGGCACCCGGCATTGACCCGGCCCTGCTGGCACAAGCGGCCATGTTGGCTTCGCTGGGTGACAACACTCCCGAGGGTAAATCTATCCTGACCCTGGCGGGCAAGAGCCACACCAAACCGAGCCAGCTGGACGATGACAAGGTAATCCCCTTCAGCGCCGAGACCCGTCTGAGCGGACTGGATCGCAACGGTCACCAATATCGCAAGGGTGCTGTCGATGCGGTACTAAACTACCTCTCCCTCGACCGCAAAGCGGTACCGGAGCTGGTGCTCAAGTCAGTCGACAACATCGCTCGTCAGGGGGGTACACCGCTGCTGGTCTGTACCCATGAACAGCTGCTGGGGGTGGTCTACCTCAAGGACATCATCAAGCCCGGCATCAAGGCCCGCTTCCAGATCCTGCGCCACATGGGGATCCGCACCGTAATGATCACCGGTGACAACCCGAAAACGGCCGCCGCCATCGCCGCTGAAGCCGGGGTGGACGACTTCATCGCCGAAGCAACGCCGGAGAAGAAGCTCGCCTATATCCGGCAGGAGCAGGCCGATGGCCGTCTGGTCGCCATGTGCGGTGACGGTGCCAACGACGCACCGGCGCTGGCACAGGCTGATGTGGGTCTGGCCATGAACGAGGGTACTCAGGCCGCCAAGGAGGCGGGCAATCTGGTGGATCTCGACTCCAACCCCACCAAGCTGCTGGACGTGGTGCTGGTCGGCAAACAGCTGCTGGTGACCCGTGGCGCCCTGACCACCTTCTCCATCGCCAACGACGTGGCCAAGTACTTTGCCATCCTGCCGGCCCTGTTCATCGCCGCCTACCCGCAACTGGGGGTACTGAACCTGATGCAGCTGGGCAGCCCGCAGAGCGCCATCCTGGCGGCCATCATCTTCAACGCCCTGATCATCGTAGCGCTGGTGCCGCTGGCCCTGCGCGGTGTCGACCTGAAGGGGTCGGCTGCCAGCCTACTGCGCCGCAACCTGCTGATCTACGGTGTCGGCGGCCTGCTGGTGCCTTTTATCGGCATCAAGCTGATCGACCTGGTCATTACCGGCCTGGGTCTGGTGTAACGGCATAACCGGGATGCGGGTCAGCCCGCATCCACACAACGAATTCGGAGCATATCCATCATGATCGCAATCAGAACCCTGTTGACCCTGACCCTGCTGCTGGGCGTGGGTTATCCGCTGGCCGTCACCGGACTGGCCCAGCTGATCTTCCCCTGGCAAGCCAACGGCAGCCAGCTGACCGACAGCAAGCAGCAACTTATCGGTAGCGCCCTGCTGGCACAGAAATTCGAGCGGGCTGACTACTTCCACCCCCGCCCTTCAGCCAGTGATTTCAACACCATTGGCGGTAGTGCCAGCAATCTGGGGATGAGCTCACCGCTGCGGGCGGAGTTCGCCGAACAGGCCGCCAAGGCACAGCCTGAAACCAGCTCTCCTGCCATGCTGACCCGTTCCGCCTCTGGCCTAGATCCCCATCTACCACTCGATGCAGTGCTGGCGCAGGTGGATCGCGTAGCCAGAGAACGTGGACTGGATCCCGCCCAACTGACGGAGCAGGTCAAGTCGGCCACACAAGCTGGTATCCTTGGCCCGCAGGTGGTCAACATTCTCCAGCTGAACCTGCAACTGGATCATCAAAAGGGCGCCTGAGGGCGCTCCTTGCCGATCTGGCGTTGACCTCCACTTTCGACGCGGGCAGTTGGCTCGATAGGGATAAGCATGCGTGATGAGGTAAGGGCTGACGCCCTGCTGGCAAGTCTGGAGCAAGAGCACAAGGGCAAGCTGAAAGTCTTTCTCGGGGCCGCCCCCGGCGTGGGCAAGACCTACGCTATGTTGCAGGCGGTGCGGGAACAGGCCAAGGAGGGGGTCGACATCCTGATCGGCGTGGTGGAGACCCACGGCCGGCAGGAGACGCTGGCCCTGCTCGACAAACTCGCCATCCAGCCACGCAAGATCCACATGCACCGTCAGCAGCGGCTGGAGGAGATGGACCTCGACGGCCTGCTGGCACGCAAACCGGCCATCGCAGTAGTGGACGAGCTGGCCCACAGCAATGCTCCCGGCAGCCGCCACGAGAAGCGCTGGCAGGATGTGGAGGAGCTGCTCAACGCCGGTATCGACGTCTACAGCACCCTCAACGTCCAGCATCTGGAGAGCCTCAACGATCTGGTGTGGCAGCTGACCGGGGTCAGGGTCAAAGAGACCCTGCCCGATCAGGTTCTGCTCGATGCTGACAGCATTATCCTTATCGACCTCCCCCCCAAGGAGCTGCTCGGCCGCCTGCGAGAGGGGAAGGTCTATGTCCCTCATCAGGCCAAGGCCGCCCTGCAATCCTTCTTCTCCCTCAACAACCTCACTGCATTGCGGGAGCTGGCGATGCAGACCGCCGCCAGCCATGTGGAGGGAGATCTGCAACTGCAATGGCAGGCGGCGGGCAAGACCACATTGCCGCTGCGGGGCAAGCTGATGGTCTGCCTCGGCAATCAGCACGGGGCAGCGCTGGTGCGCTATGGTCACCGCTTTGCCCAGCGTCGCCAGCTGCCCTGGCTGGTGGTGCACGTGGACAGCAATGGCCACAGCTCGGCCGACGTGGAGCAAGCGCTGGCGCTCGCCTCCCAGTTGGGCGCCAAGGTGCTGACCCTCTCCAGTCCGGCTGTCGCCAATACGCTGCTGGAGACTGCCGAGCAGCAGCAGGTATCGCAGCTGCTGCTCGGCAAACCCCACAAGGCACCGTGGCGTCGCTCGCTGGTGCAGCACCTGCTCAAGCAGGCACAGGGGCTGGAGATCACCCTGGTCGATACCGAGAAACAGAAACACAGAGTGGGGATGCGCTCCCCGACGCCGAAGGATATTCACCACAGCCTGCTGGCGGTGGCCATCATGGGTATCACCTCGGCCATTGCATGGGGGCTCTCCTACTGGCTACCCCCCGCAGCGTTGCCACTCATCTTCGTGCTGGGGGTGCTGGCGACTGCCCTTACAACCAGTCTGGTGCCCGCCACGCTGGCAGCTGTGCTGGGCTTTATCGCCCACAATCTGCTCTTCACCGCCCCCTACTTCTCCCTGAGCGTCGCCAACCACAGCGACCTGCTCACCCTGTTCGTACTGCTGATCGTCGGCATGACCGCGGGGCGCCTCGCCTCCCGCCAGCGCCAGCAGCTGATCGGCCTGCGCGAGACCCAGCAGCTGGGCAATGCCCTGCTCTCCCTCAGTCAGGGGCTGGCGACCGCTAACAGCCCGGAGGAGGTGCTCAGACAAGGGGCACAAGCGATCTCGCTGGCACTGGGCCAGCCGACCGTGGTAATCGACAAGGATTTTCACGACCGCCTCGGCAACGAGAAGCACAGACCCGGCCAGACCGACAAGGCGGCCATCGACTGGTGTCTGGCCCAGAAGCAGAGTGCCGGAGCCCACACCGCCACCCTCAATGCCGCCGAGGCGCAGTATCACCACCTCAGCGATGATCTGGTGATCGGTATAACGCTGGCCAATCCGCTCTCCTCCTCCGCCGAGCATCAGCTACAGGCGCTGCTCACCGACATTCGCGCCGCGCTGGCGCGGATCGACCTCAACGAGCGGCTGGCCGACAGCCAGCTGCAGGCAGAGACCGACCGGATGCGCGCCGCCCTGCTCTCCTCGGTCTCCCACGACTTGAAGACGCCGCTGGCCACCATCATGGGTGCCGGCAGCACCCTGCTGGAATATGGTGACCGGATCCCGCCAGATGATCGCAACGAACTGCTCCACTCGGTACAGGACGAGGCGCGCCGCCTGCACAGCTATGTACAGAACCTGCTGGATATGACCCGTATCGGCTCCCCCGACTTCCAGTTGAAGAGGGACTGGGTCGACCTGACCGATCTGGTGGAGAGCGCTCGCAAGCGGCTCGACTCCTCCTGGCGCCAGCACAAGCTGCTGGTACACATCGATCAGCATGTGCCCCAGCTCTATGTCCATGGCGCCCTGATCGAGCAGGTGCTGGTCAACATCCTCGACAACGCCTCCCGCTACTCGCCGGCAGGCACCCCCATCGAGTTCAAGGTGATGGTGGCCGAACCCGACCTCATCATCGATATCATCGATATCGGGGTCGGTATCGCCGAGTCGGATCGGGAGAAGATCTTCAATCTCTTCTACACCCAGCCGGTGGGCGATTGCGGCAGCCGTGGCACCGGGCTTGGCCTGGCCATTTCCCGCGCTATGATAGAGGCCCACGGCGGCAAGATTTGGGCCTTCTCCGGCCCCAATGGCAACGGCACCTGCATGCGTATCTCCCTGCCGCTCGCGCTCAATTCACCGGAGGTTTGATGGCGCACATTCTGGTCATAGATGATGAAGCGGCGATCCGTCGCTTTCTGCGGATCAGCCTGATTGCCGAGGGGCATCAGGTGAGTGAGGCGGTAGGGGTCAATGAAGGGCTGGAGCAGTATCGCCACCTCAACCCCGATCTGGTGATCCTCGATCTCGGTCTGCCGGATGGCGATGGTATTCAGGTGTTGCAGGCCATTCGTGAGCATCACCCCAACCCGGTGCTGGTGCTGTCGGCCCGCGATTCGGAGCAGGAGAAGGTGCGACTGCTGGATGCCGGTGCCAACGACTACATGAGCAAACCGTTTGGTATCGGCGAGATGATGGCCCGCATCCGTGTGCTCTTGCGCCAACGTGCTGGCGTCAGCAGTGGCGAACGGCGCCACTTCCCCCAATGTGGCCTGACGCTCGATATCAGCAGCCACAAGGTGACCATGAAAGAGGAGGAGATCCCCCTCTCCCGCAAGGAGTTCGCCCTGCTGCAGGCGCTGGTGTGCCACCCCGGCAAGCTGGTGATGCAGACCCAGCTGCTCAACGACATTTGGGGGCCGAGCCACAAGGAGGACACCCACTACCTGCGCATCGTTATCGCCAGCCTGCGCAAGAAGCTGGGGGATAACCCCCAGCAACCGACGCTTATCGAGACCGAATCCGGTATCGGCTACCGCTTTATCGGCAACTGACGTTTCACGTGGAACGACGCCAGCTGCAAAGCAGCGCCAGCAAGCCACAGCCACTCAGCAACAGGCCGAGATCCTGCAATCCGGCCGCCACCGCCAATCCCAGACTGAGCAGCAGGTAGTAACCAAGCCCGAACAGGGCGCCAGCGCTGCCTGCTACCTCGCGATAGGCCAACAGTGCCTGACTCAGCACGTTGGGGATCGCCAGTCCGAAGGCCACCACGATTCCCATCATGGGCAGCAGGAACCAGAGGCTGGCCTGAGTCGCCCAGACCAGCAGCCCGGCGACCAGCGCCATAGCGCAAGCCAGTCGGATCAGAGAGGACGATTGCCACCCTCTCCCCAGCAGATGCTTGTTGAGCAGGCTGCCGAGCAGGGTCGCCAGCGCCAGCAAGATCCCCGAGTAACCAAACTCGCCGACGCTCAATCCCAATCCGGCAAACAGGAACGGCGCCAGACTGTAGTAACCAAACAGCATGGTGTTGAACAGGGCGACCAGCATGGCACTGCGCCAGAGCCCGCCATCTTTCATCATCCGACACGCCAGCGGCCAGAGCGCGACTCGTTGGCTGGTGGCCGGACGGGTTTCCGGCAGCTGCCAGCAGGCAACCAGCAACAAACCTACCGCCAGTACCAGCAGACCGCTGAACACCCCGAGATAGCCAAACCATCTCGCCAGCTGACCACCACTGAGCAACCCCAGCACCGGACTGAGTGAGAGCGCAATGCCCATCACCGAGAAGACCCGCGCCAGATCGCTGCCCTGATAGCTGTCGCGCAGCATGGTCTGGGTCACCACGGAGCCCACGGCTGCGCCAAAGGCCGAGATGACCCGGGCCAGCAGTAGAGTTTCAAACTGGTTGGCCAGCAGCGCCAGCAGGGTGCCGACGCCATAGGTAAGCAGACCCGCCAGCATGGCGGGACGCCGCCCGATCAGATCGCATAGCCGCCCCCAGCAGACCACGCCCACCGCAAACGCCAGAAAATAGACCGACAGGGTCTGGGATGCCTGCCCCTCGCTCACCCGAAACTGGCTGGCGATGTGGGTCAGTACCGGGCTGTAGATGGTCTCCACAATTTGGGGAAACATCATCAATCCCACCACCAGCCAGAGCGGTGGCAACTTGTTGTTCATGACAAACCTCCTTCACAAGAGGTCGCCATTCTAGAGAGATGCCATTTGTCTGATTACAATAAGCAGGACTATAAACATCAAAAATCGGACATATGGCCTTTATTCTTCCCGATCACCCTTTTGACCCTGACCAGCTGACCGGCAGCGTGATCGGCATTGCCTCCGCCCTCGGCTGGCACGACTCGGGCCAGCATCAACATCAACGCCATCAGCTGCTGTTCGCCCAATCCGGCTGCATGACCATGGAGCTGGAAGGTCGGGTCTGCCTGCTACCGCCCACCCGCGCCGCCTGGCTGCCGGCGGGCACAGCCCACCGGGTACTGATGCGTGGTGTGGTGGCCTACCGCTCCCTCTACTTCCAGCCGCACCCCGAGTTGCCCGGCACGGTGGAGGTGTTGGCGGTCAATCCGCTGCTGCACGAACTGATCGAACGGATGGCGCTCTGGCCGTGGAACAAACCGCAAGAGCAGCAACAACGGACGGTGGCACTGTTTATGGAGGAGTTAGGGCTGGCGCCGCGGGAGTCATGGCAGCTGCCACTACCGACCGATCCCAGACTGGGCGACTGGCTACAGCAGTTGAAGCGGGGGGATGCCCTGCCCGATCGGCTCAACCGGCTGGCCGGACAGATTGGTGCCAGCGACAAGACCATTGGCCGCATCTTTATGCGGGAGACCGGCATGAGCTATCAGGCATGGCGTCAGCAGTGGCGGCTGTTGCGGGGAATGGAGCTGTTGGCCGAGGGGCAATCCATCAGTCGCATATCCTCGGCACTGGAGTTCTCCAGCGACAGCGCCTTTATCAGTTTCTTCAGGCAACACACCGGGCAGACTCCTGCACGCTACATCACTCCCCACAAGAGAGACGCTACAACCAGCTGATTTGGTTCAAATAAATCCATTTTCCCTGTGCGCTTGTCAGGTTAATGTTTCTTTCGAAACTGCTGTGCTTGCACGCTTAATTTTTATGCCATGTTCCACGTGGAACGTCCCATCTTTTTGATCGACACCCGCTTTTAAACTGAGCTATGGTGCTATATCCCCGTAACTCAAATCTGGATCTGTCACTGAATGGAATTTTCCTTGTTCGGCGAGAAGTTCACTCGCCACGCCGGCATTACCCAACTCATGGATGACCTCAATCAGGGGCTGACCAATCCGGACGCCATCATGCTGGGTGGCGGCAATCCGGCCCCGATCCCCGCCATGCTGGAGCGCTTTCAGGCCGAGGCCAAAACCCTGCTCGACAACGGCGAACTGGTGAAAGCGATGGCCAACTACGATGGCCCGCAAGGCAAAGACAGGTTCACCAGGGCGCTAGCCGGACTGCTCAGCAAGGAGCTGGGCTGGGATATCTCGGCCCGCAATATCGCCCTGACCAACGGCAGCCAGAATGCCTTCTTCTATCTGTTCAACCTGCTGGCGGGCGAATTTGCTGATGGCCGCAAGAAGAAGGTGCTGTTCCCGCTCGCCCCCGAGTACATCGGCTATGCCGACTCGGCGCTGGCGGACGACTACTTCGTGGCCTACAAGCCCACCATAGAGAAGCTGGCCGATGGTCAGTTCAAGTACCACGTGGATTTCGAGAGCCTACAGGTGGGTGACGACATAGGGGTGATCTGCGTCTCTCGCCCCACCAACCCCACCGGCAACGTGTTGACCGACGAAGAGATCGAACACCTCGACCAGATTGCCCGCGACAAGGGAATTCCGCTGCTGATCGACAACGCCTACGGCGTCCCCTTCCCGGGTATCATCTTCAGCGAAGCCAAGCCGTTCTGGAACGCCAACACCATCCTCTGCATGAGCCTCTCCAAGCTGGGCTTGCCGGGCACCCGCTGCGGCATCGTCATCGCTGACGAGAAGATCATTCAGGCCATCACCAACCTGAGCGGCATCATCAATCTGGCGCCGGGCAGTCTGGGGCCTGCTATCACCATCCCGATGATCGAGAGCGGCGAGATCATCGCCCTCAGCGAACAGGTGGTGAAGCCCTTCTATCAGCAGAAGGCGGAGCTGGCGGTGCAGCTGTTGCGCGAAGCGATCCCCGACCCGCGCTTCCACATTCACAAGCCGGAAGGCGCCCTCTTCCTCTGGCTCTGGTTTGAAGATTTGCCGATCCACTGTCAGGAGCTCTATGAGCGACTGAAGGCGAAGAACCTGCTGATCGTGCCGGGTCACTACTTCTTCCCCGGCATCGATGACCCCGAGTGGCGCCACAGCCAGGAGTGCATCCGCCTCAACTACTCCCAGAGCGAGGAGCTGGTGCGCCGCGGCATCGCCACTCTGGCCGATGAAATCAATGCCCTCTACGCCGGCTAAGTCAGTCCGGCCAGCCAAAAACAGAAAGGCCTGCAGATGCAGGCCTTTGTTGTCTATCGCGATCCGGTTTACTTAGCCGGGCAGCGCCAGCTGCTCGGGTTTGCCGATGGGGATGGCGCGGGGCTTGAGCGCCTCCGGCAACTCGCGAGCCAGATCGATGGTCAGCAGACCATGCTCCAGCTTGGCACCCTGCACTTCCACGTGCTGGCTCAGCTTGAAGGCGAGCTCGAAGTCACGCTCGGCAATCCCCTGATGGAGGAACTGACGCTCACCGGCAGCAGCCCCTTTGCGCCCCTTCACCTTGAGGGTGCCGTTTTCGGTCTCCAGCTCCAGCTCTTCACGCTCGAAGCCAGCCACGGCGACCGTGATGCGATAGCCATCCTGATCGCGCTTTTCAATGTTGTACGGGGGGTAAGCGGCGGTCTTCTGCTCGAACAGACCTTCCAGCTCACGGGCCATCCGCTCGAAGCCGACGGCGTTGGAATAGAGATGAGAAAAATCGAGGTTACGCATAATCCTATCCTTCTAATAAGCAACAGGTTCAACTCTCCACAGGCCCGTCATCGGCACCCGGGAAATTTTAAAATTTCAGTGAATTCAGGCTATCAGCCGTTAATCTCGATCTTGCGCGGCTTCATCGCCTCGGGCACTTCACGCACCAGCTCGATGTGCAGCAAGCCGTTTTTCAGATCGGCCCCTTTCACCCGCACATAGTCGGCCAGCTGGAAGCGGCGCTCAAAACCACGCTCGGCGATCCCCTGATAGAGATAGTTGCGCCCGGTGTCGGCCTGCTTGTTGCCCTTCACCGTCAGCAGATTTTCCTGGAAGCTCAGCTCCAGCTCTTCCTGGGTAAAGCCCGCCACCGCCATGCTGATGCAGTAGTCGTTGTCACCCAACTGCTCGATGTTATAGGGGGGATAACCGGCATTGCCATTGCTGGCCGCAGATTCGATGAGATTGGCCAGACGATCGAAACCAATGGCAGAACGATAGAGCGGAGAAAAGTCGATAGAACGCATAGTATTACCCTCTTGTGAGCGATAACGGATTGTTTGCCCTCCTTATGGACGGGCGCCTGGTCGAAACCTCTGTCGAGCGTTCCGGCCTTGTTACCTATATAGGGGCTCACTTTTTCCTTTCAAGGGGATTTTTTCAAATTTTTTAAATGGCCGCGCCGACCTGTAGAACATCAACCTGTTGGCCCGATAGTGATGATAATCGACCCGTGGGCCACTGATGGCAACTCGCTCCGTCTCCCATAATTGGTTGCATATCCACCAGCCAACATGGAACCATCCCATGAAGATTACCCAGGTTCGCAACGCCACCTTGCTGCTCGACTATGCCGGCACCCGCTTTCTGATCGACCCCATGCTCTCCGCCAAAGGTGCCTTCCCCGGCTTTGAGGGCACCGCCAACAGCCAGCTGCGCAATCCGCTGGTCGAGCTGCCGCTGCCGATCGATGAGCTGGTCGATGTGGACGCCGTTATCGTCACCCACGACCATCCCGACCACTGGGATGACGCCGCCAGAGCCCTGATCCCCAAGCATCTGCCGCTATTGGTGCAACATCAGAAAGATGCCGATGCCATTCGTGCCAGTGGCTTTGAGGATGTGCGCCTGCTGAGCGACCAGCCCGAGTTTGCCGGCATTCGCCTGCAGCAGACCGGTGGCCAGCACGGCAGCGACCAGTTGATGGCGGTACTGGGCGAGCGAATGGGAGAAGTGTGCGGCGTGGTCTTCTCCCACCCCGATGAACAGTGCCTCTATCTGGCCGGTGATACCATCTGGCATCCCCGGGTCGAGCAAGCCCTGCAACAGCATCAACCCGAGGTCATCATCCTCAACTGCGGGGATGCACAGGTGCCCGGGCTCGGTTCCATCATCATGGGCAAGGAGGATGTCGCCGCCGTTTATCGGGCCGCACCGCAAGCCACGCTGATCGCCAGCCATATGGAGGCGGTCAACCACGCCGTGCTGTCACGCCAGGAGCTGCGCGACTATCTGGCGAAGCGGGGCATGATGGATCGGGTACGGGTGCCGCAAGATGGCGAGGCGATATCGCTGTGACCCGCAGGAGGGCCATGTCAGAGATGGCCCTTCGGCTTTCACAGCCTAACGTTTATGATGAGGGGTCTGCGCGCAGAGAGGAGCCAACATAATGCTCACCCCGATCGTTGCCGTGGTGACCTTCGATAACTTCAGCCCTTTTCACTGCGCCGTCCCCTGTCTCATCTGCGGCGATGGCAACCCTCATTCACACTCGGCGCAAGGCTTCACCATTCAGGCTCCCCATGGGCTGGAGGTGCTGGCCGAGGCGGAGATCATCGTCATCCCCTTCTGGCACGACCCGGCAGCACGGCCACCCGCAGCGCTGCTCGATGCCCTGATTGCCGCCAGAGCCAGAGGTGCCCGACTGGTCGGGCTCTGTCTCGGCACCTATGTGCTCGCCTACGCCGGGCTGCTCAATGGTCGCAAGGCATCGACCCACTGGGAGTACGAACAGGATTTCTGCCACCGCTTTCCCTGCGTGCAACTCGATACCAACGCCCTCTATGTGGATGACGAGGGGCTGGTCACCTCGGCAGGCACTGCCGCCGGGCTGGACTGCTGCCTCTATCTGGTACGCCAGTACCACGGCTCGGCCATCGCCAACAAGGTGGCGCGGCGGCTGGTGATCCCGCCTCACCGGGAAGGGGGGCAGGCCCAGTTTATCGAGCAGCCAGTACCCGCCTCCACCCGCGATGTCCGGATGAACCAGTTGCTCGACCACCTGCGTGCCCATCTGGCCGAGCCTCACACCTTGGACTCTCTGGCGGCCCATACCCTGATGAGTCGGCGCACCTTTACCCGCCGTTTTCATCAGGCAACCGGCCTCTCGGTGGGTGAATGGCTGCTAGCGGAACGGCTCAGGCGCAGTCAGGAGCTGCTGGAGGTAAGCGGCCATTCCATCGATCGCATTGCCGAGCTGGTCGGCTTCAAGAGTGCCACCTCCCTGCGCAATCACTTCCGCGCCCACTTTGCCATCTCTCCCAGCGAGTGGCGACGATCTTTTCGTGGCCAGAACTCCTGATGATGCCCGCTGTACCAGCTCACCTCGCTATGGCAGGCTAACCAGAGATCCCGAGGAGTCATTCCATGTCCCGTTCCGAACGCCTGCTGGCCCTGCTCCAGCTGCTGCGTGGCCACCGCTACGCCATCACTGGCTCTGAGCTGGCCAGCCAGCTTGGCATCAGCCTGCGCACCCTCTATCGGGATATCGCCACCCTGCAGGCACAAGGTGCCCATATTGAGGGTGAACCGGGGATCGGCTATGTGTTGCGTCCTGGCTTCATGCTGCCGCCATTGATGTTCAGCGAAGAGGAGCTGGATGCGCTGGTGCTGGGGTCACGTTGGGTCGTCGCCCACGGTGACGGATCCTTGAGTGCATCGGCCAGCAGTGCGCTGGCCAAGATAGAAGCCGTGCTGCCCGCAGACTATCGCCAGCAGCTCCAGAGCAATGCCCTGCTGATCGGTACCTCCCGCAGCGAGAGCCTCACCGATGAAGCCCCACTGCGCAGTGCCATCCGCCAGCAACGCAAGGTGACCCTGATCTATCGCGATCTCAAGGATGAGGCCTCTGAGCGTACCGTCTGGCCCTTTGCCCTCGGCTACTTCGAACAGGTACGGGTACTGGTGGCCTGGTGCGAACTGCGTCAGGGCTTTCGCCACTTTCGGGTCGATCGCATCACCCGGATGCAGCAGCAAGATTGCCGCTATCCAAAAAGCAGAGAGAGTCTGCTGAAGGAGTGGCGCGCCACCCAGCAGATCCCGCAGCCGAAATTCATTGCTGACAGAAACTGACAGCAGGTAGCGCCATGCTGACGGGGTCGGCGCCGATGCGCCATCTCATCAGCAAGGAGCATCACCATGTTAGTCCCCCAGTTCACCATCCTCTACGTTGCCAATCCGACCCGCAGCGCGCTCTTCTACCGCGAGTTGTTCGGTCGCCAGCCGGTGGAGGAGTCACCTACCTTTGCCATGTTCGTGTTCGAATCGGGCGCCAGACTGGCACTCTGGTCCAGCGCCACAGTTGAACCTGCCGTGATCCAAACGGCCGGAGCGATGGAGCTGGCCTTCGCCCTCCCCGATGATGATGCCGTCGATCGCCTGTCTGCCGAGTGGCTGGCGCGCGGGCTCACCCTGATCCAGGCGCCGACCAAGATGGAGTTTGGCTACACCTGCATGGCCCTCGATCCGGATGGCCATCGTCTGCGCCTCTACTGCCCGGCACCTGAGCTGAGGTAATCCGGTTCAATGTTCCACGTGGAACGTGCCCGTCCCATCGGCTGTGTTATCATCTGCGCGCATCATTTTATGGATAAACAATGACCACTCGACATAATCCACTCAAACTGTATCAGCCAGAGAACTGCACAGCCGATGAACTGAGCGAGAAGCAGTTGGCACTTTTTGCCCTGCTGCAACTGCGTGAGCAGGAGTTTGGCTTCAACCCCAACGTCATCGTCCACTACCCGGAAGCCAGCTTTCTCGGTACTCCGCTCGATTATCTGGATCAGCTGATCGATGAACAACGGCAGCAGGGCCACCTCATCAATGAGGTGGTGATACTCACCACGTATCAGGAGCTCTATTCCCCTCTCACTCAAAACGGTTATCTGCACGAAGCCGTTCATATGCCAGCAGGCCCGGATCACACAGCAATCTTCAGAGTGCATTGCGGTTCTCAGCCAGCAGGCAAAACCCTCTACATCGAAGCCGTCAACGAGCAGGATCCCAAAATCCGGCCGACCTTTGTCTTGATGCTGCATGATGAGAATGGTGAACTGCAGGGAGGTATGTCCGGGTCTATCTACTCCACAGACAATCGGCGATACGCCTATATCGGCACTGTGGTGGTGCAACCGGGGCAGCCCGCAGGAACCGGCACCCTGCTCGCCAATACCGTGCTGGAGTACCTGACGCAGCAAGGGGTTTACGAGGTCAATCTCGGTACCCAGACCGCCGAGCCTTTCTATACCAAGCTGGGGTTCAGGGTCATCCACCACATAGTGCCAGCGTTGCGTCATCGCACGGCTAGCGATGGCGCTGTGCTACCTCACAACTTGGTCATCATGAGCAAAATGCTCTGATAAAGCAGACTGCAGATGTAAAAAAGCCGCTCTTGTGAGCGGCTTTTTATTGCAATCAGCGAGTCTGATTAGACGTCGAGGTTGGCTACGCGCAGGGCGTTGGTCTCGATAAAGTCGCGACGCGGCTCTACAGCATCACCCATCAGGGTGGAGAATAGCTGGTCGGCACCGACGGCGTCGTCGATGGTGACTCGCAGCATGCGGCGGGCTTCCGGATCCATGGTGGTTTCCCACAGCTGGTCCGGGTTCATTTCGCCCAGCCCTTTATAGCGCTGGATGTAGATGCCGCGTTTGCCTTCGCCCATCAGCCACTCGACCGCTTCGACGAAGCTGGAGACCGGCTTCACCTTCTCGCCACGCTTGATGTAACCACCTTCCTCGATCAGGTTGGCGATCTCCTTGCCCAGCGAGACCAGCTGACGGTACTCGGAGGATTGCAGGAAGTCGTAGCTGATCGGGTATTCGCGGTCGACACCGTGCTGACGTACCACGGCGTGCGGCACGAACAGGCGGCGCTCTTCATCGCGACGAACCTGCATCTGGTACTGGATACCCTGGTTGCTCTCGTTGAGCACGGCTTCCATACCCTGACACCAGGCCAGCAGATCGCTCTCGCTGTTCAGCAGCGCTTCGTTCAGCTCCGGCTGATAGATCAGCTGGGTCAGTACCGCTTCCGGCGCACGACGAGACATGCGGGTGATCAGGTGAGTCACCGAGCGATGCTGGTTGACCAGACGCTCCAGCGCCTCGCCACCGATGGCCGGGGCAGACTCGTTGACGTGCAGGGTCGCACCATCCAGCGCCATGGCGGTCTGGTACTGCAGCAGCGCATCTTCGTCTTTCAGATACTGCTCCTGCTTGCCCTTCTTCACCTTGTAAAGCGGCGGCTGGGCAATGTAGACATAGCCACGCTCGATGATTTCCGGCATCTGACGATAGAAGAAGGTCAGCAGCAGGGTTCGGATGTGCGCACCATCGACGTCCGCATCGGTCATGATGATGATGTTGTGATAACGCAGCTTGTCCGGGTTGTACTCGTCGCGACCGATACCGCAACCCAGTGCGGTGATCAGGGTACCGACCTCTTGTGAGGAGATCATCTTGTCGAAACGGGCCTTCTCCACGTTCAGGATCTTGCCCTTGAGCGGCAGAATGGCCTGGTTCTTCCGGTTGCGACCCTGCTTGGCGGAACCGCCAGCAGAGTCCCCTTCCACTATGTAGAGTTCGGAGAGAGCCGGGTCTTTTTCCTGACAGTCAGCCAGCTTGCCGGGCAGACCGGCGATATCCAGCGCGCCTTTGCGGCGGGTCAGCTCACGGGCCTTGCGGGCCGCTTCACGGGCACGGGCCGCATCGATGATCTTGTTGACCACGATCTTGGCATCGCCCGGGTTTTCCAGCAGGAAGTCAGCCAGCTTCTCACCCATCGCCTGTTCAACGGCGGTCTTCACTTCGGAAGAGACCAGCTTGTCCTTGGTCTGGGATGAGAACTTGGGATCCGGCACCTTGACGGAGATAACGGCAATCAGACCTTCACGCACGTCATCACCGCTGGCGGCAGATTTGGCCTTCTTGCTGTAGTCCTCTTTCTCCATGTAGGAGTTGAGGGTACGAGTCAGCGCGGTACGGAAACCAACGAGGTGGGTACCACCATCGCGCTGCGGAATGTTGTTGGTGAAGCAGTAGACCCCTTCCTGATAGGCGTCATTCCACTGCATCGCTACTTCCACACCGATGCCATCCTGTTCAGTGGTGAAGTGGAACACCTTCGGGTGGATCGGGGTTTTGTTCTGGTTCAGGTACTCAACGAACGCCTTGATGCCGCCTTCGTAGCAGAAGTGCGCCTCGCGGCCATCACGCTCATCCATCAGACGAATGGAAACGCCGGAGTTGAGGAAAGAGAGTTCGCGCAGACGCTTGGCCAGGATCTCGTAGTGAAACAGGGTGTCGCTGAAGATGGTCGGGCTCGGCCAGAAGCGAACTTCGGTCCCGGTGCCAGTGCTGTCGCCGATCTGCTTGAGCGGAGCCTGCGGCTCACCCAGATGATAGGTCTGTTCGTAGACGTGGCCGTTACGACGAATGGTCAGCAGCAGCTTGTCAGAGAGCGCGTTAACAACGGAGACACCAACGCCGTGCAGACCACCGGAAACCTTGTAGGAGTTGTCATCGAACTTACCGCCAGCGTGCAGCACGGTCATGATGACTTCGGCAGCGGAGCGGCCCTCTTCCGGGTGAATATCGACCGGAATACCACGGCCGTTATCGCGCACGGAGACGGAGCCATCGGAATGGATCTTGACCTGAATATCGGAGCAGTAGCCAGCGAGCGCCTCGTCAATGGAGTTATCGACGACTTCGAACACCATGTGGTGCAGACCCGAGCCATCATCCGTATCGCCGATATACATCCCCGGGCGCTTGCGGACCGCATCCAGGCCCTTCAGCACCTTGATATTCGAGGAGTCGTAAGTATTTTCACTCATAGCTTACTCTCTGCCTTCTCTAACGTTTCGGAGATCTTGCCTTGTTCCACGTGGAACAACTTGCAGTCATTCGCATCCATCATGTCTGCGAGCTGACCGATATCGATGGCGGTGATAAACACCTGGGACGCGCACTGCTTCAGCCTTGCGGCCAGGAGGCGACGCTTCTCGACATCCAGTTCAGAGGCAAAATCGTCAATTAAAAAAATACAGCCACGGCTGCTATGTTGATTCAAATAGAGCCCTTGGGCCAAGCGCATGGCACAAACCAGCAGCTTGAGCTGACCCCGGGACAAAATATCCTGCGCAGGCACCCCGTTCGCCTTGAGGCGCACATCGGCTTTCTGCGGACCGACACCGGTGTAGCCCAGCGCCCGATCCCGCTCAAACCCCGCCTCCAGCAGTTCGTTGAGGGGGGTATCTTTCTCCCAGCCCCGGTAAAAACCAAGACTGATATCGAATTCCGGCAGAAAATCCGCCGTCATCTCCTTGATCAGGGGCGTAATGGCCTGACAATAACTGGCGCGAAAGCCTGCCAGTTCACCACCCAGCCGCACCAGCTCCTGATCCCAGAACGCCAGCTGGCGATATTGGGTGCTCTGGCGCAGCAGCGCATTACGCTGTTTCAGCAGCCGCCGCACCCGCCCCCACAGAGCGAAGAAGGTGGGTTCCTGATGAAACACCCCCCAATCGAGCCAGGCCCGACGAGCCTGCGGCCCCCCGGTCAACAGATTGAAGCCATCCGGATGGATGAGTTGCACCGGCAGCAGTTCGGCCAGATCGGCCAATCGCTGCGCCTGTGCTCCGGCAATCTTGAGCTGGGTCTCGCCACTCTTGTCCTTGGCAAGACCGATTGGCACCTGACGCCCATCCAGTTCGCACTGGGCAAACAGGGTAAACGCCCTCTCCCCCTGGCGGATAACCCGCCCGGTCAGATGAGTGCGAAAGGAGCGCCCCAGACCAAGGTAGTGAATGGCTTCCAGCACGCTGGTCTTGCCGCTGCCATTGCACCCGACCAGAATATTGAGGCCGGGTGACAACGCGAGACTGGCTTGCTGGATATTGCGAAAGTCGCTGAGCTGGAGTTTGACCAGAGACACGACTAGATCCGCATCGGCATTACCACGTACTGAGCATCCTGATTTTCAAAATCCTCAATAATGGCGCTGCTGACGGAATCGCTCAGGCTAACCCGGATTTGCTCACATTTTAACGTATTCAGCACGTCCAGCACATAAGAGACGTTGAATCCGATCTCCATCTCGCCAGCAGCGTATTGTACGTCAAGCAGCTCTTCCGCTTCTTCCTGTTCCGGGTTGTTGGCGGTGATGCGCAGCAGGTTTTCCTGCAGATTGAGACGCACCCCACGGAATTTTTCGTTGGAGAGGATCGCCGCGCGGGCAAACGCCTGACGCAGATCCTCACGGCCGGCGATCAGGGCCTTGTCGCTGTTGCGCGGAATGACCCGGCGCCAGTCTGGGAAACGGCCATCCACCAGCTTGGAGGTGAAGATGAAGCCGTCGAGGGCGGCACGCAGGTTGCTGCGACCGATCTGCAGTCGCACCGGCTTGTCTTCCGCTTCCAGCAGACGCACCAGCTCCAGCACCCCTTTGCGTGGCAGGATAACCTGATGATCGGGCAGCGATTCCCCCACAACCTCGCGGCGGCAGGTGGCCAGACGGTGACCGTCGGTCGCTACGGTACGCAGACCGTGACCTTCACTCTCGAACAGCATGCCGTTCAGGTAGTAACGCACATCCTGGCTGGCCATGGAGAACTGGGTAGCGTCGATCAGCTTTTTCAGCTCCAGCTGGCTGATATCGAACTCGAGCACGGACTCCCAATCCTCGATGTTCGGATACTCGGTCGCCGGCAGGGTCGACAGATTGAAACGGGAACGGCCGGAACGGATGATCAGGCGATCGCCTTCGGTATTGAGGCGGATCTCGGCGCCTTCCGGCAGACCACGGCAGATGTCCAGCAGCTTGCGCGCCGGCACAGTGGTGCGGCCATCTTCACTGGCATCATTCAGATAGACCTGACCGATCATCTCTACTTCGAGATCGGTACCGGTCAGCGACAGCAGACCGTTGCTGACATCAAGCAGCACGTTGCCGAGGATCGGCAGGGTCGGTCGGCCACCCAGGGCACCGGACACCAGTTGCAGAGGACGTAACAGGGCCTCACGGCTAATTTCGAGCTGCATCTGTGCTCTCCGTTATCAGGAAGAAAGGGTACGGATCAGGTTGGAGTAGTCCTCCTTGATGTCGTGACTCTCCTCCTTCAGCTGCTCGATCTTGCGGCAGGCATGAAGAACGGTGGTATGGTCACGGCCACCAAAGGCATCACCTATCTCCGGCAAACTGTGGTTGGTCAGCTCCTTGGCCAGTGCCATCGCCAGCTGGCGCGGGCGGGCCACGGAGCGGGAACGGCGCTTGGAGAGCAGATCCGCAAGCTTGATCTTGTAGTACTCCGCCACCGTCTTCTGGATATTGTCGATGGTGACCAGCTTCTCCTGCAACGCCAGCAGATCGCGCAGCGCTTCGCGTACGAAGTCGATGTTGATGGCGCGACCGGTAAAGTTGGCGTTGGCGATCACCCGGTTGAGGGCCCCTTCCAGTTCACGGACGTTGGAACGCAGCCGTTTGGCAATGAAGAAAGCCACTTCGTCCGGCAGGTGGATCTGGTTCTCGTCCGCCTTGCGCATCAGGATGGCGACGCGAGTCTCCAGCTCAGGCGGCTCGATCGCCACGGTCAGGCCCCAGCCGAAGCGGGACTTGAGGCGATCCTCGACACCGTTGATCTCTTTCGGATAGCGATCCGAGGTGAGGATGATCTGCTGGTTGCCTTCGAGCAAAGCGTTGAAGGTATGGAAGAACTCCTCCTGGGAGCGCTCCTTGTTGGCGAAGAACTGGATGTCATCGATGAGCAGGGCATCGACGCTGCGGTAGTAACGCTTGAACTCTTCAATGGCGTTGTTTTGCAGCGCTTTCACCATGTCCTGCACGAACCGCTCGGAGTGCATATAGATGACTTTCGCATCTTTTTTGCTCTCCTTGATGGCATTGCCAACGGCGTGCAGCAGGTGGGTTTTACCCAAACCGGTACCGCCATAGAGGAACAGAGGGTTGTAAGCACCACCCGGATTATCCGCCACCTGACGGGCCGCCGCACGAGCCAACTGGTTGGACTTACCCTCGACGAAATTCTCGAAGGTATAGTTCACGTTGGTGTTGCTCTTGTGGTTTGGCTCGGGCTTGGTTTCGGGCTTGCTTTCCCAGCTCTTCTGCAAGTTATTCACAGGCGCAGCACCCTGCGCCGGCGCTCTGCTTGCAGCGACGGTGACGGGGTGGGGACGATTGCCAATATCAAAACGCAGGGCGGGGCCATCGACCCCGCAAAGTTCGTTAATGATGCCGTTCACCCGGATGAGGTACTTGTCTCGTACCCAGTCCAGAACGAAGCGATTCGGTGCATACAGGGTCAGAGTATTGTCACTCAACTCCGCTTGAAGCGGCCGGATCCACATGCTGAATTCTGCCGAGGGCAACTCATCTTGCAGCCGGTTAAGGCACTGCTGCCATAGCGAAGCAGTCACTCTAAACTCCTGTCGATTGATTAACTAAAGACCGGCTATTCTACGTTTTTAGCCGCCGGATCTCCAGCCGTGACCCCGCGGATCCAGCAAATAAGATCCTTGACTTTCAAGGATCCAGCGCCTCCGGATCATCTTTCATCCCCAAAGTTACCCACAGCTTGATCCACTGCTGCAACTGGCGGATCTCGTGCTGCACTCCTGTTATTTCATATAACCAAATGTCATTTATTTTTTAAATTTTATTCCAATAACATCAGCGCCAAAGCAGTTATTACAACTACAAATACAAGACATTTAGAGAGAGAAACCCCATGAAAACTTCCATCAAGCTTATTTCCGGCGCAGCCATCCTGTTGGCTACCCTGTCTGGTCAGGCCATCGCCCAGGAGACCATCAAGGTCGGTATGTCCGGCAAGTATTTCCCGTTCACTTTCGTCAAGCAGGACAAGCTGCAGGGCTTTGAAGTGGATATGTGGAACCAGATCGGCGAGCGTACCGGCTACAAGGTCGAGTTCGTGACCGCCAGCTTCTCCGGCCTGTTCGGCATGCTGGAAACCGGCCGTGTCGATACCATCTCAAACCAGATCACCATCACTGACGAGCGCAAGGCGAAGTACGACTTCTCCCAGCCCTACGTCTATGACGGCGCCCAGATCGTGGTCCGTCAGGGCAACAACACCATCCACGGCATCAAGGATCTGGAAGGCAAGAAGGTCGCGGTCAACCTTGGCTCCAACTTTGAAGAGCTGCTGCGCAAGAACGATCCGAACCACAAGATCGATATCCGCACCTATGACTCCGCCTTCGAACAGGATGTCGCACTGGGCCGCATCGACGCCTTCGTGATGGACCGCGTCTCCACCGCCCAGCTGATCAAGGAGTCCAAGCTGCCGCTGCAACAGGCTGGCGCACCGTTCGAAACCATCGAGAACGCCCTGCCCTTCCTGAAGACTCCAGAGAAGCAGGCGCTGCTGAAGAAGGTCGATGAAGCTCTGACCGCCATGCGCAAGGATGGCTCCCTGCGTCAAATCTCCGAGAAATGGTTCGCGTCCGACATCACTGACAAATAAATGATGCACTTCGATATCGAGTACACCCTGGGGCTGTTTCCCATCCTGCTCAAATATCTGGGCACCACGATGGAGATGGCCCTGTGGGGATTCGTGTTGGCACTCGTACTGTCGCTGGCCCTGGCGATAGTACGGGTCTTTCGCATCCCCGTGATCCACTGGCTGGCGATGCTCTATATCTCGTTCTTTCGGGGTACACCGCTGCTCGTCCAGCTGTTCCTGCTCTATTACGGGCTGCCACAACTGTTCCACGTTTTTTCCGGGATGGATGCCTTTACCGCCGCCATCATAGGTCTGACCCTCCACTTTGCCGCCTACATGGCCGAGTCGATCAGAGCGTCGATCCTGGGTATCCACAAAAGCCAGATGGAGGCGGCGCTCAGCATCGGCATGAGCCGGCTGCAGGCGATGCAGCGGATCATTCTGCCGCAGGCAGCACGCATCGCCACTCCGTCGCTGATGAACTACTTCATCGACATGATCAAGAGCACCTCGCTGGCCTTTACTCTCGGTGTGGCCGAGATCATGGGCAAGGCGCAGATGGAAGCCTCCTCCTCCTTCAAGTTCTTCGAGAGCTTTATGGCGGTGGCGCTTATCTACTGGGTGGTGGTCATCTTCTTTACCCGCTTGCAGCACCTGCTGGAAATTCGTCTCAACCGTGCCTATTAAAGGAGGGCTCTCATGATCAAGCTAACCGGCCTCTCCAAGGCATATCAGGGCAATCAGGTGCTCAACGGCATCGATCTGGAGGTAAAGAAGGGGGAGATAGTGGTCATTATCGGCCCCTCCGGCACCGGCAAGTCGACCCTGCTGCGCTGCCTGAACCTGCTGGAGACACCGGATGCGGGTTCGCTTGCCATCGACGATCTGCAGCTCAATCTGGCAAATGCCAGCGAGCAGCAGGCCATCGAACTGCGCAAGCGCGCCTCCTTCGTGTTCCAGAACTACGCCCTGTTTGCCAACAAGACGGCGCTGGACAACATCGCCGAAGGGCTGATCACTGTCTGGAAACAGCCAAAAGCGGAAGCCCGTGCTACCGCCCTCGGCATCCTTGAGGATATAGGTCTTGCCGACAAGCGGGACGCCTATCCGGCCTCCCTCTCCGGCGGCCAGCAGCAACGGGTCGGCATCGGTAGGGCCATGGCGGCCCACTCCAAGGTAATCCTGTTTGACGAGCCCACTTCGGCACTCGATCCGGAATGGGTCGATGAAGTGCTCGGGCTGATGAAAAAGCTGGCTAGCCAGCACCAGACCATGATGGTGGTGACCCACGAGATTGAATTCGCACGGGATGTGGCCGATAGGGTGATCTTCATGGAAGGTGGCCGGATCGTCGAGCAGGGCCCGCCGGATCAGATATTGGTCGATCCCAAGGATCCCCGTACCCGGGAGTTCTTGCGGAAAGTCCTTAAATAGCTCTCTCTTTGGCGGCCTGGCCGCCTTTTTTATTGAGGGATCCCTTGTTTAACACCGGGTTGCCAGTATAATCCGGAGCCCTCGATCCTCTGGATCCTCACACTCGGCAGCGGCCTTTTCAAGACCACCGCAGGATGAGAGGGAACGGCGGATTGACTAAAAGCCGAACTCTGTTTAGAATTCGGCCTCTTTTGCTAGTCGTCACACGCTATAGCTGGCGCGTCGGCTAAGTGTGACAATCAAAACTGTACAGTAATACGGAATCGAATCATGAAACGTACTTTTCAACCGTCCAACCTGAAGCGCAAGCGCTCTCACGGTTTCCGCGCCCGCATGGCAACTGCCAACGGTCGTAAAGTTCTGGCCGCTCGTCGTGCCAAGGGTCGTGCCCGCCTGGTAGTCTAATGCCTACCCAGCACACCTTCTCTCGGGAGTTACGTCTGTTAACTCCCGAACACTTCAAACGCGTTTTCGCCGAGCCTGTCCGGGCCGCCTCTCCGCAGATTACTCTTCTCGCCTCTCCCAATTCGCTCGAACACCCTCGTCTTGGTCTCGCTGTGCCCAAAAAAGCACTCAAGCGTGCCGTTTGGCGTAACCGTGTCAAACGGGTGGTTCGGGAAAGTTTCCGCCTCAAACAACATCAGCTGCCCGCTATCGACATCGTGGTAATCGCCAAGGCCGGTGTGAAAGAGATGGATAACGAGGAACTGTTCAAGTTACTGGAAAAGCTATGGCGCACTCTGTCACGCCGTTGCAATGGGTAGCTATCAAACTGATACGTCTGTATCAGCTAATCATTAGTCCCCTGCTGGGGCCGCGCTGCCGTTTTACCCCAACTTGTTCCCAATTTGCGATAGAAGCAATCCGACTTCACGGTTTCATAAAAGGCGTTTGGTTAGCCAGCAAACGTCTATTAAAATGCCATCCCTTATCCGAGGGTGGTTATGACCCGGTTCCGCAACCAAAGCGAAGAAACTGAAGACTATGGAATCACAACGCAATCTACTCCTGATCGGTTTGCTGTTCGTGAGCTTTTTGCTCTGGCAACAGTGGGAGTCCGACAAGGCTCCCAAGCCGGCCCCGACTACCGTGGCCCAAACCGAACATTTCGTACCTGAAGCCGGTCAATCCGGTGATATTCCTCAGGTTTCCGAGCAAGCCAATGCGACTGCCGCACGCAAGCTGATCACCGTCTCCTCCGACGTGCTCAAGCTGACTCTGGATACCCAGGGTGGCGACATCGTCTCTGCTGAACTGCTGGCCCACAAGCTGGAAGAAGGCAAGGATCAACCGTTCGTACTGCTGACCAGCCAACCTGAGCATCTTTATGTTGCCCAGAGCGGTCTGGTTGGTCGCGATGGTCCTGACAGCCAGGCCCAGGGTCGTCCCACCTATGAAGCCGCCCAGACCAGCTACCAGCTGGCTGATGGTCAGGATCAAGTCGTCGTACCGATGACCTGGACCGACAGCAAGGGCGTTGTCTTCACCAAGGAGTTCATCCTCAAGCGTGGTGACTATGCCGTTGGCGTCGACTACAAGATCGACAACAAATCCGCCGAGCCGGTACAGGTGCAGTTCTACGGTCAGCTGAAGCAGACCGTGGCGACTCCGAAAGACCAGCAAGGCCATGCCATGGTAGCCAGTGCTTACCGCGGCGGTGCCTTCTCCACTGAAGATACCCGCTACAAGAAGTACACCTTCGACGAGATGAAGGATGCCGACCTGAGCAAGACCACCAAGGGTGGTTGGGTCGCCATGCTCCAACACTACTTCGTCTCTGCTTGGGCTCCGAACGCAAACGATACCAACAGCTTCTACAGCCGTGTGATCCCGGGCAAAGGCCAGGCCATCATCGGTTACAAGGCGCCGATGGTTGACGTGGCCGCCGGTCAACAGGCCGAAGTCACCAGCAAACTGTGGGTTGGTCCCAAGCTGCAAGACCAGATGGCCAAGGTGGCAAACCACCTCGACCTGACCGTCGATTACGGCTGGCTGTGGTTCATCGCCCAACCGCTGCACTGGTTGCTGACCGTGTTCCACGGTTTCGTCCAGAACTGGGGTGTCGCCATCATCATGCTGACCCTGCTGGTGCGCGGCATCATGTTCCCGCTGACCAAGGCCCAGTACACCTCCATGGCCAAGATGCGCATGCTGCAACCCAAGATTGCGGCCCTGCGCGAGCGCTTCGGCGACGATCGCCAGAAGATGTCTCAAGGCATGATGGAGCTGTACAAGAAGGAAAAGGTCAACCCGCTGGGTGGCTGTCTGCCGATCCTGGTCCAGATGCCCATCTTCATTGCCCTCTACTGGGCACTGATGGAGTCTGTTGAGCTGCGCCACGCGCCGTTCGCCCTGTGGATCACCGACCTGTCAGTGAAGGACCCCTTCTTCGTGCTGCCAATCCTCATGGGTGCCTCCATGTGGTATCTGCAGAAGATGAGCCCGACCACCGTGACCGACCCGATGCAGCAGAAAGTGATGCAGTTCATGCCGATCATCTTCACTTTCATGTTCCTCTGGTTCCCGGCTGGCCTGACTCTCTACTGGCTGGTGAGCAACGTTATCTCCATCACCCAGCAGACCATCATCTATCGTCAGCTGGAGAAGAAAGGCCTGCACACTCGTAACTGATGCGCAGCTAATCTTCCCGTGATGACAAAAGAGGCGGCCTTCGGGCTGCCTTTTTTATTACAATGTCTCCCACTACGTTTTCCTATCAGCGAACAAACGAGCCAAGCAAGATGACTACAGATACGATCGTGGCCCAGGCCACCGCCCCCGGCCGTGGTGGCGTCGGCATAGTCCGGGTATCCGGCCCCGCCGCCGAACAGGTTGCCGAGATAGTGCTCGGCAAGTGCCCGCGGGTACGCTACGCCGAATATCTGCCGTTCAGGGATGAGCAAGGCGAAGTACTGGATCAGGGCATAGCCCTACTGTTCAAGGCCCCCAACAGCTTTACCGGCGAAGATGTGCTGGAGCTGCAGGGCCACGGCGGCCCCGTCATCATGGACATGCTGATCCGCCGGATTCTGCAAATTGAAGGGATCCGCCCTGCCCGCCCCGGCGAGTTTAGCGAGCGTGCCTTCATCAACGACAAGCTGGATCTGGCCCAGGCCGAGGCGATTGCCGACCTTATCGAAGCCTCCAGCGAACAGGCTGCCCGCAGCGCCATGCACTCCCTGCAGGGGCAGTTCTCCAGCATGATCCAGCAGCTGGTGGAAAACCTGACCCGGCTGCGTATCTATGTGGAAGCGGCCATCGACTTCCCGGACGAGGAGATCGATTTCCTCTCCGATGGCAAGGTGGCGGGCGACCTCTACGCCATCATGTCCGAGCTGGACGACGTGCGCGGTGAAGCCAAGCAGGGCGCCCTGCTGCGGGAAGGGATGAAGGTGGTGATCGCCGGTCGTCCCAACGCCGGCAAATCGAGCCTGCTCAACGCCCTGGCAGGCCGTGAGTCAGCCATCGTTACCGAGATTGCCGGTACCACCCGCGACGTGTTGCGCGAGCACATCCATCTCGATGGCATGCCACTGCATATCATCGACACCGCCGGCCTGCGCGACACCCAGGACAAGGTGGAGCAGATCGGTATCGAGCGCGCCTGGGCCGAGATCGAGCAGGCCGATCGGGTGCTGTTTATGGTGGATGGCACCACCACAGACGCAGTCGACCCGCGCGAAATCTGGCCGGAATTTGTTGATCGGTTGCCAAAAAACATCGGCCTCACAGTCATTCGCAACAAAGCTGACCTGACTGGCGAAGATCTGGCACCGAGCCAGGAGCAGGGCCACGCCGTCTACCGTATCTCCGCCAAGACCGAGCTGGGGCTGCCTGCACTGCGAGAACACCTGAAAGCCTGCATGGGCTTCCAGGGCAACACCGAAGGGGGCTTTATGGCCCGCCGCCGCCATCTGGATGCACTGGAGCGCGCCGCTGAGCGCCTGCAGGTGGCCAAGGAGCAGCTGGAAGTGTTCGTGGCTGGCGAGCTGGTGGCCGAAGAGTTGCGCCTGGCGCAAGAGTCCCTCTCCGAGATCACCGGCGAATTCAGCTCCGACGATCTGCTGGGCCGCATCTTCTCCAGCTTCTGCATCGGCAAATAAGCCGGTACCGCAGACAACAAAAAGCCCGGGTTCATCCCGGGCTTTTTTGTGGTTTTTTGTCCATAAACATCGAGGCAGTGCAGATACTACATGAAGTAAGCACCTCCTTACCGCCGCTTTATATCGTGCAATAAAGGGAAATCCGCACCATTTCACATGCTCAAGCATTTGCTGAAAAGGAAGTAGAAAGAGCCCAGCAGCCTTAAGATGCCATCGGGAAATGACCCCCAAGGCTCCTGACAAGCCTATTTTATTTCATCCGCTCAACAACGCCACCCGGCGAATCTTACAGAGACAAGATCCACAGCTATCTCTGAGTGGATCCATTATCCCCAAGCTTTATCCATATTTATCCACATCCTTTGGAGTTAGAATCCGGCTTCGCCTCTTTTCTCTGAATCAGGATCCATTCCATGGCAAAACTCAATATCGTCGTCGGTTCCATGCTGGGGGCCGCCGAATATGTCGCCGATCATGTGGCCAATCTGCTGGAACAGGCGGGTCACCAGACCCGGATCCACAACCCAGCGTCGCTGACCGAGGTACTGGATGAGCCCGGATCCATCCTGCTGGTGGTTACCTCCACCCATGGTGCAGGGGATGTGCCCGACAACCTGCAGCCCTTCGCCAAGGATCTTGCCGAGCAGCATCCGGATCTTAACTCACTGAAATATGGAGTGATCGCCCTTGGTGACAGCAGTTATGACACCTTCTGTCAGGGCGGCAAGACAGTGGATCGGCTGCTGGCCGAGTGTGGTGCCAGCCGGATCGGCGAACGGCTCGACATCGATGTAACCCGTTACGAGATACCGGAAGATGCAGCAGAAGCCTGGATCCATAACTGGATGACCATGATCGCCTGATCACTCACGGGAGATCCGCAATAAAAGTGCGATCTCCCGACTTATCCCCAGATCGGCTATCCACCAGGTTATTAACAGCTGGATCTTGCCAAGTTGTTCTACACGGTTACCCACAGCAATCCATATAAATGTGCATAACTACAGGTTTAACCTCTGTAAAACCTATAGTTATCCTATGAATGAGATCTTGTGCAGGTTTGCACTGTGCATAAAAGTCAGGGTTGTCCCACGGTTCAAGGAGCCAGGATCCAAGCTTTTCCACAAGCTGGGATCGCCTTTAACTGAATGATCTTTATGATCAAAAAGTGCTTATCAACAGATCTGGCTGATCCTAATAAAAAATCCAGTAAAAGATCGATCTAAAGATCCTTAAGATCTATTTAGTGGATCCTCTCTTCATACTGAACGTTAAGTAGACGTTCCCCTCAGGGCGTGAAACAGATAGAATGTTCCGCCTTTTAGCCCAGGCAAATACAGATCTTCAGGCGTGCAGATCAAGGTGATCCCAATGCAATACCATGAACAATTTGATGTGATCGTCGTCGGTGGCGGTCATGCCGGAACCGAAGCAGCAACAGCGGCAGCCCGTATGGGCATGAATACCCTGTTGCTGACCCACAATATCGATACGCTGGGGCATATGTCCTGCAACCCGGCGATCGGCGGGATCGGCAAGGGACACCTGGTCAAGGAAGTTGACGCTCTCGGCGGGATCATGGCGCGTGCCATCGATCTTGGCGGGATCCAGTTCCGCACTCTCAACTCATCCAAAGGGCCGGCAGTACGCGCTACCCGCGCTCAGGCGGATCGCCTGCTTTACAAGGCTGTCGTGCGCCAGATGCTGGAGAACTACCCCAACCTGAAGATCTTCCAGCAGGCCTGTGACGATCTCATCATGGACGGGGATCGTGTTGCCGGTGTGGTGACCCAGAGCGGGATCCGCATTAGCGGCAAGACGGTGGTGTTGACCGTAGGCACCTTCCTGAATGGTTTGATCCATATCGGGATGGAGAACTACAAGGGCGGCCGTGCCGGGGATCCTCCCTCGATCGCCCTCGCTCAGCGCCTGCGCGAACTGCCGCTGCGCATCGATCGCCTCAAGACCGGCACACCGCCCCGCATCGATGCCCGCAGCGTCGATTTCTCCGTAATGCAGGAGCAGCACGGTGACGATCCGCGTCCGGTATTCTCTTTCATCGGTGATGCCAGCCAGCATCCCCGTCAGGTGCCTTGCTACGTTACCCATACCAACGAGCGCACCCACGATGTGATCCGCAATAACCTGGATCGCAGCCCCATGTACGCCGGGGTGATCGAAGGGATCGGCCCGCGCTACTGCCCGTCGATCGAGGACAAGATCACCCGCTTTGCCGACAAGACTGCGCACCAGATCTTCGTCGAGCCGGAAGGCCTGACCACCCACGAGCTTTACCCGAACGGGATCTCCACCAGCTTGCCGTTTGACGTGCAGGTGCAGATCGTTCGCTCCGTGCGTGGCTTCGAGAATGCCCACATCACCCGCCCGGGTTATGCCATCGAGTACGATTTCTTCGATCCGCGGGATCTCAAGGCCAACATGGAGAGCAAGTGCATTCCAAACCTGTTCTTCGCTGGCCAGATCAACGGGACGACCGGTTACGAAGAGGCGGCGGCACAAGGCCTGATGGCTGGTCTGAACGCGGCCCTGCGTGCGCAGGACAAGGATCCCTGGAATCCGCGTCGGGATCAGGCCTACATGGGCGTGATGATGGACGATCTCTCCACCCTGGGAACCCGCGAGCCCTATCGCATGTTCACCAGTCGTGCCGAATATCGCCTGCTGCTGCGTGAAGACAACGCCGATATCCGCCTGACCACCATTGGTCGCGAGCTGGGTCTGGTGGATGACGAGCGCTGGAGCAAGTTCAACGCCAAGATGGAACAGGTTGAGCTGGAGCGTCAGCGCATGCGCTCGACCTGGATCCACCCGCAGCATCCGTCACTGGAGGCGGTCAACGCCCTGGTCAATACCCCGCTGACCCGCGAACAGAGCCTGGAAGAGCTGCTGCGCCGTCCGGAAGTGACCTACGATGCCCTGATGACCATCGAAGGGATCGGCCCCGCCGTAGCGGATCCTGCCGCTGCCGAGCAGGTGGAAATCCAGATCAAGTACGCCGGTTACATCGATCGTCAGCAGGACGAAGTGGAGAAGCAGCTGCGCAACGAGAACACCCTGTTGCCGCTGGATCTCGACTATCGCGATGTAAATGGCCTCTCCAACGAGGTGAAAGCCAAGCTCAACGATGCCAAGCCGCAGACCATCGGTCAGGCTTCCCGCATCTCCGGCATCACCCCGGCGGCCATCTCCATTTTGCTGGTGCACCTGAAAAAACACGGCCTGCTGCGTAAAACCGCCTGAGGATTCTTACCGTTGGAAAATATGCTGGAAAGATTGAACGGCCTGCTCATGCAGGCCGGAATTGTTATCACTGATACCCAAAAGAGCCAACTGGTGCAGCTGGTCGAGTTGCTGCACAAGTGGAACAAGGCTTACAATCTCACCTCGGTTCGTGATCCGGACGCCATGCTGGTCAAGCATATCCTCGACAGTCTGGTGGTAAGCCCCCACTTGCACGGGGAGCGCTTCATCGATGTGGGGACCGGTCCCGGCTTGCCTGGACTGCCGCTGGCCATCATCAACCCGGACAAGCAGTTCGTTCTGCTGGACAGTCTGGGCAAACGGATCAACTTCATCCGCCAGGTCATTCTGGAGCTGGGGTTGACCAATGTGACGCCGATCAAATCCCGGGTGGAAGAGTATCAACCCGAAGTCGGGTTTGATGGTGTACTCAGCAGAGCGTTCGCTTCGCTGGAGGACATGCTGAGCTGGTGTCACCACCTGCCGTCAGAACAGGGCAGCTTCCTCGCGCTCAAGGGACAATATCCCGCAGAGGAGCTGGCCCAGTTGCCTGCCAATATCCGTCTGGTAGCCTGTCATGAGTTGCGGGTGCCGGAGCTGGAAGGCGAACGTCATCTGCTGGAATTCAAACATATCCAGCCCGAATAGGGTCGCAGTTTCATTTAGGGGATAGTGTGGGAAAAGTCATTGCCATAGCCAACCAGAAGGGTGGAGTGGGTAAAACCACCACCTGTGTGAACCTGGCCGCCTCCATGGCCGCCACCCGGCGCAAGGTGCTGGTGATCGATCTGGATCCGCAGGGCAATGCCACCATGGGCAGCGGCGTCGACAAGTACGAAGTCGAGCGCACCGCCTATGAGCTGCTGATCGAAGATGCCCCCATCAGCGAGGTGATCATCCCCGAAACTTCCGGTGGCTATCACCTGATCGCCGCCAACGCCGACGTGACCGCGGCCGAAATCCGCCTGATGGAGTTTTTCGCCCGCGAGATCCGCCTGCGCAATGCGCTGGCCTCGGTGCGGGACAAGTACGACTACGTCTTCATCGACTGTCCCCCTTCCCTCAACATGCTGACCGTGAATGCCATGGCCGCCGCCGACTCCGTGCTGGTGCCCATGCAGTGCGAATACTATGCGCTGGAAGGGCTCACCGCCCTGGTCGACACCATCAGCAAGCTGGCCGCCGTGGTCAATCCCGATCTCAAGATCGAAGGGGTGCTGCGTACCATGTACGATCACCGCAACCGGCTGGCCAATGATGTGTCCGATCAGCTAAAACAGCACTTCGGCGACAAGGTCTACCGCACCATCATTCCCCGCAACGTCAGACTGGCGGAGGCGCCGAGTTTCGGTGCGCCGGCCATGCACTATGACAAATCATCGGTGGGCGCCAAGGCCTACCTGGCTCTGGCTGGCGAGATCCTGCGCCGCCAGGAGCAGGAACGTCAGGCGACCATCGCAGACCGAGAGAGCGTATGACTCCGAAAAAACGTGGACTGGGCAAGGGGCTGGATGCTCTGCTCAGTACCAGCACGGCTGCCCGCCAGAAACAGGTGATGAGCGATCAACGTACCGAGCAGGCCATGGCCCCCACCAACCAGGGTGAGCTGCGCAAGCTGCCGGTCGAGTGGCTGCACTCGGGCAAGTACCAGCCGCGCAAGGACATGTCGCAGGATGCGCTGGAAGAGCTGGCCAACTCCATTCGCGCCCAGGGGGTGATCCAGCCCATCGTGGTGCGCCCGGTCGCCGAACACTCTTTTGAAATCATCGCTGGCGAGAGGCGCTGGCGCGCGTCCCAGCTGGCCCGGCTTGAAGTGGTACCCTGCATCGTCAAGGATGTACCTGACGAAGCTGCGGTGGCCATCGCGCTGATTGAGAACATCCAGCGCGAAGATCTCAACGCCATCGAAGAGGCGGTCGCCCTGCAGCGACTGCTGACCGAATTTGAACTCACCCACCAGCAGGTGGCCGAGGCGGTGGGCAAGTCCCGCACCACGGTGACCAACCTGTTGCGTCTCAACCAGCTCAACGATGACGTGAAGCGTTTCGTCGAGCATGGCGATCTCGACATGGGCCATGCCCGTGCCTTGTTGGCCCTGAGTGGCCAGGCCCAGTCCGAACTGGCCAAGCTGGTTGCCCAGAAAGGGCTGACTGTGCGTGATACCGAAAAGCTGGTGCAAAAGGCGCTGGAGCCGGCAAAAGCCAGGGTCGAACCGGTCCGCGATCCCCAGTTCGGTTACCTGGAGCGCCAGTTGGCTGAAAAAATTGGCAATCAGGTACAACTTCAGCCTGGCAAGCGGGATAGCGGAAAGTTAGTAATTAGTTACGAGAACTTGTCCGATTTGGACCGCATATTGGGCTATTTTGGCGTGTCGGAATCGTGATTTTTACGCTTTTTGTAGTAATAAAACATCCATTCCTTTTGATATGGGCATAACCCTGATTTTGCGCTGAAAGCCGCAAAAATTAAGGATTTTTGTCATATTGCAATAGTGGCCCTCAAGGGTATAATTTGACCGGCTTTTAGAGCTGTTAACATGGGGTCTTCGGATCCCGATTTTTTACAGTTCTGTAATGTTCAGGGGTAGGTTGGTGAAGCAGAAAATAGCCTTGGAAGGTTTGACACTGGCCTTGGTTATGCTCGTTTGTCAGCTGGTCCTGATCCTGGCGATGAGTGCCGTCTGGTATTACCTGACTGGTGCCAGCGCTGGTTATTCCGCCCTTTACGGAGGGGGGATGTACTGGGTTCCTCAGGCCTTGTTCACTCTCTGGGTACTGCGCCGCAAGGTAACGGCCGAGAGTGTGGGTCTGGTTCTGCGGGACTTTTATGGTGGGGCAGGGATTAAGCTCATTACTACAACAGGTCTATTCGCCCTGATGTTTGGTGCGGGAGTCGAGGTCGTTACCGTCTCGTTTTTCGCCACTTATATCCTCGCCCTCGTTGTACAGTGGATAGTCTCATTCACGCTTAACAACCACTATTAGGAAAACTCATGTCTGCAACCGGAGAAGTCCTGACTCCTCAGGGATATATCTCCCACCACCTGACCCACCTGCAAGTCGGGTCCGGGTTCTGGACGGTCAATATCGACTCAATGGTATTTTCCGTCGTGCTAGGCGCCCTGTTTATCCTGTTGTTCCGCAAAGTAGCCGTCAACGCTACCAGCGGGGTGCCGGGTAAGCTGCAGTGCTTTGTGGAGATGCTGGTCGAGTTTGTGAATGGTAACGTCAAAGACATCTTTCACGGTCGCAACAAGGTCATCGCACCTTTGGGGCTGACGGTGTTTGTCTGGATCTTCCTGATGAACCTGATGGATCTGATCCCTGTTGACTTTATCCCTCACGCTGCACAATTGATGGGTATTCCCTATCTGCGTGTGGTTCCCTCCGCTGACGTTAACATCACCATGTCCATGGCTTTGGGCGTGTTCTTCTTGATCCTGTACTACAGCATCAAGGTCAAGGGTATCGGCGGGTTTGTGAAGGAGCTGACTCTTCAGCCTTTCAATCACCCGGCTGCCATCCCGGTTAACCTCATCCTGGAAACTGTTACGCTGGTATCCAAACCGGTCTCTCTGGGTCTTCGACTGTTCGGCAACATGTATGCTGGCGAACTGATCTTTATCCTGATTGCGGGTTTGCTACCCTGGTGGTCACAGTGGATTCTGTCCGTGCCTTGGGCAATTTTCCACATCCTGATCATCACTTTGCAGGCATTCATCTTCATGGTTCTGACCATCGTCTATCTGTCGATGGCGCAGGAAGACCATTGATGATGCGACTCAAATAATCCTTTTTATACAATCAATTACATCTAAATAAATGGAGATCCTCATGGAAAACTTGAACATGGACCTGCTGTACATCGCTGCTGCAATGATGATGGGTCTGGCTGCTATCGGCGCTTCCATCGGTATCGGTATTCTGGGTGGTAAATTCCTGGAAGGTGCTGCTCGTCAACCTGACCTGATCCCTGTTCTGCGTACCCAGTTCTTCATCGTAATGGGTCTGGTCGATGCGATCCCGATGATCGCCGTTGGTCTGGGTCTGTACGTGATGTTTGCGGTTGCTGGCTAAGTCGTTAAGACATCTCCAGGCATAACCCATTAACTAACTAAAGAGGACATCGGCTGTGAATATCAACGCCACCCTCCTCGGCCAAGCAATTGCTTTTTTCTTCTTCGTAGTGTTTTGCATGAAGTACGTATGGCCGCCGTTGATTGCTGCCATCGAAGCCCGTCAGAAAGCTATTGCTGATGGTCTCTCTTCTGCTGAGCGTGCCAAGAAAGATCTGGATTTGGCCAAGGCCAACGCCGTCGATCAGCTGAAAGAAGCCAAGCTCCAGGCTGCTGAAATCATTGAACAGGCCAACAAACGCAAGGCCCAGATCATTGATGAGGCAACTGTCGGAGCCCAGTCTGAGCGGGAAAAAATCCTGGCTCAAGGCCGCGCCGAGATTGAAGCTGAACGTCATCGTGCCAAAGAAGAACTGCGCAAGCAGGTTGCTGCTCTTGCCATTGCTGGTGCAGAGAAGATCCTGGCGCGCCAAATCGACCAGGCTGCCAACAGCGACATCGTCGACAAACTGGTAGCAGAACTGTAACGGGAACGGGGCTATGTCTGAACTGACTACAATCGCTCGCCCCTACGCCAAGGCTGCTTTCGAGTTTGCCGTTGAGCACAAGGCGGTTGATCAGTGGCTGGGGATGCTCAGCTTCGCTGCGGAAGTAGCGAAGAACGAGACCATCCACTCCCTGGTAAACGGCTCTGTGGCTGCCGAAGAGCTGGCAAAACTGTTTGTCAGCATCTGCGGTGAGCAACTCGACGAGCATGGCCAGAACCTGATCCGGGTAATGGCTGAGAATGGTCGCTTGGGTGTGCTGCCGGCGGTCGTTGCCGAATTTGTGGTGTTCAAGGCTGAACTGGATAAAGAAGTTCAGGCTGACGTGACATCGGCGATTGCACTGACCGACCAGCAGAAAGCCAATATTCAGGCTTCTCTGGAACAACGTCTCGCGCGCAAAGTGAAGCTGAATTGCAGCATCGATGCGTCCTTGATGGCCGGGGTGCTCATCAAGGCCGGTGATCTGGTTATCGACGGAACTGTCCGCGGTAAGCTGGATCGCATGGCTGACGCGCTGCAATCTTGATTGGGGTATTAGAGCATGCAACTGAATTCCACTGAAATCGCCGAGCTGATCAAGCAGCGCATTGCGCAGTTTGATGTAAAGAGCGAAGCGCGTAACGAAGGTACCATCGTCTCTGTAAGCGACGGTATCATTCGTGTCCACGGCCTGGCCGATGCCATGCAGGGTGAGATGATCGAGCTGCCGGGCAACCGCTACGCTCTGGCATTGAACCTGGAGCGTGACTCCGTTGGTGCCGTAGTAATGGGTCCCTATGCCGATCTGGCCGAAGGGATGAAAGTAAAAGGTACTGGCCGCATTCTGGAAGTGCCGGTTGGTCGTGGTCTGTTGGGCCGGGTGGTCAACACCCTGGGTCAGCCTATCGACGGTAAAGGTCCGGTCGAGCACGATGGCTTCTCTCCGGTAGAAGTGATTGCCCCGGGCGTTATCGAGCGTAAGTCTGTTGACCAGCCTGTCCAGACCGGTCTGAAAGCCATCGACGCCATGATCCCTATCGGTCGTGGCCAGCGTGAGCTGATCATCGGTGACCGCCAGGTAGGTAAAACTGCCATCGCGATCGACACCATCATCAACCAGAAAGACTCCGGCATTAAGTGTGTCTACGTTGCGATTGGCCAGAAGGCCTCCACCATCGCCAACGTGGTGCGCAAGCTGGAAGAGCACGGTGCTCTGGCCAACACCATCGTGGTGGTTGCCTCTGCTTCCGAAGCTGCTGCCCTGCAGTATCTGGCTCCGTACTCCGGTTGCTCCATGGGTGAGTACTTCCGTGACCGCGGTGAAGATGCCCTGATCATTTATGATGACCTGTCCAAGCAGGCTGTTGCATATCGTCAGATCTCCCTGCTGCTGCGCCGTCCGCCAGGACGTGAAGCATTCCCGGGCGACGTATTCTATCTGCACTCCCGTCTGCTGGAGCGTGCTGCTCGCGTCAACGACGAGTACGTAGAGAAGTTCACCAAGGGTGAAGTGAAGGGCAAAACCGGTTCTCTGACCGCGCTGCCGATCATCGAAACCCAGGCTGGTGACGTATCCGCGTTCGTTCCGACCAACGTGATCTCCATTACCGATGGTCAGATCTTCCTGACTTCCCAGTCTTTCAACGCCGGTATTCGTCCTGCGGTTGATCCGGGTATCTCCGTATCCCGTGTGGGTGGTGCCGCCCAGACCAAGATCGTCAAGAAGCTGTCCGGTGGTATCCGTACCGCGCTGGCTCAGTACCGCGAACTTGCTGCGTTTGCCCAGTTCTCTTCCGACCTGGACGATGCGACTCGCAAGCAGCTGGACCACGGTCAGAAAGTGACCGAGCTGATGAAGCAGAAGCAGTACTCTCCGATGAGCGTTGCTCACCAGTCTCTGGTGCTGTTCGCCGCGGAAAAAGGCTATCTCTCCGATGTCGAGCTGAACAAGATCCTCGATTTCGAAGCCGCTCTGCTCTCTTTCGCCGATACCCAGCATGCCGAGCTGATGGCTGAAATCAATGCCAAGGCTGACTACAACGACGCGATCGTTGGCAAGCTGACTGCGTTGCTGGACAACTTCAAGGCAACCCAGACCTGGTAAGCGTGTGTGGCAGCGCAAGCTGCCACCTGATGGAGAGAAGAGATGGCCGGCGCAAAAGAGATACGTAACAAGATCGGGAGTGTGAAAAACACTCAGAAGATCACCAGCGCTATGGAAATGGTGGCAGCAAGCAAGATGCGCCGTGCGCAGGATCGCATGTCTGCCAGCCGTCCGTACGCTGAAACCATGCGCAAGGTGATCGGCCATATCGCTCAGGGGAACCTGGAATACAAGCACCCCTACCTCATCGAACGTGAGGTCAAGCGAGTGGGTTACATCGTCGTCTCCACCGACCGTGGCCTGTGTGGTGGTCTGAACATCAACCTGTTCAAGGCTGCCCTCAATGATATGAAGCAATGGAGCGCGAAAGGTGCCAAGGTTGACCTGGCTCTGATCGGCAACAAAGCCTCCAACTTCTTTGAACGGCACGGCGCCAAGGTGAAAGCTCACGTCGCAGGACTGGGCGATAACCCGAGCGTCAATGACCTGATTGGTTCAGTCAAGGTCATGCTGAAGGCTTACGACAACGGTGAGATTGACAAGCTGTATCTGGTGTACAACAAGTTCGTCAACACCATGGTGCAGCAACCACGGGTCGATCAACTGCTGCCTTTGCCCGTAACTGAAGACAGCAAGCTCGCCAAGAAACACCACTGGGATTACCTCTATGAGCCGGATCCCAAGAAGCTGCTGGATACCCTGCTGGTTCGCTATGTCGAATCTCAGGTTTACCAGGGTGTAGTGGAAAACTTGGCCAGTGAACAGGCAGCCCGAATGGTTGCTATGCAAGCCGCGACTGACAACGCCGGTAACCTGATTAACGATCTGCAACTGGTATACAACAAGGCCCGTCAGGCCAGTATTACCCAGGAGCTGACAGAGATCGTATCCGGTGCTGCTGCGGTGTAAGGCAAGGGTTATCAAAGGTTTAGAGGATTTGACATGAGTAACGGTTTCATCGTCCAAATCATCGGCGCTGTAGTGGACATCGAGTTCCCGCAGAATGCCGTGCCCCAGGTGTACGATGCACTGAAGGTCGTTAGCGAAGGTCAAGGCCAGGGTCTGGTGCTGGAAGTTCAGCAACAGATCGGTGGCGGTGTCGTTCGTTGCATCACCATGGGTTCCTCCGACGGTCTGCGTCGTGGGTTGGAAGTAATGAATAGCGGTAAATCCATCCAGGTTCCGGTCGGTACTGCGACTCTGGGTCGGATCATGAACGTACTGGGCGAGCCAATCGACGAGAAAGGCCCGATCGGTGAAGAAGAGAGCTGGTCAATCCACCGTGAAGCCCCCAGCTACGAAGATCAGTCCAACAGCACCGAGCTGCTGGAGACCGGCATCAAGGTTATCGACCTGGTATGTCCGTTTGCCAAGGGTGGTAAAGTGGGTCTGTTCGGTGGTGCCGGTGTAGGCAAAACCGTAAACATGATGGAGCTGATCCGTAACATCGCGATCGAGCACAGCGGTTACTCCGTGTTCGCGGGTGTAGGTGAGCGTACCCGTGAGGGTAACGACTTCTACCACGAGATGATGGAGTCCAACGTACTGGACAAAGTATCTCTGGTTTACGGTCAGATGAACGAGCCGCCCGGAAACCGTCTGCGCGTAGCGCTGACCGGCCTGACCATGGCCGAGAAGTTCCGTGACGAAGGTCGTGACGTGCTGTTCTTCGTAGACAACATCTACCGTTACACCCTGGCCGGTACTGAAGTATCCGCACTGCTGGGCCGTATGCCTTCCGCAGTAGGTTATCAGCCGACTCTGGCCGAGGAGATGGGTGTTCTGCAAGAACGTATCACCTCCACCAAGACCGGTTCTATCACCTCCGTACAGGCCGTTTACGTTCCTGCGGATGACTTGACTGACCCGTCTCCGGCGACCACCTTCGCCCACCTGGATGCGACCGTCGTACTGTCCCGTCAGATCGCGGCACTGGGTATCTACCCGGCCGTTGACCCGCTGGACTCTACCTCTCGTCAGCTGGACCCGCTGGTAGTTGGCAAAGAGCACTACGAGACCGCTCGTGGCGTTCAGACCGTACTGCAGCGCTACAAAGAGCTGAAGGACATCATCGCCATCCTGGGTATGGATGAACTGTCAGAAGAAGACAAACTGACCGTAGCCCGTGCCCGTAAGATTGAGCGTTTCCTGTCCCAGCCGTTCTTCGTAGCAGAAGTGTTTACCGGTTCTCCGGGTAAATACGTGCCGCTGAAAGAGACCATCCGTGGTTTCCAGGGCATCCTGAAAGGCGAGTATGACGATCTGCCCGAGCAGGCGTTCTACATGGTTGGCGGTATCGACGAAGTCGTCGAGAAATCCAAGAAACTGTAAGCCTCTACTGGAGGGCCCATGGCTGAGATGATCTCCTTTCACCTGGACGTGGTGAGCGCCGAAGGAAAACTGTTTTCCGGTCGCGTGCAATCCGCTCAGGTATCAGGCTCCGAAGGTGAGTTGGGTCTCCGCCACGGTCATGCTCCGTTGCTGACTGCCATCAAGCCGGGCCTGGTCCGCTTGGTGAAGCAGAATGGAACTGAAGAGGTGCTGTACATCTCCGGCGGTATGCTGGAAGTACAACCCGAAGCCGTGACCGTGCTGGCGGACACCGCGATTCGTGCCGACGACTTGGATGAGGCGAAAGCCCAGGAAGCCAAGCGCGCAGCCGAAGAGCGGATCCACAGCTCCCATGGCGATATGGACTACGCCCAGGCCGCTACCGAGCTGGCCAAGGCGATGGCTCAACTGCGAGTCATCGATATCGTCAAAAAGAATTACCGCTAATAACGGTGATGTAAAAAGCGACCTTCGGGTCGCTTTTTTTTTGCCCGTTGGATAGACTCCGCCGAGTATTTCTTCATGTTCCAAAGGTCAATTTATGTCCCTCAACGTCGTGATCCTGGCTGCGGGTAAAGGCACCCGCATGCGCTCTTCCCTGCCCAAGGTACTGCACCCGGTTGCCAACAAACCCATGGTCTCCCATGTGATCGATACCGCCCGTCAGGTCGGCGCCGAGCAGCTGCATCTGGTTTATGGTCACGGTGCCGAGCTGCTGAAAGAGCGGATCGTGGCGGCTGATGTCAACTGGGTGCTGCAAGCCCAGCAGCTGGGAACCGGTCACGCCGTCGCCCAGGCCATCCCGTTCTGGAAGGATGAGGACGACGTGCTGGTGCTCTACGGCGATACCCCGCTGATCCAGCCAGAGACCCTGCAGCGCTTGCTCGCCGCCAAAGCGGAAAACGGGATGGCACTGCTGACCGTGGTGCTGGACAACCCCACCGGCTATGGCCGCATCGTCCGTGAAAATGGTCAGGTGGTCGGCATCGTCGAGCAGAAAGATGCCAATGCCGAGCAGCTGGCGATCCGTGAGGTAAACACCGGCGTGCTGGTGGCCAATGGGGGCCAGTTGCGTCAATGGTTGTCTCGTCTCGACAACAAAAACGCCCAGGGCGAGTTCTATCTGACCGATGTGATCGCGATGGCTCACGGCGATAATTGCCCGATTGCCGCTGTTCATCCGGAGCGCGCTGCTGAAGTGGAAGGGGCCAATAATAGGGTTCAATTGGCCCAACTTGAACGCAGCTATCAGCAGATGCAGGCCGAGAAGTTGATGATTGCAGGTGCAACCATGATCGACCCCGCACGCTTTGATTTGCGTGGGGTTTTGGAAATTGGTGAAGAGGTCGTTATTGATGCAAACGTCATCATTGAGGGCAAGGTGACTCTCGGCAATCACGTTCGTATCGGAGCCGGTTGCGTACTGAAAGATTGCGTCATTGGCGATCACACCGAGGTGAAACCCTACTCGGTTATCGAGGGGGCACAGGTGGCAGATCAGTGCTCAGTGGGTCCGTTTACCCGCTTGCGTCCGGGGGCGGTTCTGGAGCAGGATGCGCACGTTGGCAACTTCGTCGAGATGAAGAAGGCCCGCCTTGGGGTTGGTTCCAAGTGCGGTCATCTGACCTATCTGGGTGATGCCGAGATCGGAGCCGGGGTGAATATCGGTGCCGGTACCATCACCTGCAACTACGACGGGGTCAACAAATTCCAGACCATCATCGAGGACGATGTGTTCGTCGGTTCTGATACCCAACTGGTAGCGCCTGTTCGCATCGGCAAGGGGGCCACCCTGGGTGCCGGCTCTACTATTACCAAGGACGTGGGTGAAAATGAACTCGTGATAACCCGGGTACCCCAGCGTCACATCAAGAACTGGGCTCGTCCGGTCAAGAAGAAGTGATACTCGATCAAAAAATAGAACCGGCGCCTGATGGCGCCGGTTTTTTTGCTTATAACTGATGCTCGGTGTCACTGCTCGATGGTTGGGGAGCTGTCCATGTGGTGGCGGGGGCGCTGTAGTCCATCACCTGATACCAGTCGAGCTTGCGGGTCAGCAGCATGATCAGCGCCAGGGTGGCGAACAGCAGCAGGGCGCCGAGCAGCAGAGCTATCTCTTCGGCCTGCAGCAGGCTGTAGAGAATGGCATAGACCAGCCCGAGCAGCGCAGCAAAGCCGATCCCCTGCTTCGGGCCGCCCAGCACATGACTGAGGTAGAAGCTGTTGAGCAGCACGCTGGCCAGCGCGGCCACCAGATAGGCCCAGCCAAAGCCGAGGTGTTCGGTCAGGGCCAGTAGCACCAGATAGAAGATGGCCAGCCCCATGCCTACCAGCGCGTACTGGATCGGGTGAACCCGCAGCCCCTTGAGCAGCTCGAACATGAAGAAGCTGAGAAAGGTGAGACCGATGAAGAGCAGGGCATACTTGGCCGCCCGTTCGTTGAGCTGATAGTGATCCACCGGTTGCACCAGACTGACGCTGAAGGTCGGCAACACACCCTCCCCGCCGTTCATCGCCCGGTTGAAGCGGCTCTCCATATCGGTGGCGAACCAGCTGGTCTGCCAGCTGGCGCTGAACCCCTCCTGATTGAGGCTGCGACTGGCCGGCAGGAAGTCGCCGATAAAGTTGGGGTGGGGCCAGTTGCCGGCCAGCTGCAACTTGCTCTCCCGGCCGAGCGGCACCACTTCCAGCTCGTTCATCCCCTGCAGATTGAGCTCCAGATGGAAGGTGCCATCCTGCTGCGGCAGGCTGTCGAGAGGAGCATGGATCCCGGCCAGGGTGCTGCCGAGGCGGGCACCCGGAGCAAAGGGGGTGCGCAGCTTGCCGAGCTGCAGCTCGGGCACGCTGTTGATGCCGCGGGCATCGGAGAGCACCAGACTCAGGTAGGGTTTGCCTGCCACCAGCTCGTTATCCCCGGCGAGCGGCGCGCTCTCTTGTAGTTGAGCGGCAGTCGGCAAACGGCCGGAGAGGGAGAGCCGGGCCTGATAGACCTGCGCCTGGTAGATACCGAGCTTGCGCGGGGTCACCTCCATGGTGGCCTGCACGTCGAGCTGTTCCGGCAGCAGGTAGCGATAGGTCTGCTCCTGACGGACGAAGCGCTTGCCATCTTGCTCGACCGTCACCGAACGGGTATAGGGCTGCACGATAACCGGCCCCATCAGCCGTTGCGGGCCACTGCTGCTGGCCATGATGCTCTGGATCGCCTGATTGCGGTAAATCTGCCGCTCCCGGTTCAGCTCCATGATGGATTGCACCGGTACCATCAGCAGCAGGCTGAGCAACAGCAGCAGAAAGATCTTGTGGGTGAATATCTGTTTGACCATGACATGTCTCCTTGTTCTGTGGAGCGAGTCTGTCAGTCCGGCGTGAAGTGGTGATGGGCTTGTGTGAAGTGGCGGTGAACTGAGCAAAACGGCGCCATCAGGCGCCGTGGGATTGTTCAGGGGCGGGAGCGCACCAGCCGGGCGGCTTGCGCGAAGCGATCGGTATGGCCATCGATCACTCCGTGTATAAAGTCGATGTAGTAGACCAGTTCAGGCATCTCCTCGATGGTGCTGGATGTCCAGTAGGGGGCGGCATTTTCCCCGTTGTCATGGATGTCCGGAAAGAAGTTGGGGTCTGTCATCGGCGCCCGGCAATTTTCGTCGAGCAGGGTGAAGAGCTCCTCGATGGTGGGGAGACGCCACCCCTCGCCAAGGCGGGCCGCTTCATCCTTGGCTTCAAGCAGCGTCAGCAGGGCCGGTGTGCCCACGCACCCTTCCCTCTCCCGCCACTCGCTGCCCAGGCTGCACGCCTGCCATTCGAGCTGGTTGAGCCGATCATGGATGACGCCCCCTTGCCGACTCAGGCGATCGGAGAGGTCGCAGGCGGCCAGCGCCATGCTGGCCGGAAGCCAGAGCAGCCACAGGAATAATTTCATTTTTGTCTCTTGTGCGGATGGCGGTCAGCCCGGTGTCGGCGAGCTGACCCTGATGATCGGAGCGGGCTGCGAAGCTTTGGCCTCCAGCCCTGTCGTCAGGTTATGTGGGGGATCAGAGCTTCTTGAGTTGCGCCGGCAGGGCGGCCAGCACCTCTTCTTTCGCCTTGATAGAGGCGAATTGCTTGCCCGGTTTCTGCACCACGGTATGGACGAAAATGAGCTGCTTGCCCGGTTTGCTGGCCCAGCCGACGAACCAGCCGATCTGCTGATCGCGGTTGAGGCTGCCATCCAGCTTCTTCGGGTAGCCCATGCCGGTCTTGCCGTGGATCTGCCAGCCGTCGATCTCGCTCACCTTGAGGATATTGGCGGTGTATTGCAGGGTCTGCGCCGAGACCGGCAGCTTGCCGCTCACCATCTTCCCGAGGAAGCGAGCCTGCTCCTCCGGACTGATGGCGAGGCTGGAGCTGAGCCAGGCCTGGGTCAGGCCGTCATGCTTGCCCGGATTGCCAGAGAGATCCCGGTTGCCGTAGTCGAAGCGGTCGACGTATTGCTGGAAGCGCTCCATCCCCAGCCACTCGGTGATCTGCTGGGAGAACCAGACCACCGAGTAGGTTTCCCAGCGGCGCGGGGTAGTGGTTTCGCGCCAGGCGGGCAGCCAGCCGTCATAGCTCGGCTTGTAGGGCAGCGCCGGATGCTCTTCATCCACCAGAAAGCCGCTGTCATAACCCATCAGCGCCAGCGGGATCTTGAAGGTGGATGCGGGCGGCAGCTGGCTGGAGCAGTCACCTTCGCTGGAGAGGGTCTGACCGTTGCCATCGGCATAGAGAAAGCAGCCGCTGGCGGCGGGGGCCGGCCCTGCGCAGAGCAGACCGGTAGCCAGCAGGCCGGAAAGAAGCAGGCGAGACATGGGGCGATTCCTTGGGTTGATAAGTGAAAGAGCGGCAGGATAGCGCCGCTCTGTGTGGTGAATGTGAAGTGGCCGTTGCTAGATGAGCGGCAGCCAGAGTTCGGCGATGGCGCCACCTTCCGTTCGGTTGGCAAGGGTCAGACGGCCGCCATGCTGGTGGGCCACCTCATGGGCGAAACTGAGCCCGAGACCACTGCTCTTGCCCTTGTCCGGGCGCGGCAGGGAGTAGAAGCGCTCGAAGATCCGTGGCAATGCGTAGTCGGGAATGCCGGGGCCGCTGTCGGTGACCCGAAAACAGTAGCCATCCTCCTGAAGAGTGCCGCTGAGAGTGACGCTGGCGCCTGCCGGTGAAAAGTCGATGGCGTTGTCCAGCAGGTTGCCGATGGCCTGCTCCACCAGCAGCGGGTCCCACTTCTGTTTCGGCGCGCTGGCCAGCTCGGCCATCAGCGCTACCTGCCGGCGCTGGGCGATAATCTGGCGGGCATCGAGCGCCCGCTTGCCGAGCCCGGCTGGATCTACCGCTTGCCGATCCAGCCCCTGACCCGACTCCAGCCGCGCCAGTTGCAGCATCCGTTCGATCAGCTGCTGCATGCGGGCACTCTCCTGATTGATGTTGCCGATAAAGCGCCTGGCCACCTCGGGCGGCGGCGTTTCGGCCAGGATCTCTCCTGCCCCGCGAATGGCGGCCAGCGGGCTCTTCAGCTCGTGGGTCAGGCTGTGCACATAGGCTTCGATGTAGCTTTTGCCATCGAGCTGGTGGCGCATGGTTTCGAGGGCGTGGCCGAGCCGATCCAGCTCGACGGTGTGCAGTTGCGGCAGCGGTGCCGCCTCCCCCTTGCTGACCGATTCGGCATAGTGCACCAGTTTGCCGATGGAGCGGTTGAGCCACCAAACCAGCAGACTGCCGATCAATAGCGAGATGAACAGCATCTGGCCGGCGGCCTGCAGCAGTTCCCGTTCACCCCGCTCGATGGCGGGCATCAGGGTGCGATTGGGTTTGGCGACGGTGAGGGAGCCGATGATCTCTGTCCCCTCCCGCAGCGGTGCCGCCACATACATGGTCGAGCTGGCGGCATCGTCGGGATCGGTGCGGGTGCTGCGGGCGCCATACTGACCGCGCAGGGTGCGGTAGACATCGTTCCAGCGGGAATAATCCTTGCCCAGATCCGTGCCGTCGGAGTCGTAAATCACCATCCCCTGACGATCCGTCACATAGATGCGGTACTCCGCCTGCTGTTTGAGGTGGCCGTCGATCATCGCATTGATGGGATTCTGGTTGAGACGGGCGAAGGCGCTGGCCAGCCGCCCGTTCATCATATTGCCCTCTTGCAGATCATCGAGGGCGAGCGGCGCCAGCAGCTGGGTCATGTCGACCAGAGTATCCTCGGTGGCGCTGCGCACTCCGGGTTTGATCTCCTCGACGAAGATCTCCAGCACGAACCAGGCGGCCAGCGCGAAGATCAGCAGCAGGCCGCACAGCAGTTGCAACCCGAGTCTCATGCCAGCTCCAGGCTATAGCCCAGCCCGCGATGGGTGAGGATCAGGTTGGCTTCGGGATCATGCTCGCGCAGCTTGGCGCGGATGGTCTTGATATGGGTATCGACGGTGCGATCCAGACTCTCTTCGGCATCCTGCCACACCAGATCCATCAGCTGCTGGCGGGAGTAGACCCGGCCCGGCGCCTGCATCAGGGTCTTGAGCAGCAGATATTCGTAACGGGTGAGGGCCAGCGGTTGACCGCGAAAGTGAATACGGGCTCGCTCCTCATCCAGTGCCAGTAATGGGGCTGGCTGGGCCGAGGGCTGGCTGCGGCGCAGGATGACCCGCACCCGGGCACACACCTCCCGTGGCGAGAAGGGTTTGGCCACATAGTCGTCGGCGCCAATCTCCAGCCCGATCAGCCGATCAATCTCCTCGCTGCGGGCAGTGAGGAACATCAGGGGAGTGTCGGTCAGCGTTCTGACCTGCTTGCAGAGCTCGAAGCCGCTGATGTCGGGCAGCCCCACATCGAGGATCAGAAAGTCGGGCCGGCTCTGGGCCAACCGGCTCAGCAGCTGTTGGCCCAGAGTGAACCACTCCACCTCGAAGCCATCGGTCTGCAGGGCATAAATCAGGGTATCGGCGATGCTGGCCTCATCTTCCACCAGCCAGATAACTCTCTTTTGCATGGCATCCTCGTCGCAAATCGGCTCCTCATTCTGGCATTGAAGCAAAACGGATCCTATTTGCTGTTTTATTTTTCCAAAAAAGGCGCTAACATTTCGATGTTCTTTCGAATCGAAACTTAAAAATGACCAAACGTAATACTCAGCAGCGCCGTCACACCATAGTCACCCTGGTACAAGAGCAGGGGGAAGTGAGCGTCGATGCCCTCGCCAAACACTTTTCTACCTCTGAAGTGACCATCCGTAAAGATCTGGCCGTGCTGGAGACCGGTGGTCTGTTGCTGCGTCGCTACGGTGGCGCCGTCCCCCTCCCCTCCGAGATGGTGGTGGAGTCGAACCCCGAACAAGTTTCGAATCGAAAGTTAGCGATTGCCCGTGCGGCAGCCGAACGGCTGCGTGATCACAACCGCGTCATCATCGACAGCGGCAGCACCACCAGCGCCATGATCCCGCTGCTTGGCAACAAGCGCGGCCTCATCGTGATGACCAACTCCCTAAACGTGGCGGGCGCCCTGCGCGAGCTGGAGAACGAACCCACCCTGCTGATGACCGGCGGTACCTGGGATCCCCACTCCGAATCCTTTCAGGGTCAGGTGGCGGAGCAGGTGCTGCGCTCCTACGATTTCGACCAGCTCTTTATCGGGGCTGACGGCATAGACCCGGATCGCGGTACCACTACCTTCAACGAGCTGGTGGGCTTGTCGCGGGTAATGGCCGAGGTGTCGCGGGAGGTCATCGTCATGGTCGAGTCGGAGAAGATCGGCCGCAAGATCCCCAATCTCGAACTGCCCTGGTCAAGCATCCACACCCTGGTGACCGACGAGGGGCTGGCCAGCGAGGCCAGAGAACAGATTCAAGCCCAAGGGGTGACGCTTATCTGCGCCCCGGTCACTTGCTGACATCGAGCTCTGAACCATCCAACCGAATTTACGATTTGCATCTCAAGGAGAAGTGTATGTGTGGCATCGTCGGGGCCGTCGCCCAACGTGATGTGGCTGAAATTCTGGTAGAGGGGCTGCGTCGCCTCGAGTACCGCGGTTACGACTCGGCCGGTGTGGCGGTGTTCAGCGCCAGCCAGCCGCTGCAGCGGGTACGCCGTCTGGGCAAGGTGGCCGAGCTGGCCAAGGCGCTCGACGAGCAGTCCGTCCACGGTGGTACCGGCATCGCCCACACCCGCTGGGCCACCCATGGCGAGCCCTCAGAGCGTAATGCCCACCCCCACGTCTCCGACCATATCGTGGTGGTACACAACGGCATCATCGAGAACCACGAAGAGCTGCGTGAAACCCTCAAGGGGCTGGGCTACGAGTTCAACTCGGATACCGATACCGAGGTGATCGCTCATCTGGTGCACCACGAGCTGAAATCCGCCGACTCCCTGCTGGCTGCCATGCAAAAGGCGGTGAAACAGCTGCGTGGCGCCTACGGTACCGTGGTGATGGATAGCCGCGACGACAGCCGTGTGGTCGTTGCCCGCTCCGGCTCACCGCTGGTGATTGGCCGCGGTATCGGCGAGAACTTTATCGCTTCCGACCAGCTGGCCCTGCTGCCGGTAACCCGTCGCTTCATCTTCCTGGAAGAGGGTGATGTGGCCGAAGTGACTCGCCGCGACGTGCGCATTTTCGACGTAAGCGGCAATCCGGTTGAGCGTGAGGAGAAAGAGTCCGATATCTCCCACGATGCCGGTGACAAGGGCGAATATCGCCACTACATGCTCAAGGAGATCCACGAGCAGCCCAAGGCGATCACCAACACTCTGGAAGGGCGTCTGGGCAGCGATCACGTGGTGGTCGAATCGTTCGGCAACGGCGCGCGCGCCATCTTCGAAAAGGTGGAGCACGTACAGATCGTCGCCTGCGGTACCTCCTACCACTCCGGCATGGTCGCCCGTTACTGGTTTGAAGAGATCGCCGGCGTCTCCTGCGATGTGGAGATCGCCTCCGAATTCCGCTATCGCAAATCCGTGGTGCGCCCCAACAGCCTGCTGATCACCCTCTCCCAGAGCGGTGAGACCGCCGATACCCTGGCCGCCCTGCGTCTGGCCAAGGAGTCCGGCTATATGAGCTCGCTGGCTATCTGCAACGTACCGGGCTCCTCGCTGGTGCGTGAATCGGCGCTGGCCTTTATGACCCGTGCCGGTGCCGAGATCGGCGTTGCCTCCACCAAGGCATTCACCACCCAGCTGGCTGGCCTGCTGATGCTGGTGGCATCTGTCGGTCACTGCCGCGGCAACCTGAGTGCGGCTGCCGAAGCCGAGCTGGTCAAGGCGCTCCACGCCCTGCCTCAGCGCATTAAAGAGAGCCTGGCGCTGGCCAAGCAGATCGAGACGCTGGCCGAAGAGTTTGCCGACAAGCAGCACAGCCTGTTCCTCGGCCGCGGCAGCCAGTACCCCATCGCCATGGAAGGTGCGCTCAAGCTCAAAGAGATCTCCTACATCCACGCCGAAGCCTATGCCGCTGGCGAACTGAAGCACGGCCCACTGGCGTTGATCGATGCCGAGATGCCCATCATTGTGGTGGCGCCGAACAACGATCTGCTGGAGAAGCTGAAGTCCAACGTGGAAGAGGTGCGCGCCCGTGGCGGTATCCTCTACGTCTTCGCCGATGCCGATACCGGCTTCAAGAGCGACGAGACCATGCGAGTCATGAACCTCAACCATGTAGAAGAGGTGATCGCCCCCATCGTCTATACCGTGCCGCTGCAGCTGCTCTCCTACCACGTTGCCCTCATCAAGGGCACCGACGTGGATCAACCGCGCAACCTGGCAAAATCGGTGACGGTCGAGTAAGCCGCTGTCAGAGATAAAAAAAGAGCCGCAATTGCGGCTCTTTTTGTTGCTGCTCCCAGTTCAGGAGAGGCGCAGGTTGGTGATGGTCACCTCGTCGAGGGAGGGCACAATGATGCCGCTGGTGATCCCCTTGGCGATGGCCTGACTGCGGTTCTTCGAGTCGGTCTTGTTGGTGACCTGATTGAGATGGAAGTTCACCGTCCGTTCGCTGATGCCGAGGATGGTGGCGATCTCCCAAGAGGTTTTGCCCTCGCTGGCCCAGAACAGGCACTCCTTCTCCCGATCCGACAGCTCGGTCAGGTATCTCATCAAATCGGGGCGGCTTTTGATCAGCTGCAGCGCCGAGTTGAAGATGTAGCTGGCGCAAAACGACAGCAGGGGAACGTTTTCAAACATCAGATCGGTGTTGGATTTGTCCTTGGTGATGAATGAGAGGATTCCGTGCTCCCCCTGCGGGGTGTGGAGCGGGAAGGATACGCCGTTGCGCACCCCGAAATCGGCAGCCAGATTCATCACGTCGCGGCTGGCGCTGGGCAGCCAGGGCGAGTCGCAGTCGAGTTTGTTCCAGAAGATCGGCTGGGTCTGTTTCAGCCCCAGATAGACCACCGGATCCTGGGTTAGATACTGGTTTTCGCTGTAGGCATCGAACCAGCTGGTCGGACAGTTGTTGAACAGTGCCACGTGGGATTTTTGCATGCTGATGGGGAAAATAATCAGCAGCCGGAAGTAATCAAAGCCCATTTGATGACTAAAGCGCTCCAGCAGCTGCTGGATATCGCTGGTTTTTGTTGCCTTGGTGAACTTGTCGATATGTTCCCAGATAGCATCGTTGAGCATGACTTTCTCCTTTTTCGATCTCTATCACACTGATCGAAAAGATTTTTCTCGTTATTTATGTTTTTTTGAGATGGCACTCGATGCCATTTATCCGTGCGTGTCTAAAAATTATCCTGTTTTTGTGCATAAAGGCCAAGAAAATCCTCTCGTTGCCAGCCCGCACGCCATTTGAGATAATGATAATAGTTATCATTAATAAGACGTGATTCCATGAACAAGTTATGGGGTGTGGCACTGTTGCCACTGTCAGTCCACTTTGCTGCGGTCGGTGACGAGCTGGTTGCTCCCGCCCTCAAGAACAGCATAGCCGCCGGGAAAGCTTCCCAGCAGCGGGTGGAAAAAGCCGCCGATGCCGCCGTTGCCGCACGACTGGAGCTGCAAAATGCCCAGCTGCAACTGCGTGACCTCGAAGCCTACAACCGCTACATGCAATCTCTGGTGGCCGATCAGCAAAATGAGCTGGGCAAATTGAGCCAGCAGCTGGAAGCGGTGCAAGAGACCCGTCAGGGATTGATCCCGCTGATGCTGCAGATGCAGGCCGACCTGGAACAGCTGGTGCAAAACGATATCCCGCTGCGCAAGGAAGATCGTCTGGCGCGGGTTGAACAGTTGAAAGCGACCTTGGCCCGTGCGGACGTAAGCGAGGCGGAGAAATTCCGCCAGTTGCTGCAGGCCTATCAGATCGAAGTCGAATATGGCAGTCGGATGGATAGCTATTCCGCCGAGCTGGAGCTGGATGGTGCCCCGCGTCGGGTTGATGTGCTGGCGCTGGGTCGGGTCTCCCTGCTGGCGATGACTGCTGATCGCAGTCAGGCATGGCGCTGGTCTGCCGAGGCGAAGCAGTGGCAAGCCCTCGACAGCCAGTGGCTCTCCCCCATCGCCGAGGCGATGGATGTGGCCGCCGACAAGAAAGTTCCCCAGTTGCTCAATCTCCCCCTCTCTGTCAGCCGCAGTCAGGAGGCCCAATCATGACAGTCACCATGAAGTGGTTCCCCCTCCTTATTGCCCTCTCCTGCGGTGCCAACGCCGCTGTCGCCACTGATGAGTGGCAGCAGCAGGAACAGGCTCGCGAACAGCAGGCTCAACAAGATCTGGCATCTGTTTCCAAAGAGCTGAACAGTGCCCGCGCCAAATTGGCCGAGGCCCAGCGCCTGAGCAAGGAGCTGGCCGGCAAGTTTGCCAGCAACGAGAAGCAGCTGACTGAGCTTAACGCCCGGTGGGAGCAAGCCTCCGGCGATATGAACGAGATCTTCGCGGTCACCCGTCAGGGCGCCAGCGATGCGGTCAAGTTGCTGAGCGAATCCGCCGTCGAGGGTCAGTACCCGGAGCGTCTCGCTCCGCTGAAAGCCATGGCACAGGATAAACAGGTGCCGGATCGCGCCGCCCTCGCCCTGTTGCCCGCCACTCTGCTGCAGGAGATCCGCGAATCTGGCCGGATTACCCGGTTCAACGGCAAGGTGCTAGATGCCCAGGGGGCTGCCAGCGAGCAGTCGCTGACCCGGCTTGGCAGCTTTGCTCTGCTGGGGAGCGATGGCTTCCTGCAACCGACTGCCGAAGGCTTGAGCCCGGTACTGGGTCTGCCCGGTAGCGTGCTCTCTGCCGTTGCGGCTTATCAGGGTCAGGAAGGGGAAGCGCTGCCGCTGGATCCTTCTCATGGCACTCTGCTGGCGATGCTGGCACAGGCACCCACCTTCTGGCAGCAGGTACAGCAAGGTGGGCAGGTCGGCGCCATTATCGTGCTGCTGGCCGCCATAGGTTTGGGAATTGCGGCAGTACGGCTGTGGAGCCTCTCCCGCGAACTGGGTCGGGTGCGCCGCCAGCTCAAGAGCGGCGAGTATCACGCCGACAACGCCCTCGGCCGGGTGCTGACGGTGGCAGACAAACACCCCGAGCTGAGCATGGAGACCCTCGAGCTGCGTCTTGATGAGGCGATCCTGCAGGAGACTCCTCGCATGGAGCGCGGCATCGGCATGGTCAAGGTAATCGCGGCCATCGCCCCCATGCTGGGTCTGCTCGGTACCGTGACCGGGATGATCGGTACCTTCCAGGCCATCACCCAGTTTGGCACCGGCGATCCCAAGATCATGGCGGGCGGCATATCTATGGCGCTGGTCACCACGGTACAGGGTCTGGTGGCGGCCATTCCGCTGATCCTGGCCCACAGCCTGCTGCAATCGCGCTTCACCGAGCTCTCCAATGTACTGGAGCAGCAGGTGGCCGGCATTCTGGCTGAGCGCGCCGAGAGCAATAACAACGGTATGGAGCGAGCAGCATGATGCTCGACATCTGGCAACAGCTGCAGAGCTTCATGGGCCGTGGCGGTCCGGTGCTCTGGGTCATTCTGGCCCTGCTGGTGCTGATGTGGGTTTTGATGATCGAGCGGCTGCTCTACCTCAATCTGGGGTTCGGCCCGTTGCAGCAACAGCTGCTCGGCCGCTGGCAGGCTCGCAGCGAGCGCCACAGCTGGCACGCCCGGGCGATCCGCAGTCGCTGGCTGGCACAGGCCGAGCTGGAACTGAACCGTCATCTGATCTTCATCCGCACCCTGGTGGTGCTCTGTCCCATGCTGGGGTTGCTGGGTACTGTGACCGGCATGATAGGCGTATTCGATGCGTTGGCCGCGGCCAACCGCTTTAACCCGGAGAGCATGGCGGGCGGGATCTCTCGTGCCACCATCCCCACCATGGCAGGCATGGTGGTGGCGCTCTCCGGCGTGTTGTTACTCAGTCGGCTCGAGAGTCAGGCCAAGCGTGCGCTGGCCAAGACCCGGGACGGCCTGCGAGAAGAGAAGGTAATGCAATGAGACGGCAATCCAAACGCCAGCGTGACGAAGTGCAGATCGACATGACCCCCATGCTGGATATCGTGTTCATCATGCTGATCTTCTTTATTGTCACCACCTCCTTCGTGCGTGAAGCCGGGCTCGAGGTGCACAGGCCCCAGGCCAGTCAGGCCAAGGCGCAGAAATCCTCCAGCATCATGCTGGCTATCGGGGCTCAGGGTCAGATCTTCCTCGACCGAAAGCAGATCGATGTGGAGCTGGTACAGGCCAGCATCGCCCGTCTGCTGGCGGAGCAACCTGATGCCAGCCTGGTGATCCAGGCCGACGAACGAGTGCCCCATGGAAAGGTGGTGCGGGTGATGGATGAGGCCAAGGCGGCGGGTATCGCCAATATCGCCGTGGCGGTGGCGCCGAAATGAAATACAAGCTGATGAGCCTGGGGCTGGGGATTGCCCTCAGTCTGGGGATCCTGCTGTTCATGGCCACCCTGGTTGAACCGCCCCGGGGCGAGAAGGTGGCGAGCGAACAGAAGCCCATCGTCATCAACATGCAGAACGAGGTGACCGAGGTGCAGGTGCGCGAGCGTCCGGTGCCGCAGGAGCCTGAGCCTCTGCCAGAGCCTCCTGCCGCATTGGCCTCGACACCGCTGCCGATGCCCGCAGCGGCCCCCTTGGCGGCCGTTGAGCCGAGTCTGGATCTGGTATCCAGCCTCAGCGCTGTGCAGGTTTATGCCCCCGGTGTGGCGACCAGTACCGCGCCGGTATTGAGTGGCAACTACCACGGCCAGCAGCAGGGGGCGGGCATTGGCGTCGGTGACATGCTGATGCCGCTGCAACGGATCGAGCCGGTCTACCCCTATCGTGCCCAGCAGTCAGGGATCGAAGGATTCGTCACCCTGCGTTTTAGCGTGAATGCTGAAGGTGGTGTGCAGGATGTCGAGGTGATTGAGGCTAAGCCGAAGCGACAGTTCGAGCGGGCGGCCATTCAGGCGATCAACAAGTGGCGCTATCAGCCGAGACCGGGCGCCACCGACAAGCTGGTGCAAGTCATCACGCTCAAATTCAAACTGGAGTCATAACTATGTTGCGGATCTGGATCTGTCTGCTGGCCCTGGTTGGCCAAGCCTGTCTGGCGATGGAGGTCAGCCCTCACTTCTCCCGTCAGCTTGAACCCGTGATGAAGCTCTATCAGTCTGGTCAGTGGCAACAGGCCCAGAGCAAGGCATCCGGCCTCAAGCCAAATAGCGATGCCGAGCGTGCCTGGCTGGCGCAGTTGCAAGCCTCACTGGCGGCCAACCTGCAACAGACCGCCCAGGCGAGCCGCTACGTCGAACAGGCCCTTGCCTATAAAGAGTGGCCCGAGCAGCAACAGCTCCAGCTGTTGCGACTGCGCGGCGATATTCAGGCCCAGCAATCCAATTGGTCTGGTGCCATCGCCAGCTACAAGGCGGCGCTGGCGCTCAAGCAAGACGATGCACTGCGCCTGCGTCTGGCTGGCCTCTATTACCACAACAAGCAGTACGGTGACGCCGCCAGCCAGAGCGAACAGTTGTTGAAAAAGGGTTGGCAGAAGCAGGCTGCCATCATTCGCCTCTCTGCCCTCACCGCTCAGCAACGTTATGGCGTGGCGGCCGATCAGGCGGCCGAGCTGATCCGTCACGAACCGACAGAGAGCAAATGGTGGCAGCAGGCGGTGTCGCTCAACCTCTCCGCCAAACGGGGCGATCAGGCGTTGGCATTGCTGCAGACCGCCATCGACAAAAAACTGATGGATGACGCGTCTGCCCGCAATCAGCTGATCCGCCTCTATGCCTGGCAAGGGCTACCTTATCGTGGGGCCCGTCTGCTGGAAGCGGCCATGGCCAAGGGACAGATGAAGCAAAGTGCTGAAAATCGCCAACTGCTTGCCCAATTGTGGGAAGGTGCCCGGGAGTGGTCACAAGCGGTCGATAGCTGGCAACAGCTGGCCAACCAGCACGGTCAGCCCAAAGCGGCCATGCGCGCCGCCGAGTTGCTGCTGCAACAGGGCAAGACAGATGCCGCCATGACCCAGCTTGCCGCCATCAAGTCGGTAAAAGGCGAGCAAGGCAATCGTGCCAAAGCGTTGTTGGTGCAGGCACACCTTAATAAGGAGCAGTATGCCCAGGCGCTGGAACTGGCCCGTGAGCTGCAGCAGCAGGATAACTGGCAACAGAAGGCAACCAGCTGGGTCAACTATATCCGGGCACAAAGCGAAGAGTTGAGCAAAAAAGCGGCGTAAAAGAGGTGCCAAGGGGCTGTTTTGGGGCGTTTAGTTCGCTTTTTCAGCAAACGAACGCATTTTTGCAAAAAGCCCTTGTCATCGCGGCGCGGCTCCCTATAATGCGCCCCTACCAGCACGGCGGAACACGCCAACCTGATGAGC
>NZ_JBCGFD010000015.1:0-74176 GCF_038739755.1 Aeromonas sp. SE22
AGCGCATCCTTGGTAAGGATGAGGTCCCCAGTTCGATTCTGGGTATCAGCACCATTAAAGAGAAAGCCTCCCTGAAAAGGGAGGCTTTTTTGCATCTGTCGCTTTCTAAAAAATCCCCTCATATTCCATATCGCCAATACTTTCCTCAGTTTGTGGCCAGCCCTGTTTTTCTGCTAATTTGAGTCCCAATATGTTACTCATTTGACTGCTATTGATGGTTTTATCCAGATATTTAACCATGATTGATTGACGCAAAACGTTTTACATGTAAAATCCGGCGCGTTTTGCCTATTACGTGGAGAAAGAGCATGGCGCAGGATAACGAATACTGTTTGGGGGCGGTTCCCGCCAAGGGGCGCAAAGGTGTGCTGTCGCTGATGCTGGTGATGCTCGGCCTGACCTTCTTCTCTGCCAGCATGTGGACCGGTGGTGCGCTGGGCACCGGTTTGGTGTTCGATGATTTCATCAAGGCGGTACTGCTCGGCAATTTGCTGCTGGGTATCTACACCGCATGTCTCGGCTATATTGGTGCTTCAACCGGTCTCTCTACCCATCTGCTTGCTCGTTACTCGTTTGGGGTGAAAGGTTCCTGGCTACCATCCCTGCTGCTGGGCGGTACTCAGGTCGGCTGGTTTGGCGTCGGCGTTGCCATGTTTGCGCTGCCGGTGCAGAAGGCGACCGGCATTGATGTGAACTGGCTCATCGCCATTTCGGGCATTCTGATGACAGTGACCGTCTACTTCGGGATCTCCGCCCTGATGGTGCTGAGCTTTGTGGCGGTACCGGCCATTGCATTGCTTGGCGGCTACTCGGTCTGGCTGGCGGTGACCTCGACCGGTGGCATGGCTGCGTTGCAGCAGGTACAACCAAGCAATCCCATCGAGTTCACCACGGCGCTGACCATGGTGGTCGGTTCCTTTATCAGTGCAGGAACCCTGACCGCCGACTTTGTTCGATTTGGTCGCAAACCCTGGGGCGCCGTCATGATTACCATGGTGGCGTTTTTTTTGGGCAACACTCTTATGTTCGTCTTCGGTGCAGCCGGCGCGGCGGTGACAGGGCAGGCCGATATCTCGGAAGTGATGCTGATGCAGGGGCTGCTGATCCCCGCCATTCTGGTGCTGGGCCTCAATATCTGGACCACCAACGACAACGCTCTCTATGCCTCCGGCCTCGGTTTTGCCAACATTACCGGTCTCAAGAGCAAGCCCCTCAGCGTGATCAACGGCCTCGTCGGTACCGCCTGTGCCCTCTGGCTCTACAACAACTTTGTCGGCTGGCTGGCCTTTTTGAGTACGGCAATTCCGCCGATTGGTGGCATTATCATCATGGATTTCCTGCTCAATCGTGAGCGTTACCGTCAGTTTGCCGATCAGCAGTTCGAGACGGTGCGCTGGCAGGCACTGGTAGCAACGGCAGTCGGGGTGGCTGTCGGCAAGTGGCTGCCGGGCATAGTGCCACTCAACGCGGTATTGGGCGCCGCCTTCACCTATTTCATTCTGGTTCGCCTCACCCAGCGGCCGGTTCTGGTACAGGAAGCTAGCAAATGCTGATTCAACATATTCGTTTGGCCGATCGGGAAGGGTTGTGGCAGATCCGCTGTCAGGATGGGGTCATCACCGCCATCGAACCCCATGACGAGCATGCCGTCGCCGGTCGGGTGCTGGACGGGGAGGGCGGTCTGGTCATCGCGCCCTTTATCGAGCCCCATATTCACCTCGATACCACCCAGACGGCGGGCGAGCCGAGCTGGAACCTCTCCGGCACCCTGTTCGAGGGGATCGAGCGCTGGGCCGAGCGCAAGGCGCTGCTGACCCATGAGGATGTAAAACAGCGTACCATCCAGACGCTGAAGTGGCAGATCGCCAACGGCATCCAGTTTGTGCGTACTCACGTTGATGTCTCCGATCCCAATCTGGTCGCGCTCAAGGCGATGCTGGAAGTGCGGGAGGAGATGAAGGAGTGGGTGGAACTGCAGATCGTCGCCTTCCCGCAGGAGGGGATCCTCTCCTACCCCAATGGCAAGGCATTGCTGGAGGAGGCGCTCAAACTGGGGGCCGATGTGATCGGTGCTATTCCCCATTTCGAGTTTACCCGGGAATATGGGGTCGAAAGTCTGCACTACATCTTCGATCTTGCCGAGAAGTATCAGGTTCTGGTCGATGTGCACTGTGACGAAATCGATGACGAGCAGTCCCGTTTCATCGAGACGCTGGCAACTCTGGCCTACGAGCGGGGTATCGGCCATAGAGTCACCGCCAGCCACACCACCGCCATGCACTCCTACAACGGCGCTTATGCTTCCCGCCTGTTCCGTCTGCTCAAGATGGCGGATATCAACTTCGTGGCCAATCCGCTGGTGAACATTCACCTGCAGGGGCGGTTCGATACCTATCCCAAACGCCGCGGCATTACCCGGGTGAAGGAGATGTTGGAGGCGAACATCAACGTCTGCTTCGGTCACGACGATGTATTCGATCCCTGGTATCCCATGGGCACTGCCAACATGTTGCAGGTGCTGCACATGGGGCTGCATGTCTGCCAGATCATGGGTTACGAGCAGATCAACGATGGGCTGAAGCTGATCAGCAGCCACAGCGCCCGCACCCTGAATGTGCAGGATCGATATGGTATCGAGGTGGGCAAACCGGCCAATCTGTTGATCCTGCCCGCCGAAAACGGCTTCGATGCGGTGCGTCGTCAGGTGCCGGTGCGTTACTCGATCCGCCACGGCAAGGTGATTGCCGAGACCCGGCCGGCCCAGACCGAGATCGTGTTGGGTCAGCCTGAGCCCATCGATTTTCGTCGCTGAGTTTTCAATCAGGCCGGATGGCGATTAGTTCCCTCGCTGGGCACAAGGGCCGCCATTGCGACATAATGGCGGCCTTAGCCTGAGGGAGTGATGCCATGCAAGCCTGGTTCTATGTTGCGATTGGCGGCGCTTCGGCGCCTTGACCTGCTTCTCCTCCTTTTCCCTCAAGCTCAGTGGTACTGGCCCGACACGATGCCTCTCTGATGTCGCTGCTCAATATCGGTCTCAATCTGTGCCTTTGTCTGGCCATGCTCATGCTCGGTATGCAGATGGTTGCGAGCCGGGTTTAAGGTGTCCGCACGCCATTGGCTCTGGTAAACTGGCGGCCATTCTTTGTTCTATGGGTGTTTAAGGGATGTCAGAACAAGCTACGACAACGCATTTCGGCTTTAAAACCGTGGCCGCGACCGAGAAAGAGACTCTGGTGGCAGGCGTCTTCCATTCGGTGGCAGCCAAGTATGATCTGATGAACGATCTGATGTCGTTCGGCATCCACCGCCTGTGGAAGCGCTTCACCATCGACTGCTCCGGCGTGCGCAAGGGACAGAAGGTGCTGGATCTGGCCGGTGGTACCGGCGATCTGACCGCCAAGTTCTCCCGCATCGTTGGCGAAACCGGTCAGGTGGTGCTGGCGGATATCAACGACTCCATGCTGAAAGTGGGTCGCGACAAGTTGCGCAATCTGGGGGTCGCCAACAACGTCTCCTACGTCCAGGCCAACGCCGAGGCGCTCCCGTTCCCGGATAACCACTTCGACATCATCACCATCGGCTTCGGCCTGCGCAACGTCACCGACAAGGACAAGGCACTCGCCTCCATGTTCCGGGTGCTCAAGCCGGGCGGTCGTCTGCTGGTGCTGGAGTTCTCCAAGCCGGTCAGCGAAGTGATCGCCAAGCTGTACGATCTCTACTCCTTCAAACTGCTGCCGAAAATGGGCGAAATCGTCGCGAATGACGGCGAAAGCTACCAGTATCTGGCTGAATCTATTCGCATGCACCCGGATCAGCAGACCCTGGCCGGCATGATGGAGAATGTTGGTTTCGAACAGGTTGAGTACTTCAACCTGACCCAGGGCGTGGTTGCCCTGCACCGCGGTTACAAGTTTTAAGGTTGCCTATGCCGATGGATGCCATGGTCACCGCTGTGATCGAAACCAGCCTCAACCAGTTGCTGGGGCTGGACAAAGAGAGCCCGGAGCGGCTGCGCAAGCTGGCAGGTAAGGTACTCAAGCTGGAGCTGCGCGAACTCAAGCCACTCTGGTTTGTCTTCTCCGAGCGCCGGCTGGATGTGCTGGCCAGCTATGAAGGGGAGGCGGATGCAGTGCTGAGCCTCTCCCTGACCGCTCTCGGTCTGCTCAAGGAGCCCTCCGCCCTGACCCGCTATATCCGCGAGGAGAAGCTGGATCTGAGCGGTGACCCCCAGCTGGTGCAGGCGTTCAGCGTGCTGCTGGGTGAGCTGGATATCGACTGGGAGGAGGAGCTCTCCCGCTATACCGGCGATGTCGTGGCCCACACCCTGCTGCGCGGTGCCCGTCAGGCGCGTCGTCTGGTCGGCCGCGAACTGTGCCGCAGCCAGCGTCAGCTGGCGGAATATCTGACCGAAGAGATCCGCCTTGCCCCCGGCCCGCTGGAAGTGGCGAGCTTCAACGATGATGTCGAGGTGCTGGCCCAGCAGCTCAAGGCCGTTGAACTGCGGCTGGCTCGACTCGAACAGCAGGTGGCCTGATGACCCCGAAAGAGTTCAAACGCCTCTATCGCATCATCACCATCCTGCTGGAGCGGGGTATCGACGAGTTGGTGCCCGCTCGCTATCAACCCTGGCCGGGTCGTCTGGCCCGTCGTTCCCTGTTCTGGCTCAAGAACAAGCAACCTGATCTCAGCCGTGGCGCTCGCATCCGCCTCGCCTTCGAGGCGCTCGGCCCCATTTTCATCAAGTTTGGCCAGATGCTCTCGACCCGGCGTGACTTGCTGCCGCCGGACATTGCCGAGGAGCTGGCCCTGCTGCAGGACAGGGTGCCCCCCTTCTGCGGTCAGGCGGCGCGTCAGCAGATTGAGCGCAGTCTGGGTTGTCCTATCGAGACCCTGTTCGATGACTTCGACGAGACGCCGTTGGCGTCCGCCTCCATCGCCCAGGTGCATACCGCCCGGCTGAAGGAGAGTGGCCGCGAGATCGTCATCAAGGTGATCCGTCCCGACATCGAGCCGGTCATCGACGCCGATCTGCGCCTGATGCGGGCGCTGGCCCGTCTGGTAGCGCGCTTTGTGCCCCAGAGTGCGCGACTGCGCCCCATCGAGGTGGTGGAGGAGTATCGCAAGACCATCCTCGACGAGCTCAACCTGATGCGCGAAGCGGCCAACGCCATCCAGCTGCGGCGCAACTTCACCGGCTCCGAGGCGCTCTATGTGCCTGAAATCATCACCGATCTCTGCCGCGAGCAGGTGCTGGTGATGGAGCGCATCTACGGCATACCGGTCTCCGATATCGCTGCGCTGGAGGCCAACGGTACCAACATGAAGCTGCTGGCCGAGCGTGGGGTGGAGGTCTTCTTCACCCAGGTGTTCCGCGACAGCTTCTTCCACGCCGATATGCATCCGGGCAACATCTTCGTCTCCTATGAACACCCGGAGAACCCGCTCTGGATCGGTATCGACTGCGGCATCGTCGGTACCCTCAACCGGGAAGACAAACGCTATCTGGCGGAAAACTTCCTCGCCTTCTTCAACCGCGACTATCGCCGGGTGGCGGAGCTGCACGTCGAGTCGGGCTGGGTGCCGGCAGATACCAAGGTGGACGAGTTCGAGTTCGCCATCCGCACCGTGCTGGAGCCCATCTTCGAGAAGCCGCTCTCCGAGATCTCGTTCGGTCACGTGCTGCTCAACCTGTTCAACACTGCGCGCCGCTTCCATATGGCGGTGCAGCCGCAGCTGGTGCTGCTGCAGAAGACCCTGCTCTATGTCGAGGGACTGGGCCGTCAGCTCTATCCCCAGCTGGATTTGTGGCAGACCGCCAAGCCGTTCCTCGAAAACTGGATGCACGAGCAGGTGGGGCCCAAGTCGGTATTGAATGCCATCAAGGAGAAGGCGCCATTCTGGGCGGAGAAGCTGCCGGAACTGCCCGAGCTGGTCTACGAGACCCTGCGTCAGACCCGCCATCAGCAGCACCACTTCGACCAGATGTTTGCCGAGTTTCGGCGCCACAGTCGTCGCCAGGGGCAGGCACGCTACCTCTTAGGGGTGGGAGCCAGCCTGCTATTGGCGGGTGTATTCTTGCTGACCCAAAAACAACACATCGAGTGGGGACAAATTAGCCTCACCGGTGCCGGGATCTGCTGGCTGCTTGGCTGGTTGCGAACCCGTTCCCATTAAACAAAAACCGCGCCATCAGGCGCCTGCTCTGGAGAGAAAGTCATGGGTGGTATCAGTATTTGGCAATTGTTGATCATCGCAGTCATCGTCGTACTGCTGTTCGGTACCAAGAAACTGCGCGGGATCGGTGGCGATCTGGGTGCGGCGGTCAAGGGGTTCAAAAAGGCGCTGGCTGATGAACCAAACGATACCAAGCAGCAGAACGATGCCGAGTTTCCGCCGAAGCAGCTGAACGAAACGGCTAACCAGAACGCCGAGACCGCCAAGCAGAAAGACAAAGATCAGGCCTAAGCCATGTTCGATATCGGTTTTTGGGAGCTGGTGGTTATCGCCGTTGTAGCGTTGGTGGTGCTGGGGCCGGAACGGCTGCCCAGCGCTATCCGCACGACGACGCACTGGATCCGCCTCATTCGCTCCACCGCCAACTCTGTCAAGGCCGAGCTGGAGCAGGAGCTCAAGCTGCAAGAGCTGCACAACGACCTGAAGAAGGCCGAACAGCTGCAGATGAACAACCTGAGCCCCGAGCTGCAGGAGTCCATCGAACAGCTCAAGGCGGCGGCCCAGTCGGTCAACCGCCCCTATCAGGTCGAGAACGAGATCCGCCCCCCCGTCGCAGAACCTGTGGCTCCCGTCGAGCCAGTGGCTCAGGTTGCCCAGGTGAATGACGAGGTGCCGCCGGTCAACAGCCAGCAGGAGCATGAAGTTGTGAACGAGCCGGTCAGCAAAGGGGAGGTCAAGCCATGAGCCAGGCAGAACAACCCCTGATCAGCCATCTGGTGGAGCTGAGAACCCGCCTGTTGCGGTCGGTGACGGCCATCCTGCTGGTCTTTCTGGCGCTGATCTACTTCTCCAACAACATCTACGACTTCGTGGCGCAGCCGCTGCTGAGCCAGCTGCCGGCAGGCACCAGCATGATAGCGACGGATGTGGCGACCCCCTTCCTGACGCCAATCAAGCTGACGCTGGTGGTCTCCTTCTTCGTGGCGATCCCCTATCTGCTCTATCAGGCCTGGGCCTTTATCGCCCCCGGACTGTACCAGCATGAGCGGCGCCTGATCATGCCGCTGGTGGTCTCCAGTGCCCTGCTGTTCTACGCGGGGATGGCGTTTGCCTACTACGTGGTGTTCCCGCTGGTATTCGGCTTCTTCACCAGTACCGCCCCCGCCGGGGTGACGGTGGCGACCGACATCGCCAGCTATCTGGATTTCGTACTGACCCTGTTCTTCGCGTTCGGGGTGGCGTTCGAAATTCCGGTGGCCACCATCCTGCTCTGCTGGACCGGGGTAACCAGTCCCAAGAGCCTGCGGGAGAAGCGTCCCTACGTTATCGTCGGGGTGTTTGTGGTCGGCATGTTGCTGACGCCGCCCGATGTATTCTCCCAGACGCTGCTCGCGATCCCCATGTGGGGCTTGTGGGAGCTGGGTCTCTTCTTCGCCCGTTTCTACGTGAAAGAAGAGAGCGAAGAGAAGCAGGAACAGACTGAAGAGGGGAGCTAAGGCTCCCTTCCTCTTTTCATGCTCCCGTTCGAGGCGTATGGTAAGGCCCCATTCGGTAGATGGTTTTCAAATACCTGATATGTATTCCTTTTGTCTGGAACTCCTCATCCCATGATCGATATCGGTTTAAACCTGACCAGCAGCCAGTTTGCCGGCGAGCAGGCTGAGCTGGTGGCCCGCGCCCGTGCCGCCGGAGTGGAAGCGCTGATCCTGACCGGTACCGATCTGGACGGCAGCCGCGAGAGCGCCGGGTTGGCCGCCCGCTGGCCGGGCTACTGCTTCTCCACCGCCGGGGTCCATCCCCACGATGCCAAGAGTGTCGATGAGTCGACCCTGCCCGCCCTGCGCGAGCTGGCGGCGCTGCCGCAGGTGGTGGCCATCGGCGAGTGCGGCCTCGACTACAACCGCGATTTCTCTCCCCGTCCGGTGCAGGATGCGGTATTCGACGCCCAGCTGGCGCTGGCCGCTGAGCTCGGGATGCCGGTGTTTCTCCACTGCCGCGATGCCCACGCCCGTTTCATCGAGATCTTGCGTCCCTGGTTGCCCAGACTGCCGGGAGCCGTGCTGCACTGCTTCACCGGCTCCGACGAGGAGCTGGATGAGTGTCTGGCGCTGGGGCTGCATATCGGGGTGACCGGCTGGCTCTGCGACGAGCGCCGCGGCCAGCTGCTGCGCGAGCAGGTGGCTCGCATTCCGGCCGGTCGCCTGATGATCGAGACCGACGCCCCCTATCTGGTGCCGCGGGATCTGAAACCGCGCCCGAAACGCAACGAACCTGCTTTTTTGCCGCACATCGCCCAAGTGGTGGCGGCCTGTCGTGGTGAAGCGCCCGAGGCCTTGCTGGCCCACACCCGGGCCACCTCCGCCGCGTTCTTCCAACTTCCTCTCCAGGAGTGATTCATGGCTACAACTCTTCCGGGCGCCTTTCCGGGCCGCCGCCTGCGCCGTCTGCGCAAACATGATTTCAGCCGTCGTCTGGTGCGCGAGAACGTACTGACCGTCAACGATCTCATCTATCCGGTGTTCGTGCTGGAGGGGGAGAACCGTCGGGAAGCCGTTCCCTCCATGCCGGGGGTGGAGCGTCTCTCCATCGATCTGCTGCTGATCGAGGCTGCCGAGCTGGTGGAGCTGGGTGTGCCTGCCATTGCCCTGTTCCCGGTGACCCCGCTGGAGAGCAAGAGCCTGATGGCGGAAGAGGCCTACAACCCGGACGGACTGGCCCAGCGCACCGTGCGTGCCCTCAAGGCCCGCTTCCCTGAGCTGGGGGTCATCACCGATGTGGCGCTCGATCCGTTCACCACCCACGGTCAGGACGGCATCATCGATGACGAAGGCTATGTGCTGAACGACATCACCACCGAGATCCTGATCAAGCAGGCGCTCTCCCACGCCGAAGCCGGGGTCGATATAGTCGCGCCGTCCGACATGATGGATGGCCGCATCGGTGCCATCCGTGCCGCACTGGAAGAGAACGGCTTCATCAACACCCAGATCATGGCCTACTCCGCCAAGTACGCCTCCTGCTACTACGGCCCGTTCCGCGACGCGGTCGGTTCTGCCGGCAACCTCGGCAAGAGCAACAAGGCCACCTATCAGATGGATCCGGCCAACAGCAACGAAGCCCTGCACGAAGTGGCGCTGGATATTCAGGAAGGGGCCGACAGCGTGATGGTCAAGCCGGGCATGCCCTATCTGGACGTGGTTCGTCAGGTGAAGGATCAGTTCGGCGTGCCGACTTTCGCCTATCAGGTCAGCGGCGAGTACGCCATGCACATGGCGGCGATCCAGAACGGCTGGCTGAAAGAGAAGGAGACCATCATGGAGTCCCTGCTCTGCTTCAAGCGGGCCGGGGCCGATGGCATTCTCACCTATTTCGCCAAGCGCGTAGCGCAGTGGCTGATGGAAGATGCCCGTTAAGCTGGGTTGAAGAGAAAAACGAGAGGGGGAGCCGATGGCTCCCCCTCTTTGTTATGGCTAGCTGATTACAGCTTGATCCAGGCATCGCTCCAGTGGCTGCCGGTACCCGGCGCATAGTGACTGGTCGAGCCGCCACACCAGCCGCTGTAGGGCCAGGGTTTGCACTCGTAGTCGCCACCGGCATTGCTGACCCGTTCGCCACTCTGATAAGCGGTGCCCGCAACATAGGCCGGGTAGTTGCCGTTACCACCGTCACTGTCACCACCCGGAGCCTGTTCCACCAATGCCAGGGTGAAGCGGCGCTCGAAACCCTGCTTGCTCCCCTCTGCCATGCCCGCCAGCAACAGCTCGTAACTGCCTGCCGTAAGACCCGACTGCGTCAGCTGCAGGGAACCCTGACCATCGATCAGGGCGCTGCCGGTGGCGACCGGATTGCCATCTTGCAACAAGGTCGCGGTGACGGTCACCGGGTTGGCGGAGGTCAGCGTCAGGCTAAAGTCGAGCGCGCCGTTGACGATGAGATATTCGGCCGCCAGATCGGTGACGGTGAAGTCACTGCTGCTACCGGTCGTGGGCAGGATGAAGTCCCCGCTCAGGTAGGTGAGACCGGTCCAGCCAGAGCTGGTCAGCCAGTGCTTGCCATTGGTCTGATAGACGTTGGGCAGCTGGGTGCACTGGTTGTTGTCATTGACGAAGCCGATACCGTAAAAGCCCGCCACATTCTTGTAGCAGAGCTGGCGACCATTCTGGTGCAGCACCGGCTGAGCCAGCTTGCCCTTGTGGTGGAGTGACAGCCAGTCAAACTGGTTGATGGCCGAGACCAGCGGCACAAACTGGCCATCGGGCTGACGATAGCGGATCAGGGAGCCGGCATCGCAGAGCAGACCCTCAGCCCGCTGTTCGACGTACCCGTAGTACTGTTCGCCATCCTGGAAGGTGAACCGGCAGAGATTGCCTTTCTCCGACTCTTTGGGGATCCATCCCATCAGCAGTCGCTCCTGATTGTTCAGGGCCGCCAGCTGCCCAACACTGAAGTCGCTGCCGTTGGCTACCCAGCCTTGTGGCATGGTGGAGAATTGCATGAAGTAGTGGTCGGTATAGTACATGTGGCTGTCAGCGCGGTGCTTGCGAGCCCCCTGGCTGACCGAGTTGTAGCGATAGATGTCGTTTTCCGGCTTGTGGAAACCGTTGAGATCATCGTCCAGATAGGGCAGGTCGCCCTTGCGGATATGGTAGTTGGCCATACCCGTCATCAGCGGATGCCAGCCGTGGCTGCCACGGGCAAACGCGCTCTCATGGCTGTAGGACTTCCCATCGAAGCCGTGGCCAAATTCGTGGGCAATGATGCCCCAGCTGCCGTAGTAGTGGCTGACAAAGTTAAAGGTATCGACCCCGGTGATGCCACCACTCCCCAGCCCGCCCCCCATGGCGGTGATCCCCAGGTTGAGGTAGGGGCGCTTCATCAGGCTGTGGTAGTAGTAGTCATAATCGGCTGCCGTAAAGATCCCGTTCGGCACATAGCTGTTGCCGCCATTGCCGAACATCTCGTAGCCGTTCACCGCCTTGAAGTTGTACCAGACGTGTTTGAACTCCTCGGTCGAGACCATGTAGGCCAGGTTGGTGGCGATGATCAGCCACTCGCGGGCGTAGAGGGCATTGATGGGGCGCCAGGAGCCGCTGGTGTTGGTGGCGAAGCGCACGTTCCAGCTTGGCTTTAGGCGTGCCAGCTTCTGGGCAAACGGATCCGAGTTGGAGCTGAACCTGTGCTCGAACTGGGCAGGCAGATTGATGCTGTTGTCGAGCAGGTTGTTGAGATCAAACACGCCATCGCGGCTGGCGCTGTTGAAGCGTCCCTGCTCGCCAAAGGCGCTCAGTGGCAGGGTGATTTGGGCATAGGCGGGCAAGCGATCGAGCTGGCCCAGGATCAGCCACTTGTTGATACCGTTCAGGCGTGACTCGATATTGATGTCATGCAGCTCTCTGGCGGCATAGTTGGTGATGCGCACCGTGTCGTTATCAAGCAGCTCGGTCTTGACCAGCGAATTGATGTTGACCGAACGCTGGGCGCGATCGATCAGCACCTCGTAGGGTTCGTCATTGCGCAGTATGTAGCTGACTGCGGCCGGCATCAGCTGATCGAAGATCAGCGGGCGAGCCGGCAACTGCTCGTCGGCCGTGAAGCTGATCTCCTTGCTCAGCAGCTGGTTGAAACCCAGGCCGCGCTCGTTGGCGGTGACAAGCGCCGAGCCCGCCAGCTGGAGATCTTTCAGTGCCGCCACGGGCTGCTGGTTGATCTCCCGGACAGTAAAGGTCGGGTTCTTGAACTGAAAGTCGTTGGCGATCAGGGTATCGACATCATGCCATTCGATGCGGTCCTTGAAGTTCACCACCAGTCGATCGCCATCCATGTCGATTTTTTGCAGATTGCTGTCGGCGATCACCTGCTCAGGCGCCAGCGGGGTGTTGCTGGCGATGGCATCAGCCAGTTTGCGCAGGTCATAGATGTAGTAGTTTTTGCCGGCGGTGTGGGCCAGCAGATAGTCACCCACCTGATGGAGTTGCACCAGACGGTGGCTGTATTTTCCTTCAAAGGCGAGCCGACCGGCGATGGGGGTCTTGAGGCTGTTCTCCGGCGTCACATCCTGCTGGCGGTAGACCTTGATCTCGCTCAGCGCATCGGCCACCAGCACGTAATCCTGATTGGCAAAGACGGCCTGGGCGCGGTGCAGGCTGTTGCTGCCGGAATCCCGACCGGTTCCCAGGGTGGTGACATGGCGATGTTCATCGGCCAGATCGAAGATATCGACCCGGTGCGAGTAGCGCGAGACCACGTAGAGCAGGTTGTTGCGGACAAACAGTTCGCTGACCTGGTTGTAGGTCGTGGCACTGCCGGTTTCGGTGCCGCGGATCTCGCCAATCTGCTGGCGGCTCGGGATATCGATAATGGCCACATGGCCCGGATTACCGTTCTGGCTGACATAGAGTCGATCCTGATAGCGCTCGACCGCCGTGATCAGGCTGGCGTCCAGCCCCAGCTGGCCGGCCGTCAGCTCCTCGCCTTTGTCCAGATATTGCAGCGAGGTGGCAAACGAGTTGACGCTGCAGGAGCTGGTCTCCATCACCACCCGGGTGCGTTCGCCATTCTGGATCTGGCCGTGGGGGAAGTACTCCAGCAGACAGCCGTTGCCGTAGTCATAATTGCCAAAGTGCTTGTTGACCGCTACGACCCCACCGTCGTACCAGGTTAGCTCCCACTCCTCATCGAAGAAATCAAAGACGTTACGAATGGCTGTTTCGTCGAAAAAGTGGGGTTTGGGCAGATCGAACAGGATGTGGTTATCCGCTGTCAGCGGGTAGAGCAGGCCGTTGATGGCAAGGTGGCGTTTGCCATCCTTGATGATCACGTTCTGTTCGTCAGCCGCATTTTGATGCAGTGCGGCGAGGCGCGCCGTCATCTGCTCGTAGTGCTCCTGATAGGTTTTTTTGAAATAGGCTTGTTCGCGCTCATCGGCCACGACATGGGTCGACAGCAGCAGACCGAGCAGGGTGGCAAGCTTGGTGGTTCTTGGCATGGTGATTTCCTTATCCTGGTTGTTGTTGGATGTTTTTTTGTGGTTGGCAAGCATGTAAAAAGAGAGGGGGGCGATAACCCATCCGGGTCAGCGAATCCTGCCCATCGGCAGCGTGGCCGACGGGCAGGATTTGGGGGCGGGGGCCTCTCGGCCCCCGGTAGTGGTTGGGGCAAGGTCAGAGCTTGATCCAGGCATCGCTCCAGGCAGTGCCGGTACCCGGCGCATAGTGGCTGGTCGAGCCGCCACACCAGCCGCTGTAGGGCCAGGGTTTGCACTCGTAGTTGCCACCGGCATTGCTGACCCGATCACCGGCCTGATAGCTGGTGTTGGGGGCGTAGGCCGGGTAGTCACCCTCGCCACCGCCGCTGCTCTGCTCGGTCAGCGCAACCGGGAAGCGCTGTACCACCGGCTGTTGGCCATCTGCCAGACCGTTGATCACCACTTCATAGCTACCATCGGTCACATTGCTGCCCTGCAAAACCAGCGCGCTGGTGCCGTTCACCAGACTGGTGGTGTTACCATAGCTGCGGCCGTTCTGCTCCAGCGTGGCAGAGATCTGCACCGGGTTGGCGGTGGTGATGTTGAAGCGGATGGAGACCTGACCGTTAACTATGGTGTAGTCGGAACCCATGGCGCTGACAGTGAAGTCGCTGCTGCCGATCACCGGCGGCTTCTCGCCACCATCGCAGTCACTGTCCCCCTGCAGACGCCAGACTCCCCACTCGCCGGTTGTGCCCGGCTCATCGTTCTGGGTCCACCACTCGGCGCGCCAGCTCTTGCCGTTGTGGCTGACGATGTCGCCGCTGACGTAGGTCTTTTTGGCATCCCAGCTGTTCTGACAGATGGCGCCCTGCTCCCTGACGGTCACGTTGCGCAGCTGGGTTACCTGCTGGTTGGCACTGTCGCTCACCTGATAGGTGAGGGTGTAGCGGCCGACCTTGCTGCTGTCGACGTTGCCGTTGACCTGAATGTTGGCGGTCAGATCGCCATCTTCCTCGTCGTGGGCGCTGACGCCAGCCATGGCGTTGAACGGCGTGCCGAGCTCGATAGTGGTGTCCGCAATACCGGTAAAGACCGGCTTCATGCTGTAGACCTCGACGGTACGCACCTGTTCGGTGACGTTATTGTCGCGATCGCTCACCTTGTAGGTGAGGGCATAGAGACCGATGCGCAGGGTATCGACGCTCCCTTCCACCTGGATCTGACCGGTCAGATCGCCATCTTCCTTGTCACTGGCGCTGACGCCGGCCAGCGGGTCAAAGCGGATGCCGTGCTTGACGCGGGCATCGCTCAGGCCGCTGAACACCGGCTTGCCGTTCTCGTCCGGCGGGGTGATGTTCTGATCGTGGATGAAGGGGCCGTAGCTCTTGATGAAGGCTTCGTTGTAGGCCTGACCGGCCGCGTTGCGACCCATGTCCCAGTTGATGGACCAGGTCATCACGCCGCGCAGGGGCTGACCCTGGCTCTTCAGTTTGTTGAAAGCATCGAACAGATCCTGCGGATTTTTGACGTAACCGGTGGCGGCAGCATCGATATTGGTCGGGATACCGAATACCAGCTTGTCGTGGGGGATCTTGTAATAGCCGCGGCTGCCGTTGATCAGCGAGTCCGCCATGTAATAGATGAACTCCTCTTTCAGGGCATCGTTGTTCTGGGCGATCCAGCCTACCCCGTCGATCCAGATGCCGTCGCCACCCTGGTTGTAGAACTGGGGATTGATCCAGTCGTAGTAGCCTTCCAGCGCCCGCAGATAGGGGGTATAGAGACCGCTGGCGGTCAGGTAGGGGAACTCGGGCGCCATGGTGATGAGGAAGTTTTTCCCCTGGGTGCGGTAGTGATCCTTGACCAGCCGCAGGGCAGCCGGGATCACGGTCTGGTTGTTGGCGGCAGTGATGGCGGACTGCTCCAGATCGATGTCCAGACCGTCGAAGCCATAGGTCTCCACCAGACGGATGATCTCGTCGGCGAAGGCCTGCTCCTGACCGGTACGCAGCTCGATGTGGGCATCGGCGCCGCCCAGCGCCAGCAGCACGGAGCGGCCCTGGCTGTTCAGCAGGGCAATTTGCTCGATAAACTGGCTCTCGCTCATGCCGGTTGCCGGGTCGAGCTTGAAGGTGGGGATGGGATCGCTGCCGTACACCTTCATGAAGGAGACATCGACCACGTTGTATTGCGGATTGACCTGGTCGAGCTTGACGCAGGGGGCGGTACCGCCCTGATAGCCAGCGCCACCGCACCAGTTGTGCCAGTAACCCACTACGACACCGGATTGGGGATTGACCATGGCCTGACCGGCCTGCGCCATGGGGGCGCCCATGCCGAGCAGACAGCCCAGCAGGGATAACTTCAATTTGTTCATCTTGATATCTCCATACAGTACAAACGGAGCGTCCAGCTATGGCCGAACGCTCCCGGGGGCAGCCCCGCTGTCATAGGAAATTTCCCTTAGACCGGTGGCTTTGCGTCGTGCCCTTTCGGGTCACTTTGCCTTTTTCACCCGTTCTCCGTGCGGCACGGAGAATCAAGTGACCTGAGTAACAGGCTGCTTATGATATGCACTTAAAAACAAATTAATCAACGTATGTGCATGATTTGTTTTGGTTATTAACTTGTTGATTAGTTATTTTTCAAGCATGGAAAGGGCCGGTGATACGCTGCTGTAACCTACTCTTTTGTCGATTGGATTTGGTCTGCTCCCTTGTGGTTCGAGAGTTGAAAAAGCCGCAAAAAGAGCAAAAAAGTACCGATTATTCATGCTGTTGCCGTCCAGTATCTGGCAGAGAGGTGTTTGAGCTCACAAAGAGGGGAAAACAGTGCTGACAGGTGGATTGAAGCTTGATTATTGCGTGACTTGGCCACATGTTAGAGAACCATGAAGAGCTGCTAAAGCGGTCTGTTCAAGACCAAACAAGAGGTAACCGGGATGAATAACCCTTTGCTGTCAATGGATTCGCTGCCCCCTTTCAGCCAGATCCAGCCTGATCATGTACAGCCCGCCGTGACGCAGGCCATCGCCGATTGCAAACAGAAGATCAAGGATGTGCTGGCGCACGCCGAGCCCCACACCTGGGACAGCCTGATCGCCCCGCTGGAAGAGGTCAACGACCGTCTGGCGCGGATCTGGTCACCGGTCAGCCACCTCAACTCCGTGCTCAACAGCGAACCACTGCGCGCGGCCCACGATGCCTGTCTGCCGCTGCTCTCCGAATTCCAGACCTATGTCGGTCAACACGAGGGGCTCTATCAAGCCTATCTGGCGCTCTCCGAGAGCGATGATTTCCCGCGGCTTGGCGGCGCCCAGCGCAAGGAGATCCAGAACACCCTGCGCGATTTCCGTCTCTCCGGTATCGGTCTGCCCGCCGAGGCGCAGCAGCGCTACGGCGAAATTCAGGCCCGCCTCTCCGAGCTGGCTTCCCGCTTCAGCAATAACGTGCTGGATGCGACCCAAGGCTGGCACAAGCTGGTGGCCGATGAAGCCGAGCTGGCCGGTCTGCCGGAGAGCGTGCTGGCGGCGGCTCGCCAGATGGCCGAACTCAAGGGCAAGGAGGGGTGGCTGTTCACGCTGGATATTCCCTCCTACCTGCCAGTGATGATGTATGCCGACAACCGCGAACTGCGCGCCGAGATGTATGAGGCCTTCACCACTCGCGCTTCCGATCAGGGGCCCAATGGCGGCAAGTGGGACAACTCCGCCATCATGACCGAGCTGCTCACCCTGCGCAGCGAGCTCGCCAGGTTGCTGGGCTTTGCCAACTATGCCGAGCTGTCGCTGGCGACCAAGATGGCCGACAAGACCAGTCAGGTGGTGGATTTCCTCACCGACCTGGCGGCCAAATCCCTGCCGCAAGGCAAAGCAGAGCTGGAAGAGATCCGCACCTTCGCCGCCGAACAACATGGCCAGAGCGAGCTGGCGGCCTGGGATATTGCCTACTACGCCGAGAAGCTCAAGCAGCACAAATTCTCCATCTCCGACGAGCAGCTGCGCCCCTACTTCCCTGCCAACAAGGTGGTGAAAGGGTTGTTCGAAGTGGTCAAGCGGGTGTTCGGCATGAAGGTGCGCGAGCGCCTCGGCATCGACACCTGGCATCCGGATGTGCGCTTCTACGACATCTTCGATAGCGAGGATGAGCTGCGCGGCAGCTTCTATCTCGACCTCTACGCTCGCGAGCACAAGCGGGGCGGAGCCTGGATGGATGTGTGTCTGGGTCGTCGCTACCGTCAGGATGGGTCGCTGCAAAAGCCGGTCGCCTACCTGACCTGCAACTTCAACGGCCCGGTAGATGGCAAGCCTGCGCTCTTCACCCATGACGAAGTGGTCACCCTGTTCCACGAATTTGGTCACGGCATTCACCATATGCTGACCCGGATCGATGTGGCTGGCGTGGCCGGTATCAACGGCGTGGCCTGGGATGCGGTGGAGCTGCCGAGCCAGTTCCTCGAGAACTGGTGCTGGGAGTCGGAGGCGCTGGCCTTTATCTCCGGCCATTACGAGACTGGCGAGCCGCTGCCTGCCGATCTGCTGGAGAAGATGCTGACCGCCCGTAACTTCCAGGCGGCGATGCAGATGCTGCGCCAGCTGGAGTTCGCTCTGTTCGACTTCCGTCTGCATCAGGAGTTTGACCCGGCCAAACCGGATCAGATCCCGGCACTGCTGGATGAGGTGCGCAGCCAGGTAGCCGTGATGACGCCGCCAGCATTCAACCGCTTCCAGCACAGCTTCTCCCACATCTTTGCCGGCGGTTATGCGGCGGGCTACTATAGCTACAAGTGGGCGGAAGTGCTCTCTGCCGATGCCTTCTCCCGCTTTGAGGAGGAGGGGATCTTCAACCCGGCGACCGGCCAATCCTTCCTGCAGAACATTCTGGAGAAAGGGGGCTCGAAGGAGCCGATGGAGCTGTTCCGTGCCTTCCGCGGCCGGGAGCCAAAGGTCGATGCGCTGCTGCGCCATAGCGGGATTGCTGCATAACCTTTATCCCCGCCGTAGCGGTGAGCTTCAAGCAGATACGCTTTTGCGGCATAGTGGGATCAAGGCGTGATTTTTGCCATAAAAAGGGACCTTTTGGTCCCTTTTCTCATGCCTTTTTAATATCTTGCTGAATGCATGTTTGCACTGCCCGCGCCTCTTAAGTAGAGTCGTGTTCTACATCTTCAAGGAGAGAAAGCCCCTTGCCATGAGGCGAGCACTCGATTCCGTCTATCAAATCATCTCCAGTCTGGCTCATTCGAGTGGTCAGGGATATTTCGATACCTTTGTGAGTGAAATCGCCGCGGTTGTGATGGCTGATGTCGTCCTGATCACAACATGGGAACCAAACGCTGCCCAGTTCAGGGCGCAGGCCGCTTATCCCTCCTGTCTTGAACCCGAATCCCTGCAACTGCCGCTAACCGGCTCGCCCGATGCCATCACCTGGCATGAGGGAGAAGCCTGGTTCAGCGACCGTCTGCTCCAGCTCTTCCCCCATGTGCCCCTTGCGCAGGAGTGGCAGCCGCAGGCCTATGCCGGCATTGTGCTCAAGAATGCCGATGGCGAGCCCATCGGTATCTGCAGCCTGCTCTATCGCCAGCCGCAGGCCAACATGGGCAAGGTGATGGGGTTGCTCAAGCTGCTGGGGCCGCTGGCTGGCCGCGAGCTGGCCCTCCTGCTGCAGCGCGCGCAGCAGCCGCTGCCCGATTCGCCCCATATGCTGCAGAGCATGCTCTCCCATGCGCCGGTCGGGATCGGCAAGCTGGATCTTGCCGGCCGCATCCTCTGGGCCAACCCGGCCATCGAGAAGATGCTGGGATACCCGCTCGACGAGCTGCTCCATCGCACCATCTCCGACATCAACCATCCCGAAGACTGGATGCGTAGCGCCGAATACTACGAGCAGCTCTATCGTGGCGAGCGCAGCAGCTTCACTCAGGAGAAGCGCTACTTCTGCAAGGGCGGGGAAGTGCTGTGGGGGCGGGTAACGGTGACCCTTATTCGCGATGCTATGCAGCAGCCGGATTATCTGATGGTGCTGCTGGAGAATATCGATCCCCTCAAGCGCCACGCCGAGCAGCTCAAGCTCTCCCACCGGGTCTATGACAACCTCTCCGAGGCGATCCTGGTGTGTGATGACGACAGCCGCATCATCTCGGTCAACCCGGCGTTCGAGCAGATCACCGGCTACAGCAGCGAGGAGGTGTGCGGCCAACGCCCCAGCATCCTCAAGTCCGGCCTGCACGATCAGACCTTCTATGCCGACATGTACCACGCGCTGGAGCGGGTGGGGGTGTGGCGCGGCGAGGTGTGGAACAAGCGCAAGAACGGCAAGCTCTATCCGCAGCAGCTGATGATCAGCACCCTGCGAGAAGGTGGCAAGATCCAGCAATATATCGCCATTTTCAGCGATCTTTCCCAGACCAAGCTCGCCGAACAGAAGATCGCGGCACAGGCCAACTATGACAACCTCACCAGCCTGCCCAACCGCTGGCTGTTTGGCCGCTGTCTTGGTCGTTTCTGCGAGCGGGGCGAACGCTTCGCCCTGATGGTGCTCGACCTCAACAACTTCAAGGCGGTCAACAACAGCATGGATCACCATGCCGGTGACGCCCTGCTGCGGGAGGTGTCGGATCGATTGGTGAGCCGGGTGCGCACCGAGGATCTGGTGGCCCGCATCGGTGGTGACGAGTTCGCCTTTCTGGTGCCGGGCATAGTGACCCGCCGTCAGGCAGAGGTGTTTGCCAAGCAGGTGATCGGCAGCTTTGCCCGCCCCTTCATGCTGGCGAACCAGCACCTCTACGTGACGGCGACTGTGGGGATGACCCTCTGCCCCATCGATGGCAGCGAGAGCGACGAGCTGCTGCGCAACGCCGAGCAGGCGCTGTTTGCGGCCAAACGGCAGGGACGGCTGATCGGCACCTACTGCTCCTCCATGCGCGAAGAGGTGCGCCAGCGCCATCAGATGCAGCAGGATCTGGCGGAGGCGATCAAGCAGGAGCAGCTGACCATGGCCTACCAGCCCATCTGGGATAACCGCAGCGGGCGGGTGGCCAAGCTGGAGGCGCTGGTGCGCTGGTATCACCCCCAGTGGGGGCAGGTTTCACCGGCCGAGTTCATTCCACTGGCGGAGGAGGCGGGGCTGATCCAGGGGCTGGGTTCATTGGTGCTGTGGCAGTCGTGCCGGGATCTGGCGCGTTTGCAGCGCTCCGGTTTTCCGGATCTGCAGATGTCGATCAATCGCTCCACCATGGAGTTCCAGACCATAGATCCGGAAGCGAGCGAGTGGCTCAAGGTTATCCACCATTTTGAGCTCGATCCTGCCGACATCGTCATCGAAATTACCGAATCTCTGCTGATGGAGAGCAGCGATCAGCACAGGGTGCGGATCGATGCCCTGCGCGAGGCGGGATGCAAGCTGGCCATCGATGACTTCGGTACAGGCTACTCGGCGCTCAACTATCTGCGCACATTCCCGGTAGATCTGGTCAAGATCGACCGATCTTTCGTGCGCCATATCCCCTTCAACGAACAGGATCGGATGCTGCTGGACGGCATCATCAACATAGTGCACAACCTCGGGATGCAGGTGGTGATAGAAGGGGTGGAGACTCGCGAGCAGCTCAACTTCCTCTGCCAGAAGGGGTGTGCCTTTACTCAGGGTTATCTGCTCAGTCGTCCGCTCGCCTACGACGATCTCACCGAATATCTGCAGCTCAACGACAAGAACATGTTTTTGCAGGCTCGTTCCAGCTGACCGTCACTGCGCCGGTTTCAATTTCTCCTGCTTGCCCCGCAGCGTCCGGTAATCCTCCCCGAGATAGCGCATATAGATGCGATCCAGCACGCCCTCATCCAGCATTTGCTGCAGCGCCTTGTTGTAGGCGGGCAGCAGCTCTGCTCTCTGTTTGCCAAAGCAGAGATAGAGCGGGGTTGAATCGATAAAGGGGGTGAGGGCGCGGATCTTGACGTCCTGCTCCTTGGAGAGGATGGGGGCCGAGAAGTAATCCAGCACTATCATGTCGACCCGGCTCTTCTCCAGCATCAGCAGCAACTGTTTGTCGGAGTGGGCCTTGATGGGTTCCCAGCCGGTGAAGTTCTTGATCTTGTCCGTGTAGTCATAGCCCCTGACCATCCCCACTTTCAGTCCCTTGGCCATCTCCCACGAGAAAGTCTGCAGCGGGCTGTCGGTGCGTACATAGGCGGCCAGCGGGTAGAAGGCGGTGGCAAGGTCAGAGTGGTAGCAGCCGGGCAGGGGCGCGTTGTCGAGAATGCCGTCCGCCAGCTCGGTGTTGACATACTGTTCGCAGCGTCCCCATGGCAGTTCGAGCAGGGTGAGGCTCATGCCGAGGCGGTGTGCCACCTCCTGATGGATCTCGACCGATATCCCCTCTTTCAGGTTGCCCTGTTCGGCATAGGAGAAGGGGGGCCAGTCCACGCCACAGACCTTGAGATGGGGGCTGCTCTGGGCGGCGAGCAGCAAGGCGATGAGCAGGTTCATGGGGTTTCCTCCCTACAGCGACGCGAAGGGGCTGTGGTACACTCGGTTCACTGAACTTAGAACGCATCCAGAGACCATGCAAATCCTCCTCGAAGACCCCGCCAAGGCCGCGCTGGCAGACGCGCTGGCCAGCCAGCTTGCCCAGATAGACCTCCCCCAGTTTGCCCTGGTATTTACCCCGGAGCGGCTGGAGCTGCGCAAGCTGGATGAGCCCAAGCTGGGGGCTGTCTACGTGGATTTCGTCGAAGGAGCCGTCGCCCATCGCCGCAAGTTTGGCGGCGGTCGCGGTCAGTCCATTGCCAAGGCGGTGGGGCTCAAGTCGGGGGCGACTCCGACCGTGGTCGATGCCACGGCCGGGCTGGGACGCGATGCCTTCGTACTGGCCTCTCTCGGTTGCCGGGTGACCATGATTGAGCGCAGCCCTGTGGTGGCCGCCCTGCTGCAGGATGGTCTGGCACGCGCCGCAGAAGATCCCGAGATCGGCCCATGGGTACGCGAGCGGATGCAGCTGCTGCACGGCCCTGCGGTGGATACCCTGCTGGGGCTGACCGAACGGCCCGAGGTGATCTACCTCGACCCCATGTTCCCGCACAAGCAGAAGTCGGCGCTGGTGAAAAAAGAGATGCGGGTATTCCAGTCGCTGGTGGGGCCGGATCTCGATGCCGATGCTCTGCTGCCAGCTGCGCTCCAGATGGCAGAGAAGCGGGTGGTGGTGAAGCGCCCCGACTACGCCGGCTGGCTCAATGAACAGAAGCCGAGCATGGCCATCGAGACCAAGAGCAACCGCTTCGATGTCTACGTAATGGCGGCGCTGGCGAGTTAAGCGACGACTGGCATATTGTCCGGGCGACCAAAAAAGAGGGCCAACCCGATGGGGTTGGCCCTCTTGATACTTATTGGCTGTCTGACTGGGCTGGTGGAGCGAAGCGGATCAGCTTCTCCTCTCCCTGCCAGCTGAATGTCATGGTCGCCAGATCTGCCAGACTGAGCTGCTCGCCGCTGTGCAGCTGGAGATACTCCACCCCATCGCGGGCCTCTATGGTGCGGATCCGATCCGCCCACTCACGTCCGTCCCGACTGGTCAGCGCGACCGGCAACTGCCAGCTGGCGGCAATCTCCAGCCAGTCGTAGAGGTCACAGCTGATGGGTTGGTAATCCGGCATGGTCTGCTCCTTGAGAAGGCAGAGGGATCAGGCTTCCTGCAAACGGGTCGGCCAGCCCATCTTCTGCTGGCGCTCCACTTCAAAGCGCAGTTCGCTGGCGCGCAGGTAGTGCTCTTCGAGCCACCCTTTGGGCAGGGTCAGGGTGAGCGCATCCTCGTCCGCTTCCAGCGTGAAGCCGGGCACGGTTCCCTGGGTGCGGCGCATGCAGAGGATAAGGGCGATGCGCAGGATGCGAGCCAGCCGGATCGCCTGACGAGCGGTTACCGCCCCTTGCTTCTCCAGTGGCTCCAGCTTGAATTCATCCCGCTGGTTGAACAGCAGGGCCGACAACAGCTTCTTCTGCGCAGGGGTAAAGCCCGGCATATCGATGTTGTCGATGATGTAGGCGGCGTGTTGCGGCGCCTTCTTGTACTCGATACAGAGACCGATCTCGTGCAGTAGTGCTGCGTAGCGCAGGATCGGGCGACCATAGCGTTTGGAGAGGCGCCAGGCCGGCTGCAGCTGGGTGAACGCCTCGATGGCGGTGTCACGCACCCGCTCGGCATGCTCCTTGTCCAGCTGGTAGCGGTTGATCAGGCTGTCGGCGGTGCGGTCACGGGCATCGCAGTCGTGATTGTTGCCGAGCAGGCCGTAGATCAAGCCCTCGCGCAGGGCGCCACCCGCCAGCGTCATGCTCTCGATGTTCAGGGTTTCGAAGATGGCGATCAGGATGGCGAGGCCGGAGGGGAACACGGTCAGCCGTTCGGCTGCCAGCCCTTCCAGTTGCAACTGGTCGAGCTTGCCGCAGGCGATGGCCTGACCCATCAGCTCCTGCAGTTTCGGCAGGGTGACCCGCTCGCTCTTCCCCTGCGCCAGCATGATCTCCTGCAGCGCCTGCACCGTGCCGGAGGCACCGACGCAAGTGCGCCAGCCAAGGGCACGGTAATCATCCGTCACCTTCTCCAGCACCGCCTTGGCGGCGGCAATCGCCTGCTCGAAACGGGCTTCGGAGAGCTCGCCATCACCGAAGTGATTGTTGAGCCAGGTGACGCATCCCATGTGCAGGCTATTGAGCAGTTTCGCTTCGCTATGCTCGCCGATCACCAGTTCGGTACTGGCACCGCCGATGTCGATAACCAGTCGGTTGCCTTCACCGGCAGAGGTCCAGGAGACCCCTTCATAGATGGTCTTGGCCTCTTCCTCGCCCGAGATGATCTCGATGCTGTGGTTGAGCACCCGTTCCGCTTCGCTGATGAACTCGTCGACGTTGGTAGCCAGCCGCAGGGTGGCGGTACCCACTACCCGGATGTTGTCGGCCGGAATGTCCTGCAGCTGTTCGGCGAACAGGCGCAGACAGTCCCAGCCCCGCTCCATGGAGGTACGGCTGAGACGGAAGTCGGCATCAAGCCCGGCGGCGAGGCGAACCTTGCGTTTGACCTTGGCAACGGTGCGCAGGGCACCGGCGACCTCGCGCACCACCAGCATGTGAAAGCTGTTGGAGCCGAGGTCGATGGCGGCATAGAGAGGCGAGTTGTGCAACGGGCCTATCCTTTAGCTTTTGCGCGGCGGACGACGGCGGTTGTTGCTGTTGCCACCCTGGCGATCGCGCATGTTGCGGTTCACCGGCTGGCGGTTGCGGAACACCCGTTTCGGCGCGGTGACATCATCCAGCAGTGCTTCGCGATCATACTTGCTGACCGGGATCGGGTGGTGGATGTACTCCTCGATGGCCGGCAGGTTGAAGGCATAGTCTTCGCAGGCCAGGCTGATGGAGTGACCGCTCTTGCCGGCACGGCCGGTACGACCGATACGGTGAACATAGTCCTCGGCATCGTCGGGCAGGTCGTAGTTGAAGACGTGGGTCACGTCGGGGATGTGCAGACCACGGGCGGCCACGTCGGTGGCGACCAGAATGTCCAGCGAACCCTTGGTGAACTCTTCCAGGATCTTCATCCGCTTCTTCTGCGGCACGTCGCCGGTCAGCAGACCAACGCGGTGGCCGTCGTTCTCCAGCCAGGCATGAACGTCTTCACAGACATGCTTGGTGTTGGCGAAGACGATGGCTTTCTCCGGCCACTCCTCTTCCATCAGGGAGAGCAGCAGCAACATCTTGTCTTCGTTGGAGGGGTAGAACAGCTCCTCCTTGATCCGCACGCCGGTCATCTGCTCAGGCTCGACCTGCACATGTTCCGGGTGGTTCATGTGTTCGTAGGCCAGCTCCTGCACGCGCAGGGAGAGGGTGGCGGAGAACAGCATGCTCAGACGCTCGGTGGCGGGCGGCATGCGGCGGAACAGGAAGCGGATGTCCTTGATGAAGCCCAGATCGAACATGCGATCCGCTTCGTCCAGAACCACGACCTGGATGTTGCTCAGGTCGATCACCTTGGACTTGAAGTAGTCGATGATGCGGCCAGTGGTGCCGATCAGGATGTCGACGCCCTGCTCCAGTACGGCCAGCTGCTTGTCGTAACCTTCGCCACCGTAGGCGAGGCCGAGTTTCAGGCCGGTAGAGGCGGCGATGCTGTCGGCATCGTTATAGATCTGTACTGCCAGCTCCCGGGTGGGTGCCATGATGATGGCTCTGGGTTGATTTACCAGACGGGGCTTGGTCAGCGGGTGGGTAAGAAGATAGTTGAAGGTGGCGGCCAGAAAGGCGATGGTTTTGCCGGTGCCTGTCTGTGCTTGCCCGGCGAGGTCATGGCCCTCTACCAGCAGTGGCAGGGACAGTGCCTGGATGGGCGTACAATAGTGAAATCCCTTTGCTTCCAGACCAGCCAGAACTTCGGGTTCGAGGCCCATTTGGGCGAATTTGTCGGTCGTTAAGTGTGTTTTGCTCATGGCGGTAGGTTATCAGGTTAGGCTTGCAATAATAAACAGGATCATTTCAAATAGGGCAACTATTGCCTTTATTGACGTGTCAATAAAGCCTTATTTACTGACTGGAGTTGGAGATGAGTGACAAGATTGTTCAGCTGAGCGATGCCAGCTTCGAGGCAGATGTAATCAAAGCCGATGGCGCCGTTCTGGTCGACTTCTGGGCCGAGTGGTGTGGTCCGTGCAAGATGATTGCCCCGATCCTGGAAGAAGTTGCCCAAGAGTACGAAGGTCGCGTGACCGTAGCCAAACTGAACATCGACCATAACTCTGATACTCCGCCCAAGTACGGCATTCGTGGTATCCCGACCCTCTTGCTGTTCAAGAATGGCGAAGTGGCAGCGACCAAGGTCGGTGCACTGTCTAAGACTCAGCTGAAAGAGTTCCTGGACGGCAACCTGTAATAATCGAAGAGGAGCGCATTGCAATAATGCGCTCCTTCTGTTTTATCACCTAGACGCTCATCCCGATTGGTGCTAGTTTATCGCTCGTTTGCTAACCTTTTTGCCTGACTCCATTGCTAGCCTGGCAAGTCAAATCCGATCAGCATCAATCCAGCAGACTGTCTCCTCATTTCAATCCTTGCTTACAGACTTTCACCACTATGAATCTGACTGAATTAAAGAACACTCCTGTGTCTGAGCTGGTCAAGCTCGGCGAATCCATGGGGTTGGAAAATCTGGCTCGGGCGCACAAGAAAGACATTATTTTCGCGATCCTCAAGGCGCACGCCAAGGGTGGCGAGGATATCTTTGGCGACGGTGTGCTGGAAATCCTGACCGACGGTTTCGGGTTCCTGCGCAGTGCTGACGGTTCCTACCTGGCGGGCCCTGACGATATCTACGTCTCCCCGAGCCAGATCCGCCGCTTCAACCTGCGTACCGGCGATACCATCTCCGGCAAGATCCGGCCGCCGAAAGAGGGCGAACGCTACTTCGCGCTGCTCAAGGTCAACGAGGTCAACTACGACCGTCCGGAAAACTCCCGCAACAAGATCCTGTTTGAAAACCTCACTCCGCTGCACGCCAACGAGCGTCTGCGCATGGAGCGTGGCAACGGTTCTACCGAAGACATCACTGCTCGCGTACTGGATCTGGCCTCCCCGATCGGTAAAGGTCAGCGTGGCCTGATCGTGGCGCCGCCCAAGGCCGGTAAGACCATGCTGCTGCAGAACATCGCCCAGAGCATCGCCTACAACCATCCTGACTGTGAACTGATCGTTCTGCTGATCGACGAGCGTCCGGAAGAGGTGACCGAGATGCAGCGCATGGTTAAAGGTGAAGTGATCGCTTCCACCTTCGACGAGCCGGCATCCCGTCACGTTCAGGTTGCCGAAATGGTGATCGAGAAGGCCAAGCGTCTGGTCGAGCACAAGAAAGACGTAGTGATCCTGCTGGACTCCATCACCCGTCTGGCTCGTGCCTACAACACCGTTATTCCGTCATCCGGCAAGGTACTGACCGGTGGTGTGGACGCCAACGCCCTGCACCGTCCCAAGCGCTTCTTCGGCGCCGCGCGTAATGTTGAAGAGGGCGGCAGCCTGACCATCATCGCCACCGCGCTGATCGATACCGGTTCCAAGATGGACGAGGTTATCTACGAAGAGTTCAAGGGTACCGGCAACATGGAGCTGCACCTCTCGCGCAAGATTGCCGAGAAGCGCGTCTATCCGGCTATCGACATCACCCGTTCAGGTACTCGTAAAGAAGAGCTGCTCACTTCCGGTGACGAGCTGCAGAAGATGTGGATCCTGCGCAAGATTGTCCACCCGATGGGCGAGATTGACGGTATCGAATTCCTCATCGACAAACTGGCGATGACCAAGACCAACGACGAGTTCTTCGACGCCATGCGGCGCCAGCAGAAATAAGTCAGGTCAGAAAATGACAAAACCGCGGCCAAGGTCGCGGTTTTTGTTTATCTAAATTTCGGCCGACTGGGTAGTATGAAGCTTCGATGTCACAAGGATAGAGACGTCATGAAACCCGTTTACTGGTTACTGCCGGGATTGCTGTTCGGTATCCCGACTTTTGCGCAGAACGTGCCAGAGCCTCCTTCGGTGGCGGCCGCCGAGCTGGGCACCGATTTGCGCTATCTGTCGAATTGCCTGCAACAGGGGCAGTTTGCCGCTGTCGATTCTCTGCTGGCGACCCAGAGCCGCGAGCAGCGCGAGTATCTGCTGCTGCAACTGTTGCGCAATATCAACGTGACCCGGCCGGCGTCACCCGAACTGCACGCCTGGGTGGCAGCCCAGGCAGACAAGGCACCCCGGTGGCTGGTCGAGCAGCGGGTGGATGGCTTTCTGGTTCAGCAACCCGCCTACGATTTTTCCGCTCAGGCCCGGCTGCTGCTGGGTCAGTGGCAGCAACTGGCGTGGCAGGCTGATTATCGCCAGCAACTGGAGCAGGGCACTTTCGGTTTCAAGTCGATCTACTACCGCGGCAACCCCGAGCTGGCTCGTCAGCAACAGGCGCTGCTGCAGGCCCTCGATCAGCAGCCGGTTTCCCTGCTGCAGCGCGAGAGCCGGACGCTGGCTGCCCAGAACATCTATCTGCCTGACAACCGTCTACTGAGTTACCTGCTGCAGCGTACCGGCGAGCCGGCACTCTACAGCCGCCTCTGGCGCCAACCGGTGGATCAGGATGCTCTGGCTGCGCTGGCCACCATCAACCGCTTTCATCAGGGTAATGAGGCCAGCGAGTTGCTGATCGCTGCGAGCACCAATCCCCATCTGAAAGAGCCGGCCCTGCGCCAGCTGAGCGCGCTTTCCCCCCTGCCGCAACAGGCAAGAAGCTACCTGCTTGGTGAGCTGGCCAACCGGCAGTATGGATCTCTGGTGGCCGATCTGTTGATGGAGGTGGATGAGCCATTGCTGTTGTCGGCGCTGGCCAAACGCCTTGGGCAGCATGATCAGAATCCCATGACTCCGACTCTCTTCCCCGATTCGGGTACACCGGAGAGGCGGCCAGGGTTATAATGCCTCACCTCCTGAATCTGGTTGGGAACCTGCATGAAATACAAGGACTTGCGTGATTTCGTCGCGCAGCTGGAACAGAACGGACAACTCAAGCGGATTACCCGCGAGATAGACCCCTATCTGGAGATGACCGAAATCAGCGACCGCACCCTGCGTGCGGGCGGCCCGGCTCTGCTGTTTGAAAATCCCAAAGGCTACACCATGCCGGTGTTGACCAACCTGTTTGGTACCCCGGATCGGGTCGCCATGGGGATGGGCCAGCCCGATGTGAGCGCCCTGCGTCAGGTCGGGGTATGGCTCTCCTATCTGAAGGAGCCGGAACCGCCTCGTGGCTTCAAGGAGCTGATGGAGAAGCTGCCGATCTTCAAGCAGGTACTCAATATGCCGACCAAGCGCCTCTCTTCCGCCCCTTGCCAGCAGGTGGTGCAGGAGGGGGATGCGGTCGATCTCGACCAGATCCCGATCCAGCACTGCTGGCCGGGTGATGTGGCGCCGCTGGTCACCTGGGGTCTCACCATCACCCGCGGCCCCTACAAGAAGCGGCAGAACCTCGGCATCTACCGTCAGCAGAAGATCGCCAAGAACAAGCTGATCATGCGCTGGCTGGATCATCGCGGCGGAGCCATCGATTTTCGCGAGTGGCAGGAGGCCCATCCGGGCGAGCGCTTCCCGGTGGTGGTGGCGCTCGGTGCCGATCCGGCGACCATTCTCGGTGCCGTGACGCCAGTGCCGGATACCCTCTCCGAATACGCCTTTGCCGGTCTGCTGCGCGGCAGCCGTACCGAGGTGGTAAAAGCCATCAGCTGTGACTTGGAGGTGCCCGCCAGCGCCGAGATCGTGCTGGAAGGCTATCTGGAACCCGGCGAGATGGCGCCGGAAGGCCCTTATGGCGACCACACCGGTTACTACAACGAGGTGGACGAGTTCCCGGTCTTTACCATCACCCACATGACGATGCGCAAGGATGCCATCTATCACAGCACCTACACCGGCCGTCCGCCCGATGAGCCGGCGGTGCTGGGTCTGGCGCTGAACGAGGTGTTCGTGCCGCTGCTGCAGAAGCAGTTCCCCGAGATCGTCGACTTCTATCTGCCGCCAGAGGGGTGCTCCTACCGGATGGCGGTGGTCACCATCAAGAAGCGTTACCCGGGCCACGCCAAGCGGGTGATGCTGGGGGTCTGGTCTTTCCTGCGCCAGTTCATGTATACCAAGTTCGTGGTGGTGTGTGATGACGACGTCAACGCCCGCGACTGGAAGGATGTGATCTGGGCCATTACCACCCGGATGGACCCGGCTCGTGATACCACCCTGATCGAGCACACCCCGATCGACTATCTGGACTTCGCCTCGCCCATCTCCGGCCTGGGCTCCAAGATGGGGCTGGATGCCACCAACAAGTGGCCGGGGGAGACCAACCGCGAGTGGGGTCAGCCCATCGTGCAGGATGAGACGGTGAAGCAGAAGATCGATGCCATCTGGGATGAGTTGAATATCCTCGGTTGAGGCGAAAATGGCCCGTTTGCTGCGAAAATGGATGAGATCCGCAGCGATTTGGGTATCCTCGACCAATGGGGCCAGCAGTGCTGGTTATCACCTGACAGTGAAACAATGAGCGAAGCGGGTCGAGCGAACCCGCCACAAGGACAAGAATGCAACGTATCAAATGCCGCGTAGAGGAACTGCGCGAATATGTCGACACCATCTGGCATGTGGCCCTGACGCCGCAGCAAGAGGTCAGCTTCAAGCCGGGCCAGTATCTGCTGGTGGTGATGAGCGATTCGGACAAGCGTCCCTTCTCCATCGCCAACTCGCCGACCCGCCCGGGCGTGCTGGAGCTGCAAATCGGCGCTACTCCCGAAAACGCCTATGCCGGTCAGGTGCTGGCCCGTATGCGCGAACAGGGGGAGATCGAGGTCGAGCTGCCCGCCGGCAAGGCGTTCCTGCGCAACGAGTCGCCCCGCCCGCTGATCATGATGGCCGGCGGCACCGGTTTCTCCTATGCCAAATCGATTCTGGAGTACCTGATCGACAGCGGCAGCAAGCGTCCGGTCTTCTTCTACTGGGGGGTGCGTCAGGCGCACTGGCTCTACGAGCTGGAGCAGATGCAGCAGTGGGAGCGTGACTACGCGCCGCTCACCTTCATCCCGGTGGTGCAGGAGCCTGAGAGCGACTGGAGTGGCCGTACCGGTCTGGTACACAAGGCGATCATGGATGATTTCGTCAGCCTCCATGAGTACGACATCTATGTCGCCGGTCGCTTCGAGATGGCGGGGGCGGCCCGTGAGGAGTTCAAGATCCTCGGTGCCGAGCCGGAACGCATCTTCGGCGACGCTTACGAGTTCATCTGACAAGCCGTTTGTGCTGCCAAAACCCCCGGTCAAGCCGGGGGTTTTGCTATGGTGGCGCGACCAGTTCGGGATATTGTGGAGTTCGTCATTCAAGTCCAGTTTTTTTCGCAATTTCAGGTATGAATGGCTACTAATTACCTGCAGCTGGTGGCATCTTTGTGCGTGATTGTCGGCGGCAGGATAAGGATATTCCGGGATGGGGCGAGGAGGCGCTGTGTTGAGCGAAGAGGGAAGATCATCGACAGAAGATGCAAGGGGAGAGCTGGGTTCTGCGGAGCCAGCGGCGACCCTGATCTCCTCCTCCCGTATTGGTGAACTGACCCGGCTGCAGGCAGAAATTGCCGCTCTGAAGCATGAAAACAGCTTGCTGCAGGAGAAGCTCAACGCCGCCCTCGATGGCACCGGCATCTGTCTCTGGCAGGGGATGATCCCGACCGGTGAATTGCGGGTGTTCAATCTGCAGAACTTTCAGGTTGGCGACATGGCTCCCCACTTCGACCAATGGAGCGCCAAGCTCCACCCCGACGATCGCGCTCACGCCATGGGCAGCTATTTCGAGCATCTCGAGGGGAAAACCCCCTTCTACGAAGTTGAATACCGCACCATCAACCCGCAAGGCGAGGTCACCTGGCTCTGGGATCGGGGGCGGGTGGTCGATCGCGACGCCGATGGCAAGCCACTGCGGATCATGGGTTCCCATATCGATATCACCCAGCGCAAAGCCTATGAGCAGAGGCTGGCGGAGCGTGCCAACAGCGATGCCCTGACCGGCCTGCTCAACCGGCAGGGGTTTGGCAAGGCCTTTGCTCAGCAGCAACATGACGGAGCAGGAGCGCTGCTCTTTATCGATCTGGACGATTTCAAGGGGATCAATGACCAGCTAGGTCATGCCTGTGGCGATCAGGTTTTGCAGCAGATGGCGGAGTGGCTGCGTCTTATCATGCCGGGCTCGGCCCTGTGTGGTCGCTACGGTGGCGACGAATTTGTGGTGCACCTCAGCCGGGGGGTTTCGAGCCATACCCTGGCCGAGCTGGCCGATGCCCTGATTGGCCGGATGCAAAGCTATGTGCCCAGACCCGGTTGTTCGCAACGGGTCGGGCTCAGTATCGGCATCGCTTTGTGGGAGGGGGCATCTCTGTCGTTTCGGCAGGCGCTGGAGGTGGCCGATCAGGCGATGTATGAGGCGAAGGCGCGCGGCAAACGGGCCTGGCACTTGCTGCGGGTGTGACGACAACCCGAGCCCCGTAAAGCAGAAACCCCAGCCATGCTGGGGTTTCCGTTATTCGCCTTTGGCGCCGAGCTGCTCTTCGAGTTGAGCCAGCTTGCTTTCGAGGGCGGCCAGTTTTTCCCGGGTACGCAGCAGAACCTTGGTCTGCACGTCGAACTCTTCACGGCTTACCAGATCCAGCTTGTTGAGCTGTGCCTGCAACACCTGACGGATCTTCTTTTCGGCCTCTTCGCCCATGCTGCGGATGCCGGGCGGCAGGGAGTTGTGTACCTGTTTGGCGATCTCTTCCAGTTTCTTCGGGTCGATCATGATGTCCTCCTTAAGCGTTGGTGGACATTCTACCGACAATTCCCTCATTTTGCCGAGATCGCGGCAGCTTTTTACACCGCACAGCCCGTTATTGCTGGTCGGGTCTGGTGATGTGCCAACTGCTGCTACCCTTGCGCCCCCTTGTTGACCTGAAACCATGATGCAGAGCACAAACCTGATTGGAATATGACCAGTGTGAGTCTGAGTGTTGTTGTTTTCATGTTAAGTTTGTGCGGTCGAAGTGATCAGCGCTTCGTTGGTTTGTGATGGATAACAACCTGATAAAGAGAACAAAAAATGAAGAAGAAGCTAATTTATGCAGCCGTCATCAGTGCCTTGCTGGCCGGATGTGGTGGTGAGAATGACAAGATGGGGGATACCACCAGTACCCTCGACTACGCCCTTAGTGGGATGAGTGGTGCGCGCCCCAGCGTACTGGCGCCCCGTGCCAGCGATGGCACCCTGAAATTTTCGACCGAGACTCAGGATCTCTCCAACCCGGTATCCGCTCTCTCCACGCTGGATGGCTGGTCTACTACCCAACCCATTCAGCTGAACCCGGCCACCGTAAGTGGCGTGTCGGTTCCTGCTCCTGCTGACGCAGACTTTGCCGCCTCTGTCGCCCCCATCTATCTGCTGGAGCTGACACTGGATCCGACGACTCTGCAGCCAAATGGCGTGAAGAATAACCAGCCGCTGGTCTATGGTACGGATTTTGTTGTTCGTGCTGCCGGTGGCACTCTCAATCTGGTACCGCTCAAGCCGCTGAATCCCTCCTCCTATTACATGATTGTCGCCACCGATTCGCTCAAAGACAGTCGCGGAACACCGCTCAAGGCTGGCAGTGACTACAGCACCTACAAGACAAACAGTGGCACCACGACTCAGGAGCAGAGCATCAGCAATCTGGTTGCGCTGCAAGAGGGGCTGTTCAAATCTGCCACCGGCATTACCAGTGATCGGGTGATCTTCTCCGACTGGTTTGCCACCCAGTCCGGCGCAGATGTGCTGCTGGCGGTGAAAGGGGCTGCAGCCAAGGTGGCACAGAACGGTCTGGACGCCGCCAAGGTATGGAAACAGGATGCCAAGGGCAATACCAGCCTGCCTAGCACCTATACCATGGCAGTGACAGGTAGCGGTGCTTTCCTGACCCAGATGGCTAATGAGCAGTTCCTGCCGTCGGATCAGAAAAATCTACTGGCTACCACTATTGCCAACAGCACACAGCTCACAAATATTGCCAATCTGACAACGGTATATACCGGAACCGTCAAGCTTCCTTATTTCCTCTCTACACCGTCAGTAGCCGGGTCATGGGACAAGGCCAAGACCCAGTCTTGGCATGGTGCCATCCCCAGCCTCTATGCCATCGCCAATGCTCTGAAGGCGGGTGATAGTGAAGTGATTGGCGGACTGGTTAGTGCCGGAGTGGATCCGACTCTGTTGGCAACACTGATCGCTGACCCGACCCGCCAGAGCGATCTGCTGACCGAGGCGAGCAAACTGATCGGGGTGACCCTCACCTCCGGTGGCAAGCCGCTGGATAGCGAGCACAATATCGGCCGCTTCAATCCCCTGCCGGCATTGACCGAAGTACAATCCGTGCCGATGCGAATTTTTGCCAAAGATGCTCTTAATACCATCACCGATGTGATCATCTATCAGCACGGGGTCACCTCCATCAAGGAGAATGCCTATGCGCTGGCGCTGGGCCAAATTGGCGCAGGTATGGGGGCTGGTAAAAAGGTAGCTGTAGTGGTGATCGATCATCCACTGCATGGTGAACGTGGCTTCGCTCTTAGCGGCAGTATGGCGACGGTGACCACCTCGGCAAACCCGACTCCCTACCTGAATCTGGGTTATCTGACGGTAGCGCGGGACAACCTGAAACAGAGCGTGGCCGACCTGCTGGGTCTGCGTCTGGCGGTGGGCCTGGCCAACAGCGGCAACGTGATCGGCAGTGCTGGAAATATCAAGGTGCACTTCCTCGGTCACTCACTCGGTGCCATTACCGGGGCCAATCTGCTGGCGGTCGCCAACCAGACAACTGGCAGTACCCTGGCTGATGCCCTGTTCAAGTTCGATACCGGTGGTCTGGCGATGCCGGGCGGCGGTATCGCCCCGCTGCTGCTCGACTCCCCCAGCTTCGGGCCGACCATCAAGATGAGCGTGCTGACAGCAGGCAGCCCCGAGTTGAAAGCGGGCTTTGCGGCCTATGAACCCAACTGCAAGACAGTCAAGGCAACCTGCTTCGTCAACGAGTTCCTGCCCAGTCTGAATGCGACCACTCAGGCGGCCGCAGCCACGACGCTGCAGAGCTACAGCTTTGCTGCCCAGACAGTGCTCGACTCTGCCGACCCGATCAACCTGGGTCGCGGCATCAAGAGCAACTTCCCGCTGTTTGCTACCGAAATCGTGGGCGATGGTGCACTCAATCTGCCGGATCAGGTGATCCCGAACCGCATTGCCTCTGCACCGCTTGGTGGCACCGAGCCGCTGTTCAAGGTGTTGGGTTTGCAGGCGTTGCAAGGCGGGCCGGGTGTGATCCCTGCCAGCCACCATGCAGCCCGCTTTGTGGCCGGTGGTCACAGCTCGCTGTTGGCGCCTGATGGCAATGACAGCAATGCGCTGGTGACCAGCGAGATGCAGACCGAGTTTGCCAGCTTCTTTATGAGCGGTGGCGCGGCAGTGCAGGTGACTGACAATACCCTGCTCAAGCAGTAATGGCGCAGACCATAAAAAACGCCGCCCTTTGGGGCGGCGTTCTCGTTTCTACAGCAGCTGAAAAATCAACCCGGCTGGTGGTTGCGATCCAGCCAGCCTTGCAGCAGGCCGACCAGCAGACCGGTCAGGTGGGCGATATTGGCGGTGCTGGTGCCGAGCATGTCGAAGAAGCCGAGCACCATCCAGAACAGCATAAAGCCCATCAGCGCCGGTGGCAGAGTCAGGCCACAGGCCGGTTGCAGCTTGCTGCGCAGCCAGCAGTAGCCGAGCAGGGCATAGATCACGCCGGAGAGGCCGCCAAACAGCGGGCCGCTGGCGAAGAACTCGGCGATATTGGGCAGGGCGGCGCCCACAAGCAGCAGGATCAGCAGCTTGCCGCTGCCAAGACGCTGCTCGATCTGGCCGCCGAGATACCACCACCAGAGCAAGTTGAACACCAGATGGAGCACCGAGAAGTGGATGAAGGCCGGGGTAAAGTAGCGCCATGCCTGCCAGTCGGTGAACTGGGCCAGCGTCGGGTGGAAGGCCAGTTCGTCGTAGATAGGCAGGCCGATGGCATCGATGCCGTAGATGGCGAGACAGGCGATGATGACCACCAGTGTCAGTGGCCCCGCCTGATGGAGGAAATCGGTGACGGGATCCGTCATCCCCTTGCTGTAGTCGATGCGGGCATCGGCCCGGCCGGACTGCCAGGAGGCTTCCATATAGCGAGGGTGGTTCGGCTCGGCGAGGAAGCGTTTCACCTCCAGCTGGGCCTGAGCAAGGCGCTGCTCGTCAGCCAGCCAGATGGTGACCCCCAGCTCGGACTGGGTCAGCTCGCAGGAGATCCCCAGCGTCGCCAGATAGTCCACCAGCGCCTGCGCCATGCGGGCGTTGTCGAGCACCAGCAGCTGGATCATGCTTCGCCTGCCTCGATGGGAAACTCCCGGCGCCACGCCTCGAAGCCGCCATCCAGACTGTAAACCTCGTCGTACCCCTGTTGCAGCAGGTACTGGGCTGCGCCCTGGCTGCTGTTGCCGTGGTAGCACATCACTATGACCGGGGTGTCGAACTCCACCTCGTTCATGAAGCGCACCAGAGTGCCGTTGGTGAGGTGGAAGGCGCCAACCGCATGGGCTGCCGCGAAGGATTGCGGGTCGCGAATGTCCACCAGGCGGGCTTCGCCTGCACTCAGTTTCTGGTGGGCATCATGGGCATTGATATGGGCAAACTGGTCCATCTGGATGTCCTGCGAATAGGTTGATTGCCGGTCAGTGTACCGCAAGCTTGGGCGCAAACTAACCCCACAAAAGATAAGGGAGCCTGTGGCTCCCTTGTCGATATGGCATGCGGCTCAGTGGGTTAACCGCCGAGATAAGCCTGCCGCACCGCCGGGTTGGCGAGCAGTGCCGCTCCCGTGTCCTGCAGCACCACGCGGCCGTTCTCCAGCACATAGCCGCGGTCGGCCAGCTTGAGCGCCTGATTGGCGTTCTGCTCCACCAGAAAGATGGTCATCCCCTTCTGGCGCAGCTGCTCTATGGTGTCGAAGATCTGCTGGATGACGATGGGGGCCAACCCCAGCGAGGGCTCGTCCAGCAGCAGCAGGCGCGGCTTGCTCATCAGGGCGCGGCCGATGGCCAGCATCTGCTGCTCGCCGCCGGACATGGTGCCAGCGCGCTGCTCCAGCCGCTCATGCAGGCGCGGGAACAGGGTAAACACCTGATCAAGCAGACCATGCTGCTCTGCCTTGTCTACGAAGAAGGCGCCCATCAGCAGGTTCTCCTCCACCGTCAGACGGGCAAAGATGCGGCGTCCCTCCGGCACCACGGCAATATCCTTGCGCATGATGCGGGCGGTGGAGAGGTCACTGATCTGCTCCCCCTCGAACCAGATGGAGCCGCTGCTGGGCTTGGGCTCGCCGCAGAGGGTCATCAGCAGGGTGGTCTTGCCGGCGCCGTTGGCACCGATCAGGGTGACGATTTCTCCCTCTTTCACCTCGACGCTGACGTCGTGCAGTGCCTGAATTTTGCCGTAGTGGGTCGATACGTTGCGAAGTTCTAACATCTTGTGTTCCTTACGACTCGCCCAGATAGGCCTTGATCACTGCCGGATTGTTGCGGATTTCGTCCGGCTTGCCGTGGGCCAGCGGGGTGCCCTGACTGACCACGAAGATGCGGTTGGAGATACCCATCACCAGCTTCATATCGTGTTCGATCAGCAGCACCGAGACCCCGAATTCATCCCGCAGGCTCATGATGAGCTCATCCAGCTCGTCGGTCTCCTTCGGGTTGAGGCCGGCAGCTGGTTCATCCAGCATCAGCAGCTCGGGGCGGGTCGCCATGCAGCGGGCGATCTCGAGCCGGCGCTGCTGACCGTAGGCCAGGTTGCCGGCGGCGCGGTTGGAGAGATCCTTGAGCCCCACCTTATCCAGCCAGAAGGCGGCCTGCTCCAGCCCCTCCTCTTCGGCACGGCGGAACGAGGGGGTCTTGAACAGCCCGGCCAGAAAGCCGGTGTTGAGGTGCCTGTGCTGGGCAACCAGCAGGTTCTCCACCGCCGTCATCTCCTTGAACAGCCGGACGTGCTGGAAGGTACGCACGATTCCCTTGCGGGCGATGAGGTGACCGGGTAACCCCTGGATCTCCTCACCCTTGTAGCGGATGGTGCCGCCGCTCGGGCGATAGAAGCCAGTCAGGCAGTTGAAAATGGTGGTCTTGCCTGCGCCGTTGGGGCCGATGATGGAGATCACCTCGCCCTTGTCGATATCCAGCTTGACCCCGTTGACTGCCAGCAACCCTCCGAAGCGCATCGACAGATCAGAGACTTCCATTAACTTCTGATGAGTACTCATTTCTTCAACTCCAGATGCGGACGGGTCATCGGCAGCAATCCCTGTGGCCGCCAGATCATCATGAACACCATCAAGAGGCCGAACATCAGCATGCGGTACTCGTTGAACTCGCGAGCCAGCTCGGGCAGCACGGTCATCACGATGGCAGCCAGCACCACCCCGATTTGCGAGCCCATGCCGCCCAGCACCACGATGGCGAGCACGATGGCCGACTCGATAAAGACGAAGGATTCCGGGCTGATAAAGCCCTGCCGGGAGGCAAAGAAACTTCCCGCAAAACCGGCAAAGGTGGCGCCTATGGTGAAGGCGGTCAGCTTGATGATGGTGGGGTTGAGCCCCAGCGATTTGCAGGCGATCTCGTCTTCCCGCAGCGCTTCCCAGGCGCGACCCAGCGGCATGCGCAGCAGGCGGTTGATGACGAACAGGGTGGCGATCACCAGCACCAGCGCCATCAGGTAGAGGAAGATCACCTTGTGGTTGGCGTTGTAGGCGATGCCGAAGAACTCATGGAAGGTCTCGAAGCCGCCATCCTTGACGGTGCGGTTGAACTCCAGACCGCCCAGGGTCGGTTTGGGAATGCCGGAGATACCGTTGGGGCCGCCGGTCAGGCTGGTCATGTTGTTGAGCAAAATCCGGATGATCTCGCCAAAGCCGAGGGTGACGATGGCCAGATAGTCCCCCCGCAGCCGCAGCACCGGGAAGCCGAGCAGGAAGCCGAACAGGGCCGCCAGACCACCGGCAATGGGCAGACACTCCCAGAAGCTCAGCCCGAAGTAGTTGTTGAGCAGGGCGTAGCTGTAGGCGCCGACCGCATAGAAGCCGACATAGCCGAGATCGAGCAGACCGGCGAGGCCGACCACCACGTTCAGACCCAGCCCCAGCATGATGTAAATCAGGGTGAGAGTGGCCAGATCGATGGCACCGCGAGAGGCCATAAAGGGCCAGCTCACCGCAAACAGCAGTACCAGAATGGCGGTGGTGTTGTAGAGGCGTGGTGCTTCTTCCTGACTCGGCAGCACCAGCTTGCCGAAGCCGACCGAGAAGCCGCTGATGGATGCCTGGAACAGCTTGGCAATCTGGCCGCGCAGCAGCTGGAACCAGAACACCAGAGTTGCGCCGCCCAGCAGCCAGGCCAGCGACACATCGAGGCGACTAACCACCAGCAGACGGGAGCCATCGGTCTCCAGCTTGAAGCCGAGCAGCCAGAAGGAGAGCACCAGCAGCACCAGGCTGGCGATGCAGGCATGGATGAATTGGCGTTTCATCATACTTTCTCCACTTCCGGGCGGCCCAGAATGCCGGTCGGCATAAACAGCAGCACAAAGATGAGCAGGGCGAACGCCATCACATCCTTGTATTCGGTGCTGAGGTAGCCGGCAGTGAGCGCTTCCACCACGCCGAGCAGCAGACCGCCCAGCACGGCGCCGGGAATGCTGCCGATGCCGCCCAATACCGCGGCAGTGAAGGCTTTCAGCCCGGCCATAAAGCCGAGGTAGGGGTTGATGACGCCGTAGTACATGCCGAGCAGCACCCCGGCAACGGCGGCCAGCGCGGCCCCCAGCACGAAGGTGATGGAGATGACCACGTGGGTGTCTATCCCTAACAGGTTGGCCATCTTGATATCTTCCGAGCAGGCGCGGCAGGCGCGCCCCATGCGGGAGCGGCCGATGAACTGGGTCAGCGCCAGCATGGTGACGAAGGTGATCACGAAGATGATGAGCTGCATATAGGAGAGGCTGGCCTGAAAGCCGTCAGCCTCGCCCAGGGTCCAGCCACCGGAGATGAGGCTGGGCATGGCGATATCCCGCGAGCCCTGCGCCATTCGCATCATGTTCTGCAGGAAGATCGACATGCCGATGGCGGAGATGAGGGGGATCAGCCGGTTGCCACCGCGTAGCGGCCGGTAGGCGACCCGCTCTATGGTCCAGCCATAGGTGCCGGTGATGACGATGCTGACCAGAAAGGCGCCGCCCAGCAGCAAAACGGTGCTGTCGATGCCCATCATCATGAGCCCCGCCATCACCATGAAAGCGACATAGGAGCCGATCATGTAAACCTCGCCGTGGGCGAAGTTGATCATGCCGATGATGCCATAGACCATGGTGTAGCCGATGGCGATCAACGCATAGGTGCTGCCTATGGTTAACCCGTTCAGCAGCTGCTGAACGAGATAAAGGAGGTGTTCGGACATACTGCGTTCCCTGTACTTGCCCGCAAAGAGAGGAGGGGGCGAGTCGGCTCGCCCCCGATCGGCAGATTATTTGAGTTGGGTAGAGGTACCGTCAGCGTGCCACTGGAACACACCGAATTCGAAGCCTTTCAGGTCGCCGTTCGGTGCCCAATTGAGCTGGCCCATCACGGTATCGACCGGCGCAGCCTTGATTGCGGCAGCAACGGCAGCCGGATCCTCGTCACCCGCCTTGGCAATACCGGCCGCCAGGGTTTGCACCGCGGCATAGGTAGTCCAGACGAACGGACCGGAGGAGTCCTGACCCTTGGCCTTGAACGCCGCAACCAGCGGGGCGTTGGCCGGTACCAGATCATACTTGTTCGGCAGGGTTACCAGCAGACCTTCGGAAGCCGGGCCACCGATGGCGGAGATGTCCTTGTTGCCTACCCCTTCCGGGCCCATGAACTTGGCCTTCAGACCCTTCTCGCCAGCCTGACGCAGGATCAGACCCAGCTCCGGGTGATAGCCGCCGTAGTAGACGAAATCGACGTTCTCTTTCTGCAGCTTGGCGATCAGGGCGGAGAAGTCCTTGTCACCGGCAGTGATGCCTTCAAACGCCACCACCTTGACGCCAGCCTTGTCCAGCGCCGCTTTCACGCTGGAGGCGATGCCTTCGCCATACTGCTTCTTGTCGTGGATAACGGCGACGCGCTTGGGTTTGACCTGCTCGATGATGTATTTGGCGGCAGTCGGGCCCTGATCGCTATCCAGACCTATGGTGCGCAGGGTCAGCTGGTAGCCGCGCTCGGTGATCTTGGGGTTGGTGGAGGCGGGGGTGATCATCAGGATCCCCTCGTCTTCATAGATGTCGGAGGCGGGCAGGGTGTTGTCGGAGCAGAGGTGGCCGACCACGAATTTGACGCCGTCGTTCACTACCTTGTTGGCTACTGCCACTGCTTGTTTGGGATCGCAGGCATCGTCATAGACGATCGCTTCGATCTGCTTGCCCTTGATGCCGCCAGCCTTGTTGATCTGCTCGACCGCCATCTTGCCGCCGGTGAACTGCATGTCACCGTATTGGGCGACCGGGCCGGTGACCGGACCGGCGATGCCGATCTTGATGGTATCGGCGGCATGGGCCATGGAAACTGATCCAAACAGAGCCAAAGAAACCGCTGCCTTTACTGCCATTCTTCCAAAATTATTCATTGATTCATCCTTTAATCAGTGGATTGTTTCATTCCCGTGTGCCTTTCCGGATCCAGAACCTGCATGTCCGGCAGTAGATAAGGTTCTATCATTCCTCACGGGGCAATAACAAGATGTTAAAGATACTAACCAGAGGGGGTCGTGAGCGGGTATTTCGAAACAAATGACCTGTTTTAAAACGCCATTTAGAGTTTAATTTCGAAAGTTGATGTTAACATCTCGATAACCAGAGGCGGTCTGGATAAACGCCAGAGGATTAATCTGACGATATTTTACCCTGATGCTGCTCCCATTTTGACCACAATCCGTTTGCGCAAACAAAAATGAGCGCCTAAATTAGCCAGCATTGACAATTCCGTGGCAGAGCTCGTTAAAACCAAGCCTTTATTCGGGAAATCTGCTAATGTTCCGCCTTTGAAAGTCAGGAGACAGAGATGGCAACAATCAAGGATGTCGCCTCCCGTGCAGGCGTATCCATCTCCACCGTCTCACATGTGCTCAACCACACTCGCCGGGTCAGCGAAGACGCGACCCAGAAAGTGATTGAGGCGGTGGCAGAACTCAACTACGCGCCCAACTCGGTAGCGCGCAGTCTTAAAATAAATTCGACCAAAACCATCGGCATGCTGGTCACCACCAGCGTGAACCCCTTCTTTGCGGAAGTGGTGCAAGGGGTGGAAGCCTACTGCTTCGAGCAGGGCTACAGCCTGATCCTCTGCAACACCGAAAACCAGCCGCCCCGTCAGCAGCACTATCTGCGCATGCTGATGGAGAAGCGGGTGGACGGCCTGCTGGTGCTTGGTACCGATATCGACGCTCAGCTGCGCGACATGCTGCGCATCCACAAGAATGTGCCGCAGGTGGTGCTGGATTGGGGAACCGAGTGCGATTTCGCCAACGTTATCAATGACAACGCCCGCACCGGTGCCCGCATGGCCATGCGCTATCTGATGGAGCAGGGCCACCGCGACATCGTCTGCATCACGGGTCAGCTCTCCAAGCCGACCACCCAGCAGCGACTGGACGGGGTGCGCGATGCGCTGGGCGAACACGGTCTGACCCTGAAAGAGGAGCAGATCTTTGAAGGGGATTACGAGAGCCAGAGCGGTTTCGATGCCATGCAGCGCATCCTGACCCTGCAGCCTCGCCCGACAGCGGTCTTTGCCTTCGACGATCCCATGGCGATCGGCGCCATCTGCGCTGCCTGGGAAGCCGGGATCAAGGTGCCGGACGATATCTCCATCATCGGTTACGACGATGTGGAGATGGCGCGCTTCTCCAGCCCGCCGCTAACTACCATCCGCCATCCGAAGGCCGAACTGGGCCAGCTGGCGGTGAAGCATCTGGTCAGCCGGATCCGCAACAAGGAGCTGGAAGTGGAGTCGATGACGGTACAGCCGGAGCTGATCGTTCGTCGCTCGGTCAAGCCGCTGCGCTGATCCTGCCCTGTTTGCAACGAGAAACCCCCTCTGTTACGAGGGGGTTTTTGTTTATAGTCAGTTTACTTCAGTTCCGGCCAGTAGGCTTTGTTGGCCTCAATCAAGTCATCGAGAATGGACTTGGCCACCGAGGCGCTAGGTACTGTTTTGGAGAGCGTGATGGCTTGCCACAGCTTCTGGTAAGAGTGCTCGACCCAGGCTTCGACCACCAGTTTCTCGACCGCGACCTGCTGGCCCATCATGCCCTGCTGGAACAGCGGAATGCTGCCCACCTGCAACGGCTCTGGCCCGCTGCTGCCGACCAGGCAGGGGATCTCGACCATCGCCTCCGGGTCAAAGTTGGGGATGGCGCCGCGATTGGGAACGATCAACAGCATCCGCTCCTGAGTGTTGAAGGCGATGGCGGTTGCTAGGTCAACGATATAGGAGGCGTGTTCATCGATCTCCAGCTCGCCAGCTGCTGAGTTGCCTGCCTTGACGATCTCGGTGCAAGCGGTAAAGACCTGCTTCTCGCGGTGCTCCATTACTTCGTTGGCGCGAGTGTGTTCCGGGTTGGAGTGGGCAACCACATAGTCCGGGTAGAGGTAGTACTTCAGATAGGTGTTGGGCAGGGTATCCGGGTCGAGCGCCCACACATCCCTGGCCTTGGCGAAGGTATCGTTCCAGCTGGCTTCGGCATGGCTGGCGCTGTTGGGTACATAGCCGTGGCGGGCAACGTGCTCCTTGATCTTCGGCATCAGGTCGTTGCCTTCCAGATCCTCGATGCGGGTCCACCAGCCGAAGTGGTTGAGGCCGTAGTAGCGTACTCGCATATCTTTGCGGGATTTGAGACCGGCAATCTGGGCCATGCGCCCCTCGATCCCGATTGGCATATCACAGATGTTGAGGATTTTGGCATTGGGGCGCAGGCGACGGGTCGCTTCGGCGACGATGGCGGCCGGGTTGGAATAGTTGAGCATCCAGGCATTGGGTGAGTACTGCACCATATAGTCGACCAGCTCCAGCACACCGCCGATGGAACGCATGCCGTAGGCGATACCGCCCGGGCCGCAGGTCTCCTGACCGACCACGCCATGACGCAGCGGGATCTTCTCGTCCAGCTCGCGCATCGGATATTTGCCAACCCGGATATGGGCCATGACGAAATCTACATCGCTAAACGCTGCTTTGGGGTCGGTGCCATAGCTGAAGGCGATCTCGGGAGCCTTCTCTTTCAGCAGGATTTTGCAGGCTTCGGCGATGATCTCCTGGCGGGCACCATCGTTGTCGTAGAATTTGATCTCCTTGAGTGGGAAGCGATGCTGATTTTCCAGCAACATCAGAACGATACCAGGAGTAAAAGTGCTGCCACCACCGGCAATGACTACAGAGAATTTTTTCATGATCATGACTCCATTACTAAAGACGATTGTTGATGACTGTTGTTCATAATCGATTCCATATTTTCACGTACCTGAGGTACATGCAGACCGATAATTACCTGGATACTATCGCCATGGCGGACGACCCCATGGGCACCCAATTTAATAAACTCCTCATCTGCTGCGGACAGCTTGCTGTTAGCCAACGATATTCTTAAGCGGGTAGCGCAATTATTCAGGCTGCGTATATTTTTGACTCCACCAAGCGCTTCGATAATTTGCGCTGCGCTATCACTACCACGCTGTTTTTTGGCTGCCTGATAATCTGATTTTGAATAAAGCTTTATTTCACTGTCTTCCCGCCCCGGTGTTTTTAGATTGAGGCGGATAATCAGTGCGCGAAATACCAGGAACCAGATTCCGGTAAAGACCAACCCGATTGCGATCTGAGTGAACATCATTCCCGCATGGTTGTGGAACATGGGTATCCAGTTCTGCGGCAGGAACTGGTCGAGCAGCCCCCCGCCCATGTTGCCGACCACACCAAACAGATACATTACCGTCGACATGGTTGCTGCCAGCAGGGCGTGGATGGCAAACAGCAGCGGTGAGATGAAGAGGAAGGTGAACTCCAGCGGCTCGGTGATACCGACCAGAATGGCGGTCAGGGTGGCCGGGATCAGCAGGCCTGCTACCTTGGCCTTGTTCTCTTTGGCTGCTGTGGCGTAGATGGCCAGAGCAATCCCCATGGCACCGAAAATCTTCGAGTTGCCATGCAGGGCAAAACCACCCTGAGGGAACTGCTCAATCAACGGGCGAGTGCTCTGGCTGAACTCCAGCATGTGCTGTGCCCAGTAGAGTTGAATGCCACCCTCCACTGCTGCAGGGCCGAAGATGAAGGGGCCGTAGATAAAGTGATGCAGGCCGGTCGGGATCAAAATTCGCTCGAGGAAGGTGTACACCCACACCCCGACCGGACCCGAAACCAGCATGAAGTTCTGCAGGGAGGCGATGCCCATCTGTACTTTTGGCCAACCGAGCAGTGTCAGCCAGGCACAGGGGATCATCACGAAGAAGGCGACAATGGTGACAAAGGAGCTGCCCTGAAAGATGCCGAGAAAGACCGGCAGTTGGCGATCAAACAGACGGTTGTGCAGTGCCGTCACGATGCCGGAGATGGCGATGGCCCCTATGATGCTGGTATCCAGGGTCTTGATTCCCGCGACCATGGCGAGGCCACTTTCGCCCCCTACATCTTGACTGAAGTCGACCCCAAAATAATTTCCCCAGGTCATCCCCATGGCGTTGATAAAATAGTTCCAAGTCATGAAACTGACCAATACAGCCAGACAGGCTCTGGCTTGTGCCTTATTTGCCAGGCCGATTGGCAAGCCAATTGCAAATATTAGCGGCATATTTCTGAATACTGTCCAGCCACCCTCTTCAATAATATGGATTATCTGGAAAAACAGTCCTTGTGGATTTGCCAGTGATTCACCGACAAACATCGGGTTTTTCAGCATAATTGCAATGCCTACTACCATACCTGCAAAAGGAAAAAGCAGTACAGGAGTGAACATTGCTCCGCCAAAGCGTTGAATTTGACTGAGCATATATTATCCCTTGGTTGAAATAGCTAATCGAATCCTTGCCGGTGTTGCCAGATGCAAATTAGCAACGATAAAAAGATACCTCATGAAATATCTTGGAATTATGTGATCTGACGCATGCAGTTATTTAGACAAAGATGTCTAACTTTTGAGATATTGTTGTACCTCTTTATTTGGTAGTGTTTTTACAGCTTTTTTTGAACGATAAGTGGTTGTTTTAACTTGCTTATATAAATTCATAAAAGGGAAGGTGGTGGGTGTCGGTGCAACAGGGGATGTCTAGCAGTGATCTATAAATCGGTGGCTGATCGACTCAGGATCAGGATAAACGGTGCCGAGTGCCGGGTGGGAGATGTGTTGCCAGGCGAAAAAGCGCTGGCAGAACAGTATGGAGTCTCCCGCATGACCATCCGCAAAGCGGTAGACATGTTGATCGAGTGGGGATTGGTCGAGCGGCGCCACGGCAGCGGCACCTATGTGACGAAAAAGGATGTCCAGCATGAGACCAAAGGGCTGAGCGGATTTACCGAACTGATGCGCGAGCAGGGGCGCACTTTGACCAGCCAGGTGTTGGAATTTCGCACCATGCCTGCGCCACCAGCCATCGCCAGTCAGCTGCGGGTGAAGGTGAATGAACCCGTCTATTACTCCAGCCGGATCCGCTCGGTGGATGGCCGGGCTCTGCTGCTGGAAGAGAGCTACATGCCGGTCAGGCTGTTTCGCAATCTGTCGGTCGCCCATCTGGAAGGGTCAAAATTCGACTATATCGAACGGGAGTGCGGCATCGCGATTGCGGGTAACTATGAGTGCTTCAGTGCCGTGCTGGCGGATCGGGTTACTGCCGAGCTGCTCCATATTGAGCAGGGAGCCCCTATCCTGCGGCTCACCTCACTCTCATACAGCGAGAGCGGAGAGTTCCTCAACTACTCCATCATGTTCCGCAATGGTAACGACTACCATGTCGACTACCACCTGCATCGTTTTCGTTAATCTGCTCGCCAGCCTGCGGGCTGGGTATTGCAGGGATGCCTGGTACCTTATGAAGCAGGAGATGACTGGGCTAGAACGCTAGTCACGGCGCTGATAATCAAAGGGCTGACAGCGATGTCAGCCCTTTTCCATTGCGTGGTTACTCGGTCATGGCTGAGCCGGAAAGAATTACTGGATGGAGACCGACAGGGTATGGGGCACCTGCTCGCCACGGCGGGCGGAGGCGCGCATCTGATAGACCTGGATCAGATATTTGCCGGAGGCAGGCAGCTTGCCCTGCCACTGCTCGCCGACAGCACCCGAGCTGAGCGCTTCGGCCTGACCGGGTACCGCGCCGGGGGCAAAGACGTTGAAGTTGGCATTGCTGCTGCCGGAGATGCCGACTGTCATGGTCTGGCCCGCTTTGGCGACCAGCGTGTAGTTGATGGTGTCATAGCCTGTGAAGGTGCCCTTGATCTGGGCACTGTGGGCTCCCTTGGCGAACTGCACCGGCACCGTTGTCACCTTGTCGGCCGCCTGAGCACCGGTTGCCATGGCCAGAGTCAGCAAGGCAGCCATTATGGATCTCTTCATCTCTCAATCCCCTGTTTATTAACTTTTTAATCAACAAAGCCTGCGGTTTTACGCCAGCAGCTTACCAGATGCTGCGTCATGACCCGGTAACATCACCAAGTGTGGTCGTTTATGGTCAACGGGTCGCGATCTTTATGTGGCCAGTTATCCCATGGAGGCAAACGGAGATGTGATCAGGGCCGTGCTCCTGATACAGGCCGATCCGCAAAGAGGTCGTTTGGCCGCGAAGATGAGATGAAGAGGAAAAATGGGAAATTAACCCTCTAAACTCAACACTGACACCGAACATGGACATGGACTCAACCTGACGAGGACGTTGTATGCTGTATCGCTGGCTTGCCCTCTACTCCCTGCGAACCTTCACCCTGTGGTGCGTTGCCCTGATAGTGCTCACCCTGTTTGCGACCAGCGCGCTGGATCAGAGCTTGAGCCGACAGCTGGCCGCCATGGATGAAGAGACCGCCCACCTCAATAGCACCCAGAACCTGTTGCAGGAGCTGCGCTACCACACCACCCAGATCCAGCAGTTTCTGACCGATGCCTCCCTGACCGGTGATGCCGGCTCGATGTCCGAGGCGCGCAGCCACTCTGACGCTGCGCAGGCTATCTTGCCCGGTCTGGCGGAAGAGAAGCTCGACCTGCAGCAACTGCTACAACAGCAGATGGCGGTGGGGCAGCAGATGGTCACCGCCTATCAGCAGCAGGGGACCGAGGCGGGCAACCGGGTGATGAAAGCCGATGGTAGTGGCTTTGATGCAGTTTCCGCCTCCATCGCCGACCAGGTCGGCGGGGCGCTGCAGCGCCACGGGCAGGAGCTGGCCGACAATCGCGAATCCAACCTCGCGCTGCAGGAGAGTTTCGAAACCCAGATGGTGGCACTGCGGCTGCTCACCTGCCTGCTGGTGCTCGCCATTCTGGGCGTCCTGCTGCTCAAGGTACTGGTGCCGCTCAAGCAGCTGGATCGCAACCTCGAGAACCTGGCTCACGGCAGCAAGAACCTCACCTTTCGCCTGCCGGTGATCGGACGGGATGAATTTGCCAAGCTGGCGGTAACGTTCAACCACTTTATTGGCGATGTGGACCACATCATTGCTACCGTGCAGGGTGTAGCGGAGCAGAACAACCGCAAGATTGGTGGCCTGAAAGAGCAGACCGATCGTACCCGACAGGGGATGGTTCAGGTGCAGACCAATACCGACATGCTGGCCACTGCCATCAACGAGATGGCCAGCACGGTGCAGGAGATCGCCCGCAACACCGAAGAGGCGCGGTTGGAGACCGAGCAGACCCAGCGCGAGGCGCTGACCGGGCAGGGTCGGGTCGAAGAGGCGATGAACATGATCCGCAAGGTGGCCAGCGGCATGGAACAGGCGGCTGGCACCATCAACCGGCTGGAGCAGGAGAGCAACCAGATCGGCGAGATCGTCAACGCCATCCGCGCCATCTCCGAGCAGACCAACCTGCTGGCCCTCAACGCCGCCATCGAAGCGGCCCGCGCGGGCGAACAGGGGCGCGGCTTTGCGGTGGTGGCCGACGAGGTGCGCACCCTGGCGAGCCGTACCCAGAACGCCACCGTCGAGATCCAGCAGAAGATTGAGCAGCTGCAGCGGCGCACCAGCGAAGCGGTCAGCACCATGCACGAGACCACCCGTCAGAGCGAACAGGCGGTGGTGCAGGCGGGCGAAGCGGGGCAGACCCTGCAGGCCATCGTCTCGGCGGTCGAGCGCATTACCGGGCTCAACACCCAGATTGCCACCGCCGCCGAACAGCAGTCACAGGTGGCGGAAGATACCAACCGCAGCGTGGTGGAGGTGGCCGATATCGCCCACCAGACGCTGGGGCTTACCCTGCAAAGTGCCCGCAGCGCTAAGGAGGTGGGTTTTGGCAGTGAAGAGATCCGCCTGCTCGGTAGCCAGTTCAAGGTCAGCCACCGCGTCGAGCAAGCGAATAACGAGGATATCGTTCACTGGAGCGAAGCCTTCAGCGTGCATGTGACCGAGGTTGACCGGCAGCATATCGGCCTGTTCGATGCCATGAACCAGCTCTACCACGCCATTCAGGATGGCAGCGGCAGCGATCAGGTCAAACAGCGGCTCGATCGGCTGGTGGGGCTGGCCAAACAGCACCTGCTGGATGAAGAGAAGCTGATGGAGCGGGCCGGATACAGCCAGCTCAGCGCCCACAAGGGGGTGCACGTCAAGCTGCTGCAGGATCTGGATCGCCATCTGGCCAGTTTTGCCCGTGGCGAGCCCGATGCTGACTTGCACGTCGTCATGTTCCTCAAGAGCTGGCTGATCGACCATATCTTCCGGGTCGACAAACAGTACGTCCCCGAGCTGCATGCCGCCGGGATCCACTGATCCCGCCGCTGGCCCAACGCAACCAAACGAATCGAGGCGCCCATGGCGCCTCGATTCGTTGATAGCAAAAGCAGGAATAGCGGTAGCCGCTTACAGAGTGGCGAAATCCACCTCGGGCAGGGTTTCGAAGCCGGGGCGGGCAAACAGATAGCCCTGCATCAGGCTGACGCCCATCCCCCGCAAGCAGGTCATCTCTTCGCGTGTCTCGACCCCCTCCGCCAGCGGGGTGATCTGCAATTCGGCAAGCAGGGCCAGAGAGTGGCGCACTATGGCTTGCCGGGTCGGGTCATGGTCGATGCCGCGCAGTAGGTGCATGTCGAGCTTGACGATGTCGGGGCGAAAATCGGCCAGCAGGCTGAGGCCCGAGTAACCGGCACCAAAGTCATCGATCGCCGTCTTGAAGCCGAGCGCCTGATAGTGATCGACGATGCCGCGAATGTGGCGGTTATCCAGCACCTGCTCCACCTCGGTGAACTCGAACATGATCTGCTCAATGGGAAAGAGATGCTCGCGGGCCGCCTGCAGGGTGGTGCGGATGCAGCGCTCCGGGCGGTAGACCGCATTGGGCAGAAAGTTGATGCTCAGCATGCCCCGCATATCGAGCCGGGCGGCCAGCGCGATAGCCTTGATCCGGCACAACTGGTCGAAGCGGTAGCGATTGCCGTCGTTGACCCGGGCAATCACGCTCTGCGCCGGCTCGTTGTTGAGCCCCCGCACCAGCGCCTCGTAGCCGAAGATGGTGCGCTTGCTGCAATCGACGATGGGCTGAAAGGCCATGGTGAAGTCGAAGTCGAGATCTGCTTTCTCCTGACACAGCTGGCAGATGGCGGGGGACGGGGCGGCAGGTATATCCATGACTCTCCTCTCGGGGCGTGGCGGCGCTGGGGACTGACTCAAATGATAACAGCTCGGCTCTGCCAGCAGGGTAATTTCCCGGTAATACGCAGCCACTCCCCTTGAGGTACCAAACGTTACCCCGTTTTCTGCAAGATATGCGGCAAGGGCGGGTGAAGATGGCCTCGCTCGTTTACCAGAGATCGGGCGATGCTCCGCAGGCACCCGTAATCGCCGCTGGTGGCCGCCAACTCAGCCAAGGCAGTCGGTATAAACAAAATTTATGGGTTTTCGGATAATGACCAAATTTTTACTTATGCATGCTTGTTGTGTGCCCTGATGCCGCAGTTTGGCCCATCCACAGCTCGCAAAGGGCAATGGCCGATCCTGATCACCCGGCATAGAGCGCCAGCCACCGCCCTGTAGGTTCGATTAGCCCTTTAGGTTCGATTAGCGCAGCGTAATCGGACGAACGAGTGGCCTTGGTTGCGGTTGTTGCCGTGCAGCGGGGCGGCCAGCCGGAGGGTAAATTTGGCTGGCTGTTATGGTGGGGGAATCCATTTACGCGAACGTCCGATTACGCCTGACGGCTAATCGAACCTACGGGCTGGCCCGTTATGGTGGGAGAATTGATTTACGCGAACGTCCGATTACGCCTGACGGCTAATCGAACCTACGGGTTGTGATATGTGGATAGGCGATTGAAATGCGCAGCGTTAAAATGTTTAATCTCATTTGGTGATCTCATTAGATATGGTGTCTTGTGTATAAAAAAATAGTAGGCGCAAGAAAAGATGTATTTCAAACAACAGCACTATGGCTTGCCATTTTAGTCCCGATTGTGTTGTCAGCTTTACTGTGGTTTGGGATATCGCATTTTGTCGCATTCGGTGTGTTTTTATCGGACATGTGGGCAACAATGAAATTGCCAATAGCTATAGCTTCTTTATCTATTCCATTGGCAACGTGGGTTATCGCAAATCATAGTTCAGCAAGAGTAACAGAAACGTTAGCCAATCAAGACCGAAAGCAATTATCAGATATTTATTTTGAGCAAGAGAAGTTATTTGAGCGTATTTTAATTAGGAAAATTAAGCATTTGAACTTCAGGTACATAACGGCTGAGGATTTGCCTGTTATTCATGCAACAATTTTTGACTATAAAAATCTTCATAAAAATGGTTTTTTAAAAATAAAGTCAGACCTAAGTGATAAAATCAGAGAGGTTACAGAGATAAATAGAGGGAATAGTCTTTTTTTCTATGAAGCTTTTATGGAAGAAAAGAATGGAGGAAATGACTCTATTAAAATGCAGAATTTGACTTGTAGCTATATAGAAATGTTAGCGAATAACTTAATGGTGCTCGCAGGTCATGTTGGTTGCAGAATGATCAGGGAAAATGACACGAGTCTCGAAACGTTATGTTCTGCATTTGTTGAGATTGAACATCTGGTTTCTGAAATAAAGAATTTTATAACAGATGACATTGAAGATTCATTTCTCACTGAGGATGACTATGAGTTATTTAATGCAATAATGGTTGTGACTGCTGAATATCATGGTGGTACGCCAGCAGAGTTGACTATTAGTAAGGTTGTTGAGTCTACACATCTGAAAGTATTAATAAAGCATTTTGCAGGTTCTGACTTGCGTCGATTCATATCCTCAGTTATGGATAAGGTTATAGATTTTGTTAGAGAGGCTTCTAGCCATTTAAATATTGTTCAGAGTGATGAAGAATATCTTGCATTGAAGATCTATCACAATGACCCTTCAGATTCTATAAAGGTGTTTTTTACTAAGCTCGATGATGAATCTGTTATTGGGGTCATTTCAGCTGAGTGGAGAAATGAAAAATACGATATCAACGTAGTTTGTGAAGATGGAAAATATAATATAGGGCCTGATTTAAAAGAACAGGGAAGGTTTATTTCCGCGCTTCAATATCTCTCCAAGACTTTATATTTAACAAGCTCAGTTGAAGATTCATTGCATTCTTAGTTGGCAATAAAAACGGCGCCATAAAGGCGCCGTTTTTAATATCACTCAACTCAACCAAGATCACTGCAGCAGCGAGATATCCGCGACTTGCAGGAACAGGTTGCGCAGGTTGTTCAGCAGTGCCAGACGGTTGGCCTTGAGGGCCTCGTCATCGGCCATCACCATGACTTCGTTGAAGAAGGTGTCGACCGGCTCGCGCAGGGCGGCCAGACGGGTGAGGGCAGCCTGATAGTCACCGGCGGCGAACAGCGGGGCCAGTTCGGCTTGCAGTTCGGCAACCTGGGTGGCCAGTGCCTTCTCGGCGGCATCGACCAGCAGTTCCGGTTTGACGGCAGTCGGCAATTCGCCTTCGACCTTGGCCAGAATGTTGCTCACGCGCTTGTTGGCGGCAGCCAGTGCCAGTGCGGCATCCAGGGTGCGGAAGTGGCTGACGGCCTTGACGCGACGATCGAAGTCGAGCGGACGGGTCGGGCGGCGGGCCAGTACGGCCAGCACCACGTCGGCACCGATGCCTTCGTCCTGATAGGCGGCGCGGAAGCGGCCCAGCATAAAGTCGACCACGTCGGTAACGACTGTTTTGTTGGTCAGCTTGTCGCCGTAGACGCGTACCGCTTCTTCCACCAGTTCAACCAGATCCAGATCCAGCTGCTTCTCGGTCATGATGCGCAGGGCACCGATGGCGGCGCGACGCAGGGCGAACGGGTCCTTGTCACCCTTCGGCAGCATGCCGATGCCGAAGATACCGGCCAGGGTGTCGAACTTGTCGGCCAGCGCGACGGCGCAGGCAACCAGACCGGACGGCAGGGCATCACCGGCAAAGCGCGGCATGTACTGCTCGTTGAGGGCCACGGCGACCGCTTCGTCTTCGCCATCGTGACGGGCGTAGTGCATCCCCATGACACCCTGGGTGTCGGTGAACTCGCCGACCATGTTGGTCATCAGGTCACACTTGGAGAGCAGACCGGCACGCTTGGCCTGAGCCACGTCGGCGCCGATACGCTCGGCGATAAAGCCGGCGACGGTCTCGATGCGCTCGACCTTGGCCTTGACGGTGCCCAGCTGTTGCTGGAACAGCACGGTTTCAAGGCGCGGCAGGCGGGAGGCCAGGGTCTGCTTGAGGTCGGTCTTGAAGAAGAACTCGGCGTCGGAGAGACGGGGGCGAACCACCTTCTCGTTGCCGCTGATGATCTGGCTCGGGTCTTTGGACTCGATGTTGGTGACGAAGATGAACTTCGGCAGCAGCTTGCCGTTCTTGTCGTAAACCGGGAAGTACTTCTGGTCACCCTTCATGGTGTGAACCAGCGCCTCAGCCGGAACGGCCAGGAACTTCTCTTCGAAGTTGGCGGTCAGCACCACAGGCCATTCGACCAGTGCGGTCACTTCTTCCAGCAGGGCGTCGTCCAGATCGGCCACGCCACCGAAGGCGGCAGCGGCCGCTTCGACGTCAGCCTTGATCTTGGCCTTGCGCGCCATGAAGTCGGCAATCACCATGCCGCGCTCCTGCAGGATCTGCGGGTACTGGCTGGCGTTGTCGATGGTGAATTCGCTCTCGCCCATAAAGCGGTGGCCGCGGATGGTGCGGGCAGAGTCGATACCCAGAATGTGGGCGGGAACCAGATCGCCATCCAGCAGCAGGGTCACGGTGAAGACCGGACGCACGAACTGGATGGTCTTGTCGCCCCAGCGCATCATTTTCGGGATCGGCAGTTTGGCCAGTGCGGAGGCGACCAGTTCGCCCAGCAATTCTTTGGCCGGACGGCCTTCAACCTTGGCGGTGTGAACCAGCCACTCGCCCTTGTCGGTGACCAGACGCTCGGCCTGCTCAACGGTGATGCCGTTGCCACGGGCCCAGCCTTCGGCAGCCTTGGTCGGCTTGCCTTCGGCATCGAACGCCTGCGCTACGGCCGGGCCGCGCTTCTCGACGCTCTTGCTCGGCTGTTCGCCGGCCAGCTCGCTTACCTTCAGCGCCAGACGGCGCGGTGAGGCAAACCACTCGACGTCGCCAAAGGCCAGATCGGCCTTGGTCAGTTCGGCTTTGAAGTTGTCGGCAAAGGCTTCGGCCAGGGAGCGCAGGGCTTTGGGCGGCAGCTCAGCAGTACCGATCTCTACCAGAAATGTATGTTGTGCCATGTCCGTTCCTTAACCTTGCTTGTTCTCACTGCGCTGACACATAGGGAAGCCCAGCGCTTCGCGGGAGGCGTAGTATGCCTCTGCCACGGCCTTGGTCAGGGTGCGAATGCGCAGGATGTAGCGCTGACGCTCGGTGACCGAGATGGCCTTGCGGGCATCCAGCAGGTTGAAGGAGTGAGCGGCTTTGAGGATGCGCTCGTAGGCAGGCAGCGGCAGCGGTTTTTCCAGTGCCAGCAGATTCTGGGCTTCCTTCTCGTACTGCTCGAAGCAGTGGAACAGGAACTCCACATCGGCGTGTTCGAAGTTGTAGGTGGATTGCTCCACTTCGTTCTGGTGGAACACGTCGCCGTAGGTGGTCTTGCCCAGCGGGCCGTCAGACCAGACCAGATCGTAGACACTGTCCACGCCCTGAATGTACATGGCCAGACGCTCGAGACCATAGGTGATCTCGCCGGTTACCGGCTTGCACTCGAGGCCGCCAACTTGCTGGAAGTAGGTGAACTGGGTCACTTCCATGCCGTTCAGCCACACTTCCCAACCCAGACCCCAGGCACCCAGAGTCGGGTTTTCCCAGTTGTCTTCCACGAAGCGGATGTCGTGGATTTCAGGATCCATACCCAGCTCTTTCAGGGAGCCCAGATAGAGTTCCTGAATGTTGTCGGGGGAAGGCTTGATGATCACCTGGAACTGGTAGTAGTGCTGCAGGCGGTTCGGGTTTTCACCGTAGCGGCCGTCAGTCGGACGGCGGGACGGTTGCACGTAAGCGCAGGCGATGGGCTCCGGGCCCAGGGCACGCAGACAGGTCATGGGGTGGGAAGTACCGGCACCCACTTCCATATCCAGCGGCTGAATGATGGTACAGCCCTGGCGGGACCAATAGTCCTGCAGCTGCAGGATCAGGCCCTGAAAGGTTTTGACATCGAATTTTTGCATAATTTTTTTCGCGCGAAATGAAAATCAGAGCAAGATTTGCTGAATGTGAACCGAGGGAGTATACCGTCTGGCATGGTCGGATAATAGGCGAAATTGCAGCGGATTCGCGGGATGGTGCTGTGCTCTGGCTGGTCGGGCGGGCTGTCCGGTATATGATGTGAGCAGTGCCGCCTGTAGAGTGGGCAGGGTCGGGGAAACCGCTGAAATAACGAGGGAGAGGAAATGGAACTGCGCTGCGCCTGGGTGACCAAAGACCCGGAATACATTGAATACCATGACAAACAGTGGGGCAGGCCGGTCTATGACGCCCGCGAGCTGTTTGCCAAGCTCTGCCTCGACGGCCAGCAGGCGGGGCTGTCGTGGATCACCATCCTCAAGCGCACCGAGAGCTACTACCGCGCCTATGCCGACTTTGATCCGCAGCGTATCGTGCAGTTCGATGAGCAGGATGTGGAGCGGCTGATGCAGGACACCGGCATTATCCGCAACCGGCTCAAGGTGCAGTCGATCATCAAAAACGCCCGCGCCCTGCTGGCGCTGGAGGCCGAGGGCATCGACTTCGTCGATTATCTGTGGGGCTTTGTGGGCGGCGCCCCCATCGTCCACCAGCGCCAGGGCAATAGCGATATTCCGGCGACCTCGCCGGAGTCGGATGCCATGTCGAAAGCGCTCAAGAAACGCGGCTTTACCTTCGTCGGCAGCACCATTTGCTACGCCTTTATGCAGGCGGTGGGGATGGTGAACGATCATCTGGTCAGCTGCCCCTGCCACGCCGAATGCCAGCAGGTCGCTCGCCAGCCCCGCACATAGTTCTGCCAAACCAGCCCCGAAAACAACAATGCCAGTCATCACTGACTGGCATTGTTGTTTTTGGCAAGGTGAGGGCGGTGGCTACTTCACCCCCGCCTTGATCATGCAGTCGCTGTACTGCTTGTCCACCCGGAAGATGTGGTTGAGCAGCCAGTTCTTGAGGAAGATGATCATCTCCATATTGCGCTCCTGCTCGTCGCCCCCTTCGCGGCGGATCAGGGCGCCCAGCTCGGCCAGCAGCTTGGCATGCTCCTGCTTGTGGCGTTGCAGGTCGGGGTAGCAGGCTTGCTCCATGCTCTTCTCTTCATCGGCAAAGTGCTGGGTCGCCAGCTTGAGCAGCTCGTCCAGCCGCTGTTTGCGTTGCTGGGGCGAGCCGTTGTCACGGACTGCGTGGTAGAAGCGGTTCATCGCCTCGAACAACCCCTGATGCTGGCGGTCCACGCTCGGTACGTTGACCATAAAGGATTCGTTCCAGTGCAGCAGATCTTGCTCGTTACCATAGTGGGGGTTTGAGTTGACCTCGAACTGATCGCTGACCAGACGGATCTCCTCATTGGCCTGATTGAGATCCCGGGTGTGGGTGCGGCTCTCGCGCGAAAGGTCCAGACATTCGCGGGCGATGTTGGCGACCAGCATGACGTTGCGGTTGGTCTCTTCGGTCACCTTGGCCTGCTGCTCCGCCGCGGTGGCGATCTGACCGTTCATGTCGGCAACCCGGGTGATCGCCTCGACGATGGCGTTCAGGGTCTCGCCGGTACCGGCTGCCTGATTGACCGCCTGCTCGCTGACATTGCGGGTAGTGTGCATGGTGTTGACCGCATGGCGGGTGTTGTTCTGCAGCGCCTCGATCCGCTGCTGGATATCGACGGTGGCCGCCTGGGTACGGATGGCCAGCTGGCGCACCTCGTCGGCCACCACCGCAAAGCCACGCCCCTGTTCGCCGGCCCGGGCCGCCTCGATGGCGGCATTGAGGGCCAGCAGGTTGGTCTGTTCCGAGATGGTGCGGATCACCTGCAAGATGTTGCCGATCTGGGTGCTCTCCTGATCCAGCTGAGTCACTTCACCGGCGGATTGCTCGATGTGGTCAGCGACCTGACGTATCAGGGCGATGGTCTGGCTCACCTGCTGCTGGCCATCGTGGGCCTGCTGCTGGGTGAGCAGGGTATCCTGACTGGCCTGCTCGGTATTGTGCTCGATGTTGTGGACGGTGGCGGTCATTTCGTTGATGGCGGCCGCCAGCATGTCGGTGTTTTGCTGGGCCTGCTGCATGCTGTTGAAGGTGCTGCCGGAGTGGTTCATCAGCAGTGCCATCTTGTCATGAGTCTTGTGGGAAACCTGCTGCACCGAGCCGATCAGGCTGTCGATATTGTCGAGGAAGCGGTTGAACACCTTGGTCAGATAGGCGAATTCGTCCTGCCCCTCAATGCGCAGCCGGAAGGTGAGATTGTGGCTGTGATTGGCCAGCTCGACCAGCTGGGCCATCAGCTGCTGCAACGGTTTGACGGTTTTGAAGTGGATCAGCAGCAGCATCAGCATGATAACGGCCAGGCTGACGACCAGCAGGATCATATCCTGGCTCTGCAGGGTCTGGTTCTGATTTTCAATGGCTCGCTCCTGCTGCTGCAGTTGCTGCCGCTGCTGTTCGAGCGCCTGTTCGACGGCGCTGGAGATGCTATCGGTCAGCGCATCGAAGCCCTGATCCGGCTCCTTCATCAGGCGGTTGCCCGCCTCACGTCCCTCTTTGAGATAGGCATCGACCATCCGCTTGCCCACATCCAGCTGACGGGTCAGCAGGGGGGTGAGGGCACTCTGCAACCGGGGCAGGGTGTCGAGTAGCTGACGAGCCGCCTGAGCATGCTGCTCCGCCTCGCCGATGGAGTCCTGCTCCCCCGATACGGCGGCATCGGTGAGGAATTGTTGTACCTGGGTAGTGTGGTAACGCAGCTCCTGCAGCGCTATCTGGGCGTTGGTGATCTTGATCACTTCGCCCGGTAGCAGTCCGAGCTGGCTGGTCAATGTGCTGCGCCAGATGTTGCTCAGTACCATGGTCAGCAAGATGATGAGGCTTGCCCCCAGCAGCAGGCGCCGGATCGATATATTGCGAAGCAGTGAAGACATGGAACCCTCGGATGCCCTATTGACAGTACCTTCAATAGTAGTCAATGGAGCCACCCAACGGCCTGCCTTTCATCACATATCCTGTCTCGTCATCAGGTTTTCCCCTCTGGTTCAGGGAAGAGCAAGTTCAATGACCGATACTGCCCTTTTCTGCCCGGTGTCACTCTCTTTCTGCTGACGTCACACCTTGGCACACCTCTGGGGTAGAATGCCGCCCTTCAGTTTATCGAGTTGTTTCTTTGAGGTTTTTTCATGCATTTCAAGACTCTGGTTCCCGCTGTTGCACTCGCCGTTGCCCTGAGTGGCTGTACCACCAACCCCTACACTGGTGAATCCCAGACCTCCAAGGGCGCCTGGGGCGCGCTGGCCGGTGCCGCTGCCGGTGCCGCAGTAGGCGCGCTCTCCTCCAGCAAGGGTGACCGCAAGAAGGGTATCCTGACTGGCGTGGCCGCCGGTGCCGCGCTGGGTGGCGGTATCGGTTACTACATGGATGTGCAGGAGGCCAAGCTGCGCGAGAAGCTGCAGGGCACTGGTGTCAGCGTTACCCGTAATGGCAACGATCTGATCCTCAACATGCCGAACAACGTCACCTTCGACAGCTCCAGCTCCCAGCTGAAAGCGGCCGGTGCCAACACCCTGTCTGGCGTGGCCATGGTGGTTGCCGAGTTCGACAAGACTCGCCTGAACGTAGTCGGTCACACCGACAGCACTGGTTCCCGCGACCTGAACATGAAACTCTCCCGCGAGCGTGCCGACGCCGTTGCCGCCCAGCTGATCGGTCAGGGTGTTGCAGGCAGTCGTATCGCGACCACAGGTGTTGGCCCGGATCAGCCGATTGCCAGCAACAGCACCGCAGCCGGCAAAGCCCAGAACCGCCGCGTAACCATTACCCTGACCCCGACTGCCTAAGTCGTTCAGGTTTCGGTAACGAAAAGGCCCCGCCAGTGATGGCGGGGCCTTTCTATTGGAGCCTTTGCGAGCAATGGCATCCCTTATTTCCTTAAGAGAGAAGGGGTAGGGATGAGGGGGATAGGCCTCTTAGACTGCCGCAGTCAGCTGCACTTCCACCTTGTAGCCTTCGTGGGCCAGACGGGCCTGTACACAGGCTCTAACCGGCGCGGAGCCCGCCGGGATCCAGGCATCCCACTGCTCGTTGAAGGCGGCGATGTCGCCAATGTCTTTCAGATAGATGTTGGCCATCAGGATCTTGTCGATGCCGGAGCCGTTGGCTTCCAGCAGGCGTTGCAGGCTGGTCAGCACTTCACGGGTCTGCTGGTGGATGTCGGCCTCTTCGCTGACGGGGACTTCCACCACATAGAGGGTGCCGTTGTGAATGACGACGTCAGACCAACGCTGGGTGGTGCCGATTCGGGTAATGGTTGTCATGGCGTGCTCCGGAAACGGGGAATTATTGACCCTTGCGGATCAGATAACGGTAGGGGGCCTGCTCTGTCTCGCTGGCGACCAGAGTGTGATCCATAAAGCGGCAGAAACTGGGGATGTCGCGGGTGGTTGAGGGATCGTCGGCACTGACCAGCAGGGTCTCCCCGTCAGCCATCAGCCGCACTTTTTTACGCACCATCATCACAGGCTCCGGGCAACGAAGCCCGATTGCGTCCAACTCGTGAGTTGCATCGCAGAATAAATCACTCATCTATCATCAACCTTCAACCTATTCGGCTGCCAATGATACTCAGGGCTAAAAAATAAGCAAACCATTGGCCTGTCTAACAGCATATGTAACCAAAATGTTATTGCGGACTATCCAGCGCCTGCCGGACGAGTAATATAAAAATTGAACCATATTCAACAAGGAGGTGAATATGCAGGTCTCCTACGGCAGATTGCAGGCCTATGCAGGCATGGGGTTCTTGTCCTTCGCAATGATAGTGATGGGCAGCCCGATCGGGAATACCGGTACCTGGTTCGGTTCCATGGTGATGGTCGGGCTGGGGCTCTGGATCGAGCTCAGCGATTACTATGACGAGGATGAGGACGAAAACGATCAATCCTGACTTGATGACGATTCAACAACAAAGGCGGAGCAATCCGCCTTTGTCATTTCTGTCGATTGGCCGGTAGACCGGATCAGCGGGTCGAGCGCATTGCCCGCTCCAGATGCAGCGCTGTCTGCTGCGGGCTGGCTTTGGGGTCGTTGAAGAAGTTGCTCAGCACATCCAGAATCGCCTGACGCATATTGGTGGGAGTGGCCATCCCCTCTGCCATGCTGGGCAGCAGATTGTCCTGTTGTTCGGCATGGAGGAAATCCTGATAGGAGCGGATGGCGCAGCGATCAAACTTGCTCATGTTGGGTTTGGTCAGCGCCGGGATCGACCCCTTCACCCGGTTGAACTCCTCCTGAAACTTCGGCGTCATCAGCAGCTGGGCCAGCTCCCCCTGGGCTTGCAGCTGGGCCGGATCCCGCTGTTTGAACATGGCGATGGAGTCGAGGTTGTAGCTGAACAGCCCGGTGCTGCCAGGGCTCGGCAGGCATTCGATATCCTCGCCCGGCCGGTAGTTGCCGGCGAGCAGCTCCCCCTTCACCCAGTCGCCCATCACCTGCATGGCTGCCCCGCCACTCTCCAGCAGATTGGTGGCCTGATGCCATTTCAGTCCGGCGTACTTTTGTGGCACGTAGGCGCGCAGCTGCTGGAAGCGGGTCAGGACCCGTACCATGTCGGGGCCGGTCAGGGTGGCGCTGTCCTGTTCCACAAAGGCTTTGCGATAGAACTGCTTGCCCCCTTCACCTAGTGCCACCGTTTCAAACAGGACGGCCAGCTGCCAGGGCTCGTTGCCGATGGCGAGCGGAGTAATGCCCCGTTTTTTAAGCTTGTCGGCGACCGTTACGAACTGGGCCCAGTCGGTGGGAGGTGTGAGTTTCTGTTGTTCGAACACCTTGTGGTTGAGCCAGAGCCAGTTGACCCGGTGGATACCGGTAGGCACCGCCATCAGGGCGCCGTTCTGGCTGAGGGTGGCCCGCACCATAGGCGGCATCTGGCTGTACCAGCCGAGGTGCTCAGCCATGGGGGTGAGGTCGCGCAAAAAGCCGAGCCCGGCCCACTCCTTGAGCTCATACCCCTTGAGGTGGGCCGCCTCTGGCGGGTTGGCGGCCAGCGCCCGGCTTTTCAGCACCGTCATGGCGCTCTTGCCGCCACCGCCCTGTACCGCGAAGTCATTCCACTGGTTGCCCTTGGCGATCCACTCAGATTTGAGCACTTCGACCGCCTGCGCTTCGCCGCCGGAGGTCCACCAGTGCAACACCTCCACCTGGGAGGCACAGACAGAACCGGAGAGCAGGGCGAGCAGGGGGAGAGGGAACCACTTCATGAGAAGACTACCTTGGCAGTGAGAGGGTGGCCTGCAGGCCACCTTGCGGACGATTTTCCAGCACCAGATCGCCGCCGTGGGCGTGGGCGATATTGCGGGCGATGCCGAGCCCGAGACCGGTGCCGGCCTGATCCGTGCTGAGTCGGTAATAGGGCTCGAAGATGCGCTCGAACTGGTCATCCGGCAGGCCGGGGCCCTCATCCATGATGAACAGGATCAGCATCTCCTCGTCATCCATGATGATGATGCGTACCCGCTGGCCATATTTGATGCCGTTGTCCACCAGATTGCCGATGCAGCGCTTGAGCGCCAGCAGCTTGCCACGGTAGGGCCACTTGCAGTGCCCCTCGATGGTGAGACGTTCGTCGTGGAGGTTGAGCGACTCGGCCATCTGCTCCAGCAGGGCGTTGATGTCGATCTCCTCGATGTTCTCGTGGATGTCGGTCTCTTTGACCGTCTGCAGTGCCCCTTTCACCATCAGCTCCAGCTCATCGAGATCCTTGTTGAATTTGGCGATCTGTACCTCGTCGTCGAGCAGCTCGACCCGCAGCCGCAGCCGGGTGATGGGGGTCTTGAGGTCGTGGGAGATGGAGCTGAACAGCCGCTCTCTATCATCGATATAGCGCCGGATGCGGTGCTGCATGATGTTGAAGGCGCGGGTCGCCGCCACGATCTCGGAGGCGCCCTCCTCCTTGAGCGAAGGCTGGTCGATATCCTTGCCGAGATTGACCGCCGCCTTGGCCAGCCGGCGCAGCGGCCGGGTCTGCCAGCGCACCAGCATAAAGGTGAAGAAGCAGAGGAACACCGTCATCAGGGCGATGAAGCGCACCTGGTTGCTCGGCATGACGGTGTCATCCAGCGTCATGTAGGGGGCGGGCAGCAGGGCCGCCAGATAGAGCCACTCCCCCTTTTCGATCTCGATCTGGGTCACCAGCACCGGCGGGTTGATGGGCTCGAGCGACAGGGTGTAGCGCGCCCAGGAGGAGGGGAGATCCGCCAGCAGGGTGTCGTTGTTGAATACGTGGAGGTCTTCGGGCCGCGAGAAATCCACCTTGATCGCCATGGCATCGGAGAGCTTGCGGGTCAACACTCCCTGCACCTCCTCCAGCACCTGCGTCTTGCGTTCGCTGTCGGGGATGGCGTTGATGTGGATCTCCTCTTCGTTCAGCGAGACGAAGAAGCGGCTGCCGCCCATGTTGCGCAGCTGATCGAGAGCGATGTGGCGATATTGCAGCGGCAGGGATTTGAAGAAGTTGACGGTGGAGGCGGCAGACATGGCGAGGTTGCGGGTGGTGCTAAGCATCCCCTCCAGCTCCCGCTTCTGGATCTGCTGCATCCAGATGCCGGTCAGAATGGTCTGGGAGAGCAGGATGGCCAGCAATAGCAGCAGGATCATCCGCGACAGCAGAGAACGGGGCACCAGTGCCCCCCAGGACCATTTGTTGCTCATGGCAGTTCGTGCACCTCGGCGATCAGCATGTAGCCGCTACCGCGGATGGTTTTGATGATGCGCGGGCTCTTGCCGTTGTCGCCCAGCTTCTGGCGCAAGCGGCTGATTTGCACGTCGATGCCGCGCTCCATCGGCAGGCTTTCGCGGCCGCGGGTGGCATCTGAGATGGTGTCGCGATCCAGCACCACGCCGGGCTGCTGCAGGAACATGCCGAGCAGCATGGCATCGCTGCCGGAGAGATCCAGCAGGCTGCCATCTTCGTGGGTCAGCTGGTGGCTCAGGGTATCGAGGGTCCACTCGGCGAAGCGCAGCCGACGGCTCGGCTCTTTCTCTTTTTCCGGCTGGCGGAATTCGGCGCGGCGCAGCAAGGCCTTGATGCGGGCCTGCAGTTCGCGCGGGCTGAAGGGCTTGGCGATGTAGTCATCGGCGCCGAGTTCGAGGCCGATCACCCGATCCGCCTCGTCGGAAGCCGCAGTCAGCATGATGATGGGCACCTGGGAGGTGCGACGGATCTGCTGGCAGAGGGTAAAGCCATCCTCGCCGGGCATCATGATGTCCAGAATGATCAGGTCCGGGCTGTGCTGGGCAAGCTGCTCGCGCATCTCGTTGCCCTCTGCCGCCGTCAATACCTGAAAGCCCGCCCGGGTCAGGTATTCATTGAGCAGCTCGCGGATCTCTTGGTCGTCATCGACGATCAGCAGTTGTTTGCTCATTGACATATGTATGTGCATCCACCCATTTTTTTGTGCAGATTGAACCTGTCGGGGGAGCAAAAAGCAAGCAAGCCCCCCATCTAATGTGAGGTTTGGAGCAATAACCACCCATTGCCGGGTTTAAAACGAAAAAAGGCCGACCCAAACGGGACGGCCAATACCCAGCATCCGACTACAGGCCAGCACCCCGTGTGGCGATGGCCTCAGATTTGAAAAGGGGCCGGTCATGCCGGCCCCGAAAACGTCGATATTCGATCGAGTTGCCTGTGGATCACACCCGTTCGAATACGGTGGCGATGCCCTGACCCAGACCGATACACATGGTGGCAACCCCCAGCGTGGCATCCTTCTCCTCCATCAGATTGATGAGGGTAGTGGAGATGCGCGCACCGGAGCAGCCGAGCGGGTGACCCAGCGCAATGGCGCCGCCGTTCAGGTTCACCTTCTCGTCCACCTGATCCTGCAGACCCAAATCTTTCACGCAGGGCAGGGACTGGGCGGCAAACGCCTCGTTCAGCTCGAACAGGTCGATGTCACCGATGGTCAGACCGGCCCGTTTGAGCGCCTTCTGGGTTGCCGGCACCGGGCCGTAACCCATGATGGCGGCGTCACAGCCAGCGATGGCCATGGCACGTACCTTGGCGCGCGGCGTGAGGCCGAGGGCCTTGGCGCGATCCGCGCTCATCACCAGCATGGCGGCGGCGCCATCGGACAGGGCCGAGGAGCTGCCGGCGGTGACGGTGCCGTTGACCGGATCAAACACCGGGCGCAGCTGGCTCAGGGTTTCAACGGTGGTCTCCGGGCGGATCACCTCGTCATAGTCGTAGAAGAAGCGGGCACCGCTGGCGTCATGGCCTTCCAGCCCGACGATCTCCTTGGCAAAACGTCCTTCCACGGTTGCCGCGTGGGCACGGCGATGGGAGCGGGCGGCAAACTCGTCCTGCTGCTGACGGCTGATGCCGTGCAGCTTGCCGAGCATCTCGGCGGTCAACCCCATCATGCCGGAGGCTTTCGCCACCGACTTGGCCATGCCGGGGTGGAAGTCGACGCCGTGGCTCATCGGCACGTGACCCATATGCTCAACGCCGCCGATGATGAAGATATCCCCATCACCTACCTGAATGGCGCGAGAGGCATCATGCAGTGCCTGCATACTGGAGCCGCACAGACGGTTGACGGTGACCGCTCCCACCTGCTTGGGTATGCCGGCCAGCAAGGCGGCGTTGCGGGCGATGTTGAAACCCTGCTCCAGGGTCTGCTGCACGCAGCCCCAGTAGATATCCTCGATCTCGTTCGGGTCGAGGTTGGGGTTGCGCAGCAGGATGGATTTCATCAGGTGCGCGGACAGATCTTCTGCACGCACGTTGCGGAAGGCGCCGCCCTTGGACCGGCCCATCGGGGTCCGGATACAGTCGACAATGACTACGTCTTTCATGAATGGATCTCCTTTCCGCAATCAGTAGAAGGTTTTGCCCTGGGCGGCCATCTCGCGCAGCTTGTCGCTGACGCGGTAGAGCGGGCCCAAATCGGCATACTGGTCGGCCATGGCCACGTAGCGATCCAGACCAATGGTGTCCAGATAGCGGAACACGCCGCCGCGGAAGGGAGGGAAGCCCAGACCGTAGACCAGCGCGATGTCGGCTTCGGCTGGCGTGGCGACTATGCCCTCTTCCAGACAGAGCACCACCTCGTTGATCATCGGGATCATCATGCGAGCGATGATGGCGTCCTTGTCGAAATCCTGTTTCGGCTTGGCGATGGGGGCCAACAGCTCGTAGCTGGCTGCGTCGGCCACCTTCTTCGGTTTGCCCTTCTTGTCCTGTTCGTAGGCGTAGAAGCCCTTGCCGTTCTTCTGGCCGAAGCGGCTGACCTCGTACATCACGTCGATGGCGGTGCGACCTTCCTTGCTCATGCGTGCCGGGAAGCCCTGCGCCATCACGTCACCGGCATGGTGGCCGGTGTCGATGCCGACCACGTCCAGCAGGTAGGCGGGGCCCATGGGCCAGCCAAACTCCTTCTCCATCACCTTGTCGACGGCAGCGAAGTCGGCGCCATCGGCGACCAGCTTGTTGAAGCCGAAGAAGTAGGGGAACAGCACGCGGTTGACGAAGAAGCCCGGGCAGTCGTTGACCACGACCGGGGACTTGCCCATGGCGGCGGCGTAGGCCACCACGCGGTTGATGGTTTCATCGGAGGTCTGCTCGCCGCGGATGATCTCCACCAGCGGCATGCGGTGCACCGGGTTGAAGAAGTGCATGCCGCAGAAGTTCTGCGGGCGCTTCAGTCCCTTGGCCAGCAGAGAGATGGGGATGGTGGAGGTGTTGCTGGCGAGCACGGCGTCTTCGCCGATCACGCCTTCCACTTCACCCAGTACGGCGGCCTTCACTTTCGGGTTCTCGACCACGGCTTCGACCACGACGTCCACGCCTTTGACGTTGTCATAGCTGAGGGTCGGAGTGATGGCAGAGAGCACCTGGCCCATCTTGATGCCATCGATGCGGCCCTTTTCGAGCTGGCCGTTGAGCAGCTTGGTGGCTTCACCCATGCCAAGTGCCAGCGCCTTCTCGTTGATATCCTTCATCACCGCCGGAATGCCCTTGCTGGCAGACTGGTAGGCGATGCCGCCACCCATGATGCCGGCACCCAGTACGGCGGCGTGGCCAGTGGCCTTGCTTGCCTGCTTGGCAGCCTTCTTGGCCAGCGCCTTGATGTGTTGATCGTTGAGGAAGATGCCGACCAGCGCCTTGGCGACATCGGTCTTGGCCAGCTTGATAAAGCCCTGTGCCTCAACGACCAGCGCTTCGTCACGGCCCATGCCAGCAGCGGCTTCGACGGTTTTCACCGCGGTCATCGGCGCCGGGTAATGTTTGCCCGCCACGGCGGCAACCATGCCGGCGGCGGTGGTGAAGCTCATCATTGCTTCCAGTTTGGAGAGGCGCAGCGGGGCTTTCTTGGCGGCACGACGGCTCTGCCAGTCCAGTTTGCCCGCGATGGCGTCCTTGATCATCTGCAGTGCAGCACTCTGCAGCGCGTCAGGGGCGACCACGGCATCGATGGCTCCCACCTTGAGGGCGTCATCGGCACGGTAATCCTTGCCGGTGGTGATCCACTCGAGCGCGTTGTCGGCACCGATCACTCGTGGCAGACGGACGGTGCCGCCAAAGCCCGGCATGATGCCGAGTTTGGTCTCGGGCAGGCCGATTTTGGCGGTGGTGTCGGCCAGACGGAAGTCAGTGGAAAGGATGGTCTCGCAGCCGCCGCCCAGAGCGTGGCCCTTGATGGCAGAGAGGGTCGGAACCGGCAGATCTTCGATGGCATTGAAGATGTCGTTGGCCTTTTTCAGCCAGCCGAGCAGATCTTCTTGCGGCAGATCGAACAGTTCCAGGAATTCGGTAATGTCGGCACCGACGATAAAGGCGTCTTTGCCGGAGGTGAGGATCAGACCTTTTAGTTCACGTTCTTGTTGTAATGCGGCGATCGCTTCGCTCAGGGAGAGCAGGGTAGCGCGATCCAGCTTGTTGACTGAACCCGGGGCATCAAACCTCAGCTCGGCAATGCCGTTTTCGAGGTAGCTGACCGACAGGGTTTCGCCTTGGTAGATCATGAGAGTGTCTCCTTGTTCCCACTCAGTGGGGAGTGGTGCTCCTTAATCCCCAGCAGGGGGCGAGGCTCACTATTGATCCAAAAGGAGACATTTTCAACACCTATTTAAAACATTTGTTTAACAGTTGTCGAGTAAAAGCTCCTCATCACAAAACGGGCAAAAGAGAGGCGCCTTGCGGCGCCTCGGATAGATGTGAGTTTGTTATCAACTGGCCAGTTCCGGCCGGTTGCGATACTGGTTCAGCACCTCGGGATCGGCGAGGGCATGGGTATTGTTGACCGGCCGGTTGTGTACCACTTCCCGCACCGCCAGTTCGACGATCTTGCCGGACTTGGTACGTGGGATGGCATCCACCTGCAGGATGCGGGCGGGCACGTGGCGGGCGGTGCAATGTTGCTTTATTTGCTGGCGAATGCGCTCGCGCAGCGGCTCGTCCAGCTTGCAGCCCGCCTTGAGCTTGACGAACAGCACCACCCGCTCGTCCTGCTGCCACTGCTGGCCGATGACGATGCTCTCCTCCACCTCGTTCAGTTGCTCGACATAGCGGTAAATCTCGCTGGTGCCGATGCGCACGCCGCCCGGGTTGAGGGTGGCGTCGGAGCGGCCGTAGAACAGAATGCCGCCGGTCGGGGTCAGCTCGATCCAGTCGCCGTGACACCAGATGTTGTCGAACCGCTCGAAGTAGGCGGCGTGGTACTTGTCGCCATTCTCGTCGCCCCAGAAGTAGATGGGCTGGGCCGGGAACGGCTTGGTGCAGACCAGCTCGCCTTTCTCTCCCTGCACCGGCTGGCCCGCTTCGTTGAATACCTGCACCGCGAGACCGAGGCCGCGCCCCTGACTCTCGCCGCGATAGACCGGGCTGAGCGGGTTGCCGATGACGAAGCAGGAGCAGATGTCGGTGCCGCCTGAGATGGAGCTGAGCTGCACATCCTGCTTTATCTGCTGGTAGACGTAGTCGAATCCTTCCGGCGACAGCACAGAGCCGGTGCTGCAGATCAGCCGCAAGTGCGGCAAGTCGTGGCTGTTGATGGGGGCATAACCCTGTTTGTGCAGAGCATCGAGATACTTGGCCGAGGTGCCGAACAGGGCGACCTGCTCGTCGCGGGCGAGATCCCACAGCACGTTGCCGTCCGGGTAGAAGGGCGAGCCGTCATAGAGCACCAGAGTGGCGCCGGAGGCGAGGGCGCTTACCAGCCAGTTCCACATCATCCAGCCACAGGTGGTGAAGTAGAAGATGCGCTCCCCGGGCTTGATGTCGCAGTGCAGCTGGTGCTCTTTCAGATGTTGCAGCAGGGTGCCGCCGATGCCGTGCACGATACACTTGGGTTTGCCGGTGGTGCCGGAGGAGTAGAGGATGTAGAGCGGGTCATTGAAAGCCATCGGCTCGAACTGGAGGCCGGCGTCCGGTTGACTTGCTAGCAGTTGCTGCCAGTCGTGACCAAGCTGCAGCGGGTTGCCGAGCAGGGAGATCATCACCGTCTGCTTTATGCTGTCGATCTGGTTGACGACCCCTGCCACTTTGTCCTGAATATCAATGGCCTTGCCGTTGTAGCGATAGCCATCCACCGCAAACAGCACTCGCGGCCGTGTCTGGCCGAAGCGCTCTACCACGCTGGCCTCGCCAAAGTCGGGGCTGGTGGAGGTCCAGATCGCCCCCAGACTGGTGGTTGCCAGCATGGCTACCACGGTTTCCGGGATATTGGGCAGATAGGCGGCAACCACATCGCCACGACCAATCCCCTGATTGCGCAGCCATTGAGCCAGCCGGGCAACCTGTTCCCCAAGCTCACGCCAGCTCAGGGTGTGGCTTGGGCTCCCTTCGATGCGGGAGATGATGGCCGGGCTCTCGTCCTGGCGGCGCAGCAGGTTTTCGGCGAAGTTGAGGCGGCTGTCGGGGAACCAGCGGGTGCGCTGCATATCCTGACGATTCTCCGCCACTATGTTGCCGAGTTCGCCCTTGACGCCGCAGTGCTGCCACACCAGCGGCCAGAAGCGGGTGGTCTTTTCCACCGACCATTGCCACAGCTGCGGATAGTCCTGCAGTTGCAGGCCGTGGAAGCGGTTCACCTCTGCCATAAAGCGGTAGAGGTTGGATTGCTGCATCCTGAGCGGATCCGGTTGCCACAGGCAGAGGTTGTCCATGAGTAATCCCTGACTTCATGTATCTACCGGCAGTGTATTGAATTGTTTTTGATTTGTTAACGACTGGTTCTCTGTTGATAACAAACACGTTTGTAACGTATGCGTTACCTCACGAAGCGGCAGCTTGACGGGTCGAGCCGCCAAGCGCTTGATGTTATGCTGCAATCACATTCACCTCGGAGCAGGACGCCATGAGCAGCTACAGCCAACTTTTTGCCCAGCATCTCGATACTTTGCAGCAACGCACCCGCGATATCCTGCAGCAACAGGGACTTGGCGGGCTGGCCATCCACTCCGGCCAGACCCACCGCATCTTCCTCGATGATCAGGATTACCCGTTCAAGGTAAACCCGCACTTCAAGGCCTGGTTGCCGGTGCTGGACAATCCCCACTGCTGGCTGCTGGTGGACGGGGTGAACAAACCAATCCTGCTGTTCTATCGTCCGGTCGATTTCTGGCACAAGGTGGCGGATCTGCCCAATGCCTTCTGGGTCGAGTTCTTCGATATCCGTTTCCTGAGCAGACCGGAGCAGGTGGCCGATCATCTACCCCCCAACAAGCAGGAGTGGGCCTATCTGGGTGGTCATCTGGAAGTGGCCGAGCTGCTGGGTCTGACCCAGCCCAATCCGGAGGCGGTGCTCAACTACCTGCACTATCATCGTGCCTACAAGACCCCCTACGAGCTGGAGTGTCTGCGCGAGGCGAACCGCATCGGTGTCCGTGGTCATATCGCGGCCAAGGACTCTTTTATGGCAGGGGCGAGCGAGTTCGAAATCAATCTGGCCTACATGAAGGCGGTCGGGCAGGGGGCTAATGAGGCGCCCTACGGCAATATTGTTGCCATCAACCGCAATGCGGCCATCCTGCACTACACCCATCTTTCGGCCGTGCGGGTGCCTGATGCGGAGCGTTACTCCTTCCTGATCGATGCGGGCGTCGATTTCCACGGCTATGCCTCAGATATCACCCGTACCTGGGCGTGGCGGCGTGGCGAGTTTGCCGATCTCATCGCGGCGCTGGATGCGCAGCAGCAGGAGATCATCGGCGAGATCAAACCGGGTCGTCGCTACAACGAGCTGCATCTGCAGATGCACCACAAGCTGGCGCGCCTGCTGCAAGCGACCGAGCTGGTGGATATGTCGGTGGACGAGATGATCCACACCGGGGTGACCAACGTCTTCTTCCCCCATGGTCTCGGCCACTTCCTCGGCCTGCAGGTGCACGATGCGGGTGGTTTCATGCAGGATGAGCGCGGCACCCATCTGGCGGCTCCCGAGCAGTTCCCCTATCTGCGCTGCACCCGGGTGATGGAGGTGGGTCAGGTGTTCACTATCGAGCCCGGTCTCTACTTCATCGACAGCCTGCTGGAGCCGCTGCGTCAGGGCGAACAGGGCAAGCGAGTCAACTGGAACAAGGTGGAGGCGCTGCGTCCGTTCGGCGGCATCCGCATTGAGGACAACATCGTGCTGCACTCCAATGGGGTGGAGAACATGACCAGACAAGCAGGGCTCTGATGGCGGCAGCGTACTCCATTCCGGCCGCTCCATTGGAGCTCAGCGAAGAGATCAAGAAGAGTCGTTTCATTACCCTGATTGCCCACACCCCGACCGTCGAGGCGGCCAAGGGGTGGATCAACGAAATCAAGCGTCAACATCCGACCGCTCGCCATCACTGCTGGGCCTTTGTGGCGGGCGCACCGCAAGATAGTCAGGTCTATGGCTTCAGTGATGATGGCGAACCCTCCGGTACTGCGGGCAAGCCGATCTTGGCCCAGTTGATGGGGTCGGGGTTCGGTGAAATCTGCGCCGTGGTGGTGCGCTACTACGGTGGTATCCAGCTTGGCACCGGTGGACTGGTCAAAGCCTATGGCGGCGGCGTGGGGGCAGCCCTCAAGCAGCTGGTGACCGAACTCAAAGTGCCGCGCACTCCTTCCTCCATTCAGTGTGACTATGGCGACATGGGCGTGGTCGAGTCACTGATCAGCAGTCACAACGGCGAACTGCTGGCTGCCGATTACGGCCAGCAGGTCACCCTGCAGGTGGCGTGGGAGTCTGCAGTCTGGGAGCGGGTTGACCGCGAATTGACCGACAGAACCCATGGGCGGGTATCCCTTCAGCCTTTAGATGGCTAGAATCCATCGCTCTTTATCGTTTTGAAGTAGGAGCCGGAATGCACACCCTGAGCATTACTCGCATCGTTGGCCTGCTGGTTGCGCTGTTCAGCTCGACCATGCTGCTGCCAGCGCTGGTTGCGTTTGGTTATCGGGATGGTGGCGGCGCCGAGTTCATCAAATCTTTCCTCATGGCCCTGCTGCTCGGGGTCGCGCTCTGGTTTCCCAACCGTTATCACAAGAAGGAGCTTAGAGCGAAAGAGGGTTTCCTCATTGTGGTGCTGTTCTGGGTGGTACTGGGTAGCGTGGGGGCTGTGCCCTTTATTCTGAGCGATGCCCCGCATATGTCGGTTTCCGAGGCATTCTTTGAATCTTTCTCCGGCCTGACCACCACCGGCGCCACCGTACTGACCGGGCTGGACAATCTGCCCAAGGCGTTCCTGTTCTACCGTCAGCTGCTGCAGTGGCTGGGGGGGATGGGGATCATCGTGCTGGCGGTCGCCGTGCTGCCGCTGCTGGGTATCGGGGGCATGCAGCTCTATCGGGCGGAGATCCCGGGCCCGGTCAAAGATACCAAAGTGACACCGCGTATCGCCGAAACGGCCAAGGCGCTCTGGTTCATCTACCTGCTGCTGACCGCGCTCTGTGCACTGGCCTACTGGCTGGCCGGGATGACGCTGTTCGATGCGGTGTGCCATTCGTTTTCGACCCTGTCGGTCGGTGGTTTCTCTACCCACGATGCCAGCATCGGTTTTTTCAACAGTCCGGTCATCAACCTGATTACCGTGGTGTTCCTACTGTTGGCCAGCGTGAACTTTGCGCTCCACTTTACTGTCTTTTCCCATCGTCCGGTTCGGCTCGGGCGCTACCTGTATGACGCGGAGCTCAAGGTCTTTCTGGCTATCCAGCTGACCTTGGTGATGATCTGCTTTATCGCCCTGCTGACCCACGGGCACTACGCCACCTGGCAAGAAGCGCTCAATCACGGTCTGTTCCAGGCGGTCTCTCTGGGCACTACCACCGGCTATAGCACCACTACATATGCCGACTGGCCCTCTTTCCTGCCCATGCTGCTGATGTTCTCCGCCTTTATTGGCTGTTGTGCGGGCAGTACCGGCGGCGGCATCAAGGTGATGCGCTTCATGATCCTCTTCATGCAAGGGATGCGTGAACTGAAACGGTTGGTTCACCCCAGAGCTATCTATACCCTGAAGCTGGGGAAGCGGGCTGTGCCCGAGCGCATCGTTGAGGCGGTGTGGGGCTACTTCGCTACCTATATCATCCTCTTCTTTATATTCATGTTGCTGTTGCTGATGACGGGATTGAACGAAGTGACCGCATTCACCGCCGTGGCGGCTGCTTTTACCAACGTAGGCCCGGGTCTGGGAGAGGTCTCTGCCAACTTCGGGAATATTTCACCCGCTGCACAATGGGTGCTGGTGTTGGCCATGTTGTTTGGCCGATTGGAAATTTTTACGCTTCTGGTACTGTTTACCCCTGCATTCTGGCGTAGTTGAGGTTGTTATGGACAAGATTCTGGTGCTTTATTCCTCTCGGGACGGTCAAACCCGCAAAATCATCGATGTCATGCTGGAGGAGATGCCGGGATGCGAAGTGGTGATGCACGATCTGCATACCCTGCCCAAGTGCAATCTCAGCAAGTACAAGAAGGTGTTGATCGGCGCCTCTATCCGCTATGGCAACTTCCACCCCAGCCTGCTCAGTTTTATTCATGCCCACCATGAGCAGCTGGAAGTGGCCAATGCCGCCTTCTTCTGCGTCAACCTAACCGCTCGCAAGCCCGAGAAGCAGACACCGCAAACCAATGCCTATATGAAGAAGTTTCTGCGCCTCTCGCCCTGGAAGCCGAAAAACCTGGGGGTGTTTGCCGGTGCGCTGCAGTACTCTCGCTATAACTGGTGGCAGACCCGCATCATCCAGCTGATTATGAAGATTACTGGTGGTAGTACCGATACCAGTAAAGACCTCGAATTTACTGATTGGGAAAAGGTGCGCACCTTTGCACGCGAATTCTGGTCAAAAAGATAGCAATTCGATGTGAATATAGGGTTTATTGCCCCATAGAGCCCCGCCGATGCGGGGCTTTTGTTTAATAAAACAACGGTTGAAGCGAAAATCAGTAAAAAATGCCATTTTTTGCAATTTTCCTCTTGTCATCCCGGCGCGGCTCCCTATAATGCGCCCCTACCAGCACGGCGGAACACGCCAACCTGA
>NZ_JBCGFD010000016.1:0-72048 GCF_038739755.1 Aeromonas sp. SE22
CACCTCCCGCCTCTCCTCTGCCCAGCCGACCGCTGGCATGGGTTACGAGCTGGACGCCATCGCCGCCGTGGTGCTGGGTGGTACCAGCCTGATGGGAGGCAAGGGCCGCATCATGGGCACCCTGATTGGTGCGCTGATCATCGGCTTCCTGAACAACGCCCTCAACCTGCTCGATGTCAGCTCCTATTACCAGATGATCGCCAAGGCGAGCGTGATCTTGCTTGCCGTGATGGTCGACAACAAAAGTACCCGATAACAACGTAAAACACGCCACACACAAGGAATGAAATGATGAAAAAGCTCAATACCCTGCTCGCTGCCGCCATCATGTCCGTGCTGGGCACCGCCCAGGCTGCTGACCATACCCTGGCGATGGTGGTCTCCACCCTCAACAACCCCTTCTTCGTCACCATGAAGGAGGGAGCCGAAGCCAAGGCCAAGGAGCTTGGCTACGAGCTGGTGGTGCTGGACTCCCAGAATGACCCGGCCAAAGAGCTCTCCAACATGGAAGATCTCACCGTGCGCAAGGTCAACGCCATCCTGATCAACCCGACCGACTCCGAAGCGGTGGGTAACGCCATCCGTCTGGCCAACCGCGCCAACATCCCGGTACTGACTCTGGACCGCGGCGCCGCGCAGGGTGAGGTCAAGGCTCACATTGCCTCCGACAACGTGGCGGGCGGCAAGCTGGCCGGTGACTTTATCACCGAAAAACTGGGTACCGGCGCCAAGGTCATTCAGCTGGAAGGGATTGCCGGCACCTCCGCCGCCCGTGACCGTGGCGAAGGTTTTGCCCTGGCCGTGGCGGCGAACAAGCTGCAGGTGCTGGCTTCCCAGCCGGCCGACTTTGACCGCACCAAGGGTCTGAACGTCATGGAAAACCTGCTGGCGGCCCATCCGACCGTACAGGCCGTGTTCGCCCAGAACGACGAGATGGCGCTGGGTGCCATCCGTGCGGTGCAGGCCGCCGGCAAAGAGGTGATGATCGTCGGCTTCGACGGCACTGACGATGGCAAAGCCGCCGTTGCCAAGGGTAAACTGGCCGCCACCGTGGCCCAGCAACCGGCCCTGATCGGTGCCATCGGTGTCGAGACTGCCGACAAGGTGCTGAAAGGTCAGCCGGTCGAGAAATCCATTCCGGTACCGCTGCAAGTGGTCAGCAAGTAAGTTCTCGAGGGGAGGTTCGCCTCCCCTTTTCCCCTCAATTGCGGTGCCTCCCGGCTTGAGCTCACTCAGTTATTGTGTTCAAGCCAAGATGCATCAGGAGTAGTCAACATGAATCGTCTCGTCGTTCTGGGCAGTGTCAATGCAGACCATGTGCTGCGCGTTCCCCACTTTCCTCGCCCGGGTGAAACCCTGACCGGCCACAGCTATCAGGTGGTGCCCGGTGGCAAGGGGGCTAATCAGGCAGTCGCTGCCGCCCGCCTTGGCGCCCCCGTCTCCTTTATCGCCCGCATCGGTGATGACGCCATCGGCCACCAGATGAAGAGCGGTTTTGCCAAAGACGGTATCGATGTGAGCGCCGTCGAACTCGATCCCAAGCTCCCGACCGGGATCGCCATCATCTATGTGAGCGATGAGGGGGAGAACAGCATAGGTATCTCCGCCGAAGCGAACGGGGCCATCACCCCTGCCGTGGTGAAAAACCACGAAGCGATGATCGCTGACGCCCACACCCTGCTGTTGCAGCTGGAAGTGCCGCTCGAGAGCGTCCACGAAGCTGCACGCCTGGCTCGCGCCCACGGCACCCGGGTGGTGCTCAACCCCGCCCCTGCCCGTCCGCTCTCAAGCGAACTGTTGGCACTGGTCGACCTTATCACCCCCAACCAGACCGAGGCCGAGCTGTTGACCGGCATCAAAGTCACCGACGAAGCGAGCGCCCGCGAGGCGGCTGCCCGTTTCCACCAGATGGGCATTGCGGACGTGATGATCACCCTGGGCGCGCAAGGGGTTTACTGCAGCAACGCCCAGCAACAACAGCTGATCTCGGGCTTTCGGGTCAAGGCGGTGGATACCACTGCCGCGGGCGATACCTTCAACGGCGCCCTGCTGGCGGCGGAACTGGCCGGTGCCGATTTCCACAGCGCGGTTCGCTTTGCCCACGGGGCTGCGGCGCTCTCCGTCACCCGATTCGGCGCCCAGAGTTCTATCCCGAGCAAGCAGGAGGTCGACACCTTCCTGCTTGAGCAGACTGCGCAGGGGCACTGATGGCCAATATCAAGGAGGTGGCGGCGCTGGCGGGGGTGTCGACCACCACCGTCTCCCATGTCATCAACGAGACCCGCTTTGTGGCCGAGGAGACCCGCGAGCGGGTCTTTGCGGCCATGCGTGAGCTCAACTATGCCCCGAGTCTGGTGGCCCGCAGCCTCAAGGTGAAGGAGACCAACAGTATCGGCATGCTGGTCACCACCTCCAGCAACCCCTTCTTTGCCGAGGTGGTGCGCGGGGTGGAGCGTTACTGCTTCGAGCAGGGCTACAACCTGATGCTGGGCAACACCGAAGGTCAGGCGGAAACCGCCCTCTCTTACCTCAAGATGATGCTGCGCAAGCGGGTCGATGGCCTGCTGATCATGTGTAGCGAAGGACAGCAAGAGGTGTTCAACCAGCTCGACTGGCTCAAGAGCCTGCCGGTGGTGGTGATGGATTGGGGGCTGGTCAGTGAGGATGTGGATCTGATCGCCGACAACTCCTTCCACGGCGGTTATCTCGCAACCCGCCATCTGATTGAGCTGGGCCACACCGCCATCGGTTGCATCACCGGCCCCCACAGCCGCGCCCCCGCCAACCAGCGCCAGGCTGGCTTTGAGCAGGCGCTGCAGGAGGCAGGACTCACTGTCAATCCTGACTGGATCCAGGAGGGGGACTTTGACTGCGCCAGCGGCCATCTGGCGATGACCCGTCTGTTGGCATTGCCCGAGCGGCCCACTGCCCTCTTTGTCTGCAACGACATGATGGCGATGGGAGCAATCAGTGCTGCCCATCAGGCGGGGCTGGTGATCCCAGGCGACCTCTCCATTGTCGGCTACGACAATGTGGCGCTGGCTGAATTTATGTCGCCGCCACTCACTACCGTCAACCAGCCCAAAGAGGAGCTCGGCCGCCTCGCCGTCACCCGGCTGCTGGCTCGCATCAACGGCGAAGCGGTGGCTGACCACCTGATCACGGTTGACCCCGACCTGGTGATCAGACAATCCTGCGCCCCCCGGCCGTCGGCGCAAAAGTAGATAACAACAAAAAAGGCGACTCATAGTCGCCTTTCTCTTTGCCGCCGCCTCTAGCGGTCGCGCATCTCCATCCAATTGTGCCCCTCGATCTGCTTGGGCTGATGGATGCCACACACTTCAAGCAACTCATCCACGTAGGCCGGCACCAACAGGGAGGCTGGCCCGTAGCGTTTTTCATCGAACTGGCTGCCCACCTCGCTCGGCTCGAGATTGAGCTCTATGGTGTGAGCACCATTCAACCCCGCCTCGTGCACAAAACCGGCAGCCGGATAGACAGCGCCCGAGGTGCCGATGGAGATAAAGAGATCACACTGGGCCAGCGCACTGTAGATGCGATCAAGCCCGATCGGCATCTCGCCAAACCAGACCACATGAGGACGCAGTGGCTGGGGGAACTGGCAGCAGGAGCAGAACTCCTCCTGATGAAGATCGCCACGCCACTCGATCACCTGACCGGACTCGGGACAGCGGGCCTTGAGCAGCTCGCCATGCATGTGGATAAGGTTCTTGCTCCCTGCACTCTCGTGCAGGTTGTCGATATTTTGGGTCACCAGAGTCACGGTGCCGGGAAAAAGACGCTCGAGGCGAGCCAGCGCATAGTGGGCGGGATTGGGGTGTACCTGGGGTTGCTGGAGCTGTTTGCGGCGGGAATTGTAGAAGCGCTGCACCAGTTCCGGATCTCTGGCATACCCTTCCGGCGTTGCCACATCCTCGACGCGGTGCTCCTCCCACAAACCATCGCAGGCGCGGAAGGTCTTGATCCCCGACTCGGCAGAGATCCCCGCTCCGGTGAGGATCACGATATTTTTGATTGTCTGCCCCATAACATGCTCCGTCTCTCCCTGCGCATTAGGTGTGACCTTAGCACAGGGTAAAAAGTGGCTCTATTCGCCCTTGGTCTTAGTAATGGCGTTGACAACCTCTGCTGGCAGCCACTCGTCCAGCACGCTCAAATCGAGGCGAGCGAAGACCATCTCGCGACCGGTCACCAGAGTCAGCGGCAGCCCCAACCGCTTGAGCATCAGCAACATGGGGCGATTCTGGGCCAGCACTTCGGCCGTCCACTCGGCAATCCCCTCGGCTCTGGCCAGCAGTGCCAATGCCAGCAGGATCCGCCGCCCCGCACCACGATGCTGAAAGTGATCCGCCACGATACAGGAAAACTCAGCCCGATCAGGATGAAGGCGGCGACGAATGGATTGGGCCTGTGCCAGCGGACGTCCCGCCATATCCGTCAGCAACAGGGCAATCTGCTGCTCCGGGTTGTAGTCAAGAAAGTGTGATACCAGCTCTGGCGAGGGGGTTCTCTTGGCCCGCATGAAGCGCAGATAGATGCTCTGGGCGCTGAGATCCTCATAGGCGGCCAGCATCTGCGCCGGCTCGACCCCGAGCTGCTCGCGCAGCAGACAGGCTTCCCCGGAGAGATTCATCTCAATCGGCAGAGCCGAGCGGGCCACCGGATAAGGCCACCCCTCCAGCCCTTTGGCCAGACGCTCCCGCTGCATGGGCCAGCAGAGATAGCGGGGCATGGGCTACCAGCGCCCCGCGATACCGCGCTCTTGCCACATCTCGACATCAAGCAGGTTGTAGGGGTCATCCAGATAGATGTCGACTCCGAGTTCCCGCACCCGCGCCATAAAGCGGCCAAGCAGCGAATCGGCGCTCAACGACTCGATATCGGAGAGCATCCCCTGCCCCAGCAGCAAGGATTGCAGCGGCAGCCGCTCCAGCAGATCGAACGGCAGATGCTGGTTGTTGTCGAGCAGTAGCGCCAACTTGCTCCCCGCCAGACTGGCCTGCAGCACCAGCGCAAAACGATCCGGATTGCTGAGCAGGTGATCACGGCGATGGATAAGCAACGTCAGCTCGGACGGGGTTCGCGACTGCTCCGCCAGCCACTCCTTGAGCCGCTCCCAACGAGGGGGCAAGCCGCTCACGGCCAGCCAGACCGGTGCTGAAGTGGTGGGGCTTGAGAGCAGGCCGAGTTGTCCCAGTACCTGACCCTGCCAGGTCGTGATGGTGCGGCGCTGACCGCTCAGCCGGCGCTGGCGCAGCGGGCCAAGATAGAGACCACGCAACAACCTGAGCAGTTCATCGCAATCGAGCGGTTTGGCCAGCGCCGCCAGAATATTGAAGCCAGCATCGTGCAGCAGGCGACGAGCACCGTCGATCAGGGTCTGCTCATGGGCGGAGAGCAAAATGATCGGCAGCCCGTCTGACTGCAACTGTGGCTGGCCCATCAGCAGGCTGATGGCATCCTGATCCACCAGGCTGAGATCGCAGATGAGCAGACGAGTGCTCCCCTCACCCAGCGCCGCAAGGCAGGCTTGCTCATCCTGCACCCAGTGACAGGTCAGCCCCAGTCCGGCGATGGTTTGCTGCAACTGCATCCCCTGAAACGGGTGATCTTCCAGCAGCAGGATCCGGCTGGCAGCAAGCCAGTTGCTCCACGCCTGATAGCTTGATAGCAAACCTCCCTGCCAATCCTCTTCGATGGCGTAGATACCGTTATGCAACTGGAGCTGGGGAAAGTAATCCGCCGTACGGTGCGAGTCGGGATCATAGAGCGCGATGGCTCCTGCCGAGAAGAGCCCCTCCCACTGCCAGCAGGCATCAGGCTGGGTGCGGTGCAGCGCCACATAATTTGGCAGCGTCGCCTGCTTGGCCATCTCGTAAGAGGCGCAATCGAGAGCATAGAGCGCAATAGGACGAAAACCGGCCAACCCGGGATCTTCCGAGTTAAGCAGCGCCAGCAGTTCTTCATCAGTGATGATCATCTTCAGCCCTCTTGGTCAAATGCTGGCTGACCCCATCCAGCGCCCGGGTTAACCTGACAGCCAATTCGCTGTGCTTCGATTGCTGCCACTCGTCAATGACAGTGACGATGGCGGTTGCTCCTACCATTCTGGCGGCCCCTTTCAATTTGTGTAAAGCGGCATTAACCCCTTGCTCATCCTTATTTGCCAGACACTGCTCCAGAGCCGCCAGATCGGCTCTGGTTGTATCCAGATAGAGCTGTGCCAGCTCTTTTGAGAGCAGCGATGAAGCCGCTGCAGGCTCGGCAATCCTCCCCTCTTTCTTGCCAAGCTGGTGCAGCATGGCGGCCAGCTCCCTTAACGCGACAGGCTTGTCGAGATGCCCGTTGCAACCGCACGATTGCAGTTCGATAGCCGCTTGTTCACTGAGATCTGCAGTAATCACATAGGCTGGCAGAGTGCGCCAGCGAGGCGAGCCACGCAGCTTGCGGCAGAGATCGGCGCCATTCATAACCGGCATCTGCAGATCGGTCAACACCAGATCCACCTCGTGATCGGCCAGTACATCGAGCGCCAGCTGGCCATTGGCAGCGGTCAGCACCTCGGCCCCCAGCTGTCCCAGCTGTAGCTTGATCAGCTCCCGATTGACATCGTGATCTTCTACCAGCAGCACCCGCATACCAAGACCGGGGCGGGTTGCCGAAGAGGGCTCTGTGACATCCAGCCTGGGTTGCAACAGATTGATAACGGTACCGGGCACCCAGGGCTCCCCCTGCCACTCCCAGTAATAGAATCCCTTCTCGTCGACCTGAGCCTGCAACCTGTGGTTTGCCGTGCCAGATACCTCAACCCCGAATCTTGCCAACCAGGGAGCAAGCTGCTTCACCTCATCGGGAGGCAGTGAGAGCGCCAGCTCTCGCACCTTGGGCTGCCAATGATGCGCCTGTTTGAGCAGTTTGAGCGGCAACTCGCAGAAGAAGCGGCTGCCACCTCCCGTTCTGGGTTCGACATCTATGAGCCCCCCCATCTGCTCGATAAGCTGCTTGCAGATGGCGAGCCCGAGGCCGGTCCCCGGCGCCCTCAGCTGCCCGGCCACCGCGAACTGTTCAAACGGCATGAAGAGGGTTGGTCGCATCTCGTCGGTAATACCCGGCCCCTGATCGTCCACGCCAAAACGCAGGGTCGAGCCCACGCTCTCGGCCCAGAGCACTACCTCGCCACGGTTGCTGAACTTGATGGCATTGGAGAGCAGGTTGTGCAGAACCTGCTGAACACGATGGGGATCGAGGGTCTGCAAGGCGGGCATCGCCGGATCAAGCTGCAAACGCAATTGCAGTTGCTTGGCTCTAGCCTTGGTCCAGTGCACGGCCGCCACGTGTTCGCACAGCTCGGTGAAATCTGTCGGCTGGGGCGAGAGCGACAATTTGCTGTTCTCATTGCGGCTGAAATCGAGCACGTCGTTGAGCAGGCCGAGCAACTCGTCCCCGGCCTGACGGATCCGGGCCAGCGCCGAGCCCTGCTCCTGGGAAAGCGGGGTGCTGGCGAGCCACTCCAGCAGGCCGAGAATGGCGTTCATCGGAGTGCGGATCTCGTGGCTGATGGCCGCCAGAAAACGTCCCTTGGCCTGCACAGCCTGCTGTGCCTCTTCATGAGAGAGTTGCAGAGCCTGCTCCTGTTCAACCCGCGCTGTCACATCCTGCATGACCGCATAGATGCGCCACCCCTGTGGCTGGCTGCGACCACGCCCACAGAGCTGCAACCAGCGCAGACCCTGCTCGGGATGGTGATAGCGCAGGGTACAGACGAAGGGCTTGCCCTCATGCAGCATGGCGAACATGGTGCTGCGCGCCAGTTGCAAATCTTCGCGCTCCAGCAGGTCAAGCACCCGAGCCGGTTCACGGCGGATCTGCTGGCTGGCCAGCCCCAACAACTCGTAACAGCCACGGCTGATGAACTCGATGGTGCCCACGTTCTCCTGAACCAGAAGGAATTGCAGCACCACCCCGGGCACGGTATTGGTCAAAGCACGCAGCCGTCGCTCAGCCTGACGCAGGATGCGGGCCTGCTGGCGCAGGGCGCTGATATCGGACAAGGCGATAAGATCGGTTGCTGGCGCCTGCTTCTCCAGTCGCAGCGGATGCTGCACATAGGCAAACACCTGCTCGCCAAGACTCAGCTCCCCTTCGCTCTTTTGTGATTGCACCTCGGGCAGCAGCAGTTCCGTGCCGTAACGCAGTGAAAGCCGGTGCCCCTGCTTGTTGGATTTGATCACCCTTCCCTGTTCATTACGTAAATAAACGGGCACTGGAAGGGCCTGAAACATGGTTTCGCGCAGCTCACTTTCGATGGCCAGCGCTTTTTCAGCCGCCTGCCGCTGAGCGACCTCGCGGGCCAGCTGCTGGCGCGAACGCCAGATCACCCCGATTACGATGCCACTGATCAGCAGCGCCAGCGCGATGGAGCCAAACCAGGCACCATAACTGACTCCGGATTGCTGCATCACAACCAGACGGCGCCAACGCTGGTTAAGTTCGTCGATCTGGGTATTGGTCAGGGCCATCAGGTTTCTGTCTATCACGCCAGCCAGCTCGGTCTGATCCTTGCGAATGGCAAAGCCGAGTCCGAATCTGTCATCCAGCTCCTTGATCTGAAGCCCTTCCAGCAGATGGGTACGCTGCGGATATTGCAACTGGTACAGCTCGCTCAACATGGCGTCAGCCTTGCCTTGCTGCAGCAACGCGATGCCCTGGCTCAGATCATCGGTACGGACCCATTCCTGATCACCCAGCTGTGCCAGCAGAGAGGGATCGTAGAGCGATTCCGGCACCAGGATCCGCTGTTTGCCCAGCTGGGAGAATTTGTCTGCGCTGATGGCGTGCTTGCTGATCAGAGCAAAACGGTTGATGGAGATCATCCGGCTGAAAGTAAAGTCATCGGCAAGCTCGGGAGACTCCGGCAAACCGGCCATCATGTCGGCCTCACCGCTGCGCAGCTTCTCTATCGCCTCGGCCTTGGTGGCCGCCGGCACCAGCATATATTTGAGGCCACTCTCCTGAGTTACCCAATTCAGAATATCTGCGCTCCACCCTTTTGCTTCACCCTGATCGTTGATGCCACTGTAGGGCATCAGCTGCGGGTTCATCACCAGACGCACAACCCGCCTTCTGCCAGAAAGCCAGGCTTGTTCGGCGTCATTGAAATGGAGCCGGTTGATATAGAGCGCCCCCTGATCCATATAGCGGCTCAGGTCGGTATAGAGGGTACCGGCGGGCATATAACGAATGAGCGTATCGACAAACTTGGCCAGCTCGGGATCGTTGCGCATCATCAGGCGATAGCTGACCACCCGCTCATCACCCAGCAGACGGCGCAGACGCAGGCCGTCGGCAGGATATTCGCGCATCAGGTAGCGCAGCTGGAGATAGTCCCCCAGATAGGCGGAGTTCCTCTCCCCCTCAAGAGCTGAATAGATACTCTCCCCTCTCCTCAGGGTTCTGAGCTCAGCCCCCGGATGCAGTTCACGCAAAATTGCGCTGGTATCCGTGGCGGAAGAGACCAGAAAAATTGCCTGACGAAGATCGCCCCGATAGAGAATGGCCGCATCCGTCTCCATCATGGGACGGCTGACCAACAGGCCGGTCTCCTCTCTACCCAGGGTGCCGATATGAGGGATAATGTCGCATGCACCACGCTGCAAGGCGGCGCGGGCAGCCTGCCAGTCGGCCATCTCGGAGAGTTTCAGTGGCACAGGCAACATATCGGCAAGACGGAGCAGGCGATCTTTTAGCAAGCCACCATCAGGAGTGACATAAGGCGGGGGAAGTGCAGCGGGGTAGCACACCTTGAGCTCTTTGATGGAGCGAAGATAGGCCTGAGTCGCCGGATCGAGGGGAAGCATCATGGCCTGCACTGGCATAGCCAGCATGGTTCCCAGCAATAATAGAGATTTTTTTATCATCGATAAGTAAAAGCCAGGCATTTGCCTGGCTTTTTATCACTCGTTGGGTTCAACATTTTCTACCCTGGCCTTGAGTTTCTGGCCAGGCCGGAAGGTCACCACGCGACGGGCACTGATAGGAATATCTTCGCCTGTCTTGGGGTTACGTCCTGGACGCTGATTCTTCTCACGAAGGTCAAAGTTACCGAAGCCTGAGATTTTGACTTGTTCACCACGCTCAAGCGCTTGTCTGATCTCTTCAAAGAAGGCTTCCACCATATCTTTGGCTTCACGCTTGCTCATCCCGAGCTGGGTGAACAGGTGCTCTGCAATGTCGGCTTTGGTAAGCGCCATAGATCAATCCCTCAAGGATGCATTCAACTCTTCACCAAGGGCCCGCACGACATTGTCTACGGTCTCGGCAATCTCTTTCTCCTCCAGGGTGCGCTGGGTATCTTGCAAAACAAGACTGATGGCTAGGCTCTTCTTGTCCTCAGCCATACCAGCACCCTGGTATACGTCAAACAAGTTTATTCCAACTACCTGATTTCCGCCAACTTTTTTAATTACTGCCAGAACATCCCCTGCCAGAACCTGACGATCAACCACCACGGCGATGTCACGACGGTTGGCCGGGAACTTGGATACTTCGGCAGCAACCGGCACTTTGGCCGGGGTCAGCTTGTCCAGCTCCAGTTCGAACATGACGGCGCGGCTCTTCAGACCCAGCTTCTTCTCGAGGCTCGGGTGGATCACGCCGATGTGGCCGATGACCTCGCCATTGCGCAGGATCGCCGCGCTCTGGCCCGGGTGCAAGGCACTGTGCTCGGTACGTTCGAAGGTGAAGGTGGCACCTTCGGCGGTCAGATCCAGCACCGCTTCCAGATCCCCTTTCAGATCAAAGAAGTCGGCTGCGCGGCTCTTGATGTCCCAGTGCTCGTCGCTCTGGTTGCCGGTGATGATGCCGGCCAGCATCGGCTCCTGACGGATGCCGTTCTCGGCATTTTCGTCCTTGATGAAACGCAGGCCCTGCTCGAACAGACGCACCCGCGGCTGCTGACGGTTCTGGTTATAAACAACGGCTTGCACCAGACCCGGGAACAGAGAGACACGCATGGCGGACATCTCGACCGAAATCGGGTTCGGCAGCACGATGGCATCGCTCTGCGGGAACAGGGTTTGCTGGGTCTTGGGATCGACGAAGCTGTAGGTGATCGCTTCCTGGAAACCGCGATCAACCAGCAGGTCGCGCACGCGCTTCAAGGTCACCTGCCCTTCTGCCTGCTCTACCATCGCCAGAGATGCGGCGGGTTTCAGATTCGGGATGTTGTTGTAGCCGTAGATACGGGCCACTTCCTCGATGAGGTCTTCCTCGATGGCGATGTCGAAACGCCAGGAGGGGGCCAACGCGGTCCAGCCGTCAGCGTCAACGATTACCTGCATGCCCAGACGGGTCAGGATCTCGACCACCTGAGCATCTGCCACGCTGATACCGATCACCTTGTCGAGCTTGGTGCGACGCAGCTTGATGGGTGCCGCTTTCGGCAGATGAGCATCGGATTTGACCTCGATGACCGGACCCGCTTCGCCGCCGCAGATATCCAGCAGCAGGCGGGTGGCACGATCCATCACCTTGGCCTGCAGCTCCGGATCCACCCCACGCTCGAAGCGGTGGGAGGAGTCGGTGTGCAGACCGTAGGCACGGGCACGGCCGGTGATGGAGAGCGGTGCGAAGAAGGCGCACTCCAGCAGGATGTCGGTAGTGGTCTCGGAGACACCGGTGCGATCGCCACCGAAGATACCGGCCATGCAGGCAGGTCCTTTGGCATCGGCAATCACCAGAGTAGTCTCTTTGAGCTTCACCTCGTTGCCGTCGAGCAGGGTCATCGGCTCATCGCTATGAGCGCGGCGTACCACCAGTTCCCCTTCCAGCTTGGCCAGATCGAAGGCGTGCATCGGCTGACCATATTCCAGCAGCAAGTAGTTGGTGATGTCGACGATGGCGTCGATGGAACGAATACCGCCACGGCGCAGCTTCTCTTGCATCCAGAGCGGGCTCTGGGTCTGCAGGTTCAGCCCCTTGATGACTCGGCCCAGATAACGGGGGCAATCGGCAGGCGCTTCAACCCGGATCGGGAAGGTAGCGTCGATGGTGGCAACCGCAGGCGCCCAGGTCGGCTCGACCACGTCAACGCTGTTGAGTACGCCAATTTCACGAGCCAGACCCGCGATGCCGAGGCAATCGGCACGGTTCGGGGTCAGATCCACATCGATGCTGACGTCGTTAAGTGCGAGATATTCGCGGATATCGGTCCCGATGGGCGCATCAAGCGGCAGCTCGATGATGCCATCGGCTTCAACGTCGATACCCAGCTCACTGAAAGAGCAGAGCATGCCGTGGGACGGCTGACCGCGCAGCTTGGCTTTCTTGATGGTGAAATCACCCGGCAGGGTCGCCCCTACTTTGGCCACGCACACTTTCAAGCCTTGGCGGCAGTTTGGCGCACCGCAGACAATGTCCAGCAACTCGGCTTCACCCACGTTGACCTTGGTCACCCGCAGTTTGTCGGCATCCGGATGCTGGGCACACTCGACCACTTCACCCACAACCACATTGTTGAACTGGCCAGCAACCGCTTCCACGGCGTCCACTTCCAGACCGGCCATGGTGATCTGCTCGGCCAGTGCATTGTCACTCAACTCGGTGCGGACCCACTCCATCACCCAGGATTTACTGAATTTCATGTTCTCTCGCCCTTACTTGAACTGCTTGAGGAAGCGCAGGTCGTTTTCGAAGAAGGCACGCAGGTCGTTGACCCCGTAACGCAGCATGGTCAGGCGCTCAACGCCCATGCCGAAGGCAAAGCCGGAGTATTTTTCCGGATCGATACCGACCGAACGCAGTACGTTCGGGTGCACCATGCCGCAACCCAGCACTTCCAGCCACTTGCCGTTCTTGCCCATCACGTCTACTTCGGCGCTCGGCTCGGTGAACGGGAAGTAGGAAGGACGGAAGCGAATGGTCAGGTCTTCCTCGAAGTAGTTGCGCAGGAAGTCGTGCAGAATGCCCTTCAGTTCGGTAAAGCTGGCATGCTCGTCGACCAGCAGGCCTTCGACTTGGTGGAACATCGGGGTATGGGTCATGTCGTAGTCGTTACGATAGACGCGGCCCGGCGCGATGATGCGGATCGGCGGCTGCTGATGCTCCATGGTGCGGATCTGCACACCGGAGGTGTGGGTACGCAACATCAGATCAGGATTGAAGTAGAAGGTATCGTGATCGGTACGCGCCGGATGGTGAGCCGGAATATTCAGCGCATCGAAGTTGTGGAAACCATCTTCAATCTCGGGACCACGGGCAACCTTGAAGCCCATCTCGCCAAACAGGCGCTCGATACGCTCGATGGTGCGAGTCACCGGGTGCAGACCGCCATTCTCGATGCGGCGGCCCGGCAGGCTGACGTCGATGGTCTCGGCAGCCAGCTTCTGATTCAGCACAGCGATTTCGAGGGCTTCACGACGCTCGTTCAGGGCATCCTGAACCTGCTGTTTGGCCTGGTTGATCACGGCGCCCGCGGCGGGACGCTCTTCGGCAGACAAGGCACCCAGGCCCTTCATCTGCTCGGTAAAAAAGCCCTTTTTACCCAGATATTTGACCCGGATTTCGTCGAGGGCGGCGATGTCGCTTACTCCCTCAATTTCGGCTCTGGCTTGGCCGACTACTTCTTCAAGCTGTTGCATGTCTTCCTCGTCACCACTCCCGGTACAGGAGCCTTTAGGCTAAATAAGGTCAAGAGGGGAATAATACAAAAAAAGCCCCTTCGCTGACCATAGTTAAGGCCCCCTTTTCTCCCTAGAAATCATTTTGTTATATCAAGTGAGTCTCGAGTTACCCCTACCCTTGTTCCAAATAGTGTTATCAACATCAAGTTTGTTGGCATATTTTGATGTTTGAAGACCCTATAAAATCGTGTTGTATTGACCCATCCGACCTTATGAGCATGAACGTGGAAGCCAACGGATCGCCATCAAACACAAAGAAATACAAAGGTTCCACATACCAGGTAGAGTTCCTCCTACCCTCCACGTTAGCGACATCTGGTCTGCGGTCTTGTATCACGGCTCTGATGCTGGCGCGAGGCACTGCTGATGTCTCCATAGGGCGAACCAGGGTGATAGATACTATACAACCCGACAGTTAACACAATAATCGCTTATAAAGCGCATCAATCCCCCCTCCCCTGTTTGGCTACGGCAATACAATCACGGGAAAGACCTGCTATAAACCACAAAATATCAACGTTGATTATCTGTCGGAGACGCTATGAGATCTACCACCAATAAAAAGAGATGATGCCGATAACTCAACATCATCTCTTGTATTATTTTATTTAAAATAACAAAGTGAATTAATAACTCTCGTTATATCCGAGTGAATTAAATTATGCATCCTTTGCCAAAAGATATTTTATCAATTGGGTGAACTGCTCTTGTGAGTTGATAGACTCAATCTTTATCATATACGTGCCGTTGACAATAAATGTCGGGGTACTACGAATATTATATTTCTCTGTGTGATGATCGAACTGGCTTACCATGGATGAAACTGCAAAGCTATCAACCGTGTTATCAAATGCCTCTACCTGTACACCATTCTCTACAAAGAGCTTTTTAATATCATCACGATTTTGTGGCGCTTGGCGCTGTACCTGGATTTTATGAAAGAGTGATGGAGTTAACTTGCTTTCAACATTAAGTAGTGTTGCGGTTGCATAAGCCCGTTGCATCTCCTGGGCCATATCGCGCCCAAAAAAAGCGACCGGATTCTTCTTGATAGCTACCTCTTTGGGGAGGTCATGTTGTAACTGCTCAACGATGGGTTCAAATTTCGCACATGGCGGGCAGTAGTAAGAGAAAAACTCCAATACTTCTGGTTGAGCAGTAGCTGTTTGCTTGAGGACATCATAGTTGACCCCCTCTTTGAACTCTGGAGCCGCATTAGCGCAGGGAAGCATAAAGATAGCAGCAAGGATCAAAAGAATTTTTTTCATAAAATTTCCAGTTGATGGTCAGACAAAAATTTCATTATAGGAATTTCGACCTTGCTAAAAGCTGAACAAACATCAGCTCTTGTACAAGAATACTATTGCATACGAGGATAATAAATTGTTAATTTAAAAATAAATCTATCCCTGTTTCAATATGATTGCCGAACTCCCGCAGACTCTGGACTTGCAAACCTAGCAGTTATTAAATAATGCAAAGAATAGTTTAGATATAAACTATATATAACCAGAATCGGTACCAAGATGAACATTGATGGGAAAACGCAAATGCAGCGTAACTATAGGTTTTGGAAAAATATTGCGTTATAAAAAACAGATGAAACTTGATTTGGAACTCTGAATTAAAAAATATCAATCTTGATTTAATTTGTTAGAAAATATATAAGTACTGGAATTAAATATTACACCAACAAAAAAGGAGGCCTGAGCCTCCTTTATTTTTTATAACAGAGCTGGATTAGACCAGAGCTGCTTTAGCTTTTTCAACCAGGGCGGTGAAAGCCAGCTTGTCGTGAACGGCGATATCGGACAGGATCTTGCGATCGATCTCGATAGAAGCCTTCTTCAGACCGTTGATCAGACGGCTGTAGGACAGACCGTTCTGACGGGCAGCAGCGTTGATACGCGCAATCCACAGTTGACGGAACTGACGCTTTTTCTGGCGACGGTCACGGTAGGCATACTGACCAGCTTTTGTTACCGCTTGTACCGCTACGCGGTAAACACGGGAACGGGCGCCGTAGTAACCCTTGGCGGCTTTCATTACTTTCTTGTGACGAGCACGAGCAGTCACACCACGTTTAACTCTTGGCATTTTTCACATCCCCCCTTATGCGTACGGCAGACAAGCGACAACACGTTTGTGGTCGGCAGCGGAAACAAAGAACTTCGGTCCCAGCTGACGCTTACGCTTACTGCTCTTCTTGGTCAGGATGTGACGCAGGTGGTTGTGCTTGCACTTGAAGCGACCTGAGCCAGTCTTCTTGAAGCGCTTTGCGGCGCCCCGGTTGGTTTTCATCTTCGGCATTTCATACTCCGCATTGTGAGTGACAACAAAATCGCAAGGCGAACCAACTCATGGAGCGAGCCCCATGAGTCAATTTCTTGTGGGCCTTAAGATTTCTTCTTAGGTGCGAGAACCATCACAGCTTGACGGCCTTCGACTTTCGGGAACGATTCGACTACGGCCAACTCTTCCAGATCGTTCTTGACGCGCTCCAGAACCTTGATACCAAGTTCCTGGTGTGCCATTTCACGACCACGGAAGCGCAGGGTGACCTTAGCCTTGTCCCCGTCTTCCAGAAAGCGAACCAGGTTGCGTAGTTTTACCTGATAGTCGCCTTCGTCAGTGCCAGGACGGAATTTGATTTCCTTAACCTGGACGACTTTCTGCTTTTTCTTCTGTTCTTTGGTGGTTTTGCTCTTTTCGTAGAGGAATTTGCCGTAATCCATGATCCGGCAAACGGGCGGCTCAGCGTTCGGACTGATCTCGACCAGATCCACTTCGGCCTCAGCGGCCAAGTTCAGTGCTTCCTGGATAGAGACGATGCCAAGTGCTTCGCCATCCAGACCAGCCAAACGAACTTCTTTCAGACGGATCTCTTCATTGATCCGGTGAGCGCGGGCTTGCGGTTGCTTGCCCAGTTTTTTTCCGCCTTTTATAGCTTATTCCTCCACTTTCTTTTGTCCGCGGGTCTGAACTTCCTGGGTCAACAGAGCAATGAACTCTTCAACAGGATAAGTGCCCAGGTCAGCCCCTTTACGAGTACGTACTGCAATCTGGCCGGCTTCAACTTCTTTATCGCCACAGACCAGCATGAAAGGTACTCGCTTCAAAGTATGCTCGCGGATTTTAAAGCCAATCTTCTCATTTCTCAAGTCCGCTTTTGCACGAAGGCCCGCATCATTCAATGCTTTGGCTACTTTCACTGCATATTCGGCCTGATTGTCGGTGATATTCATGACCACTGCCTGGGTCGGAGCCAGCCAGGCCGGGAACAGGCCTGCGTACTCTTCAGTCAGGATACCGATGAAGCGCTCGATGGAGCCCAGAATCGCACGGTGGATCATGACTGGCACGTGGCGCTCGTTGTTTTCACCTACATAGGTGGCGCCCAGACGGCCCGGCAGGGCAAAGTCGAGCTGCACGGTACCACACTGCCACGCACGATCAAGACAATCGTGCAGGGTAAATTCGATCTTCGGACCGTAGAAGGCACCTTCACCCGGTTGCAGATCGTATTTCAGACCGTTGAGCTCCAGCGCTTCCGCCAGTGCCTGCTCGGCACGATCCCACATTTCGTCGGAGCCGATACGCTGTTCCGGACGAGTGGAGAGCTTGACCACGATGTTCTCGAAGCCAAAAGTACCGTAGACGTCATAGACCATACGAATACAGCCGGAGACCTCTTCCATGATCTGCTCTTCAGTACAGAAGATGTGCGCGTCATCCTGAGTGAAGCCGCGCACCCGCATCAGACCGTGCAGGGAGCCTGACGGTTCGTTGCGGTGGCAAGAGCCAAACTCGGCCATACGCAGCGGCAGATCGCGGTAGGATTTCAGACCCTGGTTGAAGATCTGGACGTGACCCGGGCAGTTCATCGGCTTGATGGCGTACTCGCGGTTCTCGGACTGGGTGGTGAACATGGCCTGGGCATATTTCTCCCAGTGACCTGAACGCTCCCACAGGACGCGGTCCATCATGAACGGACCTTTCACTTCCTGATAGTCGTACTCTTTGAGCTTGCCGCGGATGAAGGTTTCCAGCTCGCGGAAGATGGTCCAGCCATCGTTGTGCCAGAACACCATGCCCGGCGCCTCTTCCTGCATGTGATACAGGTCGAGCTGTTTGCCGATCTTGCGGTGGTCGCGCTTGGCGGCCTCTTCCAGACGCTGCAGATAAGCCTTGAGCTGCTTCTTGTCAGCCCAGGCAGTACCGTAGATACGCTGCAGCATCTTGTTGTTGGAGTCGCCACGCCAGTAGGCGCCGGACATCTTCAGCAACTTGAAGTGGTGGCAGTGACGCATGTTGGGCACGTGCGGGCCACGACACATGTCGATGTACTCTTCGTGATGATAAAGACCGGGCTGGTCATCACGGGCAATGTTCTGATCCAGGATTTCGACCTTGTAGGTCTCGCCACGGGCAGCGAACACGTCGCGCGCTTCCTGCCAGGAGACCTTTTTCTTGATAACGTCGTAATCCTTGGCTACCAGCGCCAGCATGCGCTCTTCCAGGGCAGCCAGATCTTCATCGGTCAGGGTACGGTCAAGATCAACGTCATAGTAGAAGCCGTTGTCGATGACGGGACCGATGGCCATCTTGGTCTGGGGCCAGAGTTGCTTGATAGCATGACCCAGCAAGTGGGCGCAGGAGTGGCGCAGAATGTCCAGACCTTCTTCGTCTTTGGCAGTGATGATGGCCAGCGAGGCATCGGCTTCGATCAGCTCGCACGCATCCACCAGTTCACCGTTTACCCGACCGGCAATGCACGCCTTGGCGAGACCGGGACCGATGTCCGCAGCCACATCCATGACGGAAACAGAGTGGGCAAATTGACGTTGGCTGCCGTCAGGCAGAGTAATGATTGGCATTATATGTTTCCTTATACAGTGGTGACCCCTACCAAAGGTCACATGCGGGATGGAAAAGAGATTCAAAAAGGTGATGTTCTGGTTCTCCACAGCACTTTGCGAAGACGGCCCGCCATCCGAACGAAAGGTTCAAGGTGACAAACCAAGCCAAAACGGCCCCATGCTACCAGAAGTAACCGTGGCTGTATCGGGTTTGATGAGATTTTCTACAGTTAAATGAGACGCTTGCCGACTATTCACCAAGCAGCGGCTGCCAGTTGAAGTCAAAATCGCTGGCCCCCTCCTCGGCCAGGGCCAGTTGCTGCAGCACGTGCAGCGCCAGTTTGTTGCCCTTTTGCGCCGCCTGATAGAGCCACAGTTTCCCCTGCGAGAGATCGACACGCCCGCTCGCCCCCATCAGATGGAGCACCCCGACTTTCAGCATCGCCGGCACATCGCCATTGCGGGCGGCAAGATCCATCCAGTGAAAGGCTTCGCGCAGATCACGCTTCACCCCGGCGCCACGCAAATAGGCATCCGCCAACCGGTACTGGCCAAAGGGATCGCCCGCCTGCGCCGACTGACGATAGAGTGTGATGGCCCGATTGATATCCTGCTCACTCCCCTGCCCCACTTCATGGCTCCAGCCCATCAGCGCCTGTGCCCTTGGTTGCCCTTGCTCGGCCAGCGGCGACCAGATCCGGGTTGCCTCATCAAAATGGCCGGTTCGCCAGGCACGGTTGGCCGATGCCAGCTCCTGCTCCGTGGTGAGCGGAACAAGCCGCCAGATAACCAGGGCGATCAGCGCGATGAAAAGCCAGCGAGTAGTGGTTGGGGTCATCTTGATTTCCGTGATCCAGTTCGCATTTTGTTTATGTAAACGAAATGTAGCCGCCGGATCAAGCCAGAGATGCCCTACCGATGCAATTTAAAGTCGGGTAGTGACAAAGAGACTTGTCTTTGGTGAGCGATGATCACAGAATAACTGTATGCACATACAGTAAAGATGAAATTCATGGCCGGACGAGGCAGCAACCACAATATCGACCACCGTTTCAGCGGCCCGCGGATCGAGACGGTCGACGATGGCTGGCACTCTTCCGATTGGGATGCCGCCTTCACAACCTCTGCCCCCGGCACAGAAGTACGCGAAATAGAGGCCCGCAGCATTATCAGTTACAACAGCTCGCCGGATGTGCCCTTTGGCCGCTCCATCAACCCCTATCAGGGGTGCGAACACGGCTGCATCTACTGCTATGCAAGGCCGAGCCACGCCTATCTGGAACTCTCCCCCGGCCTCGATTTCGAAACCAAACTGTTTGCCAAGCTCAATGCGGCCGAGTTGCTGCGCCGGGAGTTTGCCAAACCGGCGTATCAGCCACAGAGCATCGTCATCGGCGCCAATACCGACCCCTACCAGCCTGTTGAGCAGCGCTATCGTCTCACCCGTCAACTGCTGGAAGTGATGCTGGCCCATCGCCATCCGGTGGGGCTTATCACCAAAAGCGCCATGATATTGCGCGATCTCGACTTGCTGAGCGAACTCGCCAGAGAGGGCCTCTGTCAGGTGATGGTGTCGGTGACAACCTTGAATGAAACCCTGAGACGCCAGCTTGAACCAAGAGCCAGCACGGGCGCCGGTCGCTTGAAAGTGGTCGAGAAGCTGGCCAGCGCCGGGGTACGGGTTGGCGTGCTGGCAGCCCCGATGATCCCGAGGCTCAATGAGCCGGAGCTGGAGCAGATCATCAAATCGGCTGCCAACGCTGGCGCCTGTTGCGCCGATTACATCCTGCTGCGCTTGCCTCACGAGCTGGCGCCGCTGTTCAGTGACTGGCTGGATGAGCACTATCCCGGCCAGAAGGAGGCAATTCTGAACCAGCTGCGGGCCAGCCGCGGTGGCGGGCTCAACAGTGCAGCCTTTGGCACGCGGATGCGTGGTGAGGGACACTTTGCCGACCTGTTGTCCCAGCGCTTTCGCCTGATCAGCAAGCGGCTGGGTCTTGGCAAGCGCCATGTTCAATTAAGGGAGGATCTCTTTATCCGCCCGGGCGAACAGCTGACACTCTTCTAAAAAACCAAGGGCTGCGATGTAACATGCAAGCCTTCAGGGTGCGCGCTCATCCCTGCCCTGCTCCAACAGTTCTGCCGGGAGTCGTGACGGCTCATGGGCCACTTCCAGCGACTCTTCACCACGGGTTGGCAACTCTGCTTCACCCCATACCCGACTCCACCAGATCTCCCAGGTTATCCAACTGGTCATATGCAGCTCCTGTGCGGTCAATGTGAACCACGCTGAGTGTGATGTCAGGATGCATCACTCGCCGGACAAGATAACGCGCTGTGATGACACTCCAGTGACAAACAAATTACTAAAAAACGTCACCTCGGCAGCATAGCAACCAGAACCATTGAAATCTGAAACTGCTCACAACTTCAGCGAACTCACCTTGAAATCCATCACAAATCCACCGGAATGCGATTGCGATTGACCCTGGTTGTGCCAAAGCTGCTCTGCCCATTTCAGGCATAGTCACAACAACAAGAAAGGGAAATAACAATGAAACACACAGCGGGAATGCTGGCGATCGCAGGTATGCTGATCGCCCCCTTGGCGCACGCCGATGTCATACTGCACGCCTTCAACTGGAAGTACAGTGAAGTGACAGCCAAAGCTGATCTCATCAAGAGTGCCGGCTATAAACAGGTGCTCATCTCACCGCCACTGAAGTCCTCGGGCAACGAGTGGTGGGCACGTTACCAACCCCAGGATCTGCGCCTTGTCGACTCCCCCCTTGGCAACAAGCAGGATCTCGAGCAGCTGATCGCCGCCATGAAGGCGCGAGGTATCGCCGTCTACGCCGATGTGGTGCTCAATCACATGGCCAACGAAAGCTGGAAGCGCAGCGATCTCAACTATCCCGGCAACGAGCTGCTGCAGAGCTACGCCAGCAACCCCAGCTACTTCGAGCGCCAGAAACTGTTTGGCGATCTGGGGCAAAACTTCCTCTCCGGTCAGGATTTTCATCCGGAAGGGTGCATCACCGACTGGAACAATCCGGGCCATGTACAGTACTGGCGGCTGTGCGGTGGACCCGGTGACAAGGGCTTGCCGGATCTTGACCCCAACAACTGGGTGGTGAGCCAGCAGCAAGCCTACCTGCTGGCGCTCAAGGGGATGGGAATAAAGGGCTTTCGGGTCGATGCGGTCAAGCACATGAGTGATTACCAGATCAACGCCATCTTCACTCCCGAAATCAAACAGGGGATGCACGTCTTTGGCGAGGTGATCACCACGGGGGGAGCCGGCAACAGCGACTATGAAAACTTCCTCAAACCCTACCTCGACAGCAGCGGTCAGGGCGCCTACGACTTTCCGCTCTTTGCTTCCCTGCGCGGCGCCTTCAGTTACGGTGGCAGCATGAACCTGCTGGCCGATCCGGGTGCTTATGGTCAGGCGCTACCGGGCAGTCGCGCCGTCACCTTTGCCGTGACCCACGACATCCCCACCAATGACGGCTTCCGCTACCAGATCCTGAACCAGACAGACGAGTCGCTGGCCTATGCCTACCTGCTCGGGCGCGATGGTGGCTCGCCACTGGTCTACTCCGATCATGGCGAAACCCGAGACAAGGATGGCTTGCGCTGGCAGGACTACTACCTGCGCGCCGATCTCAAGGGGATGATCCGCTTCCACAATGCGGTTCAGGGCCAACCGATGCAGCTGATCGGCAGCGACAACTGTTTCGTACTGTTCAAACGCGGCAAACAGGGGCTGGTTGGTATCAACAAATGCGGGCAGGAGCAGGAGTACTGGCTCGATACCACCAAATACGAGCTGAACTGGTATCGCAACTACCGGGATGTGCTCGATCAGAATGCGGTAGTCAATGTGCAGAGTCAGTGGGTACGGCTGGCGATCCCTGCTCGCAGCGCCAGAATGTGGCTGCAGGAGTAATGATGATGCCACGGCATCTCGGGCCAAAGTGAAGAAAACATCCAAACGAAGAAAATAAAAGAGCGACCGCAAGGTCGCTCTTTTTATCTGCTGCAGCAAGGGGGGAACGATTACTCGTCGCCCGGTTCGCCATCAACGGAACTGGCGGCGTCTGCTGCGGTATCAGTGCCTTCGGACACCTCACCCTCAGCAACCACTGCATCGTTCTCGTCTTCATCGCTTTCGGCGATGCGCTGCAAACCGACTACGGTTTCATCTTCACCGGTACGGATCAGACGCACACCACCGGTGTTGCGACCGATAATGCTCACCTCGGCCACACGGGTACGCACCAGAGTGCCGCCGTTGGTGATCAGCATGATCTGATCGGTCTCTTCAACCTGGATGGCATCGATGACCTTGCCGTTGCGATCGTCCACCTTAATGGAGATAACGCCTTGGGTACCACGGCTCTTGGTCGGGTACTCATCGAGTGCGGTACGCTTGCCGTAACCGTTCTCGGTGGCGGTGAGGATGGCACCTTCGCCGCGCGGAACGATAAGGGAAACCACCTTGTCGCCAGCAGCCAGCTTGATACCACGAACACCGGCGGCGGTACGGCCCATCGGACGCACGCCCTTGAAAGTACCCTTGCTTTCAGTGCCTTCGCCGTTGTCGCTGCCATCATCATCGTTGCCGGCATCGTCGTCGGTTTCGACCTCATCGCTGGCATCCGCATCGGCGCGACCGCTGCCTTCAGCGAAGCGAACAACCTTGCCCGCATCGGAGAAAAGCATGATCTCATTGCTGCCGTCGGTGATATCCACACCTATCAGCTCATCACCTTCTTTGAGGTTGATGGCACGGATACCGGAGGAGAGCGGACGGCTGAAGTCGGAGAGGCTGGTCTTCTTCACGGTACCGTTGGCGGTCGCGAAGAAGACGTACTTCTCGGCATCATACTCCTTCACCGGCAGAATGGCGGTGATGCGCTCACCCTCTTCCAGCGGCAGCAGGTTGATGATCGGACGACCACGGGCGCCACGGGACGCTTCCGGCAGCTGATAAACCTTGAGCCAGTAGACCTTGCCACGGGTAGAGAAGCACAGAATGGTGTCGTGGGTGTTGGCCACCAGCAGACGTTCGACGAAGTCCTCTTCCTTGATCCGGGTCGCGGACTTGCCCTTGCCGCCACGGCGCTGGGCTTCGTAATCGGAGAGCGGCTGATACTTCACATAGCCCTGGTGAGACAGGGTGACCACCACGTCTTCCGGGGTGATCAGATCTTCGATGTTGATCTCGGCACTGGACATGCTGATCTCGGTGCGACGCTCGTCGCCATACTGCTCACGCACAGCCAGCAGTTCATCGCGGATCACTTCCATCAGACGAGCCGGGCTCGCTAGGATGTGCAGCAACTCGGCGATGAGATCCAGCAGAGATTGGTACTCTTCCAGGATCTTCTCGTGCTCGAGGCCGGTCAGCTTGTGCAGACGCAGGTCAAGGATGGCCTGGGCTTGCTGTTCGGTCAGGAAATATTGACCTTCACGGATACCAAACTCCGGCTCCAGCCACTCGGGCCGTGCCGCGTCGTCGCCCGCTTTTTCCAGCATGGCGGCCACGTTGCCGAGTTCCCAGCCCTTGGCAACCAGGCCCGCTTTCGCGTCGGCCGGGGTCGCGCTGTGACGGATCAGCTCGATGATGGGATCGATGTTGGCCAGCGCAACCGCCAGACCTTCCAAAATGTGCGCCCGATCCCGCGCCTTACGCAGTTCGAACACGGTCCGGCGAGTCACCACTTCGCGGCGGTGCAGCAGGAACGCATCCAGGATCTCTTTAAGGTTCATCACCTTGGGCTGGTTGTTATCGAGCGCCACCATGTTGATGCCGAACGTGGTCTGCATCTGGGTGTGCTTGTAGAGATTGTTCAGCACAATCTCGCCGGACTCGCCGCGCTTGATCTCGATAACGATGCGCATGCCGTCTTTGTCAGACTCATCGCGCAGGGCACTGATGCCCTCGATCTTTTTCTCTTTGACCAGCTCGGCGATCTTCTCAATCAGTCGAGCCTTGTTCACCTGATAGGGGATCTCGTGAACGATGATAGTCTCGCGACTGGTCTTCTCGTCCACTTCCACTTCAGCCTTGGCCCGCACATAGATGGAGCCACGACCGGTACGGTACGCCTGCACAATGCCGGAACGACCGTTGATAATGCCACCAGTGGGGAAATCCGGGCCGGTGATGTAGGTCATCAGCTCGTCAATGGTGAGGTCGCCGTTTTCGATCAGCGCCAGGCAGCCGTTGACAATCTCGGTGAGGTTGTGAGGCGGAATGTTGGTCGCCATGCCCACCGCAATACCGGAGGAGCCGTTGACCAGCAGATTGGGAACCTTGGTGGGCATGACAGCCGGGATCATCTCGGTACCGTCATAGTTCGGCACCCAGTCCACGGTCTCTTTGTCCAGATCGGCCAGCAGCTCGTGGGAGATGCGTGCCATCCGCACTTCGGTGTAACGCATGGCCGCGGCGCTGTCGCCATCGACCGAACCGAAGTTGCCCTGACCATCGACCAGCATGTAGCGCATGGAGAAATCCTGCGCCATCCGGACGATGGTGTCATACACAGCGCTATCGCCGTGCGGGTGATATTTACCGATTACGTCACCGACCACACGGGCCGATTTTTTATAGGGCTTGTTCCAGTCGTTCCCCAGCTCGTTCATTGCATACAGAACGCGGCGGTGAACCGGTTTCAAGCCATCACGCACATCCGGCAGAGCTCGTCCTACGATCACGCTCATGGCGTAATCAAGATAGGAACTCTTGAGCTCTTCTTCGATGTTGACCGGCGTGATCTCTCTGGCCAGATCGCTCATAGAAAGCCTTAATCCCTAATTAGTTGTTCTTTGGCTTAAACAGCGCGACATGGTAACACACCAAGGCGGATTCCTTAAGCCACAAATCGGGCTGGTTTGACAAAGTCCGTCCGTTATAATGCCCGCCAGGACAATAGATTGCGCGCGAGTCACCCGCTCTGCGCGCCCTGCCACAGGATCTTCGATAAATGAACAGTGACGCCAATGTCGACCTGACCGAAATCGCCAAATTTGAAGCCATCGCCTCTCGCTGGTGGGACATGGAGGGGGAGTTCAAGCCCCTGCACCAGATCAATCCGGTGCGCCTTGACTGGATAACCAACAAGAGCGGCGGCCTGTTTGGCAAGCGCGTGCTCGACATCGGCTGTGGCGGCGGCATCCTCGCCGAGAGCATGGCGCGCCGCGGGGCACAGGTGACCGGTATCGACATGGGCAAGGAGCCCCTTGGCGTCGCTCGCCTGCATGCACTGGAGCAGGGGGTCGAGCTCGAGTACCGCCAGATCACTGCCGAAGCACACGCTAAAGAAGCGCCCGGCCAGTATGATGTGGTCACCTGCATGGAGATGCTCGAGCACGTGCCGGATCCCGCCTCGGTGCTGCGCGCCATCGCAACGCTGGTTCGCCCGGGTGGCCGGGTGTTCGTCTCCACCATCAATCGCAATCCCAAATCCTATCTGATGATGATCCTCGGCGCCGAGTACCTGATGAAGATGGTGCCCAAGGGGACTCACGATCACAAAAAGTTCATCATGCCCGCCGAACTCTGTCGCATGGGTGAAGCCGCGGGCCTGTTGGTGCGCGACATGAGCGGCGTCCACTACGCGCCACTCTCCAACAGCTTCCGGCTCGGTCGCAACGTCGACGTCAACTATATGGTGGAGTTCATCCGCCCGGAGCACGGCTGATGAGCACCTCTCACCCGCAGCCCCTTGGCTGTGTGCTGTTCGATCTGGACGGCACCCTGCTCGACACGGCGCCGGATCTGGGCGCCGCAGTCAATCACGTGCTGATAAGCGAAGGCTTTGCGCCGCTTTCTGACGAGATCATTCGCCAGACCACCTCCCACGGCGCACTCGGGCTGCTCAGGGCGGGGCTCGGCGAGGATCTGCTGGAAGAGCTGGGGGCTACCCGCCTGCGCAGTGCCCTGCTCGACTACTACTCAGCCAATCTCTGCGTCGGTACCCGCCCCTATGAGGGGATGGTGGATCTTATCGATTGGCTCGACGAGAAGCAGCTGCCCTGGGGCATCGTCACCAACAAGCCGGCCTTTCTCACCGAGCCGCTGCTAGCTGCTCTGCCAGTGCTCGCCAACTGCGGCGTCACCGTCAGCGCCGATACCCTGCCGGTACGCAAACCCGACCCTGCCCCCATGTATTTTGCCTGCGAGAAGCTGGGGGTCGAGGCAGCTCACTGCCTCTATGTGGGGGATCATGTGCGCGACATCGAAGCGGGCCGCAACGCCGGCATGCGCACTGCGGTCGCTGGCTGGGGCTATCTCAATGATGAGGAAGATCCTGCCCAATGGGGCGCCGACCTGCACTTTGATACCGTGCAGGCGCTGCACCACTGGCTGCGCTACGAGCTGGGCTGAAACTGCCGGTCGTGACGTTGCAAGAGTTGGGGCATCAAAGGTTGATGCCCTTTTTTACGGCCTTCTCCTGTCCCCGACAGCTAACGAGAAGAGAGCGTAGGTGGATCACCAAGGCAACTTTAACTGCCGCAAAGAATCCATATGACAACCTTGCTCCCGTTTCGCTGAGGCAACTGTCAACAAGCAGACCGAGAAAGTGCGCTTCACATTTTGCAGTGACAACCGAGCGCTGGACAGCTTTTGTCCCTTGTTGGGCAAGGGATAATCAGCAGGCGTTTGCTAGTAAAAAGGCCCCCTTTTCGCAAGCAAAAAAAGTTATTTAAATTTTCCATCTTCGATCGGGAGGCTTGCATTTGACGAAGCGGACGAATGAAAACCCACTCACTGTGAGCAACCACTAACAGAGACAACAACACCCACAATTTATCCACAGCAAGCCAGTTATCCACACATTGCAATGCGCAGTCGACCTCACTATCTTGTAGCTCGACATCAAAATAACACTATATCTTGTGATTCATCGCACAATAGTTACCCAACAACTGCACCGGCCTGTCCTCCTGTGACCGCCAGCAGCCGGGTGGCGTGCGATGGTTTTTCGGGAATCAACTAAAGGTCATCAGCCAATGAACTTGTTTGTGACGAAGCGTAACGGACACAAAGAACCCATCGATCTGGATAAAATTCACCGCGTGCTGGACTGGGCCGCCGAGGGTCTCGACAACGTGTCGGTCTCCCAGGTAGAGCTCAAGTCCCACATCCAGTTCTATGACGGTATCCGTACCGCCGACATTCACGAAACCATCATCAAGGCAACGGCTGACCTCATCTCCGAGCAGACTCCGGACTACCAGTACATGGCTGCCCGTCTGGCCATCTTCCACCTGCGCAAGAAGGCCTACGGCCAGTTCGAACCGCCCCACCTCTACCAGCACGTGGCTCGTCTGGTCGACATGGGCAAGTACGACAAACACCTGCTGGAAGACTACAACCAGGCAGAGTTCGAGGAGCTGAACGCGCACATGGATCACTGGCGCGACATGAACTTCTCCTACGCAGCGGTCAAGCAGCTAGAAGGCAAGTATCTGGTACAAAACCGCGTCACCGGCGAGATCTACGAGAGCCCGCAGTTCCTCTACATCCTGGTGGCGGCCTGCCTCTTCTCCAAGTACCCGAAAGATACCCGTCTGGACTACATCAAGCGCTTCTATGATGCTGTCTCGACCTTCAAGATCTCCCTGCCGACCCCGATCATGAGCGGCGTGCGCACCCCGACCCGTCAGTTCAGCTCCTGCGTACTGATCGAGTGCGACGACAGCCTGGACTCCATCAACGCCACCGCCAGCTCCATCGTGCGTTACGTCTCCCAGCGCGCCGGTATCGGCATCAACGCTGGTCGCATCCGCGGTCTGGGCAGCCCGATCCGTGGCGGCGAAGCGTTCCACACCGGTTGCATCCCCTTCTACAAATACTTCCAGACTGCCGTGAAGTGCTGCTCCCAAGGCGGCGTGCGCGGCGGTGCGGCCACCCTGTTCTACCCGCTGTGGCACACCGAGGTGGAAAGCCTGCTGGTGCTGAAGAACAACCGCGGCGTGGAAGAGAACCGTGTCCGTCACATGGACTACGGCGTGCAGATCAACAAGCTGATGTACCAGCGCCTCATCAAGGGCGGTGACATCACCCTGTTCTCTCCGTCCGATGCGCCGGGTCTGTACGATGCCTTCTTTGCCGATCAGGACAAGTTTGAAGAGCTCTACGTCAAGTACGAGCAGGATCCGGCCATTCGCAAGAAGACCCTCAAGGCAGTCGATCTCTTCTCCCTGATGATGCAGGAGCGTGCCGGTACCGGTCGCATCTACATCCAGAACGTCGATCACTGCAACACCCACAGCCCGTTTGATCCGAGCGTGGCGCCGGTACGCCAGTCCAACCTCTGCCTCGAGATTGCGCTGCCGACCAAGCCGCTCAACAACATTGACGACGAGAACGGCGAGATCGCCCTGTGCACCCTCTCTGCCTTCAACCTGGGTGCCATCGACAAGCTGGAAGACCTGGAAGAGATGGCCGATCTGGCCGTGCGTGCCCTCGATGCTCTGCTCGACTATCAGGACTACCCGATTGCCGCCGCCAAGCGTGGCAGCATGGGTCGTCGCACTCTGGGGATCGGCGTCATCAACTACGCCTACTACCTGGCCAAGAACGGTGCCCGCTACTCTGACGGCTCCGGTCTGGCGCTGACTCACCGCACCTTCGAGGCGATCCAGTACTACCTGCTGAAAGCCTCCGTGCAGCTGGCCCGCGAATTCGGCCCCTGCCCGCTGTTTGGCGAGACCACCTATGCCCAGGGCATCCTGCCGATCGACACCTACAAGAAGGATCTGGATGCGCTGTGCAACGAGCCGCTGCATCTGGATTGGGAAAGCCTGCGCGAAGAGATAAAGTCTGTGGGCCTGCGCAACTCCACCCTGACCGCCCTGATGCCGAGCGAGACCTCCAGCCAGATCTCCAACGCCACCAACGGTATCGAGCCGCCACGCGGTCTGGTGTCGGTCAAGGCATCCAAGGACGGCATTCTCAAACAGGTGGTGCCCGAGTATGATCGCCTGAAAGATCAATACGAACTGCTCTGGAAGCAACCGAGCGTTGACGGCTACCTGCAGCTGGTCGGTATCATGCAGAAGTTTGTGGATCAGGCGATCTCCGCCAACACCAACTACGACCCGGCCCGTTTCGAAGGCAACAAGGTGCCGATGAAGCAACTGCTGAAGGACTTGCTGACCGCCTACAAATACGGCCTCAAGACCCTCTACTATCACAACACCCGTGATGGTGCGGACGATGCCCAGACCGATCTGCAAGATGACGGTTGTGCTGGCGGGGCTTGCAAAATCTAAGTTACGGCAAGAACTGATAACCGGGCGGGAGCGACAAGCTCCCGCTCTCCTGTTTTCTCCATACAGACATTCTGGTAACCATGGCCTATTCAACTTTCTGCCAAACCCAAAACGACCAGCTCAAAGAGCCGATGTTTTTTGGCCAATCGGTCAACGTAGCCCGTTATGACCAGCAAAAGCACGAAGTGTTCGAGCGGCTGATCGAAAAACAACTCTCCTTCTTCTGGCGCCCGGAAGAGGTGGATGTCTCCCGTGATCGCATCGACTATCAGGCCCTGCCCCCCCACGAGCAGCACATCTTCATCTCCAACCTGAAGTACCAGACCCTGCTGGACTCCATTCAGGGTCGCAGCCCCAACGTGGCGCTGCTGCCGCTGGTCTCCATTCCGGAGCTGGAAACTTGGATCGAGACCTGGGCGTTCTCCGAGACCATCCACTCTCGCTCCTACACCCATATCATCCGCAACATCGTCAACACCCCCGCCCAGGTGTTCGACGACATCGTGACCAACGAGCAGATCCTCAAGCGCGCCGGCTCCATCAGCCACTTCTACGACGATCTGATCGAAGCGACCGCCCTCTACAACCTGCACGGTGAAGGAACCCACACCGTTGCTGGCCGCGAAGTGACCATCACCTTGCGTGAGCTCAAGAAGAAGCTCTATCTCTGCCTGATGAGCGTCAACGCGCTGGAAGCGATCCGCTTCTACGTCAGCTTCGCCTGCTCCTTTGCCTTCGCCGAGCGCGAGCTGATGGAGGGCAACGCCAAGATCATCAAGATGATCGCCCGCGATGAGGCACTCCACCTGACCGGTACCCAGCACATGCTGAACCTGATGCGCAGCGGTCAGGACGACCCCGAGATGGCCGAAATCGCCGCCGAGTGCGAACAGGCCTGCTTCGAGCTGTTCAAAGAGGCTGCCATTCAGGAGAAAGAGTGGGCCGAGTACCTGTTCCAGGGCGGCTCCATGATCGGCCTGAACAAGGACATCCTCTGCCAGTACGTGGAGTACATCACCAACCTGCGGATGGCCGCCGTCGGTCTGCAACCAGCCTTTGCCGGCACCAAGCAGAACCCGATCCCCTGGATCAACACCTGGCTCTCCTCCGACAACGTGCAGGTCGCCCCGCAAGAGGTAGAGGTAAGCTCCTATCTGGTGGGTCAGATCGACAGCGAAGTGAATGCTGAAGACCTGGGTGATTTCGAGCTGTGAGTGACGCCACCAACACGCTGACCCCTGCCCCGCACTCGCCTGCCGAACAGCAGGCGGTGCTGGCACCACGGGTACATACCCGGGATGGCGTACTGCACGCTCATCCCGGCGAAAGCGTGCTGGAAACCCTGGAACGCCACGGCCATCGGGTCGAGTTCCAGTGCCGCAGCGGCTATTGCGGTGCCTGCCGCACCCCGCTCATCGCGGGCAAGGTGCACTACCCCAATGTGCCGCTCGCTTTTGTCTCCCAGGGGGAGTGTCTCCCCTGCTGCTGCAAGCCGGTCGGCGCCATCAAGCTGGATATCCAGAAACGCTGATCCCGCTTGTAGCACCTCGTGCACGCAGCCAAAGAGAACAAAACAAAAAGCCGCCGGATTGCTCCGGCTGCTTTTTTACATCTATCTCGATGCCTGAGTTGGCTGGCGGCTGATACGCCCCACCAGCACAGACATTACAGCCAGGGCGCGGCAGTCGGCCCATGGTGCAGACCCAGCTTCCAGACCCGGCCGAAGTGCTTGTAGTGACCCGCTGCGACACCGGCCTTCTCGCCCATGCCGTGATAGAGGTCGAGATGGCCCTTCTTCACCGCTCCGCCCACATCCAGCGCAATCAACAGCCGCAGCTGATGTTTGCCGGTCCAGTTGCCCTCTTTGTCGAGCAAGGGAACTTCGGCGAGGATCGGGGTGCCCATCGGCAACAGAGTCTTGTCGGCAGCAACGGCCGCCATCGGCAGCAGCGGAATACCGGCGGCGCCGATCACGTCGTTGGTCGGGCGGCGCTCGAAGAATACATAGGAGGGGTTCTGCTCCACCAACTCCTTGACGCTCTCCTCCGGCTGGCGGCTCGCCCAATCCTTGATGGCTTTCATCGACATCTGCTCCTTGGGCACTTCGCCGCGGTCGATCAGCACCCGGCCGATACTCACGTAACCGTGGCCGTTCTTGCCGCTGTAGCCCAGATATTGCAGCCGATCCTCATCGCCATAGTGCACAAAGCCGGACCCCTGCACATCCATCAGGAAGTTGTCGATAAGGGATTTGCTGTAACCCAGCTCCAGCCCGCGGTTGGCCAGCGCCCCCTGATGGATCTGGGCCCGGGTCGGACAACGGCTGCCACAGTTGGGCATGGCATAAATTGGATATTTGTACTTGGCATCGGGGCGACGACGCACCTCCAGCACCGGCGAGTAGTAGCCGGTGAAGAGCACGTTACCCATCCGATCCGCCCCGCCCAGCTGGGCCAGGCTGATACCGTAACGGGTGATGTCGGCAGGGTTGCCGCCATTGGCCACCCAGCGGGAGAGCTTGTGGTAGAGCTCGCCATAGCGGCGATTCATCTTGCCGGAGCGCTCCAGTACCAGTCTGCTCTGGGGGCCAAACTTGCTGTAATCGGCTCGCGCACGGCTATTGACCCGCTCAACCCTGACCAGCTCCCCCGGCAAGGTGCCGTCCAGATACTGCTTGCCCAGATTTACCGGCACCTCGCAGTTCAGGAAACATCTGTTGTCGGTCTGTTTTTTGGGCACCTGATTTTGCTCAGAGTTGCCTGCACACCCGGCCAGACCCAGCACCACGGCGGTCAGCCAGTACGCGTGTTTGTTCATATGTCCTCATATAACGCCAATAGCCATGCTCGGCGGGGAAGATGCCAAATTTGCAGGGGGAAAGCAAACGACATCAATCACTTGAAGGGGGATTTCGCCAAAGGTGACAGCTGGGTTATAACAAGGTGACAGGATGTGCGAGGTGATGGATGGAACAGCTCGAGATCTTCCCGCTGCAGAGCCCCTGCATCGGGGTCTGCGAAGTGAACAACAAGGGCTACTGCAAAGGGTGTTTGCGCAGCCGCGAAGAGCGTTTCAACTGGCTCGCCATGACCCCCGCCCAGCAGCAGGATGTAATGCGTCTGTGCCGCGCCCGCAAGGCGCGGGTTGAAGCCGCCCGCCGCAAAGCACAGGAAGGAGCTCAACCCGAGCAGCAAGAACAACCGGGCTGGGATTTTTGACCCTGCCTACCAGCAATCCTCCTCATAGATCATCAATTCCCCAGCAAAACAAAAAGCGGCCCGCAGGCCGCTCTTGGTTATGACGTGTTGCCGGGTGGCGAGGCTTATGCCGTGGCCAGCTTGGCCTGCTCTTCGCCGCGCTTGAGCATGGCGTAGGAGACACCGGTCAGCAGCGAGCCTGCTGCAATCGCCACGATATACATCATGACGTTGCTGATGGCGTGCGGGATGAACAGCACGAACAGACCGCCGTGGGGCGCCATCAGTTCGCAGCCAAACAGCATGGAGAGCGCACCGGTCAGGGCGCCACCCACCATACAGGCCGGGATGACGCGCATCGGATCCTTGGCGGCAAACGGAATGGCACCCTCGGAGATAAAGCACAGACCCAACACGAAGGAGGCCTTGCCCGCTTCCTGCTCCGCCTTGATGAACTTGGTACGGGCCAGGAAGGTGGCGATCCCCATACCCAGCGCCGGCACCATACCGGCGGCCATCACGGCTGCCATCGGGGAGTAGGTTTTGGAGGCCAGCAGGCCAACCCCGAAGGCGTAGGCTGCCTTGTTGACCGGGCCACCCATGTCGAAGCACATCATGGCACCGATGATGACACCGAGCAGCACTGCGTTAGCAGAGCCCATGTTGTTGAGGAAGGTGGTCATGGCATTCATGATGCCGGCCACCGGGCCACCCACCACGTAGATCATCACCAGACCGGTAAAGAGGCTGGCAAAGAGTGGAATGATCAGGATGGGCTTGAGCGCTTCCAGGGTCACCGGCAGGCGCACCTTGTCACTCAGGTACTTGGCGCTGTAACCGGCCAGGAAACCGGCAACGATCCCACCGAGGAAACCGGCGCCCAGCGAGCTTGCCAGCATGCCGCCGATCATGCCGGGAGCGAGACCAGGGCGGTCAGCGATGGAGTAGGCAATGTAACCGGCCAGCACCGGGATCATCAGGGCAAAGGCGGAGCCACCACCGATCTTCATCAGGGCGGCGGCCAGAGTGCCTTCCACCTTGAACGCCTCGATCCCGAATACGAACGAAAGCGCGATGATAAGGCCACCCGCCACCACCATGGGCAGCATAAAGGAGACCCCGGTCAGCAGGTGCTTGTAGGGGCCTGCTTTTTCCTCTTTCTTGGGCTGGCTGGCGCCGTTGTGGCGATAGATTTTCGCCTCACTCCACGCCTTGTCGAGCTCGGCGCGGGTTTTCTTGAGCGCCGCCCCCGTGCTGGTGCGATAGACCGGCTTGCCGTCGAAACGGGCCATGTCCACCTCGATATCGGTGGCGAGGAACACCAGATCGGCAGATGCAATCTCCTCGGCAGTCAGGGCATTCTGGGCACCGACCGAGCCTTGGGTCTCGACGCGGATCTGATAACCCAGCTGTTTGGCCATGGTCTCCAGCGCTTCTGCCGACATAAAGGTGTGGGCCACCCCGGTCGGACAGGCAGTCACCGCCACGATGCGCTTGCCTGCGGCGGCCGGTTTGGCGGCAGCATTGGCAACGGCGGAGACGGCTTGATGACGATAGACACTGGCGCCGCTGGCGGCTGCCTCCAGCAAGGCGGCTGGATCCTGCAGGGCGAGATCCATGCTCCCCTGATAGACCCGTTTGCCATCATAGGCAGCGAGATCCACCGGAGCACTGGCGACAACCAGCACCAGGTCGGCCGCAGCAATCTGCTCTTTTGAGGGGATCTGGCGCGGTTGCACACTGGAGCCGACGTCGAGGGTGAGCTCCCAGCCAGCCAGTTTGGCCTGCTGTTCTATCCGTTTTGCAGCGAGAAAGCTGGTGGCAATGCCCGCCGGGCAAGCCGTAACCAAGATTGCTTTCATTGGGCATCTCCTGAGTTTTCCATTGAGGGGGTATGGCACTGAACCGGTGCCAGCGCATCCAGACGCTCTACTCGCACCTGTTCAAGTAAGGGGTTGAGCACATTGATATCGTCAAAGCCGACCGCGACCTGACTGACCGCCAAGGCCGAGACGGCGGTGGCCAGCCGCAGGGTTTGCTCCGGCGCCCAGCCAAGGCTCAGACCATGGGCGAGGCCGGCCACCAGCGAATCGCCGGCACCCACCGTGCTGACCACCTGCATCCGCGGCGGAATGGCCTGCCAGACGACATCCGGGGCAAACCAGATGAGGCCATCGGCACCGTTGGAGATCACCACGTTGGGGATCCCGCTGGCCTGCAGCGCGCGGGCACACTCGGCCTGCTCGCTCAGCGTCTTGATGGGGCGGCCCGCCCACTGGCCGAGCTCTTCCAGATTGGGTTTGACCAAGGTCGGCGCCGCCTTGATCCCTTCGCTTAGCGCCGCACCGCTGCAATCGAAGATCACCTGCTTGCCCTTGGCCTTGAGCAGGCGGATCAGATGGGCGCAGTAATCGGGGGCCACCCCTTTGGGCAGGCTGCCCGCCAGCACAAACCAGTCTGCGTGAGGGGCCAATTGGTCGATGGTCTGCTCCAGCGCGCTCACCTCCCCTTGCTGGATAGTGAGCCCCGGCAGATTGAGATCGGTGACCCGACCGGATTGCTCGGAGATCTTGACGTTGATGCGGGTGCTGCCCGCGACACGGACAAAGTGATCATCCAGCGCCCGCTCTGCAAACAGGGAGACAAAGCTCTGCTCATTGTCTGCGCCCAGCCAGCCGGTGACGCCTACCTCGCGGCCCAAATCCTTGAGCACCATGGCGACATTGATCCCCTTGCCCGCCGCACGCAGGTTGGCCTCGCTCACCAGATTGACCTCGCCAAGGCTCATCGCCTCGAGACGGGTGGTGAGATCAAGGGCGGGGTTGAGGGTAATGGTGACAATCTTCATCAATGAGCCCCCTCACCGAGACCAGCGGCGATCGCCTCACCGATCCCCTTGAGGGCCGCTTCGGCATCTGCCCCTTCGGCGCGAAACGCCAGACGGTGCCCGCATTTGACCCCAAGGCCGATCACCTTCATCAGGCTCTTGGCGGAGACCGCCTCGCCGCTGCCATCCAGATTGGCAACCCGGATGTCGGATGCAAACTCTTTGGCCACCTTGACCAGCATGGCGCCCGGACGGGCATGCAGGCCGTGGGGGTTGATGATGGTGAAGGTTTCGGAAAGACCGCTCGCGGGACCTGCCTGCAACATGGCCAGCCCCTCGCCGCCCGCCAGCGTCGCCAGCTGACCGGCATCTGCCAGTTTGGCCAGATTCTCCAGTTGCGGCAGATGGCCGCTATCTGCGGCGCACAGCAGCAGCATGGCACTGACCGGCAGATCCCCTGCGCGAAGTTCGCTGCTCGGGGTGGCCAGTACCCAGCCAGTCTGGGCCGATGCTGTTTGCTGAACATGGGCACGGGCCAGCCAGATGCCCTCGCCCAGATAGGCAGGTTCGCTTGCCAGCAGTGCGCTTACCATGGCGGCATCGCCCCAACCGGCGGACTTGGCGCGGGCAGCCGCACCCAGCAACAGCTGGTCGCGATCATCGGCCGGGAAGTCGGCCAGGGTCAGGTATTGCACCTCTTTGGCGGCAGTGGCGCCGGTCAGGATATTGATGATGGTGTCGGCGTCGGTGGCTTCTTTCAATTGCGTTGCCGCCTGCTCGTCACCCAGCACATGGGTGAGCTGGCGCAAGATGCCCAGATGCTCGTCTGACTTGGCGGCGATACCGATGGCGACGTAGGCGATCTGCCCCTCGTCCCACTCGATGCCGTTGGGGAACTGGGCCACCATGACGCCGGTGATCTTCACCAGATGCCGGGTGTCGGTGGTGCCGTGGGGAATGGCGATGCCGCTGCCAAGGTAGGTGGCATGCTGCGCTTCACGGGCCAGCATGCCATCGACATAGCCCGCCTCCACCAGACCGGCCTCGGTCAGTTTGCCTGCCAACAGGGCAATCGCCTCGGCCTTGGTCGCCACCGACTGCCCCAGCAAGATCTGCTCTCGCACCAACTTCAACATAGCCACTCTCCATCAGATCCCGGCATCGCCGGGTCAAGACAATTGAACATTCGGTTTGCCTGCCAGCTGACGATAGTCGGGATACCTCGAAATGTGATCCTGACCGGGTTTTACCACCCTGCTCTACATCTCTGCGAAGCGCTGCTGCTGACAAGCTGAATCGTTTCACTTACACTCAGACTGAATCGTTTCAGCGAATTGATCAAGTACCCACAAAGAGCGGTTTTCAATGATATGATCCCGCGCACACTTTTCGGTGCCCTTACCAGGCAGTGCCCGTGGGCCTAGCAACTCAAACAGAGCCAATATGATGAAACTGGATGAAATCGCCGCCCTCGCCGGTGTCTCGCGCACCACGGCCAGCTATGTGATCAACGGCAAGGCCGACCAATACCGCATCAGTCAGGCCACCCGCGACAAGGTGATGGCCGTCGTCACCGCCCACAACTACCAGCCGGACAGCCGCGCCGCCTCCCTGCGCGGCGGCCAGACCAAGACCCTCGGCTTTATCCTGCCCGACCTTGAGAACGCCAGTTACGCCAAGCTGGCCAAACGGCTGGAACAGGGGGCGCGGGCGCAGGGCTATCAGCTGCTCATCGTCTGCTCGGAAGATGATCCCGCCACCGAAAAAGAGCTGGCCCAGATGCTGGTGAGCCGCCATGTGGATGCCCTGCTGGTGGCCAGCTGCCTGCCGCCGGACGATCCCTTCTATGGCAACCAGCAGGCACAAGGGGTGCAGATCCTCGCCATCGACCGGAGTATGGCGGCCGATCGCTTCGTCACCGTCGCCAGTGAAAATGAGAAGGCGAGCCATGACCTCACCGCCTCCCTGCTCACCCCGGCCATCCGCCATATCGCCTTGATCACTGCGCTGCCTGCACTCACGATCAGTCAGGAGCGAAAAGCAGGCTTCGAACAGGCCATTGCCAGCCACAGTGCGACCTGCCACCTCTGTGAAGGGGCCCACTTCTCGCGCACCGAGGGGTATCGCCTGATCAAACATCTGCACCAGCAGCTGGGCCAGTTGCCCGAGGCGCTGATCACCACCTCCTACATCCTGATGGAGGGGGTACTGGACTACCTGCTGGAACAAGAGACCGATATGAGCCAGCTTGCCATGGCCACTTTCGGCGACGATCGGCTGCTCGACTTCCTCCCCTTTGGCATCAACTCCCTGCCCCAGCAGCACGACGCGCTGGCGAGCCAGGCGCTGGAGCTGGCGCTCAAGGCGGTCAATGGCGACTACCAGAGCGGGCTGCACTATGTAAGCCGCACCCTCAAGCGCCGCCGCTAAGCCGCCAGCAACAACCACCCACAACCGCACAGGCTGCCGGCACAAACTGCCTGCATGGGCAGCCAGAACTGACAGCCTGTGCGACTTCTTTTCTCAACGCCCACCTTTGCACGCGTCTGTTTGACCGGCGGAAGATCGGCCAACCGGCCGACAGGGCTTGCAACCCCTGCTCAGGGCCCGTTTATCGGCCCATCGGCTCGCTATAAATTGAATTTATGGCTTTTGGCCATATGACCCTATTTTTACTTATGCCGAGCCATCCGGGCCGCTAGCGCCCCGTTTTGCCCTCTGCCGCCCCTTCCAAGCGCCTGTAGCAACCCCCTCCGATCCCGAGGGTCGGTTCAAGCGGATTGGCATCAACACCTCAAGGCGCACATTTTTTCGGCGGATAGCGCTGAGTGTCATTTTTTATTTCCACTTAAATGCCTTCTACAGCACAAGATCCGCTTTTTAGGGGTTGTCTCCGCTATTTCGATCCGTTAACGTGGCAACCATCTTTTACAACCGACAGGTTTCAGGTACAGATGTTTCCACGCCGATATTGCTAGCCTCCGGCTTTTCCCCCGGAGGCGCCTCCCGACACAGCCAACTGGCTCTCTCTTGTTTGCAACATCTCCGCTCACTTTCGGATGGATAACATGAACACCAAGACTCTGGGTTGTACCCTGTTGATTGCCGGCACCACCATAGGCGCCGGTATGCTGGCCCTGCCGCTGGCCTCCTCGTCCCTCGGCGGCCCCGCCACCCTGCTGCTGATGATTGGCCTGTGGGCCCTGATGGCCTTTACCGCCATGCTGCAGGTGGAGGCCAGCCTCAATACCGGCAAGTGGTACCTGCACCAGCTGGCAGATCACCTGCTCGGTCCCTGGGGCAAGCGCATCGCCTCCTTCTGCATCCTGATGCTGTTCTACGCCCTCGCCTCCGCCTACATCAGCGGTGGCAGCAGCCTGCTGGCACAGGCGCTGGCCGATGCCGGCATCACCCTGAGCCAGGAGCAGGCTGCCTGGGCCTTTACCCTGCTGTTTGGCGGCATGGTCTGTGTCGGCACCCGCTCGGTGGATTACCTCAACCGGCTGATGTTCACCGTCAAACTGGTGATCATGGTGGGCGTGCTGGCGCTGCTGCTGCCACGCGCCCAGGGCGAACACCTGCTCGCCATGCCGCTCGGGGAAGGGCTGCTGCTGGCGGGCCTGCCGGTGATCTTCACCTCGTTCGGCTTTCACGGTTCGATCCCGAGCGTGATGCTCTACCTCGGCGATTGCCCCAAGCAACTGCGCCGGGTCTTTGTCTGGGGCTCCGCCCTGCCGCTGATCCTCTACGTGCTGTGGCAGGTGGCCATTCTGGGGCTGCTCGGCCAATCCTCCCTGCTGGCTAATGGCGGCGCGCTCGACAGCCTGCTCGCCAGCGTCGGCAAGCTGGTGAGCTGGCCCGCGTTTAATCAGGCGATGCACCTGTTTGCCGATCTGGCGCTCGCCACCTCCTTCCTCGGGGTGACGCTGGGACTGTTCGACTTTATGGCCAAGGTGACCCGCCGCAAGGACAACTGGCAGGGCCGCAGCCAGACCGGCCTCATCACCTTTGTGCCGCCGCTGCTGTTTGCCCTCTACTTCCCGCAGGGCTTTATCATGGCCCTCGGCTACGCCGCCATTGCGCTGGCCATCCTCGCGGTACTGCTGCCGGTGGCGCTGGTATGGCAGAGCCGCAAACAGGCCCCCGCCCACCACTACCGCGCCCCGGGTGGCGTGGTGGCGCTGGGAGTGGCCGGTGCCATGGGGGTGCTGATCGTTGGCGTCCAGATCAGCGTCAGCATGGGACTGCTGCCCGCGCTGTAATCCCCGATACTGAATGCCCCAAATAACAAAGCCCCGCCAATCTGATTGGCGGGGCTTTGTTTTATCACCACGACACATACCGCTGCTCTGCCCATTCCCGCCTCGCACCTGCGGGATGGAGAACCTTTCAACTACGCTTTTTCCATACGCAATGGAGTGGGGAGCAAGGTATGAAGTGGGCTGGCTGGTGGCTGCTGTTTTGTCTGAACCCGATTGCCCAGGGCACGCCCTTGTCGCTGGCGGCGCCCGTGGAATATATCCCCCTGCTGCGCCCCTTCTATGAGGAGTGGTTTGGCAAGGCCAGGGTCGATTTCACCTTTATCCCCTGCACCCTCGCCCGCTGCCGCAAACTGGTTGACTCCGATAGCACCATCGATGGCGATATCGCCCGGATCAAGGGCTTTGAGCAGACTCACCCGCAGATGCTCCCGGTCGGTACGGCGATTGGCGAAATCACCATCTATGCCCAGAGCAAGCAGGACGCCAGCTGGCCCCCCGCCAGTCAGGAGCGGGTTGGCTGCCTGCGCGGCATTCAGTGGTGCAACCGCTATCTCGACAGTCGGCGCATCGTCTGGTTCAACGATGAGAAGCAGGGTCTCGCCCTGCTCCAGCGCGGCAGAACCGACTGGGTGATCCGGCTGCTGCCCACCAATCAATCCCCCCTTGCCGCGCCATGGAAACGGGTCTCCGATATCGAGGTCTATCTCTACCTCAACAAGAGCCGCCAGGCCGATATTGCCGCCCTTGTCCAATCCCAGCAGCAGCTGATAGCGAGCGGCCGCTGGCAGCAAATGCAGGAGCGCTACTTCTCGGCCCTGCTGACCCCCGTCCGCTGATCAGGGCACCACCGAACAAACCGCCAAGAACCGTGTTTTATACAGTCTTTTTTGCCACCAAAACCTGAACGAACAGTTCAAAACCCGTTCATGCCCGCTCGCTACACTGCCCCCTCGTTTATCGCTTTCAGGAGTTTGAAAACAATGATGTTGCATCTCACGAAGAGTTCCCTTGCCCTTGTTCTGCTGGCTGCCAGCGGCGCCCTCAGCGCGGCCGAAATCACCAACAACAATATCACCGAGGCTGACATCAAGGCGGCGCAGGATGCCTGGGGCGCGGCGCTCATCAAGATCAGCGATGACTATCGGGCCGGCGGCATTGAGCGCGCCAAAGCCACCGCCGAGGCGGTACTCGACAGCGCTTACGGCTACCAGCAGGGGCCGGTGCTGTTCAAACCCACCCTCGCCAGTGGCGAGCAGACCTTTCGCACCACCCGCGAGGGGGCGCTGGCCTATTTTGTCGGCAACAACAGCGCCTATCCGGCAGACAGCGGCTTTGCTCTGAAAAACTGGCAGAGCTACCGCTATGACAATGCCGCCGTCTATATCAACGGCAACATGGCGCTGACCATGGGCAAGGTGCATCTGGTGGATCGCGACAACAAGGAGACCACGGTCGACAAGAGCTGGGGTTTCAAGAAGGGGGATGATGGCAAGGTGCGCATCGTGCTGCACCACTCCTCTCTCCCCTACGGCGCCTGACTGGCGAAGTGCAGCTGATTGCGCTGCACGCAACCTAAAACCCGACAACAAGCCCTGCCAGACTGGCGGGGCTTTTCTTTATCTGGCAAGGGCGCTCAGGACGCCATGGCCGAGCCCTCTTTACTGCTACCCTCAAGGGCAAGCCATTGAGTGCACAACAGATCCATGCTTATCCATCACCTCGGGAGCCCTACACCATGACCATACTGCCCATCTATGCGGCCCTGCTTGCCCTGCTCTTTGTCCTGCTCAGCGTGCGTACCATTCGCACCCGTCACCGCCAGAAAGTGGCGCTCGGCCATGGCGATGATCCCGCCATGCTGCGGGCCATGCGGGTGCACGCCAACTTTGCCGAGTATGTCCCCTTCGCCCTGCTGCTCATCTATTTCGTCGAAACCGGCAGCCATGCCCCCTGGCTGGTTCATCTGCTGGGGAGTGCCTTGCTGCTTGGTCGCCTCTGTCACGCCTTCGGCATGAGCCGCACGCCGGAGAATTTCCGCTATCGAATAGTGGGAATGGGGCTGACCTTCACCGTCATTTTGCTGAGTGCGGCCTGCCTCCTGCTCACCGCCCTGCTCTCCTGACCAGAGCGGGTCAACCAAACGCGGAGCCGCAGAAGCAGAAATAGAAAAGCCCTGCCGATATGGCAGGGCTTTTCGTTTAACCGTTCAGAGCGGGAGAGTGGCTATCCTTGCCCTTACTGGTTGTGGCTGGCGCGACGGGGACGACGGGCCTGAGCCGGCTTGGCGGCGCCATCAGCCGGACGCTGACCACCCTGGGGCTTGGGCTTGCCGCCGTTGCCGGAGCGGCTAGCGCCTGCGTTGCCACCGTTGTTGCCGGAGCGAGCGGCACCCTGACGCTGGCCTTGACCTTGCGGACGCGGCGCACGGCGCTGCTCGCTCGGATCACGGGGCTCTTTGCGCAGCGGCGCGCCGATACCACGGGCGATGTTGTCGAGGGTCTCGCGGGACGCTTCGAAGCCGGGCACCTGCTCGCAGGGGATGTTCTGCTTGGTCAGACGCTCGATGGCCTTGATCAGTTTCCCTTCATCGGCCGCAACCAGGGAGATGGCGTGACCGGCAGCGCCGGCACGACCGGTACGACCGATACGGTGCACGTAATCTTCCGCCACGTTCGGCAGCTCGAAGTTCACTACCTGCGGCAGCTTGTCGATATCGAGGCCACGGGCCGCGATGTCGGTCGCCACCATCACGCGCACGCTGCCATCCTTGAAACCGGCCAGCGCGCGGGTACGGGCACCCTGGCTCTTGTTGCCGTGAATGGCGGCGGCACTGATGCCGTCCTTTTCAAGCTTCTCGGCAACACGGTTGGCGATGTGCTTGGTACGGGTAAAGACCAGCACCTGCTGCCAGTTATTGCTGGAGATCAGGTGGCTCAGCAGGGCAATCTTGTTGGCCTTGTCGCACGGGTGCACCAGCTGCTCGATACGCTCGGCGGTGCTGTTGCGCGGGGCGACTTCGATCACAGCCGGGTTGTCCAGCAGGCCAGTGGCCAGCTCGCGAATTTCATCGGCGAAGGTGGCGGAGAAGAGCAGGTTCTGGCGCTTCTTCGGCAGCAGGGTCAGGATGCGGCGGATGTCGCGGATAAAGCCCATGTCGAGCATGCGATCCGCTTCGTCCAGCACCAGGATCTCCACCTCGTCAAACTTGACGGCATTCTGGTTGTAGAGATCGATCAGACGGCCCGGACAGGCCACCAGCACGTCCAGACCACGGCGGGTCGCCATCATCTGCGGGTTGATGCTTACGCCACCAAATACCACGTGGCTGCGCAGGGGCAGATGCTTGCCGTAGTTGCGCACGCTCTCGCCCACCTGGGCGGCCAGCTCGCGCGTCGGGGTCAGTACCAGCGCACGGACGCGGTTCGGAGAGACCTTGCGCTTGCTCTCCATCAGACGTTGCAGCATCGGCAGGGTAAAGCCTGCGGTCTTGCCGGTCCCTGTTTGGGCCGCCGCCATCAGATCGCGGCCAGCCAGAACGGCGGGGATCGCTTGCTGCTGAATGGGAGACGGGGTGTCGTAGCCTTGTTCGGCAACGGCACGCAACAAGGGTTCGGCCAGACCGAGGGAAGTAAAACTCATAGTTACCTGCTAGGGATAGGGGCGCCGACAATCCGGGATGGGGCTCCTCTGCTGAGCCGATGCCATCTCGCCAGACTCGGGCCTGTTGAGAACACAACGATTTCCCCGGGGAGCAGAGCAAAGGGGAAAGAATAGGGGCGCAGTCTAGCGGAGTTATTGAGGAGAAACGAGAAAAATGTGATGTTCCTCCCAGCACGAGGAGAAAATCCCGCCTTCCCTGCCCCAATTGCTCCCGTTTACCCGATCTTTTACTACCGCCCTATTAACATCAAACACAATAAAAACACTCTGTTGTCAGCAAGGCACGGAGATCAAAAAGATCAGGGATGATGAGGTTTATATGAAGAGGCAATCAGGCTTTCCCATCAGATGGCCACTCTGGCTTGCCCTGCTGCTGTTGTGGGCGATGCCGGCACATGCCGACAAGCAGGTTCTCACCGTGGCCTGGAGCCACTGGCCCCCCTTCAGTCAGCTCAACAATAAAGGGGAACTGGCAGGGCTCGATATCAGCCTGACCCGCCAAATCCTCACCAAAGCGGGTTTCACCCCCAAATTTCGTGAAATTCCCTGGGCCCGGGCACTCCATCTGGTAGAGCATGGCCAGCTGGATGTGGCGATGGGCGCGCTGGCGCTGCCGGAGCGCGAGCAATATGCCCGCTTCTCCGCCCCCTATCGCCACAGCGCCTACGTGCTGCTCAGCAACGATCCCATTCCCGGCCAGCAGGATCGCTGGGCCGGTTACCCGACCCTCTCTGCGCTGTGCAACGCCAAGGGGCTCAAGATCGGCAAGCTGCGCGGCACCCGCCCGATGCAGCAGTTGGAAAACTGCCCGGCACTCAAGGAGGTAACCGAGTACAACGCCGACGACCGGCTGATCGATCTGCTGCTCGCCCGCCGCCTCGACGGTGTCATCATGGAGTGGCAATACGCCCGTTATCGCCTCGACCAGCTCGGCGCCACCGGCTTTATCAGCTGCCAGTTGCTGCTCCACCACCAACCGGTCAGCCTGATGTTTGCCAAAGAGAGCATCAGCGATGAGCAGCTCGTCAGCATCGACAAGGCGATCGCTACCCTGCCCAAAACCGATCGCAACTTTCCGCCCCCCACATGCCGCCTGAGCGCCGCCCCCGATGGCGATGAACCCCCGCTGCATTAACCCGAACAGAGAAAACAAAAAGGCGACCCAAAGGTCGCCTTTTTCATGCTGGCCAATAATAAGAGTTGATCAGCCAGTGGGTCGTTATGCCGATCAGCGCAGTTGCGGCGTCTGGGTCAATACGCCCTGATTCTGGGCGCGGTGACGCAACAGATGATCCATCAGCACCAGCGCCAGCATCGCCTCGGCGATGGGCACGGCACGGATGCCGACGCACGGATCGTGGCGACCCTTGGTGATCATCTCGGTAGCCTCACCCTCGGTGGTGATGGTCTTGCCCGGCACCGTGATGCTGGAGGTAGGCTTGAGCGCCATGCTCACCACGATATCCTGACCCGACGAGATGCCGCCCAGAATGCCGCCCGCATGGTTGCTGGCAAAGCCGGCCGGGGTCATCTCGTCACGGTGCTCGGAGCCTTTTTGCTCCACTACCGCAAAGCCGTCACCGATCTCCACACCTTTTACCGCATTGATGCCCATCATGGCGTGGGCGATGTCGGCATCGAGGCGGTCGAACACCGGCTCACCGAGACCCACCGGCACATTGCGCGCGATGACCTGTACCTTGGCACCAATGCTGTTGCCCTCTTTTTTCAGGTCACGCATGTATTGATCGAGCGCTTCCAGCTTGCCCGCATCGGGGAAGAAGAAGGGATTCTGCTCGATCTGCACGGCATCAAACGCCTCGGCCTTGATGGGGCCAAGCTGGGAGAGAAAACCGGTGATCTCGATGCCGTGCACCTGTTTGAGGTACTTCTTGGCAATAGCACCCGCCGCCACCCGCATCGCGGTTTCGCGGGCGGAGGAGCGACCGCCGCCACGATAGTCGCGCTGACCATACTTCTGGTGGTAGGTGTAGTCTGCATGGCCCGGGCGGAACAGATCCTTGATGTCGGAGTAATCCTTGGAGCGCTGATCGGTATTCTCGATCAAGAGCCCGATGGAAGTACCGGTGGTTCTCCCCTCAAACACCCCGGAGAGGATCTTCACCTCGTCCGGTTCACGGCGTGGCGTGGTGTAACGGGAGGTGCCGGGCTTGCGCCGATCGAGATCTCCCTGCAGATCCGCTTCGCTGATCTCCAGCCCCGGCGGGCAGCCATCGACCACGGCGCCCAGCGCCAGACCGTGGCTCTCGCCGAAGGTGGTTACCCGAAAGAGTTGGCCAAAACTGTTCCCTGCCATAGGCGCTCCTGCTTAGTTCTTGTAGATGGCAAAATGATCCTGATACTGCACCAGCTCGTCGCGCGTCATCACGAACACACCGTGGCCGCCGTTCTCGAACTCTACCCAGGTAAAGGGGATCTCGGGGAACTGGGACTCCAGATGGATCATGCTGTTGCCCACCTCGACCACCAGCACGCCGTCATCCTTGAGGAAGTCGGCCGCATTGGCCAGCAGGCGCTTGGTGAGCTTGAGACCATCGCTGCCGGAGGCGAGCGCCAGCTCCGGCTCGTGACGGAACTCGTCCGGCAGATCCGACATATCTTCGGAATCCACGTAGGGCGGGTTGGAGACGATGAGATCGTACTTGTCGCCCGCCGGCAGATCGCGGAACAGATCGGAGCGGATCGGGATAACCTGCTGCTCCAGCCCGTGATCGTTGATGTTGCGCTCGGCCACATTCAGGGCATCGACGCTGATGTCGATGGCGTCAACCTCGGCGTCCGGGAACTCGTGAGCCATGATGATGGCGATGCAACCGGAGCCGGTGCAGAGATCCATGATCCGGGTCGGCTCCTGTTTGAGGAACGGCGCAAAGCGGTTGGCCACCATCTCGGCGATGGGAGAACGGGGAATGAGTACCCGCTCGTCAACGTAGAACTCCCAACCGGCATACCAGGCCTTGTTGGTGAGATAGGGCGCGGGAACACGCTCCTGCACGCGGCGCACGATCAGTTCGGCAATCCGGTGACGCTCGCTGCTGGTGAGACGGGAGTGGCGCATCGCCGGATCCACGTCCGGCGGCAGATGCAACGCGGGCAGTACCAGCTGCACAGCCTCATCCCAGGCGTTGTCGGTACCATGTCCGTAGAAGATACCGGCGTCGTTGAAACGACTCATGGCCCAGCGCAACATGTCCTGGATGGTGTGCATCTCGGCAACCACCTCATCGATAAATATCTTGTCCAAATCCACCTCCAAGTCGAGTAATATCCGGCCCGAGAATTTTATACAGCGAGCAAGACGAGTACCTGATGAAAAAAACGCCCTCACCGACAGACGAGGAAACCCAGCTGTTCCGCGATGCGATAAAAGGTACCCGGAAAATCAAGCAAGATACCATAAGGGCCGAGTTACGCCCGGTCAAGCAGAAACGCGAAATGCGCGAAAGCCGCGAATCCCTTGGGGTTGACCACTATTTCAGCGATGAGTATCAGCCCCATCTCGAGGACGATGGTCCGACCCGTTACGTGCGCGAAGATGTGTCGAAATTCGAGCTGAAAAAGCTCAAGCGGGGCAGTTATCCGCCGGAGATCTACCTCGATCTGCACGGCATGAACCAGCATCAGGCCAAACAGGAGCTGGCCGCCCTACTCACCCTCTGCCAGAAAGAGAACATTCACGTCGCCTCGGTGATGCACGGCATCGGCAAACATATCCTCAAACAGCGCATTCCGAGCTGGCTGGCCCAGCACCCCAACGTGCGCGCCTTTCATCAGGCTCCGCGCGAATGGGGCGGCGACAGCGCCATTCTGGTCTTGCTGGATATCGAGGAGTAGCTCGTAAAATCGGCAACCTATACTGAATATCAATACGTTATTGACAGTGGAGGTTGCATGTTTACACGAGGCTCCCATGCCGACATCAAGTCATCCCTCGACGCCATCGGTGCCGCCGTGGCGGTATTCAGCCTCGACAAGGATGACCACTTTGTTCTGGTATCAGCCAACGACACCTTCGCCAAAGCCTTCGAGATCGAGGTGCTTGGCTGCATTGGCAAACGGCTCAACGAAATGTTTCCCCGCTACATCACCAGCAGCATCGAGCAGCCGATGCACGAGTGCGTGAGCCAGCAGACAGGGGTGGAGAGCGAACTGCCCATCGATAGCCTGTCGCGCACCAGCTGGTGGCGCTTTGTCCTCTCCCCCATCATTCCCGAGCAGGCACGGATCAACAGGATCATCGTCACCGCCATCGACATCACCGCCAAGAAGCAGCTGGAAGATGCGCTCACCACCAGCCGCCGCCGTTTTGAAGCGGTCGTCAACTCCGCCTATGACGGCATCATCAGCGTCAGCAGCGAATCGCGGATCGAACTTATCAATACCGCTGCCTGCGAGATGTTCGGCATCGACGAGAGCTATCTTGGCAAACGGCTGGAGACCCTGCTGCCGCAACGGTTTCGCGCCAACCATGACAGCTACTTCAAGGCGTTCAGCAACTCCCCCATCAATTCACGCCCCATGCATGCCCGCGCCTCCGTGGTAGGGCTGCGCCGCGATGGCAGCGAATTTCCGCTGGAGGTCACCATCGCCAAGATCAATATGGGCCAGACCACCGAGATGACCGCCATCCTGCGCGACATCTCCGAACGGGCGCGCCTGGTGGAAGAGCTGAAAGTCGCCGCCACCACGGATCCCCTGACCGGTATTGCCAACCGGCGCCGTTTCGATGAGCTGGTCAACGCCGAGATGCAACGCTGCCAGCGCTTTGGTCACACCATGAGCCTGCTGCTGATCGACATCGATCACTTCAAGGAGGTCAACGACAACTTTGGCCACCAGCAGGGGGATCAGGCGATCCTGAGTCTGATCAACCGGATCGGCAAACAGCTGCGAGAGGTGGACATGCTGGGGCGCTGGGGCGGCGAGGAGTTTATCGTGCTGCTGCCGGAGACCTCGTTAGAATTGGCCTGGGCCAGCGCCGAGCGGATCAGACTGGCGGTGGAGTCGACCCGCCATGCGCTATCCGGAGCGCTTGAGGTCTCACTCACCATCAGCATCGGGATCAGCGCCAGCAAGGGTCCCCTCGACAGTGTGGAGAAGATGGTCAGACGGGCCGACACCGCCCTCTATATGGCCAAGAAACAGGGGCGCAACTGCTGTCGCAAGGAGGAGCCGGAGCCGACCTGATGGCTCGGCCCCTTCTTCAGTCACGACGGCTTGTCCCTCGATCAGCAACAAAGAACCATTCATTTGTTATCACAGCCAGTTCGGAGCCACGCCACCTTGAGTGGCGTGGTGCTTTTTACCCGTCCCCATACATAGATTGCTTCACTGGCGTAACAGAGCTAACCATCACTTTTGCACAGGTGCAATAATGGAGCTCGACCAGCACGGCAGGTCTATTTTTGCGATAGCGCTTTGCCGCGACAATGCCCCCTCCGATCACCCTTAGATAGCGGTCAAGCAGACTCCGAATGACCAGCAAACACGATGCAAAGTGAGCACAACAGGATTAAGGATGATCGGGAGTCACAAAGGTCGGTTCACTCATAGTCCACCGGTTGAGGGGGGTCGGCAAAATGGCAGAGGTTTATCCGGCGTTAAAGGTACCGGAAAATACACCGTCAGCATGCCGCCGTTGGCCAACTGCCAATCGAAAAAGTCATCAAATCCGGCACTTGTCACGGCACGGATCACCTTGGCGACGACCCCATGTGCGACCAGCAGCACGCGCTCCCCTTGCGCGTTCGAGGTCAGTTCGAGCAGCCCTTGCGACACTCGGGCAACTACCTCATCCAGCGTTTCACCACCGGGTGGTGCCTCTGCCCAACGCCGGGTAATATTGCGCGCCCACAGCTCGGGATAACGCGATTTCGCCTCTGCTTGTGTCAACCCCTCAAACAGGCCGACATGCCGCTCACGAAAGGCTGGCGCAAGTTCCACTGGCAAATCCAACTGGCGAGCGAAGATCGCAGCGCTCTCTCTGGTTCGCTGCAGCGGCGAAGCCAGCAGCCGATCGAACGGGGCCTGAGCGGCCGCGATCTCGTCAGCCAATCGGGCAATGTGCTTCAGGCCACTCTCATTAAGCCCGATATCCAGCGCGCCCTGATACCGTCCTTCCGCATTGGCTTGCGTCTCGCCATGGCGGATAACGACCAGCTCCATGCCAACCTCCTTTGTTGGGGTTACCCTGGTTTTACTTCCCTTTGGGATAACGGGGATGCTCGTCCCGGATCGGCAACCAGGGCAGCTGGCTGTCGGTATGGATGTGGTAGGTTGGCGCAACAGCATCCGGATTATCGAGGGAGGCGATAGCCAATGTGAGATATTCAGGGTACTGGGTGCTGCGATACGTAAGGGAGGAGCCACACTCGGCGCAAAATCCCCGGCGGATAAAGTCTGAAGACGCATACTCGGTCGGTTTGCCGCATAACCATTGCACCTGTTCGGCGTGAAAGTCCATCCAGGCCCCGACCGGTGCCCCCGTGGTACGCTGGCAATCCCGAGAGTGACAAAAATCGGCCGCAAAAGGTGCAGTCAGCACCTCATAGCGGATCACCCCGCAATGACAACCGCCCTTCATCTTGCCCCCTTTGTTGCAATTTTGCACAAGCCAAAGAGCTTACCAATATAAACCGATCGTTCACATCAATTTTCTCAATGGAATAAGCGAAAAAGTGCCGAGATAAAAATGCGCTATATAGCAAGACCTCACCATTTTGGTGATAAATGACAGTTTACCAATAGGAGAATTACTCCCCTCACGTGCAATGAGAGGATTCATTTAATGATGAAGAATGAATTAGCCCGCAGTGTGTAAAAATTATCAGTTGACGCCAATTTATGGAGCTAACCAATCGACATGTAAAACAGCTACCCCTCACTTCTCCCAACACCATTTTATTTCAATTTTCAGATAAAAATCGTTCTATAAACCAAGACTAAAGCACCATTGAAAATACAAGATAATATTCGGCGATGTAATTTTTGAATTAACGAGGAGAGGGAGCCCCCCTCTCCTCTCTAATTGTCAATATCACGCCACCTTATTTGGCAGGCACCACAACCCAGGGGCCACCTTTGGCGGGATCATCCCCCTGCGTCCACCATTTGGCCTGATAGACAACACCTTTGTAGCTCACCTTGCTACCGGCGGTATAGACCTTGGTCGCTTCCCAGGCCGGGTTGCCGCCGATGGGCGGTTCGCTCGGATCGACCGGCGGCGGGGTCAGTTTGTCCACGACCCGTACTTTCGGCCAATTGGCGTGGGAGCCGTAGAAGTTGGTCACGCACTTCTGGTAATCGCCCGGCACCAGCGCCGAGTAGGCGGTCTGGAAGCCAACCAGCTCACACTCGAAGGAGTAGCCGCCCGGACGATCCGGGTAGTATTTCCAGTTGCCATCCCAGTTGGTGTAGAGCACGTCGGTGGCACCGTTGAGGTTGAGGCTGCCATAGGGCGTCTGCTGCCAGCAGGTATTCTTCTCATCGGCCTTGACCGGGATCTGGTAGTGATTGGCCAGCCCTTCCCAGTAACGAATACGGTTGACCGGCTGCCCCTTGTCCTTGTTCTGTTCGCCACACTCGATGCCGCCATTGATGACGTTGATGGTGGTGCCAAAGCCATAGCCGATACCGGCATCCACTTCCCGTTTGGAGGGTACCCAGGTGCGGTCAATCACGTGCAGCATGGCCGGCTTGGGCGCCTGTGGCGTCAGGAAGAACCAGATGGCCGAGGCGAGGTTGAGCCAGGAGTCGGCCACCAGCCCCGGGTTGTTGAGCAGCACGGAGGCATCGCCATCGAACATCGCCTCGGAGAAGGCGCCGTAGTTGAAGTGGTAGGAGAGCTGCTTGGCACCGCGGCCAAAGTAGCCTTGTCCGGTACTGCAGGGCCACTTCTTGTTTTGCCAGTCGTTCTGACCGCAGCCGGTGGTGTAGCCAGTCTGTCCCTCTGACCAGCCCATCTCGCGCACATGCACCAGCGCCTGCTGCCACTCTTCCAGCCCCAGCGGGTTGTCGGAGACATTGTCCTTGGAGATATGCCCCCCCGTCTCCTGAGAGAAGTGGGCAAAGGCGGTCACGATGGATTTTTTACAGATCGCATCTGAATCACGCCCGTCAGTATATTCCCCGCAAAATGCCGGAAATTTACCGATAGCACGCAAGAACCGGACATAGGTGTATTCCGGCGCTGCCATCTGGGTTAAATAATCCCATTCCGACTGGGGAAATACCCGTTCAACCCGTTTTACGTTGTCAGGGTTGCTTGCCAACCCGGGTTCAATGGCATCGACTATTTTATTGGATCGGGTCGCCAACGCCTTGGCCCAAATTGCATACATGGGATTGGCTGTCTTGGCTTTTTCCACGGCAGCCACATCAGAGGCAGCAATAACATATCCACCGGGGTTCTGCGGATCGGGTTGAATATTCATGGTTGCGCTCATTGCACTATAACTTGGCAATGCGCAGGCAGCCGCAATCAACCAGGCACAACGCTTGGGTTTGAACATAAATCACAGTCCTTGTTTGAATATAGGGCGCTACAAGAGTAGGTGTTTTATTAACTAAATTCACGATGAGAATTAAGAAATAAAACAGATTTGTGAGCCATTTCACCTTGTCAGAAAAATTAGCCATTAACCGACACAAAGAACTCATACGAAACAATTTTTGACAAGGTGGCACCAGTAAAACTGGATCCGCGCGAGTGGATGGAGTGGCTACCACCCGTACATTTTTTTAGACGCAAAAAATGGCTGACAAGAGGAGCTTGTCAGCCATTCGAAACCATCAGGCGGCAGGGAGGCTAGCGACTCAGGCTTGTGCCTTCACCGCGCGGATCAGGATATTGCGCGGCGTCATCGGTTTGGCACAGAACTCCCCCACCTCGACCCGATAACCCTGCTCTTGCAGGAACAAGGCTCTATCGAGGGCAAGCCAGATCTCGAGGGGACGGCGAAACAGGTGACGCACCAGCTCCATCCTAGCGACAGCGCCAAAACGCGCCTCCCCTTTGGCCACAAAGGCGTCGTAGTCCAGTCCGCTCGGCAACGGGATCCCCTTGCGCTCGGCAGCCCAGTCGCAAAATGCCGCGAAACTGCCGGTCAGCAGGCTCTTTTGCATATTGGGCACCGGCAGATACTCATCGACCCCGCGCACTTCCCGTTGCAGGCAATCAAAGGCGAGTCGCCACACCACCTCCTGCTCGCGCAAGCGGGTGATCCGCGCGCCACCGGTCACCGTCTCCTGCAACGGCAGTTTGAGATCGGCCTTGACCAGACGCAACGCACTACCCTGAGCAGCTTGAGAGAGCGGACGGTAATCCGGGGTGCGGATCAGATGGTAACAGCAGGGGGAGATGGTCACCCCGCGGGCACTGCGCTCGGCCACTTGCGCCAACAGATGAGTGTGCAACTCGCCACAGGCGTGCAGTGCCATGGCATGGTGCTCGGGCGCAATAAGCTCGGCAGACTCGGGAGCAAAGGCATCGGCGCAGCAGAAGGTCATGGTGGCGCCATCACGCTCAGCCAGCTGACGACCCTCTTCACAGAGCTGCTCTTGCAATTCGAGGCTCAATACCGACGCGTGACGATGACGTGACACCAGTCGCCCAAGATGCCCCTTGCCGGCACACCACTCCAGATAGGGCCCATGATGCACAGGCAAGCAGGCAGTGAACGCCTCGATTTGCGCCTGCTTGCGCCCCGGCATATGCAGCGCCATCTCCTTGCTGCAATTGATTGGCTCGGGGGTAAAAGGCTCAAGCTGACTGAGTTGCAGCAACACCTCGCCATCGGCAATCCAGGGGGAGAGCAACGAGCCAAGGGCCGCCATGTCGCCATCAAGTTCAGCCAGTTGCTCCAACGTGAGAGCATCGAGCTGTGCCACCAGCTCCGGTGCCTCGTTGGCAAAGGGCATGGTCAGGTGGTGATAGGGCTGATATTGCCACCAGCGCCGATGGAGGATCAGCAGCTGATCCAGTTGTTGAAAGCGTTGCGCCAGCACAGGAGCCTCTATCCGGTAGTCAAAAGGAGGCTCATTCTAGCGATCCCGCTTCAAATTGCACTCCTGCTGCGCAGTAAAGTGCCGCTCAAGGGAGTAGCCTGACCCGGCTTGCTACCCGACCTGACAAAATGCGGGGTTTTATGCTATATTCCGCCCCCTCTTTGATGCGCCCCGCCCGATGCGGGTCGTTTTACTACCAACCAGGGGATCAATAACATGACCATCAACGCCATCCTGCAAGCGCGCGCAGGCGCCAAGTGTGAACTGTGCGGCGCCGAGCAGGCACTGACCGCTTTCGTGGTACCCCACTCCCCCGCCAGCGACGATGATCACAGCGTGGCCATCTGCGATACCTGCCGTGGCCAGCTGGAGCAGCCAGAGACCGTGGTTGTCAACCACTGGCGCTGCCTGGGCGACAGCATGTGGAGCCAGGTGCCGGCCGTTCAGGTCATGGCATGGCGCCAGCTGAAAGGCCTCTCCGCCCAAGGCGAAGTGTGGGCTCAGGACATGCTGGACATGATGTACATGGAAGAAGAGACCAAGGCCTGGGCCGAAGCGGGCATGGCTTCCGAAGATGACGACAGCGTGCCGACCGTTGACTCCAACGGTGCCGTGCTGCAAGAGGGCGACTCCGTCACCCTGATCAAGGATCTGGACGTCAAGGGCGCCGGCTTTACCGCCAAGCGCGGCACTCTGGTCAAGGGCATCCGCCTGACCAACAACCCGCTGCATATCGAAGGCAAGGTCAACGGTGTGCAGATCGTGCTGGTCGCCGCCTACCTGAAAAAGGCGTAATACCGCTCGGCAACTTGTGCCGACGACAATAAAAGGATGGCCAACCGCCATCCTTTTTTATTTGCCGCCGCTTTATGGGCCGCGCTGTTATCAGCTGCACAGAAGTAATTTTCAGCCATCGCCAAGCCACATACTTTCGCCAATACGACATGTTGCAAACCAGCCATACACCTGACCCATATTTGTACGCTGTGGTGTGCAACTATGTGGCTCCCTCCCCTTTTATCCTGCAGCACACCTCCCCAGAGCCCCTGCTGCGCCGGTTTGATTACGCCAACATATTCACAATTACTATCACGCTGGCCTTGACCACTATTGGCTGATAACAGCAAGGCTTTGCTCGACTGCTCGTGTAGGTTCCCAAACGGGATGCTCTCGTCCAACAGGACTCTTATCAGATAGCGGTAATATATTGGTGGCCAAGCTCTTTTTCTCAATGGCTGGCAAGCGCGTCTCGCAAGGCTGCTCGCGCGGGAAATTGGCTAGAAACAGCTGGGCTATTTTGTGAGCAAGGACAAAAATTGACTAAAAGCAGGTCATAGATGCTTGACTTTATATTTTAAAAAAAGAAGGGAAAACGAGGTAAGGCGATAAGAAAATAATGGTGTAAATAACCCCTCCCCCAATCGATGGAACTGCTCGAAAAAAATTGGCACAAGTGTTGTGCTCGCTGTTGTGCTCGCCAAAAGTAACTCCGTGGACAAGCCGGCAATATATCGGGCAGATGACCAATATTGTCCGGTTAAGCACCCCCGTTAATTTATCATCAGTTGTTCAGGCACTGAACATAAGCGATGAATCGCAAGGTAGAAAATGGCGATAACCGGATAAAAAAACAGCCCCGTTACACGCTCTGTTGCGACGGGGCCATCTCGATGGTTTCAGGCGGGAGAGGTCACGCGCCCTTTTTCTGGCGGGCCTTGTGCTCTTCCAGCAGGTTCTCCGGCGGGGGCGGCACCTGCAGGTAGAATCCCTGCATGGTCAACGCCTCCATCACCTTGCCGACATCGGCCAGCCCGAGGGGTTTGGCCGGGTCCAGTTTGGTCATCAGCACCAGCTCGGGACGACCAAAAACCGCCATCAAGGGGGCCGGGACGCGGGAAAAGTCCTCTCTTCTTTCAACAAAAAGGTAGGTCTCGGCTTTTTTGCGACTTTTATAGACTGCACACAACATGGAAATTGATATAATCCGACGAGTTTATTGCCTCTGATGGGGGCAAACTATAACATCAGGAATTGAATAACAATAACGGATTAGCATCTCTGCCTCGGGGAAGATTCATGGTTGAGCGCGATAACGAATTGAAAGGGACCACCTTCACTATTTCTGTGTTGCATATCAGCGATGGCGAGCCAGAGCGGATCCGTCAGTTGTTGGCGGAAAAGGTGGCTCAGGCGCCCTACTTCTTTAATTGCGCACCGCTGGTGATCAATGTTTCCCGACTGGAACAGATCCCCGACTTCGAACAGCTCAAGGAGCTGGTGGAGTCGGAAGAGTTCGTGCTGGTCGGCATCACGGGCGCGCGAAGTGAAGAGATGAAGACGGCGGCCAAGGCCGTGGGCCTTGCCGTAATGGCCTCGGGCAAGAGCCGCAAGAGCGATCCCCAACCTGAGCCAGAGCCAGTGGTGGCACCTGCCGCCCCCGTTACGCCCCCTGAGCCGGAGCCGGCCCCCCTCATCCCGACCCGGGTGCATGTGGGCCCGGTGCGCTCCGGCCAGCAGATTTATGCTGCCGGCACCTCGCTTGTGGTGCTGGGTTCAGTCAGTCCGGGGGCCGAAGTGCTCGCCGATGACAGCATTCATATATATGGCACCCTGCGTGGCAGAGCCATAGCCGGAGCCCGCGGCAATACCCGGGCCCGGATCTATTGCCAGCAATTACAGGCCGAGCTGCTCTCCATCGCTGGCACATTCCAGCTCAGCGATGCATTGTCGGCAGGCCTCATCCAGCAACCGGTCCATATCCGGCTGGATAATGAACAACTCCGTATAGACCGTATCAAATAGAGTTACAAGGAAGCGAGAATGGCGCGAATCATAGTCGTTACATCGGGTAAAGGTGGCGTTGGCAAGACCACAACCAGCGCGGCCCTGAGTACCGGTTTAGCCCAGCGTGGCCACAAAACTGTGGTCATCGATTTTGACATCGGTCTGCGAAACCTGGACCTCATCATGGGCTGCGAGCGCCGCGTGGTGTATGACTTCGTTAACGTCATCAACGGTGAGGCCAACCTCAATCAGGCCCTCATCAAGGACAAGCGCAGCGAGAACCTCTATATCCTGCCGGCGTCCCAGACCCGTGACAAAGATGCCCTGACCAAAGAGGGTGTCGAGAAGGTGCTGGAGCAACTGGCCGAGATGAAGTTTGACTACATCGTCTGCGACTCTCCGGCGGGGATCGAAGCGGGCGCCCTGATGGCCCTCTACTTTGCCGACGAGGCGATCGTCACCACCAACCCGGAAGTCTCTTCCGTGCGTGACTCCGACCGGATCCTCGGCATCCTCTCCTCCAAATCCCGCCGTGCCGAGCGTGGTGAAGATCCCATCAAGGAACATCTGCTGCTGACTCGCTACTGCCCGACCCGCGTCAATCGCGGCGACATGCTGAGTGTGCAGGATGTGCAGGAGATCCTGGCCATCCCGCTGCTCGGGGTGATCCCGGAGTCACAGGCTGTGCTGCGTGCCTCCAACTCGGGCGAGCCGGTCATTCTGGACAAGGAGTCCGATGCCGGTCAGGCCTATGATGATGCGGTTTCCCGTCTGCTCGGTGATACCAAGGAATTTCGTTTTCTGGAAGAAGAAAAGAAGGGCTTCTTTAGCCGACTGTTCGGGAGTTAAACATGTCATTATTGGATTATTTTCGTTCCAACAAGAAACAGAACACCGCACAACTGGCCAAGGAGCGGTTGCAGATCATCGTTGCTCACGAGCGTTCATCCAGAGGGGGGCCGGATTACCTGCCCCAGCTCAAGCAGGATATCCTCGACGTGATCCGTAAATACGTCAACATCGATCCGGACAAGATCACCGTCCAGATGGATCAGAAGAGTGACGAGCTCTCCGTCCTCGAGCTCAACATCACCTTCGCTGATGACAACAAGAAGGGATGAGCTGACGCCATATGCGTGACCCCTTCCCTCAATAAAGACCGGATCCCCTGGCTGGATCCGGTCTTTTATTGCCTCAACTTGGCGAAGCGCCTGCAACCGGCTCGCCAAGGGGTCTGGCGACAGCTAGAATAGCGCCGCCTTCGCTTGCATCGGCCAGCGAGGCTTCTTCTCTTTTTTCTGGAACAGAACTTATGTCCTTGAATGACGAAATGCACAGCGTCGAAGAGCTGCTCGACACCGCCCTTGAACTCTTTATGGAGCTGGCCTCCGACAACCTGCCGGAGCAGGAGATCATCCGCTTCAATCAGGAGTTCAACGATCGCGGCCTGCTGGCAGAGACCGATCCGGCCGACGACTGGGAAGCGGATGTGGGTTTTGCCGTGAGCGATGCCGAGTACGCCGAGATCTGGGTTGGCCTTGGCAACGAGCAAGAAGAGTACGAGCACCTGTTTGCCCGCATGCTGCTCTCCCGCCGTGTTGACGAGAAGTTCTGCCACATCGAATGGCTGCCCCAATAATTCCGGATCCCGATGATCCGAGCCAGTATGTCTGGGAGTCTGACTCTGACGCCCGGCAGATGGCGCCTGAAACCCCGGCCCCCTCATTGGGGCGCCGGGTGTTGAAGTGGGTTGGCAAGGCCTTGCTGGCCGGGCTTGTCTGCTCGGTCGTCTCCGTCTTGCTGCTGCGCTTTATCGATCCCCCCATGTGGAGCTGGCGCATCGAGCGAGCCCTCTTTCCACCTGCCAAAGTGGCACAAGTGCGCCATGAGTGGGTGGATCTGGAGTCTATCTCCAAAGAGCTGCAACTGGCGGTGATTGCCGCCGAAGATCAGCGCTTTGCCGAGCACAACGGTTTTGACATGGATGCCATCAATGCGGCGCTCAAGCACAACCAGCACAGCGAGCAGGTACGGGGTGCCAGTACCCTCAGCCAGCAGACCGCCAAGAATCTCTTTATGTGGAGTGATCGCAGCTTCCTGCGCAAAGGGCTGGAGGCCTGGTTTACCCTGCTGATGGAGCTGGGCTGGGACAAATCCCGCATCCTAGAGATGTATCTGAACATCGTGGAATTTGGCCCCGGTATCTATGGCGCTGAAGCAGCAGCCAACTACTACTTCGGCAAACCGGCCAGCCGGCTGACTCGCTACGAGGCCTCCCTGCTGGCAGCTGCCCTGCCCAATCCCTGGCGCTATCGGGTCAAGCCCCCTTCGCCCTATGTGCAAAAGCGGGCGGTCTGGATCCGCCGCCAGATGGGGCAACTGGGTCAGGTGGCCCTCAACCGGGTCTATCAGGCCAATTGATCATCAGGTGCCACCGGATTTTACCGGTGGCACCTGCCCCACCTCTGCCGGCTCCTGATTAAGGGGCAGAGAGTGCCACCACCAGCTCTCCCGTCGTCGCTTGATCTGCTGTCGTCTTGTCCGTAACCGCATCGCGTCGCCCCCACGCCTATTCACCCGCCACTTAACCATACCCCCGATATGACCGGTTGGACAGGTCATACCCCGCGGTGCACTGGTCTGGCCGCCACCGCCAATACTTGTTACAGTAGCGGCCTCGATGTATCTGGAGTGATTTCATGGAACAGCGTACCCCGGATCAGCTGGTCGAATGGGCCTATGATCAGTTTCTTGAGCAGGCCGCCGACATGCTTGCCCCCGAACAAATCGTCGATATCACCCTGGAGTTTGAACAGCGTGGCGCCGTGGAGGCGACCCTGCCCAATGCCGACTGGTCGGCAGAGCTGGGTGAGCCGGTCGATATGGAGCGCTGGGTCGAAGTGTGGGTGGGTCTGCTGGATCATCAGGAGGAGTTCGAGGTGATCTTCGCCACCTTCCTCCTGCCCCGCCTGATCACGGAAAATCAGGTTTATGTGCGCTGGCACCGCCAGCAACAGGCATAAAAAAGGCGCCATCGGCGCCTTTCTTTTTTCTGGCTTCCCTTGCTCAGGGCTGCGCCGCGATGGCCTTGGCCAGACAGCGACGGCACCAGCAGGCACTGGCCTCCGTCATCGGCAAAGCCGGCAACTGACTGCACCAGCACTGCTCGATGGTCATCCCGGCGGAGACGGCGCAATAAGCCGGTTCACCACAGCCCGGACAACGGTGGGTGCTCCTGGTACCATCCAGCTCGGCCATCACTGCCAGCTGGGCATCGCTCTCCATCGCCGACCAGTGACCGATCTCGGTCAGGGTGCGACCACAGCCAAGGCAGAGGCCATCCTTTGCCTTGCATAGCCCGATGCAGGGACTCGGCACTTACTCCTGCTCCCCGCTCTGGGCAGCAGATCCCGTCTCGGTCAGGGTGATGGCATTGTCTTCAATGACGATCTTGCCCTGCTTGTAGAGGCCGCCGATCGCCTTCTTGAAGGTCCCCTTGCTCATGGCAAAAAGCTTGTAGATGAGCTCGGGTTCGCTCTTGTCACCCACTGCCAGACTGCCACCCTGCTTTTTCATCCGGGCCAGAATGCGCTCGCCGGCATCGTCCACCTTGGCCATACCCGGCTTTTGCAGGGTCAGATCCAGCTTGCCATCGTCGCGCACCTGCTTGACCCAGGCGGTCTGCGGACGGCCCGTCATCACCCGGCCGAACACTTCGTTGCGAAACAGCATGCCGGGATACTGGCCGTTGACGATCACCTTGATGCCGAGGGGAGAGTGTTCACCGGGCAGAGCGGTCACCTCGTCTCCCGCCTTGAAGGGGGGCTTGGCGGTGCTCAGGAAGCGCTCGAGGCGGCTGGTACCCACCATGCGCCCCTCGTTGTCCAGCATCAAACGCACCAGATAGACGTGACCCACCTGCATCGGCTTGTTCTGCTCACGGCTTGGCACAAACAGATCCTTTTTCATGCCCCAGTCGAGGAAGGCACCGATCTTGTTGGCGTTGACCACCTTCAGACCGGCAAACTCGTCCACCATGGCGAAGGGCTTGTCGGTGGTGATGACCGGCTCGCAGTCGGCATCCAGATAGAGGAATACCTGTACGCTCTCCCCCTCCTTGATCCCCTCGGGAAGCTGGCGCTTGGGCAGCAGCAGCTCGCCGTATTCGTCGGCTGCCAGCCAGGCGCCGCGATCTTCGAGTTCAACGACGGTGAGGGTGTTCATCTTGCCAATCTGTATCATGGTGCTCTCTTTTTTCATTACCCGGACGGGCCGGCTGGATCACGGCCCCTATGGCCGCGCATGTTACCCCAAGAGGGGTGATCCGGCCTAGTCCCCTCACCTCACTCTGACCGGTCGATGGCGATATAATCGCCATTCAACCGTCCCTTTGCTGCAAATACCCCCACATTTAGGTAGACTTCGCGGCTGCTCAAATCCAGAGGAACTGTCGATGAACCCATCCACTCGTACCCGTCATCTCAATCAATGGATCCAGACCCACAGCCAGCAGGCGATGACTTATCCCGCTCTGCACGGCTTTCTGTGTGCCCGTCTGGTCGGGCCGGATGCCCCTGACTGGCAGGCCCCGCTGGCCGGTCTGTTGCCCCATGACGCCGAGCTGGATGAAAAGAGTGGCGAGGCCCTCACCCATCTGATCGCCGAACTAGAAGCGCAGGCAGATGAAGCACAGCTGGCCCTGCCGAGCCAATGCCGCCTCCCTACCGACAACCCGGAACAGGTCTTTGAACAAAGCCACCCGCTCGGGCAGTGGTGCTACGGCTTCAGTCAGGGCTTTGCCACCTGGCCCAAGCCAAAGGATTTGAACGACCCGACTACCCAGTACCGTTTCAGCCTGGCCGCCGAACTGAGCCTGTTTCGCGACAAACAGATGGCGCAGATGCTCTATAGCGCCGCCGCCAGCGAACTCCCCTTTGTCGAGTTCTGCAAACGCCAGCGCCAGAATATGAAGACCGCCCTCAACCAGCTGCTCCAGCTCGATCAGTATCAGGCCGCGCCGAGCGCCGATGTAGCCCTCGACAGCGAGCAGGCCCAGCAGTGGCAACGCTGGTTCGAGCTGGCGGACAACTGCCGGGACCATCAGGCCCGCCTCGGCTGGTTCGAGAAGATCATCGCCGATGCCAGCCCGCTGTTTGATGCCAGCTTCTGGCAACAGCTGGGCGGCCATGGCTGGAGCGCTCCGGAAGTGCGCCCCTTGCTGGCAGCCCGGGCCGGTCGCGCCGACTGCCTGCTACGCCTTGGCAAGCTGGACGAAGCCAGGGAGGAGTATCTGGCACTGCTGGCCATCTGCATCCCCGACGAGCTGGGTTGCCGCTACAACCTCTCCTCCCTCTACGCCTTGCAAAGCGACTGGCAGGCGCTGGCCGAATTGCTGGTGCGCTTCGATGAGGCCTCCAGCTGGTTGCTCTACAACCGCGCACTGATGATCTTTGCCCGCGAAGGGGCGGATGCCGCCCGACCCCATCTGCTGGCCGCCATCAATGCCAACCCGCACGTTCCGGCCTGTCTGCTCGGTCAGCGCAAGCTGCCAAAGCAGGAGCCGATGAGCTGGCAGGCAGGCAGCCGCGATGAGGCTGCCCTCTACACCATGCACACCCGCGAGGCCTGGCTCAAGCAGAGCGCTCTGCTCTGGCTGCGCAAGGGCTGACCACTTCCGGATTAAAATCCCGGCGAACTGACCCGGTTTTTGTCTGATGGCGTGCGTCACCGCACATTTCATCGCAACCGGGTCAGACAAACTCGCTTGAGTTTCGTATCATCAATGTCAAAGTATCAAAAGAAACTGCATCTGATGCAGCCGTCACAGCAGGGTGTAATATGTCAAAAATCATAGCGTTACTCGCTCACTACCCGCCCTATCAGTTGGTACATGCCGCCGAAATGCTACGGGATACCTTCGAGCAGTTTTACGAACAGCGTTACCAGCTGACCGTTCCCCAGTGGCGTCTGATGATGGTGCTCGGCCCCAACTACCCCATCAGCCAGAAAGAGCTGGTCGAGGCGAGCGGCATGGACAAGGTGCGCATCTCCCGCGAGATCCGCCGTCTGGCCGAAAAAGGCATCATCTTCACCGAAAACAGCGAGCAGGATAAGCGTATCAGTCTGGTCTCCCTGACCGATAGCGGCCTCGCCCTGTTCCAGCAGCTCAAGAGCGAAGCGGGCAGCTGGCAGCATACCCTGACCGACTACCTGCCCAGTGAATCCCGCGAGGCGATCCGCCAGCATCTGCACAGCGTCAGCGCGGCCATCGAACAGCTGCACTCTCTCGACAAGGAGAAATAGGATGGATCTGAAGAAATTTGCCACCATGGACGTCAACATGCTGCTGAGCCTGATCAATATGCAGCTGCGTGATCGTTACGATGATCTGGAAGACCTCTGCAAGGCGCAGGATCTCGATCAGGCGGCACTGGAAGCACGGCTGGCCAGCGGTGATTTTCACTACCAGCCCGAGCAAAAACAGTTCAGATAGGGATCGGGATCACAACGTCAGCAGCCACAGTGGCAGCGGGGCCAAAACCTGATATGGTCACTCAAGCCTCGGCAGTGCGATGAACGGATACATCACACTGTCACACGAGGGCGCTACTCTTGCTGCCAGTGAGCAAACCCAAGGATGATCCCATGACGTTGAACCGCGAACATTTCCTGATCACGCTCTGCATGCTGCTGATGATCAGCCTCTTCACCCCGCAGATCCCGCAAAGCGTCGAACAGTGGCTCACTGCGGTGATGGTTGGCTCTCTCGCGGCTGTGGTGTTGATGCTGATACGGGGTTGCCGCCGCTTTATGCTGGAGTAGCCTCTGCACCTGCAACCGGTTCTGTGAACGCAACAAGCGTGAAAAAACAAACGCAGCCTGATGGCTGCGTTGTTGTTTATGGCGGGGCTGATTGCCCTTGCTGGCAAACGGCTTAGATAGCCAGCGTCTCGAGCTGCGCCTTGGCGGCTTCAATCCCCTTGCTCTGGGCATCCGGGCCCATGCCCATCCCCTCGGCGTAGATGAAATCCACCTCCTTGATACCGATGAAGCCCAGCACGGTGCGCATGTAGGGGGTCACCAGATCGGTGGCGCTGCCAACGTGCATGCCGCCGCGGGGGCTGATCACCAACGCACGGGTGTTCTCAACCAAGCCGACCGGGCCGGTTTCGGTGTAACGGAAGGTGACGCCGGCACGAGCAACCAGATCGATCCAGTTTTTCAGCTGGGTCGGGATGTTGAAGTTGTACATGGGGGCGGCAATCACCACCAGATCGCTCGCCTTGAGCTCTGCGATCAGCTCGTCGGACTGGGCGATCACCGCCAGCTGACGTTCATTGAGGTTGTCACCACCGCGCAGGCCGGAAGCCAGCTCGCCATCCAGCACCGGCAGGTTGAGGGCCGCCAGATCACGCACGGTGACGACATCATCCTGATGGTCAGCCAGGAAGCCGTCGATCAGGGCGTTGGATTGGGAATATTGACCCAGGATGCTGGATTTGAGAACGAGGATATTGGCCATGGTGAAACTCCATTTGGTTGTCGGTTGAACAGCAGCGCTGTCGATGGAGGTCACTCTAAACATTGCGCTTCTTTGCTGATAGCGAAAATAGATGCTCAACTTGTTCAAAAATTTTGATATTGGTTGATTGCGCGGCAACGGGCGCATCAACCCTTGGCAGAACAAACGATTGCCGCTATGATCCGCCGCACTTTTTTCAGTGACCCGGATCCCATGGCCCACTCGCGCAGCCACTCCCCTTTCGCCGGTGCAGTCTGGATGATGGTGGCAGGCCTCTGTTTCGCCGCCGTCAACAGCCTGAGCCAGTATGTCAGCTTCAAGCTTGGCCTCCCCTCGACCCAGGTTGCCTTTCACCAGTACCTGATCGCCCTGATCTGCCTGCTGCCCTGGCTGGTCCGCCATGGCTTGCGCCAATCCCTGATGACCAACCAGCTGCGCCTGCATCTGCTGCGGGTCGCTCTGGCGGTGAGCGGCATCCAGTTCTGGCTCTGGGCGCTGGCCGAGCCCGTTCCCATCTGGCAGGGTATCGCCCTGCTGATGACGTCACCGCTGTTTGCCACGCTGGGATCCGCTCTCTTTCTCAAAGAGCAGGTGAGCCGCGCCCGCATCGTGGCCACACTCTCCGGCTTTGTCGGCGCCATGCTGATCCTCGCCCCCTGGAATGATGATTTCAGCTGGGCCTCTCTGCTGCCGGTGGCGGCGGCGCTGTTCTGGGCTGGCTACTCCTTGCTGGTGCGTTATCAGGCGGCGAGCGAATCGTCCCACACCATCGTCGTCTACCTGCTTATTTTCAGCACCCCGTTCAACGCCATGCTGGCGCTACCTGAGTGGCAGTGGCCAACGGAAAGCCAGTGGCTGCTGGTGGCCGCATCAGGCGTGTTGTCGGCTCTGGCCCAGATGTCCATCGCCCGCGCCTACAGCGTGGCGGAGGCCTCCTTCATCCAGCCCTTTGATTTCGCCAAGCTGCCGATGAACGTGCTGGCAGGCTGGCTGGTGTTTGGCTGGGCACCGCCCGGCCGACTGTGGCTTGGCGCCGCCATCATCATTGGCGCCATCACGTTGCTGACCCATCTGGAGCAGCGCGCCCGACCATCCGTTTCCTGAGGTACGCCATGCGTGCCTCTTTTTTTGCCCGCTATTCGTGCGATAGCGATCATCAACAATGACCAACGACATCAGGAGAGATCGTATGTTTGGAACCGCAACCCGCCCCGGCGCCACCCGCGCCCTGCTGCTGGGCTCCGGCGAACTCGGCAAGGAAGTGGCCATCGAGTTGCAGCGCTTCGGCATCGAAGTGATCGCCGCCGACCGCTATGCCAATGCCCCCGCCATGCAGGTGGCCCATGCCGCCCGGGTGCTGGATATGCTCGATGGCACCGCCCTGCGCGAGCTGGTCGCCGAGATCAAACCCGACCTCATCATCCCCGAGATCGAGGCCATCGCCACCGAGACGCTGGCTACCCTTGAGCAGGAGGGGGTCAAGGTAGTGCCCAATGCCCGCGCCACCCAGCTCACCATGAATCGGGAAGGGATCCGCCGTCTCGCCGCCGAGACCCTGGGCCTGCCCACCTCCCCCTACCGCTTTGCCCAAAGCAAGGAGGAGTTTGTCGCCGCCGTCGAGGCCATCGGCATGCCCTGCGTGGTGAAGCCGGTGATGAGCTCGTCCGGCAAGGGACAGAGCGTGCTGCGCGATCTCGCCAGGCTCGATGAGAGCTGGACCTACGCCCAGGAGGGTGGCCGCGCCGGTCGTGGCAAGGTGATCGTCGAGGGCTTCGTTCCCTTCGAGTACGAGATCACCCTGCTCACGGTACGCGCCGTCGATGGCATTCACTTCTGCGAGCCTATCGGCCACCGGCAGGAAGATGGCGACTACCGCGAATCCTGGCAGCCACAGGTGATGAGCGAACTGGCGCTGGCCCGTTCCAAAGAGGTAGCGGCCAAGGTGGTTGAGGCCCTCGGTGGTTACGGCCTGTTCGGGGTCGAGCTCTTCATCAAGGGCGACGAGGTGTGGTTCAGCGAAGTTTCGCCGCGCCCCCACGACACCGGTATGGTGACCCTGATTTCCCAAGATCTCTCCGAGTTCGCCCTGCACGTGCGCGCCATTCTGGGGCTGCCGGTCGGCACCATCACCCAGTACGGGCCGAGCGCCTCCGCCGTGGTGCTGCGCGAAGGGCACAGTCAGGATATCCGCTATCAGGGGATTGGCGAGGCGCTTGCCAAGGTGCCGGGTGCCCAGCTGCGACTGTTTGGCAAGCCGGAGATCGCCGGTCGCCGCCGTCTCGGTGTGGCACTGGCCCGGGGTGAAGATTGCCGCGAGGCGGTCGAGCAGGCCAAGGCGGTTGCCGCCAGCGTCGAGGTCATTTTCTAAACGCTGCTTTTTCGCTGCACCGAAACAAACGTTTGCCGGTGTGATCGGGCGCAAGGGGCATGGCAATGCCCCTTTTGCATTTGCCCGTCAGGCTTATAATCCCCTCTTCAAATTTGTCAGGAGTACAAGATGTTAGCTGCCGTGATCTTCGATATGGATGGTGTTCTGATCGACTCGGAACCCTTTTGGCAACGGGCCCAGATCGCCGTGTTCTCCGAACTGGGCCACCCCCACACCGTCGAGGATTGTGAGTCGACCATCGGCGTGCGCATCGATCAGCTGGTCGCCCACTGGTATCGCCTGCGCCCGTGGAGCGGCCCCAGCCAGGACGAGGTGGTGCAGCGCATTCTGGATCGGGTCAACGCCCTGATCCTCTCTGAAGGTCAGGCCAAGGCCGGCGTGCTGGAGGCGCTCGACCTTATCGAAGCGCGCGGCCTGAAAGTGGGTCTGGCCACCTCCTCCCCCTTTGCCATGGTGGAAGCGGTGCTCGGCAAGCTCGGCATTCGCGATCGCTTTATGGCGGTTCACTCCGCTGAAGTAGAGCGTTTCGGCAAACCGCACCCGGATGTCTATATCCACGCCGCCGAAAAGCTGGGGGTTGAGCCGGTGCACTGCCTGGCCATTGAAGACAGCTTCACCGGCCTGCTGGCGGCCAAGGCAGCCTCGATGAAGGCGCTGATCGTGCCGGATCCGGCTTTAGTGGGAGACCCGCGTCTGGCTATCGCCAACTACCAGCTGAGCTCGCTGGCCGAACTCAATAGCGAGATGCTGGCCAGCTGGGCCAAATAATTCGCCCGCACCAGCCGTTCGCATCCTTCACGGGGCCGCAGGCATATCTGCCTGCAGCCCCGTTTTTATGGATGAACAGGAGCCAAAGGATAGATATCCGCCCAGCAGTGAAATGGGGAAAACCGGCCGGATGCGCAGCCCCCCTCCCGGATGGCCAAATGGCCTGTTTGGCCAGTAAAAACCACCGTTCAGCCCCTTTCATTACCAACCAGTAGTTGGCAATAACAGCTACGAATCACCGATTAAAAACCAACATTCGGGCCATTTTTACCCCGGCTGCGCCTGCTGATCCCCTTTTCCGATCCGGGTTTGATCCCTGTCATACCACCTTCATAAACGTGCGCTTGCTCGCGGTTAGCCCGCGCCTGCGCAGCTAGAATCAAGGGAGACAGGCGGCCCGCGGGCCCGAGGAGGTTATCATGATCGAGTACACCAGCAAGCGCATCGTCTGCCCCCACTGCGGCCACCATACCCGGGTCGAGCTGGATGCCAGCCAGGGGGATCAGGAGTTCTACGAAGATTGCATGGCCTGCTGCAATCCGATCCACCTGCGGTTGCATCGGGATGAGGAGCGCGACCGTCTGCAACTCTTCGTGGATGCTGACGACGAGCAGATGTTTTAAGAGCGGCCGATAGCAAAAGGGGCGTGACTCGCGAGAGTGACGCCCCTTTTCGTTTCGTGGTCAGCGGTAGATGCTGCCCTGCCGCGATTTCGCTCTGGCCCAGAGCGTCTCGTCATCGAGATCGGTCTGGATCAGCTCGATGGGCACCCCGGCATCATTGATCACCGCCACCCGATAATCGTCGATCGGCTCGTAGGGCCCCAGGATCACCTCTTCCCCCTCAATGGCGGCCGCCAGATCATCCACCTTGAAGGCGACGTGAGGCACGGTTTTCAGCAGCTCGTGCAGCGGCGAATCATCGCTAAAGTAGTGCCACTGAACCCGAAACCGCCCCGGGTTATCCTCGGTATACATCCCCACCTTTTCGCTGTGGATGCCATGGGGCAAGGGCTCGGCGCTGGGGATGCCAAAGTGGTGAAAGATATAGTTCAGGCCCGGTTTCATCTGCGCTTTTCCTGACGTCAGGCCATTCGACTGGCCAGTACCCGCTCCACCGTATCGACGATGGCCTGGGTCTGGGGATCGATCTCGATATTGGTCGGCCAGCCGGCGCGCACCCAACCGAGGTTGGTGCGAGCCAGCGTCTCGGGGATCAGGTGGACGCAGAACTCCCGCTCGCGCACCTCGCCGATGGTCAGGCTGATGCCGTCAATGCCGATATACCCCTTGGTCAACACATATTTCATCAGCTCGGGGGTGAGGCGATACCACACCTGACGGTTGTTGGGGGTGTCGATCACCGAGGTCACTTCCGCCATCCCGATGATATGACCGGACATGGCGTGACCGCCGATCTCGTCGCCAAAGCGGGCGGCCCGCTCCACGTTGACCTTGTCCCCCACCTGCAGCTTGCCGAGGTTGGTCAGGCGCAGGGTCTCCTGCATCAGATCGAAGCTGACCAGATCCCCTGCAATCCGGGTCACGGTGAGACAGCAGCCGTTGTGAGCCACAGAGGCACCAAGAGCCAATCCCTCGCCCCACTCCCGGCTGGGCATGCGGATCACGTGGGTACGAAATGAAGCACTCTCTTCGATGGCGACCAGCTCGGCCACACCTTGCACAATTCCGGTAAACATCATCACCTCTTTGTTTCTGGTAACACGCTCTGTTTTTTATCGCGGCCTGTGGCCGCTTCTTTTACACAATCCGTTTTTAGACAATTCGTTTCATATACACTGTCACACCTGCTCCGGCGCCTCTGACAGCCCCTGCACGCGCGCCCGACGCTGGGAATGGATGACCACTATGCCAGCCAGCACGATGAGCAGACACCCCGCCATACTACTGAGGGTCGGCATTTCACCAAACATCAGATAGCCGCAGAGGGTAGAAAAAAAGATCTGGAAATAGAAGAAAGGCGCCAGAGTAGAGGCCTGCGCATACTGCATCGCCTTGATAAGGCAATATTGAGAGAGCAGGGTCACCACCGGCAGCGCCAGCAGATAGGGCCAGTCGGCAAGCGCCGGAAAGCGCCACAGTGCGGGCTGCCAGCAGAGCGCGACCATTGCCACCATCCCCAGCATGAAGCAGGTGACGATCAGGATATCGAGGGTGGTCAGACGTGGATCCACCAGCTTGGTGATGAGGTTGTAGCCGGTGTTGGCCAGCACGATGACCAATGGCAGCAGGTAGTAGAGGTTCGCATCGCCTCCGTCGGGATGGGTCACCACCAGCACGCCAAACAGCCCCAGCAACACGGCCGCTACCTTGGCCCGGGTCAGACGCTCCCTGAAAAAGATGACACCGGCCACCACAAAGGCCAGCGAACCAAGCTGGCAGATGATGGTGTAGACGTTGAGTGGCACATGGGCCAGCGCAATCACCGAGACCAGCGCACAGACCAGAAACAGCAGCGAGCGCAGCAATAGCCAGCGATCCACCGCCAGCAGCGCCGACACGGTGCGCCTTGGTAACAACAGCAGCAGACCGAGGAAAGGAACAAAGAAGCGAAACCAGACCATCTCCATCACGGAGTAGCCATGGAGTACCAGATATTTATCCGCGCCATCCTTGAGCGTCAGGGCGAGAAGAGCAAACAGCGTCAGGAAGATCGCCAGTGAATTGCGCGAAGAGAGCAGCATCAAAGAGGCCGAAACAGGAAAAGGGGGTAACCAAACTAACGGGCTTGCCGCAAATTACAACCGCGAGACTGACAAAATGGGAGCAAAACCGCTATATTTGCTCGCCTTTTTACTTTCAAGGAAGCAAATCATGATGGTTTATGAGTGCTGTGAAGCGATCCGTATCGCCTATAACCAGATTGGCTCCGGCGAGCAGGGCTATGTGCCGAAGGCCATCGCCGCCGCTATCCGCGCCCTCAACGCGGTCGCCGCCGATGAGCGGGTGCCCGCCGAACTGCGTGAACAGGCCGCCTATGCGGCAGCCAACCTGCTGATCAGCGATCACGAAGACGCCTGATCCCGCTGCCGGGGCGGCAACTATTTCGTCCTGGATGAATTTCAGGCTAAAATGCCTCCCCCACCCTTTGCATGCCCGCCCGGGTATGCAAAGGCTCTTCCCGATTTCCGCTCTTTCTCTATCTATCTGATCCACTCGGAGGTGTCAGTGCAACGTTATTGGTCCGAGGCGAAGCAGCTCGTCCGTCTAGCCAGCCCCATACTGGTCGCCCAGGTCGCCCAGGTCGCCATGAACTTCGTCGATACCGTGATGGCGGGTCAGGTGAGTGCGGTCGATCTGGCCGCCGTGTCGGTGGCCTCCAGCTTCTGGCTACCGGTGATCCTGCTGGTGCAGGGGATCATCATGGCGCTCACCCCCATCGTCTCCCAGCTCAACGGCGCCCGCAAGCGGGAGCAAATCCGCCCGGCCGTCCATCAGGGCTTCTGGCTGGCGCTCATCGTTACCCCGCTGGCGATGGTTGCGCTCTATTACAGCCCGCTGGCGCTGCAGTTCATGGATGTGGAACCGGTGATGGCGGCCAAGACTACCGGCTACCTGCACGCCATCCTGTGGGGCCTGCCCGCCTTCGTGATGTTCCAGGTGCTGCGCAACTTCAGCGAGGGGCTCTCCCACACCATGCCCACCATGGTGATCGGCTTTGTCGGGCTGGCGGTCAATATTCCCGCCAACTACATCTTCATTCACGGTCACTTCGGCATGCCCAAGCTCGGCGGGGTCGGCTGTGGCGTGGCTACCGCCATCGTGCTGTGGGCCATGCTGCTGGCGATGATCCTCTACGTGAAGCTCTCCTCTCATTTCAAGGAGATCAACCTCTTCTCCCGACTCGCACGCCCCAACGGCAGCCGGATCTGGCGCCTGTTTCGCTTGGGGTTCCCCATCGCCATGGCCATCTTCTGCGAGGTGACCCTGTTTACCGTGGTGGCCCTGATGCTGGCCCCCTTCGGCGCCGAGACGGTGGCGAGCCACCAGATTGCCCTGAACTTCTCCAGCCTGGTCTTTATGCTGCCCCTCTCCATCGGGGTGGGCGTGACCATCCGGGTCGGCCACAGCATCGGCGAGGGGCAACCTCATCACGCCCGGGTGGCAGCCCGCACCGGGCTGTTGCTGGGGATGGGCATTGCCGCCCTCACCGCCGCCCTGACGGTGCTGCTGCGCGAGCAGATTGCCTCCATCTATACCGATGATCAACAGGTGATCGTCCTGGCGGCTATCTTGCTGTTCTTCGCCGCCATTTATCAAATCTCCGACTCGGTGCAGGTGGTCGCGGCCGCCGCACTACGCGGTTACAAAGATACCCAGGCGATCTTCTACGTCACCATCGTCGCCTATTGGGGACTGGGGCTGCCGACCGGCATGATCCTGGGTCTCACCGACTGGGTGGTACCGCGGATGGGGCCGCAGGGCTTCTGGATTGGCTTTATCGTCGGCCTCACCAGTGCCGCGCTGATGCTGGGGGCTCGCCTGCGCCATATCTATGGCCGCTTCGCGACGCCGGAGGCGTGCACCACCCTGTCGAGGGCCCAGTAAAAGCGGCAACTCGCCTGCAAAATCAACAGGCTGCGCAAGAACTGGGCAAACAGTCTCCTTTGTGCATATGGCCTGTTGACAGCCTTGGGGGGCATGGGTAGTATGCCGACCACGCCAGCAATGCTGGCGTAGTGAAGTGGGTTTATAGCTCAGTTGGTTAGAGCACTACCTTGACATGGTAGGGGTCGTTG
>NZ_JBCGFD010000017.1:0-71782 GCF_038739755.1 Aeromonas sp. SE22
GATTGCTGAGGACACCGCCAAGGTGGACAACGTGGCGGCCCCGGCGCCGACCGTTACCATCGTGGATGACAGCAACAACGACCAGCTGCTGACCAAGGCCGAGATTGGCAATGATCAGATCCAGGTTCGGGCAGAGGTCAATCATGCTGACTTGGTTGCGGGTGGCAAGGTGACGCTGACCATCAACAATGGTGGGGTGAACAGCACTGTCCAGTTGACGCTCAAGGCCGATGGTGCCCTGCTGGCAAGTAATGGCAAGAGCTACGGCTATCAGAACGGCACCATCAGCTGGACGGAGACTACCCCAGCCAACGGCAAGTCGTTGACAGTGACGGCAACCCAGACCGACAAGGCGGGCAACGTCTCACTGCCGGGCAGCGACAACGCGCAGATCCTGAATGAAGCGCCGGAGACTGTGAATAAACAGGCAAACGGTCAGGAAGATGCAGTCAGCATCGCCATCCCGACCCTCAGTGGCAGCGATATTGATGGCAACGTGGTGAGTTTCACCATCAAGAGCCTGCCTGCCAACGGCATCCTCTATCTGAACGGGGTTGCGGTGACAGTGGATCAGAGCATTGCGGTGGCGGATGCCGGCAAGCTCACCTTCACTCCGAATGCGAACTGGAACGGCAACACCAGCTTCAACTATGCAGCGGTAGACAACGACGGCGCCGTGGATGCGAGTCCCGCAACCGTGACCATCAAGGTGGATGCGGTCAACGATCTGCCGACGCTGACCATCTCCAACGGGGTTGTCGTCTCTGAAGAGGGGTTGGCAAACGGCATTGCCGACATAGTCGGCAACCCGGATACCACCAATGCCATCAAGGCGTCCGGCACCCTCTCGGTAGGCGACATCGACAGCAGCACACTCAACATTTCCCTGAATGGACCGGCTGGGCTGACGTCCGGTGGGGCCAAGGTCCAGTGGAGCTGGGATGCGGGCAGCAAGACGCTGGTCGGCTACACAGGGGTGATTGGCGGCGCCGATTACAAGGCTGTGGTCGAGGTCAAGCTGACGGCACCCAATGCCAGTGGAAAGGGAGAGTGGACCTATGACGTGACCCTCAAAGGTCCCCTCGACCACGCGGATGCGACCTCGGAAGACAAGTTGTCGTTCCAGCTGGATGTGGAGGTCTCCGATGGCAGTGGCGTCACCAAGGACAAGCTGAATGTCAGCGTCGAGGATGATGCACCGATCGCGGGCGATGCCGCGGCCGTCTCCGTCATCAAGACCAACATCCCGGATACCCTGACCGGCCTGTTTGATCTGACCAAGTACAGTGGCAGCAACCAGACAACCCTGAACGTGAGCGGTTTCAGCATCACGGCGCTGGGCTTTACCTCATCGACTAACTCGACCCTGATCACTGCCAATGTCAACGGTTCCAGCGCTGGTCTGGGGGTTTCCAGCGTCGGTTCACCGAACCACAACCTCGCCAACGAGGTGGACTTCCGTCACTTTGCAGACGGTACTTCGGCTTCCGAGCAGCTGATCGTCAAGCTGGATGCGGGCAAGGTGGCCTATGGCGCCAACATCAAGTTCAGCCAGATGTTTGGTGGCGAGAAGGAGAGTGGTGTCGTGGAGTTTTATCGCGGAGGAGTACTGATCACCACACTGACATTTAGCTCGGATGCGGCAGGTGGAGAGTACAACCAGAACTTCCAAGTGCAGCAGGGTGGCTTCGATACCATGGTCATCAAAGCCACCAACAATGGTAACGGCCTCTACGCCGACAACAGCGACTTCACCATGAAGAGCATCGAGTTCCTCGGTGCCACCACTGCACCGGCCATCGCCTACGGTTCCGGCACGGTCACCCCGCAGTGGGGGGCTGATGGCAAGGGGCATATAGAGCTTTTGGGATCCAATGAAGTGGGCTTGATGACAGCTACTGGTAAAGAGATCTCAATTTCCAGCAAAGCAGGTCTACCCAATACCCTGTATGGCGAAGCCAGTGATGGCACTTTGGTATTCCGTCTGGAATTTACCCCAGCCACCGGCAAGTGGGAGTTCTTCCAGTATCAGAATATGTCCAAGCCGTTAGGGGATGGCGATATCGACTTCCAGGTTAAGGTGTTTGATGCGGATGGTGACTCTAGTGTTGGTTCTTTTGCTACCAAACCGTTGTTTACCCCTGGCGTGCAGTCTGTCTCCACTGAGAGCGTGGTGGAAGGAGGTAACCTACAACACATTGTTACTCTGTCTGACCCGACTCATGAAGCAACCCAATATGATTTCTCCATTGCTGGTAGCGGTTCCAATATGGCATCCCGCCCAGACTGGGGAACTCTGCAATTTAGTAACGGGGTTGTCTACAACAGCACTACAGGCAAGATCACTGTGCCGGCCGGTGTGTCCAGCTTTACTGTGACAATACCAACAGTAGATGATCGTCTAGTCGAAGCGAATGAGACCCTTAAGGTAACAGTGGGTAATCAGAATGGCACCGGTACCATCATCGACAACGATCATGCGCCGGTGACCACGGGTGGCTACAGTACCGGCAAGGAAGATACGCCGCAGGTGCTGAAGTGGGCCCAGTTTGGTGCCAGCGATGACCAGGCTACGAGCGATCTCAGTGTGAAGATCGGCACTCTGCCTCTCAGTGGCAAGCTCGAGTACCTCAATGCCGCAGGCCAGTGGGTTGCCGTGTCGAGTGGTGCCCTCATCTCTTATGCCGATGTAAGTGCTGGTCATCTGCGCTTCGTGCCCGGGGTGAACGAGTCGAGCTCCAGTGTCAGCAATGGCGGCGGTGTCGTCACCGGCAACATGAAGGGGGATTACGCCAGCTTCGATTACCAGATCAGCGACGGTGCCAACCTCAGCAACAGTGGCAAGCTGGTGATCGACGTGACTGCAGTGGCCGATACGCCCACGGTCAATGTCACCCTAACGGGGAATGGCATACCGTCTTACAACCTGAGCTTCCCGAGTGCGAGTGTCACTACGGATCAGTTCCTGTCAGGCAATTTCAACAAGACGGCTTTTGGCATCACTAATTCGCTGACGGACAGCAGCAGTGGTCAGGAACAAGTGCTTGGCAACAGCGGCAATGATTATATTGTCAGTACCCATGGTGGTGGAGACCTGCTCTATGGACAGGGGGGCAATGATGTTCTGGTCGGTGGCAACGCGACCCAGGGGGATTCCCTTTATGGTGGTGACGGCAACGATGTGCTGGTGTCGGGCCTCGGCAGCGACGGCCTCTATGGTGGTGCCGGTACTGATATCGCGGTGCTGACTGGCAACCGTGCCGACTACGCCATCAAGAAGGGCAGCGGATACTCGGTCAATGATCGCTGGTTCGACTTCTCCGTCACGGAGAAGGGGGCCGGCATCATCAAGGCGCTGCACGACGTGGAGTATGTCCAGTTTGCAGACGGTATCTACCAGCTTAACCAGAGCACCGGTGAGCTGACTCTGGTACAGCCGGTGGTGGTCGATTACCCGCTGGAGGTGAGTGCATCCCTGACCGACCGGGATGGCAGCGAAGTGCTCGATAGCCTGGTACTGAGGGGGATGCCGAAGGGTGCTGAACTCTACAGCGGCAGTCAGTTGCTGGGCACTGTCGGGGTTGATGGCAAGCTCACTCTCACCGCTAGCAGCGGTCTGTGGAGTGTGAACGCGCTGGATGTGAAGCTGACCGGGCTGACTCTGCGAGTGCCGGGCAGCAGCGCTGGTCAGGTCGATCTCCAGGTTGAAGCCACTGCCAAGGAGGCTGTAACAGATAACACCAGTACTGCATCGGATCAGGATTCTATCCGCCTGAGCTACTTCAACGCCACTGAAGGGGAGCCGGGCGATCAGAACCGCACCTATGGCAGCGAGCACAATATCGTGGTCGGGGATCTGGATGGCAGCGTGGTACTGCCGGGCCAGAACTACAACATCGCCTTCATGGTCGACAGCTCGGGCAGTATCGGTACTAGCGCCATGAACACCATCAAGAGCCAGCTGGCACAGATCTTTGCCAGCCTCAAGGCTAGTGCGGGTAGTGAAGGGGCCGGGACAGTCAATATCATGCTGGTTGACTTTGATGCTCTGTCGAATGCCAGTATCAGCGTGAACCTTAAGGACAGTAATGCCTTGAGTCAGCTGCAGTCTGTCATTGATTCCATGAGTAGCGGTGGTGGCACCAACTATGAGGATGTGTTCAAAACGGTAGCTAACTGGTTTAGCAGTACGACAGTTCAGAGTAACGCCAATGCTAAGAACCTGACCTATTTCATTACTGATGGCCAGCCTACCTACTATATGGATAATGAGGGTGATAACCCCATGATCCGTTACCGTAGTGGTACTGGTAATGACGTTTACCTGAGCAATGTCATCGGCACTAACTATGTCTATGGTCAAACGTACGCGGTAAATGGCCGGACAGTTGTTAACGGCAATGGCGTGGTTTATGACTACAGCGGGAACCAGCTTGGTTATATGAGACCGGATGGTTCCGGGCGTTACGTTTATGCCACTCTGGCAGGAACGGGCAACTCCACCAGTAGTACCACTATCGCCAACTCGGTTGTCGGCTTTGGCTTGCTGACGGGCATGGGGGTCACGGTGGAAGCGATCGGACTGGGGGCCAACATCTCCTACAACGATCTGAAGTCCTACGACTCTGACGGCGTCATCATGACCGGTGTCAACGCCAGCGATTTGGCCAGCGCCATCTTGGGCACTTCGGTGAACAACCTGCCGGGCAGCGACCGGATCGACGGCGGCGCCGGTGACGACATCCTGTTTGGGGATGCCATCCACTTCGCAGGCATAAATGGTGAAGGCTACGCGGCCATCAAGCAGTATGTGGCCGGCAAACTGAGCACAAGCTCAGTGACCGATGCCCAGGTCCATGACTACATCACGGACCACGCCAGCGAGTTTGATCAGTCCTCCAACAATGACAAGGCGGACGTGCTGAACGGTGGGGATGGCAACGATATCCTGTTTGGTCAGGGGGGCGATGACATCCTGTTCGGCGGTGCTGGCAACGACACCCTGTTCGGTGGTGCTGGCAACGACACTCTCTATGGCGAGAGCGGCAACGACACCCTGTACGGTGGCAGTGGCAACGACATCCTGTACGGCGGTAGCGGTGACGATACCCTGAGCGGTGGTCTGGGCAATGACATCCTGGTCGGCGGGCTAGGCAATGACATCCTCAAGGGGGATGGCGGTGCCGATACCTTCACCTGGCTGCAGGGCGATACCACTGCGGGCAGCGTTGCCAAGGATTACGTGGTCGACTTCTCCAAAGCGGAAGGCGACAAGCTGGATCTGCGCGATCTGCTGGATCACGACGGTTCTCACAACCAGAACGATCTGAAGAGCCTGCTCTCGGTGTTCCAGGATAACGAAGGGGTGCACTTGCAGGTCAAGGAGAGCAGCACGGCCTCTGTGACCCAGGAGATCGTGTTGATGAACCACACCTTCGACAGTCTGACGGGCGGTTCGGCAACAACGTCCAATCAGGTGATCGATTACATGTTGAATAATCACATGCTCGATATTGACAAGCCGTAAGCACTAACAGCTACGCAACAAAAAGCGGCAGAGAAATCTGCCGCTTTTTTATTTTGAAGCGAAGAAAAATCAGTTGCCGAGGGTGGCGAACAGGCTTTGCTCCAGGGTGCCGCGGGAGACACAGACCGGCTTGATGGAGGGGGCCGGTACGCGCTCGCCTGAGGACTCAACGAAGAACAGCTCGGTGTTGCCCTTGACGTTGACGGTCGCCACGCTGCTGTTACCGCTCTGGGTGATGATCAGGTTGATCTGCAGGTTGGGGTTACCCAGCGCGACTTTGGAGCCCATGGTGCCGCAATCCAGCCACTCCAGACCGTCGGCAGAGTGCTCGACGTTGGCGGTCATCAGGCCGGAACCGCGCTGGCTGTTTTCGATGTTGAGGCCGTGATCGGTGAACCACTTCTCGGCACGGGCCCATACCAGGTCAACCGGGATCGCCATCTCCTGGGTATTGTTGGTCGCCTTGGCAATCGGCGGGTTGTAGCGGTACTCTTCACCACCATTGTTGTCACCGGCACAACCGACCAGCAGCAGCGCCAGAGCTCCTCCCATAATCTTTTTCATCTTCTTTCTCTCGTCCATTTCATCCGGCCATTGGCCAACCGGCGCCTATTATCTCCGGAGCGACAATCTCTGTCAGCAAGCATCCTGCATCGAGCGTGTTATTGTGCCAGTTAGGTCGCTTTACAAAACCGGTTTGCTATCATAGATTTGCTCGAAATTCCTCCATAAGCGCCCCTGTGAACAACATGCTCACCCCGGATCTGCTGCAGCAGATCATCGACCATCTGCCAATGAGTATCTTCTGTCGGGATAAGCATGGGCGCTACCTCTTTGCCAACCGCATGTTTGCCTGCGAGGCAGGCTATCCCTCGCCTGCCGAGGTGGTCGGCAAGACGAATGCGCAGATGCCGTGGGGAGACATCTTTGGCGAGGAGGACAGACAACTGCTGGCGAAGGGGGAGCCGCTGCTTTACCAGCAGCTCCACTGCAACAGCGGCGGCAACACCAGCTGGATGGAGATCCACAAGGTGCCGCTCTATGACCAGCAGGGCGAGCCTTATGCCGTGTTTGGCGTGGTCAACGAGATTGCACAACGGAAAAACCTCGAGCAGACGGTCAAGAACCAGCAGGTATTGCAGCGGTTTTTGCTGGATGCGATCCCCGATATTATCCGCTTCGATGACCATAACGGCGTGCTGCTGGAGTGCAATCAGGCGTTTCTCGACTTTATCGGGCAGCGAGCCGAGGAGGTGCTGGGCCACCAGATCCCCTATCGCCTCTCTGCGCCGCAAGGGATGGATCAGGGGGAGTGCTGCCTGCTCGATGCCAGTGGCAAGGGGCGGCATATGGAGATCACCCGGGTGGAGGTGTCCGATGGTGATGGCCACTCCCTCGGTGTGCTGACGCTGGGTCGCGATATCACGGGGTTGCGTACCACCCAGGCCCAGCTGCAGCAGGAGCAGCACTACGACAGCCTGACCGGCTTGCTCAAGCTCTCCCGCTTTCTGCAGACCAGCCGTCATCTCGGTGGCCGCAACGCCACACTTGTGCTGGTTGACCTGCACCATTTTCGCGAGATCAACGATCGCTTCGGGATCCGGATTGCCGATCGCCTGCTCAGTCAGGTAGCCAAGCGGCTGCAGCAGTTGGCGCCGCCGCGCTCGCTGCTGTGCCGGGTGGCGGCTGATGACTTCAGCCTGCTGCTGCCCGAGCTCGGCGAGCCGTTGCAAGGGTGGAGCCAGCAGTTGCAGCAGCAGCTGATGGAGCACTATCAGGTGGAAGAGCACCGCATCCAGATCCCGGTTTTCCTCGGGCTGGCTCAGGGCAAGGCCAATGATGCCGAACGGCTGCTCAGCCATGCGGAGGCGGCACTGGCGCAGGGCAAACGGCAGCAGCACTACACCACCCTGTTCGATCCTGAGCTCCATGCCAAGCTCAAACGGCGTCAGCTCATTGCGGCCCAGTTGCCACTGGCCATCAAGTCGGCCCAGCTGGTTGCGGTCTATCAACCCATCATCTGCAGCAGAACGCTCCGGTTGCATGGCGCCGAGCTGCTCTGCCGCTGGCCTCATCCCGAGCTGGGGATGATCTCCCCCGACGAGTTCATTCCGCTGGCAGAAGAGATGGGGGTGATCGGCCAGCTTGGGCAGCTGATGCTGGAGCAGGGCTGTGCCCAGCTGGCGCAGTGGCAGGCGGCTTGCCCGGAGATGATGCTCTCCATCAACCTCTCGCCACTGCAATTTCGTGATCCGGCCCTGTGCGAGCTGGTACAGGGTTGTATCGTCCGCCATGGGCTCAAGGCCAGTCAGCTGGAGCTGGAGATCACCGAAGGGGTCCTGATGGAGAATGCCGACCAGATAGAGACCAACCTCGACAACCTGATCGCTGCCGGCTTCCAGCTGGCCATCGATGATTTTGGCACCGGCTACTGCTCGCTGGCCTATCTGCCGCGGCTCAAGGTCGCGACCCTCAAGCTGGATCGCAGTTTTACCCAGGGGCTTGCCAGCAACACGGCAACGACCGCTATCGTGCGTTCCGTGATCGGGCTGGGCCATGAACTGGGGATCCGCATCACGGCCGAGGGGGTGGAGACGCCGGAGCAGCAGCAGTGGCTGACCGATGCCGGTTGCGATCGTCTGCAGGGCTACCTGTTCAGCCGGCCGCTGCCGCCGCAGGAGTTCGCCGCCAGCTATCTGGGCTGACTTTGTGCCAGAAATAACAAGGCCACCTCGCGGTGGCCTTGTTATTTGGCGATGGGGGCAGGATCAATCCTGGAAGTAGGTGCCCCAGCCATCGTAGTCCACCCCGTATTTTTCGAGGATGGGCAGCATCTTGGCGATATCGGCCACGATGGCTTCGACATTCAGTTTGCACTCGATGGTGGCATCGAAGCAGAAGATGGTGGCGCCGTCATCCAGTTCCATCTCTTCGGCATCGGTCACTTCGAAACCGGCCTTGAACAGGTCAACCGCTGCTTTTTCCAGACGGTCGAAATCCTGGCAGGCGAAGTGGTGTTCAATGTCGTAATCCGCGTCAGGGTTGCTGCCGTCGGCCAGCAGCTCGTTGACGATCTCTGTGGTCTCTTCACGCCACTCTTGCATATTCAGACTCATGTTGCCTCCAGGCGGTATCGTTGCGGCAAAGCATACTCGCACAGCGCATCCGGCTCAATGCGGCAAACCTGCAGAAGCGCTGATTTCCCGCTGTTTGGTGATGAATGGCACAGGAGAGTGGGGTGGCGAGCTAGGTTTTTGCCCCGAAACGGCCAATAACCACCCGTTACGTTCAGTTGTTGAGCGAACGAACTTTTTATCGTGCCAGCGTGGTTGACACCGTGCGCTGGAAAGGGTTTAATGCGCGCCGTTGCCCAGATAGCTCAGTCGGTAGAGCAGGGGATTGAAAATCCCCGTGTCGGCGGTTCGATTCCGTCTCTGGGCACCACAATTCCTCCTTAGTTCAGTCGGTAGAACGGCGGACTGTTAATCCGTATGTCACTGGTTCAAGTCCAGTAGGAGGAGCCAAATTCGAAAAGCCCGCTCAATCGAGCGGGCTTTTTCATTTTTAGTTGCCGTTGCACGCGGCTAAAAAGAGTGTCGCGCCACAGGTGGCACTGAACAGCAACATGCCGGTCTGCAACATGCTGCCGGGGCATGGTTTTTTCTCTCTTTTCCCGGCCCTGATCCACTTCGGTTTCATCACGTTCCCTTATCCATTTTGACGGCCTGAATCCCTGCACTCCTCTGCAGGTTCGCCATCTTTGTTGAATGAGTGCATGGCGTCAATCTCCCGGCCAGGAGAATAATTCAGCAAGCAATCTCCTCCCTGACAACGCGATTCAATCCACTTTTTTGCACCCTTTGAACCAGCCTCCACATTCGCAAAAAGCGGCATGACCCGGCTGGCGAGCAGGGCTAAGATGGGGCTGAGCCTATTCCGACCTCGACATGGAGAGAGTCAAGATGAGCAGCCCACTGCACTACGTACTGGACGGCATCCACTGCGAGCCGCACTTTTTTACCGTTCCACTCGATCACGACGATCCCGATGGCGAGAGCCTGACTCTCTTTGCCCGCACTTTGTGCCGCAAGGATCGGCTCGATGACAAGCTCCCCTGGCTGCTCTTTTTGCAGGGGGGCCCCGGTTTCGGGGCGCCGCGCCCAAGCGCCAACAGTGGTTGGATCAAGCGGGCGCTTGAGGAGTTTCGGGTGGTACTGCTCGATCAGCGGGGCACCGGCATGTCGAGCCCCATCCACAGTCATACACTGGCCAAAATGACCCCGGCCGAGCAGGCTCACTATCTCAGCCATTTTCGCGCCGACAACATAGTGCGGGACGCCGAGTTTATCCGGCTGGAGCTGAGCCCCAACCATCGCTGGAGCCTGCTGGGTCAGAGCTTTGGCGGCTTCTGCTGCCTGACCTACCTCTCGCTCTTCCCCGACAGCCTGCGGGAGGTCTATATCACCGGCGGCATCGCGCCGATTGGTCGCAGTGCAGAGGAGGTCTACCGCGCCACCTATCAGCGGGTGGCCGACAAGAATCGCGCCTTCTTTGCCCGCTTCCCCCATGCCCAGCCAATCGCCAACCGGCTGGCCAACCATCTGCACCAGCACGATGTGCGGCTGCCCAATGGTCAGCGCCTGACGGTGGAGCAGTTCCAGCAGCAGGGGCTGGATTTGGGTGCCACGGGGGCTTTCGAGGAGCTTTACTATCTGCTGGAAGAGGCCTTTATCGGCGACAAGCTGAGCCCGGCATTTCTCTATCAGGTGCAGAGCATGCAGCCATTCAATACCAATCCGCTGTTCGCCATCCTGCACGAGGCCATCTATGCCGAAGGAGAGGCTACTCGCTGGGCCGCCGCCCGGGTCAGAGAGGAACGTCCCGAACTGAACTGGGCACCCGGCAAGGATTTTGCCTTTACTGGCGAGATGATCTTCCCCTGGATGTTCGAGCAGTTCCGCGAGTTGCTGCCCCTGAAAGAGGCTGCCCATCTGTTGGCCAACAAGGCAGATTGGGGGCCGCTCTATGACCCGGCCCAGCTGGCCCGCAACAAGGTGCCGGTGGCCTGCGCCGTCTATGCCGAGGATATGTACGTGGAGTTTGACTACAGTCGCGAGACCCTGCGGGGTCTGGGTAGCAGCCGTGCCTGGATCACCAACGAGTATGAGCACAACGGCTTGCGGGCTGATGGTGAAGCGATTCTTGATCGTCTGATCACGTTGAATCGCGACCGTTAATTGCCGTTATCGGCAACCATCGCGGGGGCCCGGACTCCCGCGATGATGGTTATGAATGCGTGACACCCTGAACTTTGCCCCGCGCCTGCCTGACGATGAGTGGATAGCTGGCTGATTAATTCACCCCCTTTCACTGCCTCTGCCGATCCCTCACCATATACATGCCAAACGACTCTGTATTGAGTAGCGGTCAAACCGATTGACCAGCCCGTGCTCGTTACCATTAGAAAGTCGCTCTGCCACTCTGTATCCCGCATATCAGATTTGCCATCCCTGCATGCTCCGTGATCGGGAGAGGGATGGCCGTGCTTTTCAATCAAGATAAGGATGTATGATGAGAAAGTCTCTGTTGGCCTGCTCCCTGTTGCTGTGCCCTGCTGTGCCCTGCTGTGTTTGCTGCCACCCCCCATTGGGAATATAGCGGTGAGGCGGGGCCTACCCACTGGGCCAAGCTGACTCCCGAGTTTGGTCAGTGCGCGGGCAGCAATCAGTCGCCGGTTGACCTGAACGGGCTGGTTGATGCCAAGCTTGCCCCGCTAGTACTTCACTATCAGGCGGGTGGTAATACAGTGGTCAATAACGGTCACACCGTACAGGTCGGTTATGCCCCGGGCAGCACCTTGCTACTCGATGGCACCAGGTTTGAACTCAAGCAGTTCCACTTCCACGCCCCGAGTGAAAACCTCATCGAGGGCAAATCTTATCCGCTGGAAGGGCATCTGGTGCATGTCAGTGACAAGGGGGAGATCGCAGTGGTGGCGGTGATGTTTGAGGCTGGCAAGGCCAATCCGGCACTGACGGCTGCCTGGGGTGAATTACCGGCCAAGGTGGGCGAGATCCACAAACTCAAGGTGCCGCTCGCAGCGGAACAACTGCTGCCCGAGAGCCGCGACTACTACCGCTTCAGCGGTTCCCTCACCACGCCGCCCTGCTCGGAAGGGGGGCGTTGGCTGGTGATGAAGCAGCCGGTCGAGGTCAGTCAGGCCCAGAACGACGCCTTCAAGGCGGTGATGCACCACCCCAACAACCGGCCGGTGCAGCCCCTGAATGGGCGCTTGGTATTGCAATAACACAGTGCTGCAATGACACAGCGCAGCTGATAGCAAAAACAACAAGAGGGCCGCGAGGCCCTCTTTTACATGGAGATGGATCGGCGAGCGATTAGAGGCTGGCGGCGATGCGGGCACCGAGCGCCGCGTTGTTCAGTACCAGCTGGATGTTGGCCGCTAGCGAGTTGCCGCCAGTCAGCTCGCAGACGCGGGCCAGCAGGAAGGGGGTAGACGCTTTGCCCTTGATCCCCTGCTCATCGGCTTCACGCAGCGCTTGGGCAATGGCTGCGTCGATATCGGCTTTTGGCATGGCGTGTGCGCTCGGGATGGGGTTGGCCACCACGGCGCCGCCCGCCAGTCCCAGCTCCCACTTGAGGCGCAGCGCCTCGGCGATGGCTGCCGGGGTATCGAGGCGATAATCGACCTTGAAGCCGCTCTCGCGGGTGTAGAAGGCGGGCAGCTCTTCGGTCTGATAGCCGATCACCGGCACCCCTTGCGTCTCCAGATACTCCAGAGTCAGCCCGATATCGAGAATTGATTTGGCCCCCGCACAGACTACGGCCACTGGCGTTTGTGCCAACTCCTGTAGATCGGCCGAGATATCGAAGGTCTCCTGCGCACCACGATGTACCCCGCCAATGCCACCGGTGGCAAAGACCCGGATCCCTGCCATGGCAGCGATGATCATGGTGGAGGCGACCGTGGTGGCTCCCATCCCCTTGCGCGCCAGTACGAACGGAATGTCGCGGCGGCTGCACTTGGTCACGCTGTGGCCTGCCCGGCCGAGCGCTTCCAGCGCACCGGCATCCAGACCCACCTTGAGGCGGCCGTCGAGGATGGCGATGGTCGCCGGAATGGCGCCGTTGTCGCGCACCACCTGTTCAACCTGACGGGCCGTCTCCACGTTCTGCGGATAGGGCATGCCGTGGGAGATGATGGTGGATTCGAGGGCAACGACCGGTTTGCCGGCGGTCAGCGCGGCAGCAACTTCCGGTTGGATATCGAGGTAAGCGTTCAGCATGAGTACTCCTCCAGTATGCGGTCAACGGCGGTCTTGCTCAGACCGGAAAAAACGGTATCGGAACAATTGACGGTGAGGGCGGCGCAGCCCAGGGCAAAGCGGGTGGTCTGGGCAATGTCGAGCTCTTGCAGCCAGGCGTGGGCGAGGCCAGCCATAAAGGCATCCCCGCCGCCGGTGACGTTGAGTACCGGACTGCCCAGCACCGGCAGGTGGCCCTGCTGCTCGCCATCGCTGTAGAAGATCCCCTGTTCACCCAGACTGAGGAACAGTCGCTTGACCCCGGCGCGGTGGAACCAGGCGGCCACCATGGGCCAGGTTTCGGGTCCGGCGATGGTTATGCCGCACAGCTGCTCAGCCTCGCTGCGATTGGGTTTGAGGGTGTGGATCTTGCCGAGCCAGGGGCGGATCTTCTCCACCTTGGCCACCGAAACGGTATCGACAAAGATGGCGTGCTCACCTTGCCGCTCGAACAGCCAGTCGAGGGTATGGATGGCCAGATTGGTGTCGAGCACCCAGAGCCGGGCACCGCCGAGAAAGCCACCGAGTGGGGTCAGGCGGGTAGGAGTGAGCTGCTCGATAATGGCCATGTCATTGATGGCACAGCTCATTTCGCCGCTGCCATCATGCAGGCTGAGATAACAGGAGGTGGTGTGGCCATCGAGCACCAGAGTCTGGCGCACATCGACGCCGGCCCGCTGGCTCACTTCCAATAGATGGTGACCATACTGGTCGTTGCCGACAGCGGTCAGCAGTCGGGTATCGCTGCCGAGCCGTGCCAGATTCTCGGCGATATTGCGGCCAACACCACCGGCCGAGGTGCGCACCTTGCCCGGATTGGAGTCGCCGAGTAGCAGGTTGTCGTGGCTGGTGCCGCAAATATCCATATTGGCACCGCCGATCACCACCACGTAGGGGCCTTCTCGCAGTACATAACCTCTGCCTTGCACATACCCCTGCCGGATCAGGCTTGAGATGTGGCTGGCCAGCGCAGAGCGGCTGATGCCGAGGCGATCGGCCAGCTCCTGCTGGGCAATCATGGGATCCTGACGCAGCAGGGCGAGGATCTCTTGTTCACGCTCAGTCATAGACAAACATCCATTTACAAACGTTTGTCTATTATTGCTAGGAGACGTTTGCTGGCTATCGACTTGTACAAAATTTGTCGGCTTGCGCACAAAAAATCGACATCCGTGATGGGGCGACGAGTCGTTGAGCCTGGCGAGGTACTTTTAACGGGTCGATGACCCCGCAGCGGCATATAATGGTCGCCGCAAGATGAGGAGAGATGATGGAAAAGAGAGCATTCTGCTGCGTGGGGCTGGTCAATCCCAAATCCCCGGAAAATGTCGGTGCCGTGATGCGGGCTGCGGGTTGCTACGGGGTGGATGAGGTCTACTATACCGGCAACCGCTTCGAGCTGGCGCGCCGCTTTGCCACCGATACCAAGCAGATGGTGGAGAAGATCCCGTTGCTCGGGGTTGATGACCTGCTGCAATTCATGCCGGAAGGGTGTGTTCCCGTGGTGGTCGATCTGATTGACGGCGCTACGCCGCTTCCCGACTATGTCCATCCGGAGCGCGCTTTTTATATCTTCGGGCCGGAGGATGGCACGCTCGATCCCGCCCTCTATGGTGCGGTGAAAGATGTGGTTTATGTGCCGACACAAGGCTGCATGAATCTGGCTGCCTCGGTCAACGTGATCCTCTATGACCGCTTGGCCAAGGAGTATTGCCATAACAGGCAGAAAGAGTAGGAAGATTTAACGGATGGGGGCTACTTTTGCCTTCTGCTCCATCTCCTTGATAAAGCCCTGGTAATAGTCGTAAAGCTGATGGCGCCGATAGATATTGGCCAGCTCGCCGCTGCGGATCAGATTGACCATCTCCCTATCCCAAAGCTGCTGCAGTGTTTCCCCTCGCTCGTTGTCGCTAAAAACAGGATAGGTGGGGATCCAGCGTAAAAAGATGCGGCTCATGCTGGTGGGGGGCGGATTGGCGACATGCAACACACCGACGGTCATGTAATAGCGATAGCGCTCCTTCTCGAGCAGTTGGAGGGCCATCTCGTAGCTGTCCACTTCATGCCAGTTCATGGGTACTGATATGTATTTGTCCAGTGCCCAGCCCCGCTGCCATAACACCTGCTGGCCAGCCAGACTTTGCTCCCCCTGCCATTTCGGCTGCCACTGCTTGAGCATGATGACAGAGAGATCGTCCGCTGAATCTGGGTATTCCGGCATACGCACATCGCCCAGTTCATGTTGATAGACCCCCAGTGCCATGTCCCCCTTGTTGCGGGTCACCATGGCGAGGGCCCGCTTGTAGGGAACAATATGGGGGACGATGGTGTAACCATGGGGTTGATAGATGCTGTTGACCAAATCGAGGTAGAACCCTTGTCCATCGGTTTGACAGAAACCGGGCCAGTTGTCGCAATAGACGTGGAGTGATTCTGCGCGGCAGAAGAGAGATGCGCAGAGATAACAGACCAACAGACAACCGATACGCAGTGTGGTCACAATCGGCCTCTCGAGGGCAGCTAAAGAGGGGAAGTTAATACCTTATTTTACACCATGCTCTCTCCGGGAGGCGCGGTAACCATCCCTTTGAATGCTCGTTTTGCGACAGGGTCGAGAGTTATTTGCAGTCGGGTTGATATGATCTCGTTGAGATTCAATAGCACCCCAATCAGTAGAGGAGACTGCTTATGCCATCGATCAAGACACTGCTTTGTCCCGTCGACTTTTCTCAAATGTCCAAAGCGGTTCTCGACTATGCCGTATTCATGGCGCAAAGCCATGACGCCCGGTTAAAGCTGGTTCACGTCGTCGATCAACTGCATGGTTTTGACAGCTACAAGATCCTGCACATGACTGCTGTCGAGATTACTCACGAGATGGAGCGTCAGGCCAGAACCCAGCTCAAGGAGCTGGTGGCTACCTTGCCGATTCCCGCCACGTTTGACATCCGTTTTGGCCGCGCGGCCGATGAGATTGTCATTCAGGCCAATGATGATGAGGCGGATCTCATCGTGATGGGGAGCCATGGGCGCTCCGGCATCAGCCACCTGCTGGTGGGCAGCGTTGCCGAATCTGTGGTACGCCATGCCCCTTGTCCGGTGCTGGTCGTTCGCCAATAAAACGAGCTGTACGGTTATTTAAAAACAAGTGTTCAAGAAAAGGGCCAGCGGTTGCTGGCCCTCTTCTTTATCCGTGAGCGTAGATCACGCTCCCTCCCTTGATGGTATCTATGATGGCTCTGGCCTGCTCCTGGGGAAGGGCAGGGCAACCCCAGCTTCTGCCCAGCTTGTCATATTTGAGCAGATGGCGCGGGCTGGCATAGTCTGCTCCGTGCACCACGATGGCCCGCTTGCGGGCATTGCTGTTCAGACCCGGAGTCAGACCATCCAGCCGCAGTGAGTAGCCATGCTTGCCAAGATAGGTTTCGGCGGTGCGATAGACACCGAGCGAACTTTTCATCGAGTTGGGCTGGTTGGAGAATTGATGGGCGGCCAGTTCGCCAGAGTTGCGACCGTGGCTGACCCAGGTGTAGTAGAGCAGTTTGTAGCGTTTCATATCGATGACCAGCAGCCGGCGCAGAGTAGATGGTTTGCTGTAATCGATGATGGTCAGAATGGATTTGTTTTTATGGCGCACGCTCTGGTAGCTATTGAGCGCTTTGCGAAAGGTTTGCTGATCGAGTTTGCCGGCGAGGCCGAGCTGACGGTAGAGGCTCTTGTCCCAGCTTGCCTGCGCGGGGGCGGTAAAACCAAGACTTCCCAACAGCAGCGACAGTATCAACCACATCTGCCACCAGATCTTGTTCCAGAACAGTCGTTTCATCCGTGAATGTCCTTCTGTGCACCATTTTTGTATGCAGATAGCGGCACTTGGCGACTCTCCGCTCGATAGTTATATGCAAGGTGCTGAAAAGGCGCAATAAAAAAACCGGCCGCAAGCGGCCGGAAGAAATTCAAACAGTAGACATTGATTTCACAGGTATAACTGACCTCTAAAAACTTAGAAGTTGTACTGCAGGGCTACAGCAACAACGTCATCGGTGTTCTGACCCAGGGAGTTGACGGACTTGCCATCCACGGAATCCAGCAGGTTCAGTTTGTAGTCGATGTAAGCGTTGAAGTTGTCGGTAAAGTTGTACCAGGCACCGATAGATACGTACTCGGTGTAGGTATCATCGATACCGTGAGCGCCATCTTTCACGTCAGTGCGCAGGTAGGCCAGAGAAGGCTTGAACTTGCCGATGGTGTACTGGGCAACGGCTTCGTAGCCATCCATCTTCTCGGCGTAGCCGTTCTTGACGAACAGGTGATCTTCACCGTGGGAGTAGGTAGCGGCCAGGTAGAGGTTATCAGCAGCGTACTTGGCACCAAAGCCCATCAGCTTGGCATCTTTCTCGCCACCGAAGGCAGCGTATTTAGCCTGCTCGTCGGTCTTGCCTGCCTGGTTGTATACGGCACCCAGGCTCAGACCCATGTTGAAGTCATAGTTGGCGGAGAAAGCAAAACCTTCTTTGGAACCGGTGCTGTTCCAGGTGGTGCCAGCAACATACGGGTTGTTACCGTTGAAGGATTGGTTGATTTCGCTGCGGCCGGAGTTCTGCGGATCATTGTTACCGGTGAACTGGGCACCCAGGGTCAGACCCTGATAGGTGTAGATGTACTGGGCCAGGCCATTGGTACGGCCGGTACCGAATACTTCGGTATTTTTACCCAGGCCGTCACCGCCCCACTCGGGCAGTACGTCGGTGTAGTTGTTAACGGCTTTGGTGAACAGACCATCCTGACGACCGTAGCTGAAGGCACCGAAGCGGTCGTGCTGGATACCGGCGTAGGCATAACGCAGTTCATCGTTGTCAGAACCGGAAGTCGGCAGGTTGTATTCGGCAAAACCGAACGCTTTCATTTCCGGAGCAATTTTGGTTTCGCCCGCAACGTGCAGACGGAAATAGCTCTGGTCACCTTCGGCGCTGTTGTTGTCAGTGCCATAGTAAGCACCTTGAGCGCGGCCGCCGATGTCCAACTTGGTGTCGTTCTGGTTGTACACAGTAGCAGCATGGGCACCGCTCGCCAGCAGCAGGCTGGAGATGGCCATAGTCAGTGCAGACTTCTTCATATGCTTATTCCTCTGATGTAAACACTTCCGAACCTGTATTCGGTTCTGTTAAATCGGAAATGGTCCGATAGCCACACGGTAGGCGCCCTAACCTTGACTGGCGCTGAATCTATCCGTGTTTAATTGGCGCCATAAGGAGATGAATATGTTGAGTGTGTCAGGTTTGTACAGTTTAAAAGTCTAGTTAATTCAGATTGTTAGTTTTTTAATCTGACTTTGGCCGGGGGGAGGGCAAAGGGGAGAGCAATGATTGAGCGTGTGAACCAAATCACGTTTTGATGTTCAAAGGGGGTCGGCGAGAGCAGGGGGCCTGCTCTCGCACTGTGATCAGAGCGGCTTTTGCCACAGAGTCAGCAGCAGATCCTGTTCCAGTTCGTCTGGGCCCTGATGGGTGAACGCGTGGCGCTGCTCACCCGTGGCCCGCCAGCCGAGGCGGCTGGTTTCCAGAATAAAGCTGCGCAGTCCCTGATCGAGAGTCTGGGAGAATTGAGCGCGTTGCTGCGCAATCTTGGTCAGGCCTGCGAGGGCCGGCCAGCTGAGCGGGTGTTCCATGCTGATCGGGTTGAGGCTGACTCTGAGTTGCCACTGATGGCGGGGGCCCGGCTGCAGATAGAGCAGATAGCCGCCCGGTGCCAGCCAGTTGACCAGCTGCTCTGTTTTGATCTTGAGGTCGTTGACCAGCAGCAAGTCAGCGGAGTTTGGCATAAGTGGGGCTTTGGCTGGATCGGCAATGACGAAACTGCCGTCAGGCTGCGCCTTGGTGGCGGCAAAGATGGCATTCTTGGCGATATCGACGCCGGCAAACTGCCAGCCCGGCAGGCGTTCGGCCAGCGCGCGGCAGTAGTAGCCCTCGCCACAGCCCAGATGGATCAGTTCGCGCGGCTCGAGAGGGGCGAGCAGGCTGGCCATTGTTTCGACCAGCGGCAGCTGGTGGCCCTGTTCGAGAAAGTGACGCTTGGCGCGCATCAACGCCCGGCTGTCGCTGTCCTTGGGGTTTTTCTTGCCGGGGATGAGATCCAGATAGCCTTCCGGGGCGGGATCAAAGTGGTGCTTGTTGTCGCAGTAGCGACCCTTGGAAGCTTCATGCAGATGAAGCTGGCTGCGGCAACGGGGACATTGAAGGTGCATAGCGATTCTCTTGGCGAAAGCTGGTACGGGCGTTCGGGATTATAGGGGAGGTGATCAAAAAAGGCTGCCGTAGCAGCCTTTTGGAGCCAGTGGTCCGGGACCAGTGGATCAGCGGGTACCGAATACCACAATGGTTTTACCGTGGGCAGAGATGAGCTCCTGCTCTTCCAGCATCTTGAGGATGCGGCCAACGGTTTCACGGGAGCAGCCGACGATCTGGCCGATTTCCTGACGGGTGATCTTGATCTGCATGCCATCCGGGTGGGTCATGGCATCTGGCTGTTTGGCCAGGTTCAGCAGGGTCTGGGCAATCCGGCCGGTTACATCCAGGAAGGCGAGGTTACCCACTTTCTGGCTGGTGTGCTGCAGGCGCTTGGCCATCTGGCCGGAGAGGCGCATCAGGATATCCGGGTTGACCTGGATCAGCTGACGGAACTTCTTGTAGGAGATCTCGGCAACTTCGCAGGAGCCCTTGGCGCGTACCCAGGCAGAGCGCTCGGGATTTTCGTTCTCTTCGAACATACCCATCTCGCCGAGGAAATCCCCCTGGTTGAGATAGGAGAGGATCATCTCTTTGCCCTCGTCGTCCTTGATCAGCACGGCAACCGTGCCCTTGACGATGTAGTAGAGGGTTTCCGCTTTTTCACCCGCGTGGATCAGGGTGCTCTTGGCGGGGTACTTATGAATGTGGCAGTGCGACAAGAACCATTCCAGGGTGGGATCGCTTTGCGGTTTGCCAATAACCATGAGAATTCCTCTGTAGTGTCTTTTTATGGACTCGAGCGTCCAGGCAAGCAGCCAATTCTTGCCATTCCTTGTATTAGTCGCAGTAGGATAAGAGCCTTTGTCTGTGCTGACAAGGCTTTGCGCCCTTTTGAATAGAGCCCTTTGAGTAATGCCTGCTGCGCCGCTTCAGCCATTCTAGGGAAGATAGGGAGGGGAGATGTTGATTTTGATCTATTAACCTCCCAATCATCTTGCCTCCGTGGTTACCCGGTCGGGTGAAGAGATGCCGAAGCCGTGATGGCTGGGGTATGCTAGGTACATCATGAGCACAGGCTTAACCAAAGAGGATGCGAGATGAAAGCCAAGGTCAGCTGGGTTGAAGGGATGAAGTTTGTCGGGGAGAGCGAATCCGGACACAAGGTGATCCTGGATGGTGCCAACCCGGGCGAGGGGGCCAGCCCGCTGGAGATGGTGTTGCTGGCCGTGGGCGGTTGCAGCTCCATCGACGTGGTATCCATTCTGGAGAAGGCGCGTCAGGTCGTGACGGCTTGCCATGTTGAACTCGATGGTGAGCGGGTTGACAGCGTGCCCCGGGTCTTTGAAAAGATAAATCTCCATTTTGTGGTGACCGGCAAGGGGCTGGCAGAAAAGCAGGTTGCCAGAGCGGTCGAGTTGTCGATGGAGAAATATTGTTCTGTTTCCCTGATGTTGGAAAAAGCGGTACAAATTACCCATAGTTATCAAATTCTTGAGGTTTGATAACCGAAGCGTTGTTCCATCGATAACGCCATGACATAAGGAAAGTGCAATGAAAAAAATGATCGCTCTGCTTCCCCTGTTGGGTCTGGCTGCATGCACCAGCCCGCAACCCACCAAGTATCAGTACAGTCAGTACCAGTGCGGGGAAGAGCTGTTGGCTATTACTTATGATGCTCAGGCTGACATGGTGCAGTTCCCCTATGCCGGGGTCTATCACAAGCTGGGCCGTGTCGAATCGGATAACGGTGCCAAATATTCCGACGGCGTGACCACCTTCTGGAATCAGGACAAACAGGCACTGTTGACTCAGAAAGGGGTGACCCTGCTCACCTGCAAGCTGAAGTAATCCCGGCGCGTGCCAACAAAAAGAGCGGCTTGTCATCTGACAAGCCGCTCTTTTTGTTCAAATCATCAGCAAGAAACTGATGAGGACGTCAGTGGGTGGGGACTGGCGCCAGCAGTTTGGCCGCGAGCTGCTGGCTGAGAGCCTGGCGCTGGTTATCGGCAATGGCTGCATCGCTGGCCAGCGAGATGACGCTGCTCCATACGGCTTTCTGGGTTTTCCGGTCGAGCAACACAATGGCTAGGGTGCCCTTGCGCTGATCCGGTGCGGCCTGCACCCCGGGTGTCATGCCAAGGCGGGCAAAAATCTGGCCATCGCTGATATCCTTGTCACCCGCCACACCGATAGCGACCCAGAGATCCGCTTCATCAAGAGGAACGCTCTGCCACCCCTTGCCATTGAGTTCTTTACTGACCGCATTCTGGATGGGTTCGAGCCACCCTTCGGCCTGATCGCCGGCAAACTGATACTGTTCCGCCAAGGCGTAGCGCGGAGTGGCGCCGAAGGTCCAGTCACCGAGCGAGCGAGCCACCATGGTACCGGGTTCAAACGTTGGTGCTGACGGCCCGCTGCTGCAGCCACCCAGCAGGGCGAACAGCACCACAGAGAGAGAGGCAAAGCGCATCATAAGCTCCTTTGTATCAGGTGATTTTGCCCGTTTCGAGCAGTTGCTGGATCAGCGGCTTGAGGATCAGCTCCATCGCAAAGCCCATTTTGCCACCCGGAACCACGATGGTGTTCATCCGCGACATGAACGAGCCGTCGATCATCGAAAGCAGGTAGGGGAAATCTACCTGTTTGATGCCGCGAAACCGGATCACCAGCATACTCTCGTCCAGGCTCGGGATCACCTTGGCGCTGAAAGGGTTGGAGGTATCCACCGTCGGAACCCGCTGGAAGTTGATGTGGGTGCGGGAAAACTGCGGGGTGATGAAGTTGATGTAGTCATCCATCGAACGAACAATGGAGTCGGTTACCGCCTCACGGGAGTGACCTCGCTCCGAGGTGTCACGAATGAGCTTCTGGATCCACTCCAGGTTGACGATGGGCACCACGCCGATGAGAAAGTCCACGTGGCGAGCCACATTGTGATCTTCGGTGACCACACCGCCGTGCAACCCCTCATAGAAGAGCAGATCGGTATCGTTCGGCAGATGCTGCCAGGGGGTGAAGGTGCCGGGCATCTGGTTGAAGGGCACCGCTTCATCAAAGCTGTGCAGATAGCGACGGTACTGGCCGGTGCCATCCTGGCCATAGCCCTGAAAGAAACTCTCCAGTAGCCCGAAATCATTGGCCTCGGGGCCGAAATAGCTGATGTGGCGCCCCTGTTCACGGGCCTTGCGGATCGCTACGTCCATCTCGGGGCGGGTGTAGCGGTGAAAACTGTCGCCCTCGACCACTGCCGCCTGGTAACCAAGCTGATGAAACATGGAGCGAAAGGCGATGGTGGAGGTGGAGGTGCCGGCACCGGATGAACCGGTGACGGCAATAATGGGGTGCTTGGCCGACATAGAATTCTCTCTTCCTTGGAAATTCCGTTATAAAGGCAGGCTTCGGGTTCGGTCAAGCCGACTCGTCAAAGCGATCTTTGGGCACAATATTGACCGACTCGTGCAGCTCGCTGTAGACGATCACCGCCTTGCCTTGCTGTAATTGGCTGCGCACTTCCTCAACCTTGGTACCCAGTGATACATCCTGTTCGCCATACTCGGTTCCTTCCTGCAGTACGAAATGTTCGATCAGGTTGGTCAGGGTGTCGGCATCCAACTCTTGCCAAGGAATTATCATGAAGGGATCTCGATGTAAAAAGATATAACCATCGAGCTATTGTTGTGTTGAATTGCGCGAGTGCAACCAATTTCTACTTTTTTCGCCGGAGTCCGAGATGTTGTCTGAAGAGCAGCGCAGTGCGCCGTTAACCCTGGCGGATCATCTGGATCAGGCGCGCCGGCAGGCCATTGGTCGCGGCATGGTGTGGTTCTGGCTGCTGAACTGGCTGGTGGTGCTGTTTCTGGCGATTCGCTATGAGGTTTACAGTCAGGCAGGCCTTGCCAGTGATCACATGCTGCCATGGAGTTTTCAGAGTGAGTTGGCCCTGGTGATGGTGGCATTGTTGTTGCTGCCTGTTATCAGCCTGTTTTGTGACCATCTGCAGGATTGTACCTGGTTACGGATCGCGGCGCTGGTGATGGTGGTCTGGGGGGGGATCTGGACCCTGCATATCTACACCCTTGGCCAGGTTGAGCTGCGTGGCGGCCTCAGTTATGCCCATGGGATCATGCGGCTCAACCTGCTGGCGGCACTCATCGCGTTTTATCCCGATCGCAAGGTGTTTTACGGCTATCTCTTGGGGCCGCTGACTGCTGGCGTGGGAATCGGGCTTTTTTTAAAGGTCGATTTTCCCCAGATCTATCTGCTTGGCGTGCTGTTCGGCATTATTGCACTGGAGGTGGGGCGACGAATGCTCAACCGCTGGTTCGAGCTGGCGATCGTGCGTGAACACGAGAATCTGGTTCTGCTGCGCCGTCTTGACCGGCTGGCCAAGCAGGATCCGCTGACCGGCGTTGCCAACCGACGTCACTTCAATGTCGAGCTGGAGCGGGGGCTCACTCATAGCGGAGAGAGCGGCATGCCTCTCTCGCTCATTCTTATCGACGTGGACTATTTCAAGCGTTTCAACGACCGCTATGGTCATCAGGCCGGGGATATATGTCTCAAGGAAGTAGCAACTGTGCTCACCAATTCGGTTCGTACCCCGTCAGATTTGGTTGCCCGTTATGGTGGTGAGGAGTTTGTCCTGTTGCTGCCGGATGCGGATCAGCAGGGGGCTCGTGAGGTGGCGCGGCGGCTGCAGGACGGGATGGCCAGCCTGCAGCTGGAGCATCAGGCTTCTGATGTCGCCTCCTGGGTGACTGTGAGTCAGGGGATTGCCACACTGCTGCCCGGTGAAAGTGCAAGCCAGCTGCTGGAGCGGGCTGATCAGGCGCTCTATCGGGCCAAGGAGTCGGGGCGCAATCAGTTCTGTGTCGCGGCCTGACTCTGTTCGGCGATCCAGCGGCTGATCCGCTCGTCCAGCCAGAAGCGGGGACGCCACGGAGTGCCGTGCAGGAAGCCGACATGACCGCCACGGCGGCTCAATTCATAGTGTACATGGGGCGATAGCTGCTCGGGGCGCGGAATGACGGCATCGGACATAAAGGGATCGTCGGCTGAGTGCAGGATCAGGGTGGGGATGGGGATCTGGCCCAGCAGTGGTAGCCCCGAGCAGCTCTGGTAGTAGTGGCTGGCGCTGTGAAAACCGTGCAGCGGCGCGGTTACCAGCTCGTCAAAGTCACGCAGAGTGGCTATTTCTTGCACTTGTTTCGGTTGCCAGCGCTCGCCCGCTTTTTGCTGCTGGCTGATCTTGTTCAACAGGTTGCGGCGCATGGTGCGCAGCAGGTAGTTCTGATAGACCTTGGAAAATCCCTGATTGACCCGCTCGGCACAGCTGGCCAGTTGCAGCGGGGCCGAGACCACCACCGCCGCCTTCAGCGCCGTAGGGCAGGCGCGCGCCAGCAGATTGACCAGCATATTGCCCCCCAGAGAAAAGCCGATGGCGATCAATGGCTTGTCCGGAAAACGCCGGCTCAGCTCGGCAATGACCTCTTGGGCATCGTCGATGGCGCCGGAGTGATAAGCCTGCAGATGGCGGTTTGGTTCGCCACTGCAGCCACGAAAGTGCATCAGCACAGCCGCCATCCCCTGTTGTTGCAGATGGCCAAACAGCCCCTTGGCGTAGTGGGAGTGGATGCTTCCCTCCAGGCCATGAAATACCACCACCAGCGGCTGCGTATCAGCCGTGATCTCGCCGCTCCATGCGAGATCGACAAAATCCCCGTCAGTCAGTTCGAAGCGCTCGGCCACAAATCGTGCCGGAGTCCGGCGCAGCCATTTGGGCAGAATGGTTTGCAGATGGGGATTGCGAGCCCACCAGGGGGCGTGGAAGTGGCTTTCTGTGAGCATGGCGATGATCCGCTACGGCGATAATGAGATGACAAACCGGCGAGCAGGGCTGCCCGCCGGATGGGGATCAGACCAGCAGTTTGTCGTGGTGCTCGGCACCGCGCAGCATGGCCTGGATCAGCTCGTTGGCCTCAAACTTGGTCAGCGCCTCGTGGGCGCCCACTTGATGGGCACGTTCGACGCTGATTTCGCTCGAGAGGGAGGTGTGCAGAATGATGTAGGCGCCAGCCAGCTTGCTGTCGCTTTGCACCTCGAAGGCGAGCTCGTAGCCATCGAGTCCCGGCATCTCGATATCGCTCACCAGAATGTCGATCGGTGTTTTCTGGCTTGCCCGCTCCTGCATCAGGGCCAGCGCGTCCTTGCCGTTGGTGCTCACCTCATAGGGGATATTGATGTAGTCGAGCGCCGCCATCAGCTGACGACGGGCGACGGAGGAGTCATCTACCAGCAGGATCCGCATCGGTTTGATCCGTTCGCGCTGCACATCGGTCAGCACCGGATAGAGGTGGCTCGGGTCATCGGGGTAGACCCGCGACAGGATGAGTTCGACGTCCAGCAGCTGGATCAGCTGATCGTTGACCCGGGTTACCCCGGTCACAAAGACGTTGTGACCCAGCGACGCGGGAGGCGGCTCGATATCGCGCCAGTTGCACTCGGTGATCTTGTCGATACCGCGCACCAGAAAACCGACCAGAGTGCGGCGGCAATCGGTGATGATGATAAAGCAGTGCGGCATCTCCTCCTTGCTGATGGGGCGATAGCCCACCGCCATCGCCATGTCGATCACCGGAATGGTGGAACCACGCATGTTGGCAGCCCCCAGCACGGTGGGGTGAGAGTGGGGCATGGCCGTCAGCTGGGTATAGGGCACTATCTCCTTCACCTTGAGAGTGCCGATGGCAAAAGATTGCTTGGCAGAGAGATGAAACAGCAACATGCCCTGTGATTGATTGGCTTTGCTCGTCATGGCAGGTGTCCTGTTGGTCGAAACGGTGGCTGTCATTTCTGGCCTCTAGCATAAAGGATTGCGGGGGCGATGGCCCCTTTGTTAACGGCCATCTGGCAAAAAGCTGGACTCAATCAGCCAAGATTTTAGCTCATTGGCTTCGGACGGCCCTATTCCCCCTAATCTTGTACCACTCCCCAGCGCTGGCAGGCAGCTTGCAGAGTGGCCTCATCGCCATAACCCAGTTTGTTGGCGACCTGAGCGGCTTTGCTGCCCCCCTTGAGCAGTCTGAGTGCCTGCAGCAGTTGCCACTGTTGTTGCAACTCTTCCCCTGCCAGCGGTACATCGCCACGTTGCTGCCACTCTGCCAGGGCTTGTGCGTCGCCGCGGGCCAAAGCCTGCCAGCATTGCTGCAGCGCTTCATTATCTTGTGGCTGGATGGAGCACTGCTGCAACTCATCGAGGATCACCTGCAGGCGGTGGCCATAGGCCCCTTGCCACGCTTGCGGTCGTTGCCACAGGGCAAGGGAGTCGAGCAGAGCATTGAGCAGGTGCGTGGCTTGCAGCCAGCCTGCCTGCTGCGGCTGGGTCACGCGCAAAGAGACGTTCAGCTGATCGTAATCACAACCGCTGAGCGGGCTGAAGGCGGCCAGTGCATCGGCACAGAGCCAGAAGCAACTGCCAGCCGGCAGCAGGAGTTCATGCTGACCAAGTCTCAGCAGCGCCGCGCCCCGGGTGATCCGCAGCAGTTGTCCAACCGGCGTGCGTTTGCGGTTGCCAGCCTGCAGGCCGTGACAGGAAAAATGGTGATACTCGATGGCGTGATGCATGTAAAAACCCTGATATGATGCTGCCTGGAGGTAACAAATATGGAAACCAGACGTAAAAAACGCTTCATTGCCGGTGCGGTTTGCCCGGCGTGCGGCAAGTTGGACAACATGATGCTGTATATGGAGCATGGAGTCGAGAAGGTGACCTGCGTCGCGTGCGGTGATACCCAGGTGCAGACGCCGGAAGAGGTGGAGCGGGTAACCCGTGAAGCCGAAGAGGTGATCGGCGTATTTCGTCCCTGATAGCCCTGAAGAGTGCAGGGCGTTGTTGCCCAAACTGGTGGCATCGCCGATTTTTTCATCGCCCGCTGACGGGGCATGGCATATGCGCGGCCCGCTTTTTAGGTTATTCTGGGCCCGTTTTTTTCTATCCGCAGGATCCTGACATGAAAGTAGCTCCTCTGAGCGTGGTTACGCTGGAATACACAGTCACCGACGAGCACGGTGAAGTCATCGACAGCACTGTCGGCAAAGAGCCGCTGGTCTATCTGCACGGCACCCGTTATCTGGTTTCCGGCCTCGAAGCCGAGCTGGAAGGTCGTGCGGTAGGTGAAGCCTTCGAAGTGACCCTGACCCCGAGCCAGGCCTACGGCGAATACGACGAGTCTCTGGTGCAGGAAGTGCCGGGCGAGCTGTTCGACGGCATGGAAGTCTCCGAAGGGGATACTTTCGTGGCTGAAACCGACGACGGTCATCGTCCGGTGACCGTGGTTGAAGTGTCCGAAGAGTTCGTCAAGGTAGATGGCAACCATCCGCTGGCTGGCGTGACTCTGGGCTTCAAGGTCGAGATCAAGGACGTGCGCGCTGCCACTGCCGAAGAGCTGGCTCACGGCCACGTTCACGGTGCCGGCGGTTGCGGTCACGACCATGGTCATGACCACGATCACGGCCATGGCGGTTGCTGCGGTGGTCACGGTCACGACCACGACGAAGAGCACGCTCACGGCGGTTGCTGTGGCGGTGCCGGTCACAGCCACGAGCATGACCACGGCGACGACCATGGTCATGGCGGCTGCTGCGGTGGTGGCGGTTGTGGTGGCAAGGGCCATCACCACTGATCACGGCCACGCCGATGATAAAAAACCCGCGATTTATCGCGGGTTTTTTATTGGGCAACATTTGCCGGACAGAGAGCTCTCATCAGTAGTGAGGGGGCGGAGTCTCTTCGGCCATGCTGGCGATCTGGCTCGGTTGCACGCTCTTGAGCTTGTCGATCAGCAGCTGGATCTGGTGCTTGAGCCGGTCGAGCTCGCGCCCCTGGGTAGTGACCTCGTCGTTGAGCAGCTCTATGGTGTACTCCGCATAGGCGAGACGGGTTTCCAGGGTTTCGATGCGTTCGTTTAAATGCTGACTCATGGGCCTGCGGGTCCTTACTTGATGGTCCAGATTTCGGCCAGGCCACTGGAGCTGGCGCTGACAAGGTGACTATTGTCGCGCAAAGCCACGCCGTAGACCACTGCACTGGGCGGTTTTACCTTGGGATGGGGCGAAACCAGCCAGCTTTGCAACAGGGCACCATCGTTCACCTGCCACAGCGAGAGCTGACGGGAGGGGGCGCCGGTGATGAGCCATTTGCCGTCATTGGCGAAGCGGGCGCTGGTGTAGACCTCGAACCTGTGTCCGAATTGCAGCTGGCTCACCTCTTTACCGGTTTTCAGATCCCAGATGCTGCCCCGGCTGCTGTCCGCGGTGAAGGCGTAGCGACCGTTCGGCTCCAGCCGTGCCATGACCACCCGGCCGCCATGGTTGAAGCGCCAGACCACCTGACCGCTGCGGGTATCCCAGAGATAGGCGCTGTAGTCGTTGCCGCCGGTCAGGGCATAACGGCCGTTGGCGGAGAGATCCACCGTATTGATTTGCTCGGTGTGACCGAGAAACTGCAGGCGCCGTCCGGTTTGGGTGTCGACCCACTCCGCTTTGCCATCTTCACGTCCGATCAGCACATTGCGTCCATCCGCCGAGAGGGCAATGTCCCTCAGCCTGGATTCAGGAAGCGAGTAGTAGCCTTGCGATTGGCCGTTCTGGAGCTGCCAGATGGCAAAGGTGGTGGCTGTGGCGGTCACGGCGTGACTATCCCCTTGCGCAAAACGGACGATGGAGACCAGATCATCGGGGGAGTCGGATTGTTTCCAACGCCAGCGCTGGCGGTTCTGCTCCAGATCCCAGACCACGACCCCCTGGCCGAGGCTGGAGACGATGGCCTGCTTGCCGTCATTGGCCAGATCGGCGGCCAGCAGACCCGAGCTGGCGAGGGAAAGTTGCCGGTCTGGTCGGGCACTCTGCTCGCAGCCGGTGAGCATGAGGCAGAGGCCTAGCAGATAAATGGCACTTTTTATCATTTTTGATGTCTCACGCTTTTGTTACCTGCAATCACGGCGTTAGTATAAGGCGCTTATCACGATAAACCTCTCATTTCACGATGGAACCGAGAGCGGTATTTGGAGTTTGGAGAAACTGATGAACAAATTTCTGAAGGTGTCCCTGTTGGCTGCGGCGGTTGCCGTAGGTCTGACTGCCTGCCAAAAAGACGAGAAGCCGGCTGCCAATAGCGCCGAGGTGAAGGCAGAGGCCAGCAAACCGGCAGCGTCTACCAAGGCGCAGAGCTTTGAAGAGCAATCCGGTTACGCCATCGGCCTCTCCATGGGTCGCTATATTGCCAACACCCTGGAGCGCCAGCAGGAGCTGGGTATCAAGCTGGACAACGCCGTCATCCTGAAAGGGGTCACCGATGGTCTGGGCAAAGAAGCCAAGATGACCGACGAAGAGATCCAGAAAGTACTGCAGCAGTACGACGCCAAGATCAACGAGCTGACCAAGGCCAAAGCCGAGAAAGATGCCGTTGAGAATCTGAAGAAAGGTGAAGAGTTCCTGGCCGCCAACGCCAAGAAAGAGGGTGTGAAGAGCACCGAATCCGGCCTGCAGTATCAGGTCGAGAAGATGGGCACTGGCGCCAAGCCGAAAGCGACCGACATCGTCAAGGTTCACTACACCGGTACTCTGACCGATGGCACCAAGTTCGACAGCTCCGTTGACCGTGGCGAGCCGGCAACCTTCCCGCTCAACCAGGTAATCCCGGGCTGGACCGAAGGCGTACAGCTGATGCCGGTTGGCTCCAAGTTCAAGTTCTTCCTGCCGTCCAAGCTGGCCTACGGCGAGCACGGTGCTGGCTCCATCCCGGCTAATGCCGTGCTGGTGTTTGACGTCGAACTGCTGGCTATCGAGAAGCCGGCTGCAGAAGACGCCAAGAAGTAATTCCTTTGTATCGATGAAAACGGCTCCTTAAGGAGCCGTTTTTACTTGTGCATCCTCTCGTTTCGCGGGATAAACTGAGAGCATTGCGCATGGGATATCAGCGGTAGCGCTAAAAATAAAGAACAAAATCAATTAACAAGGATCAATCCTGTGGCTGAGAACGCACCCCGTGTCCTGTTGGTGGAAGATACCCGGAGTCTGGCTGTAGTTTATGAGCAGTACCTGCGCCAGGATGGCTATGAGGTGGTGCTGGCCGATTGCGGACAGCAGGCGCTGGAGGTGTTGCTGACGAGCCCCCCTCCGGTGGTGCTGCTCGACCTTGAGTTGCCCGACATGTCGGGCATGGAGATCCTGCAACAGATCACCGAACAGCAGCTCCCCTGCGCCGTGGTGGTGATCACCGCCCACGGCTCGGTAGATGTGGCGGTGGAGGCGATGCGTCTCGGAGCCTTCGACTTTCTGACCAAGCCGTTTGACAGCAAGCGGCTCTGCGCCACAGCCCGCAATGCCTTGAAACATCAGCAGTTGAGCTCGCTGGTTGCCCACTATCGCGAGAACTTCGAGCGGCAATCCTTCTTCGGTTTTATCGGTGCCTCCATGGCGATGCAGGCGGTTTACCGCATCATCGAGAGCGCGGCGCCGAGCAAGGCGACCGTCTTTATCACCGGCGAGAGCGGTACCGGCAAGGAGGTGTGCGCCGAGGCGATCCACCAGTGCAGCCCGCGCCGCGAGCAGCCCTTTATCGCCCTCAACTGCGCCGCCATTCCCCACGATCTGATGGAGAGCGAGATCTTCGGCCATGTGAAGGGCTCCTTCACCGGTGCTCAGGGCGATCGCAAAGGGGCAGCCAGTCTGGCGGATGGCGGCACCCTGTTTCTCGACGAGATCTGCGAGATGGATCTCGACCTGCAGAGCAAGCTGCTGCGCTTTATCCAGACCGGCACTCTGCAGCGGGTCGGCAGCGGCAAACTGGAGACCGTGGATGTGCGCTTTATCTGTGCAACCAACCGGGATCCCCTGCTGGAAGTAAAAGCGGGCCGTTTTCGCGAGGATCTCTACTACCGGCTCCACGTCATCCCCCTCTATCTGCCGCCGCTCAGGGAGCGGGGCGAAGATATTCTGCTGCTGGCCCGCAGCCTGCTGCAGAACTATGCGAAGGAGGAGAACAAGCGCTTTCGCGACTTCGATGCCGCCGCGGCGCGGGTGCTGCTCGACTACCCCTGGCCCGGCAACGTGCGCGAGCTGCAGAACGTGGTGCGCAATATCGTCGTGCTCAATGACAAGGAGCTGGTCAGCCCGGATATCCTGCCGCCGCCCCTCAATGGTGTGCGGGCTCTGGCTGTTGCAACGACTGCTGCCCAGCAACCCGCGGCAACAGCCGCCACTCCCGTAGTTGGCGGGCCGATCCGGCCGCTCTGGCTGGTGGAAAAAGAGGTGATAGAGCAGGCCATCGCCAGCTGTGACGGCAATATTCCCAAGGCGGCGGCGCTGCTGGAGATCAGCCCCTCTACCATCTATCGCAAGAAGCAGGGGTGGGAAGAGGCCAATCTGGCCTGAACCAGCTTGCCAAAAGAGAAGGGCGGCCAGAGAGCCGCCCTTCTCTTTTGAGTCGTTCAGAGTTTGGCGAGGCGTTTGAGCCGGGCCAGCCGCTCAGCCTCATGGCTCTTGCTCCAGCTATCGCGCGAGAGCAGAAACCAGGCGCGGGCAAAGTATTCGGCCGCTGCCGGATCATCCAGCACCAGCGCATTCTCCCCCAGCTCCTCGAACAGATCGCCATCTTCCGCAGCGCCGGCGTCGCTCATATCGGCTTTAAGCTGGCTCAGTTCTGCCATCGCTTGTTGATGCAGACCCATGGCCCGGCTCAGGCGGGCGAGACTCTAGCGGGCGATAAAAGCCTTGCCCTGCTCCTGATGCGCTTCATGCCAGCTCAGACACTTCTGTTGCAGCGCTTTTGCCTCGTCAAATCGCCCCAGCTCGAACAGGGTCCAGCCCAGATTATGGTAAATGGCGGGTAGCCAGCTGCGCACCCGCTCATCTGTGCTGCGCTCGGCCAGCTCCATCCCCAACTGATGCCAGCGGCTCTGCTCTGGCGGCGGCACCGTCATGGCCACCATCTGGGCGGCATCGATGGCAAGGTAGAGCTCCTTGCTCTTGAGCCCCTGTTGCCAGGCCTGCTCAAACTGCGCTTTGGCCTGACTCTGATCGCCAGCGGCATGGAACAGGCGGCCACGCTCGATATGCAATCTGACCCGGGCTCTGGGGGTTACCCCGGTGAGGCGCTTCTCTACGTCATTAAGGGTCTGTCTGGCTGGCTCTGGCTGGTGTTGCAGAGCGAGGGTGCGGGCAATCTGGGTCAGCAGCTCCAGCTCGAGCTGCAAATTCTGGTCGGCGCGCGCTGCGGGCAACAGGGCATCGAAGCGCTGGGCAGTGGCGACGGGATCCTGATAGTCCCATAGCGCCATGAAATCGGGCGGATTCTCCATCTGGCCTCCTGGCTGGCGATCCTTGCACCAAGATGCCTGCAGGTTATTGATTGCACAAGGGGCGCTCGTCATAGAGCGCCCCTTGAGTCATGTCAGCGTCAGCGGCCAGCCGGTCAGTAGACCATGGCCAGGCTCATCAGCATCAGGCCGAGGGCGGCAAAGGCTCCCTCCTTGATGGCCAGACGTGGCACCAGTGCCTTGGGCAGGCCTGGAAACAGGCTCAGGGCAAAGCCAAGGCCCGGCATCAACCAGTGGAAGGCGGGATTGCGCAGGGCGGGGTCGGCAGCGCCATTGATGATGATCAGCAGAATAAAGAGGGTAAAGGCGGGCAGAATAAACCAGCGCACTGTGCCGGCGGCAACGGCCCGCAGCGGCGAGATGCGATAGAGCAGCATGGTCACCAGAAAGAGCACAAAGGGGGCCAGCAGGTAGAGCGGAGCGGGGTTCATAACGAATTTCCTGAAAACAGATGACCAGACAGTCTGGGTTGGCAACAGCTTGGGCTGGGGCAAACAGAGGAGGGATTTAATCAGCCTTCAATTAGCCTGACCAGCCTGATGGCCCTGCTCTGTGAAGCGGATCCCGGACAAAGGTTTGCCAGCCTTTAGCGCAGCCACAACCAGACGGCGACAAAGCCGAGCCAGCTGGCGGCCAGCAGGGCCCATGGCAGCGGATGGTGGCGAGTGACCTCGATGACCTCAAGGGCTTCATCCTGTTCGTCGTCTTGCTGCGCTTGCTGGCTCTGTTTCGCTTTGGTCTGCAGCTTCTTCTGGCGACTGGCTTCGCGAGCCCGCGCCTTCATCTGCTTTTTATACTCGTCGATCCCTTTCTGGATCCCCTGAGCGATAAGCTGGGTCTGCTCTTTGGTCTGCCCCGGCTTCTGGTTGGCACGGGCAATTTTCATCGCCTCCTGCTGAGTCTCGGGGGAAATCTTGTCGTACTTGGCCATCAACACACTCCTCGGGCATGGGGGAGGGAGTATGCCATAAAACCGCGTTTCGTGGCGCTTGGCACGGCATGGCCGCAAATGAGCAACGTCTCAATAAAAACATTTAAAAATCAGTCGAGAAGCGGATGTTGGGCCAGTGATCACAATTAACAGAATTTGTGAGTCATCGATGAAAAATGGCCACTGGTTGTTTGTTATATTTGCGCCCGACCTGCTGGATAGGGTCGCTAAATAACAAAACAATCAAGGTGATATGGAAATGAATAATAACTTTATCAAAGGCGGCGTGGCCCTGGCCGTGTTTGCTGCACTGACTGGCTGTAATACCTCAAAAAACGACAGCGTGGCACCCTGCACCGAAAATGTCTGCAAACTGACCATTCTGCACACCAACGATACCCACGGCCGTTTCTGGAACAACGCGGAAAACGAATATGGCATGGCGGCCCAGAAGACGCTGGTCGAGCGGCTGCGTAGCGAGGCCAAGGCGGCTGGCAGCGATGTGCTGGTGCTCTCCGGCGGTGACGTGAATACCGGGGTACCCGAGTCGGATCTGCAGGATGCCGAACCCGATTTCATGGCGATGAACAGCATCCGCTACGACGCCATGGCGGTGGGCAACCACGAATTTGACAACCCCCTCAGCGTGATCGAGAAGCAGCGTCAGTGGGCCAAGTTCCCCATGCTCTCCGCCAACATCTATGACAAGGCGAGTGGCAAGCACTACTTCGACCCCTACAAGGTGTTCAAGCTGGAGAGCGGTCTCAAGGTCGCCGTACTGGGCCTGACCACCGAGGATACCGCCCAGCTGGTGGACCCCAACAACGTGAAAACTCTGGAGTTTCGCGATCCGACCACGGAAGCTGCCGCACTGGGTAAGCAGATCCGTGACAAGAAGGAGGCCAATCTGGTCTTCGCCATCACCCACATGGGCCACTATGCCGATGGCCAGCACGGCAGCAACGCGCCGGGCGATGTGGAGATGGCTCGCAAGCTGCCGGTTGGCACCCTGGATGCCATTATTGGCGGCCACTCCCAGAATCCGGTCTGTATGGAGCCGGGTACCGCCAACAAGTACGCCAACTTCAAGCCGGGTGATACCTGCCTGCCGGATCAGCAGAACGGCACCTGGATCATGCAGGCCCATGAGTGGGGCAAATATGTGGGTCGTGCCCAGTTTGACTACCAGAATGGCAAGCTGACCCTGACCAGCTATGAGCTGATCCCGGTCAACCTCATCAAGCGCAACGCCAAGGGCGAGGCGATCGATGCCAACGGTGCCGTGACCAAAGACACCAGCAAGATGCAGTTCGTGCAGGACGAGATCGTGAAGGATCCAGAGCTCTACAATACCCTGCTCGCCTATCAGGAGAAGGGTCAGCAGGAGCTCAGTGTGGTGATCGGTTCCACCGATGGGCTGCTGGTTGGCGATCGCAACTCGGTGCGCAACAAGCAGACCAACCTTGGTCGCCTGATCACGACGGCGACCACCGGCAAGCTGGGCGTTGATTTCGGTATCGTCAACTCGGGTGGTGTGCGTGACAGCATCCCGGCTGGCGACATTACCTATCGCAGCGTGCTGCTGGTGCACCCCTTTGGCAACACGGTCAACAAGGCGGTGATGAAGGGAAGCGAGCTGGCGACCTATCTGGGTCAGGTTGCTACCAAAACCCGCAACACCGGTGGTTACGCCCAGTTTGGCGGTATCAATATGGCGGTGGATTGCCAGGCCAAGAGCGTGAATATCACCAGCATCGGTGGCAAGGCGTTTGACCCGGCCGCCACTTACAGCTTCGCCATCCCGAGCTTCAGTGCCTCCGGTGGCGATGGTTATCCGAAGATCGATACCATCAACGCCGGCCTGGTCGATGCCGCTGTGCTGAAGGAGTACATCGAGGTCAAGAAGACCATCAACGTTGCTGACTATCAGCCGGCCAACGAGGTGAGCTATCTGAACTCCACTTCTGCAGAAGGGTGCAACTAAGCAACCTTGCATAGCCATCACAGGAGCCGTACTTGGCTGCTCCATGCAAAGAGATCCCCGGGCCTAGCTCGGGGATTTTTTTATCTTGTGACGATGACCTGAGCCGGTTAGGCACCGGCTGCCTGGTGCTTGGTATCCCTGCTACAAGGCGCGTTTCCCTTTATCCTGCCGCCCACACTCGACGTTTTCCGCTCTGCTACCTCCTAGCGAGATCGGCCATATCCCTTTGAGGGGCCGCTGGCAGCGCTAAAGGCATAAGGAGATGCGCATCCTGCCACTATAAATTTAATTTATAGGTTTTTATTAAATGGCATTGCTTTGGCTTATACCAAACCGGTGGCAGGAGAGAGGCTCTGCCAGATTCGTTTGTTGGCCCTGACAAGCCTTCCGCCGATTTGTGGGGCCAGACCGTGAGACAAAAAAAGAGGCCGCCGGATGGCTGCCTCTTTTGTCCCGGATGAGCGTCGCTTTACAGCTGCTCGATACCAACGATATGCCAGGGGGCATTGTTCTTGGCCAGATCGCGCTCGAGGTGCCACACCTCTTTGATATCCTCTTCAACCTGCTCCTGACGGTCCATGTAGCGGCCGCTGAAGCGCACGCTCACCTGGGCCCAGTCGCTGCCGTAGTCGGCGCGCACCAGCTGGGTATCCACATACATCACTTCGGTATGCTGGTCGCCAGTCAGTTCGGCGCGCTCGGCTTTGAGCTGCTCGAACAGCTCGGGGCTGACGTATTCGCGCACTTTTTCCAAATCGTTCTTGTTCCACGCCTCTTGCAGGGTGCGGTAGTGGTCGCGGGCACCGGCCAGGAAGCCGTTCATGTCAAAGCCCGGCGGCAGGCGGAACGGCACATCGCTGTCGGCAAAGCCGGTCGCTTGCGGCGCGCTGTGGCTCTGCTCGAACTGCTGCGGGGCTGCGCTCTGGGGTGGCTGATAACCGGCATAGGCCGTCTGTTGCGGTTGTGGCGCTCCCATCTTGCCCCGGCGCATGGCCCGGAACAGGAAGACGGCACCCAGTGCCAGCAGGGCGATCAGCAGGAAGTCCATCCCTTGCAGACCTTCAAAGGCGCCGCTGCCCAGCAGGTAGGCAAACAGGCCACCGGCCAGCAGACCGCCCAGCAGACCACCCATCATGCCGCTCTTTTTCGGCGGGGTCTGGGCACCCAGGGTCGGGTTCTTGTTGTCGACCGGTTTGGCCGCAGGCTGTGCCGGCGCTGTCTTGTAACTTTTGCCAAAGGATTTGCCGCCACCAAACTTCTTGGCCTCGGCGTGCGGTGCCCCCAGGCCGATGGCCAGGATCATGGCAAACAGGGTCAGCATCTTTTTCATTTTGACTCTTTCACTCTCGTCTGTAGTTGGGGCATGCTCTGCTTAGGCAAGCTCAGCAAGGCGCATGGCAGGCTGCCTGTCCCTAAATGTGTCGCAGCTTGTGCCGATAAGTACCATGACAGGCATGAATTATTCATGAACGAATTACCACCTCGGGTGGGTCTCGATGTCAGGAGTGTGCAGCATGAAAAGCAGACGATTGAGCCGCAAAGAGCGCAAGATGCGCAGCAAAACCAGAAGCAGCAAGAGCGAACAGACCCTGGTCTGGCCCTTTATGATGGTATGAGCCGCCAGATAGGGCTCGCCGTAGTTGGCTTTCTTTTGTAAAATTCCCGTCCCCTTCCCGCTGCGGTTTTTATGTGTATGGCAGAGCAAGTGACGGCGAAAAAAGACGCCAAGACACAACAGCTGAAAGTTCCCCCCCACTCTTTTGAGGCCGAACAGTCCGTACTGGGCGGCCTGATGCTGGATAACGACGCCTGGGATCGGGTCGCCGAGCGGGTGATCGACAAGGATTTCTACAGCCGTCCGCACCGGTTGATCTTCCAGGCCATGACCCGCCTCTCCAACGCGGGCAACCCCATCGACCTCATCACCCTGCAGGAGGAGCTGGAGCGCTCTGAACAGCTGGAAGAGGCAGGTGGCTTCGCCTATCTGGTGGAGATCGCCAAGAACACCCCGAGTGCCGCCAACATCAACGCCTACGCCGAAATCGTGCGCGAGCGGGCGGTAGTGCGGGAGATGATCTCGGTCGCCAACGAGATCGTCGAAGCGGGCTACGAGCCGCAGGGCCGTACCTCCAACGATCTGCTCGACCTGGCCGAGAGCAAGGTATTCCAGATCGCCGAGCAGCGCACCAGCGCCAACGAAGGCCCCCAGCCGCTCAAGCTGATCCTCGAGCAGACCGTCGACAAGATTGAAGAGCTGTTCAAGACCCCGCACAACGGGGTGACCGGCGTCTCCTCGGGCTACAACGATCTGGACAAGATGACCGCCGGTTTGCAGCGCTCGGATCTGGTCATCGTCGCTGCCCGTCCCTCCATGGGCAAGACCACCTTTGCCATGAACCTCTGTGAGCATGCTGCCCTCACTGCCGACAAGCCGGTGCTTATCTTCTCGCTGGAGATGCCCTCCGAGCAGATCATCATGCGTATGCTCGCCTCGGTGGGGCGTATCGACCAGACCAAGGTACGTACCGGTCAGCTCGACGACGAGGATTGGGCCCGTCTCTCCTCCACCATGGGTCTGCTGCTCGAGAAGGGCAAGATGTATATCGATGACTCCTCCGGCCTGACCCCGACCGAAGTGCGCTCGCGCGCCCGGCGGGTGGCGCGGGACAACGGTGGCATCAGCATGATCATGGTGGACTACCTGCAGCTGATGCGGGTTCCCAGTCTCTCCGACAACCGGACTCTGGAGATCGGTGAAATCTCCCGCTCCCTCAAGGCGCTGGCCAAAGAGCTGCAGTGCCCGGTGGTGGCGCTCTCCCAGCTCAACCGAAGCCTGGAACAGCGGGCCGACAAGCGTCCGGTCAACTCGGATCTTCGTGAATCGGGCTCCATCGAGCAGGATGCGGACTTGATCATGTTTATCTATCGTGATGAGGTTTATCACGATGACAGCCCTGACAAGGGGATTGCCGAGATCATCATCGGCAAGCAGCGTAACGGCCCCATCGGCCGGGTGCGTCTCACCTTCCAGGGTCAGTTCTCCCGGTTCGACAACTACGCCGGCCCGGCGTTTGACGACGATTATTGATGTAAACCCAAGGTGATGGCGATTTCGTCATTACCACGACTGCCCTGATCGATAGCCAGTCATTGGCTGCCGCTCAGGGCCTGTTTTCCCGGTTCGACAATTATGCCGGTCCGGCCTTCGACGACGATAAGTGAGTGGCGGTCTTCTGCCCGATGAGGGGGAGACCATTTGTGCCCTCGTAAGGGAAAACCATGAAAGCGGCTACTGCCCAAATCAACACTGCGGCCTTGCGCCACAACCTCGCCGTGGTCAAGCGCCACGCTCCCGCTTGCAAGATCATCGCTGTGGTCAAGGCCAACGCCTATGGCCACGGACTGCTGCCGGTCGCCCGCACCCTGGTGGATGCGGATGCCTATGCGGTGGCCCGTATCGAAGAGGCGCTGATGCTGCGCTCCTGCGCCGTGGTCAAACCCATTGTGCTGCTGGAGGGATTCTTCTCTGCCGATGATCTGCCGGTGCTGGCGGCCAACAATCTGCAGACGGCGGTTCACACCTGGGAGCAGCTCGAAGCGCTGGAGCAGGCCGAGCTGCCAGCCCCCGTGGTGGCCTGGCTCAAGCTCGACACCGGCATGCACCGGCTCGGGGTGCGGGCCGACGAGATGCCCGCCTTTATCGAGCGCCTCGGCAAGTGCAAGAACGTGGTGCAGCCGTTCAACATCATGACTCACTTCAGCCGTTCCGATGAGCTGGAGCAGCCCACCACCCGCGAGCAGATCGATTTGTTCAGCAAGTTGACCGCGCCGCTCCTGGGGGAACGGGCCATGGCCAACTCGGCGGGCATTCTGGCCTGGCCGGACTCCCACTGCGACTGGGTGCGCCCCGGCGTCATCCTCTATGGCGTGTCGCCATTCCCCAACACGGTGGCGGCTGATTATGATTTGCAGCCGGTGATGACCTTGAAGACCCAGCTGATTGCGGTGCGGGATCACAAGGCGGGCGAGCCGGTGGGCTACGGCGCCAACTGGGTGGCGGATCGCGATACCCGCCTTGGCGTGATCGCCATCGGCTACGGTGACGGCTATCCGCGCATGGCGCCCAACGGCACTTCCGTGCTGGTCAACGGCCGCATCGTGCCGCTGGTGGGGCGTGTCTCCATGGATATGAGTACGGTGGATCTGGGCCCGGGCGCGACCGACAAGCCCGGCGACGAGGCGGTACTGTGGGGCGAGGGGCTACCGGTGGAGCGGGTTGCCGACGAGATTGGCACCATCCCCTACGAACTCATCACCAAACTCACCTCCCGCGTCTTTATGGAGTACGTCTGATGTGGCAGCAGTGCCTGCTGACCCTGAAGCCCCGTTCGCGGGGCTTTCATCTGGTGACCGACGAACTGGTGGCCAAGCTGCCGATGCTGGCGGATTACCGGATTGGCATGGCGCACCTGCTGCTGCAACACACCTCTGCCTCGCTCACCCTCAACGAGAACTGCGACCCCAGCGTGCGCAGCGATATGGAGGCCCATCTGCACCGGCTGGCGCCGGAAGATGCCCCCTACTATCGCCACACCTATGAGGGGCCGGATGACATGCCCGCCCACATCAAATCCTCCCTGCTCGGGGTGAGCCTGCAGCTGCCTGTTCGCGACGGTCAGCTGGCGCTCGGCACCTGGCAGGGGATCTGGCTTGGTGAGCATCGTGTCGATGGCGGCGCCCGCAAGGTGCTGGTGACCCTGCAGGGTGAGTAAGCAGGCTGCAACCAGCTGAAAGATGACGATAAAAAAGAGGGATGGCATTGAGCCATCCCTCTTTTGTTTTTACGATTTCGCGAGCTATCCGCTTGCCAGTGGCACGGCGCTCTGCGTGGCTCAGCCGACCTTGAAGGGGGTCAGTTCGGCCAGCGGGGCTGCGTCCATAAAGGCTTGCGGCTCCTGACCGTGTTTGAAGATCTTGAAGTCCTGCTCGCGGGCGCTCCAGTACTCCAGACGCTCGCTGCCGTTTTCTCCGGTGATTTGCAGCAGACTCGCTTCGCGCAGGGCCACCACATGCTCGCTCGGGTTGATGGCGCAGAACTCGGCCAGACGCTCGTCGCGGGTCTCGCCCATGTGGCCGCTGATGCTGGCGTCCAGATAGTGCGGGTTGATCTGCAGAGGGAACAGGCCCAGCGCCGGCAGCACGGCGGCGCTGCAAACCGGCATGTCGTTGGTGGTGCGGATGCTCGGGGTCGCCACGTTGCAACCGGCGCTCCAGCCCACATAGGGGACGCCCCGCTCGCGCACGGCACGCTGGATCGGCACGATCAGGCCGTTTTCATGCAGCATCTGGTTGAGACGCCAGGTATTGCCGCCGCTGATAAAGATGGCGTCTGCCTGATTGATGGCATCAACCGGATCATCGAAGTGGTGGATGCTGATGGCATCGACTCCCAGACTCTCCTGCAGCTCGTTGGCGCGGGCATCCCAGTCGCTGCGGATCACCGCGTAGGGGATGAGCAGGATGCGCTTGACCTGTTTGCGCGCGAGCAGGCTTTGAACCCGATCCCGGGCCCAGCCGAGCAGACCCGGAAATTCGTTGGCTTTACCGTTGCTAAGCAGAAGCAGTTCCATCAAATCGTTCCTCAAAAAGTGAAAGCGGAGGAGAGGCCACCCCGGTTTGCCGTCGGACAGCAGGGTGACAGGAGCGGGCATACTACCACTTTCGGATAGACGGTTCTGTGATCGGGGGGCTCATTAATGAGTTGTCCCTCAATGAGTCCGCATGAAAATCACCACATAAAGAGAGGCCCCGCTTGTGCGGGGCCTTGGTCATGGTCGGGATGATCAGGAGGCGGTTGCCTCGACCACCTTGTAGGAGGGCTGCTGGCGCAGCTTCCACAGCTCGCTCCACTTGCGCAGGGCAGAGAGCAGGATCAGCATCCCCAGCACCAGCATGATGAGGGAGATGATGCCGTTCATCGGGTTGTAGCCCTTGGCGGCCGCGTTGAAGTAGACGTTGCTCATCATCCAGTAGGCGGCGTAGTTGACGGTGACGAACAGGTAGGCCAGCGGAATGAGGCAGGTCAGCATGTAGCGGCGCTTGCTGGCCAGTCGCAAGATGATGGTGGCACCGATGATGAGGCCCACCGAGGCCATCAGCTGGTTCGATACCCCGAACAACGCCCACACGGATCCGATATCGCCGGACATCAGCAGGTAGCCCCACATCACGCAGGCGAGCACGCTGGCGCCGATGGCGCCCGGCATCCAGTCGATGCGCTTGAGGGGCGGGTAGAACTCGCCGAAGAAGTCCTGAATGAGGTAGCGGGAAACCCGGGTGCCGGAGTCGACGGCAGTCAGGATGAACACCGCTTCGAACATCACCACGAACTGGAAGAAGTAGGAGGCGAGGTTACTGAACCAGGGCACCTTGGTGAAGATGTAGGACATGCCCACCGCCAGGGTGACGGCGCCGCCGGTGCGACCGTTCAGGTCCATGCCGATCTCCTGGGAGAGGAACGGCAGATCCACCACCTGCATCCCCAGTTTGGCGAAAGCTTCCGGGGTGGCGTTGATGGCGAAGTAGTCGGCCGGGTGCAGGGCAGTGGCGGCGATCAGTGCCATCACGCCCACCACGCACTCGGCCAGCATGGCACCGAAGGCGACCGGCAGGATGTCGTTCCACTTGTCCACCAGTTTCGGGGTGGTGCCGGAGCCGATAAAGGCGTGGAAGCCGGAGATGGCGCCACAGGCGATGGTGATGGAGATAAAGGGCCAGACCGGGCCGCCCAGTACCGGGCCGCCGCCGTGGACGAACTGGGTCATGGCGGGGAACTGGATCTCCGGGTTGATGCAGATGACGCCGATCACCAGCGCGCCGAACACGCCGATCTTCATAAAGCTGGAGATGTAGCCGCGCGGGGTGAGCAGCAGCCAGACCGGCAACGCGGTGGCGAAGAAGGCGTAGATGGGCAGCGCCAGACTGATGGTCTCGGCACGCAGAGTCAGCCAGGCACCGAAGGCGCTCTCCTGTACGTAAGGGCCGAAGAAGACGCAGGCCAGAACGGCGATGAAGCCCACCCAGGAGGCGGCTTGCAGGTTGCCGGTCAGCTTGTGCCAAATTCCCACCACCATGGAGATGGGGATGGTCATGAACACCGCGAACACACCCCAGGCGTTACGTTCCAGCGCGTGCACCACCACCATGGAGAGACCCGCCATGGTGATGGTGATGATGAACAGCATCGCGAGCCCCGTGCACCAGCCGGCGATGGGGCCAAGCTCGGCCTTGGCCACCTCGGAGAGAGACTTGCCCTGATGTTTCATGGAGGCGAACAGCACGACGGTGTCGTGCACAGCGCCGCCGATGACGCAGCCGATCAGCAGCCAGAGAAAGCTCGGCAGGTAGCCGTACTGGGCGGCCAGTACCGGGCCGACCAGCGGGCCGGCGGCGGCGATGGCCGCGAAGTGCTGGCCGAAGTTGACCCACTTGTTGGTCGGCACATAGTTCTTGCCATCTTCCAGCTGGTGGGAGGGGGTGACCAGTTTGTCGTCAGCCTGCAACACCTTGCGCACAAAGAACACGCCGTAGAGGCGATAGGCAATGGCGAGGATGCAGAGGGCCGCAATGACAAAAGTGATTGCGTGTTGCATGGGGGAGTTTCCTTTTCCTGTGGCCAATCTGGCCGGGCTCAGGCTGCACTCTACCGATGCGGCAGGGAAAGGGGAGCGCAGAAAAGGTCAGTGGCCGGGTTCTGCCCGCGAGCGGCAGAAATGCGGCCCCGAGCGGTTTGAGGGGGGAGCCGGCGGGTGTGGCAAGCGGGTGAGTGGTAACGGGCAGGGGAGCGGGGTGAGTGACCCGCCCCCTCAGGGGATCTCCAGCAACGCCTTGAGGGGCTTGAGGTAGCGGCGGCTCACCGGCACCTTGTGGCCGCCCTGGGTCACCACCTCCGCCAACCCGCCGTCGAGCAGCAGGATTTCGCGGATCTGGCCCGGGTTGAGCAGGTACTGGCGGTGACAGCGCACGAAGCCGGTCTTCTCCTCCAGCGTGCGCAGGGTCAGCTCGGTGGTGCCCTGCTGCTGGCCGCTGATCACCCGGTTGCCGGTGAGATCGCTGTGGATGAACTCCACCTCGCCAAGAGGCAGCAGCAGAATCCGGTTGTGGCCGCTACAGGGGATGCTGCGCAGGGGTTGGGCGATGCGGGTCGGATCCGGCAGCGGTTGGCCCGCCAGCTCACCTTTGGGCGAAAGCAACCGCTGGATGCGCTCCAGCGCCCGGTTCATCCGTTCCGCCGTGACCGGTTTGAGCAGGTAGTCGAGGGCGTTCTCCTCAAAGGCGCGCAGGGCAAACTCGTCGTAGGCGGTGATGAAGACGATGTGGGGGCGCAAGTCCGGGTCCAGCATGCTCACCAGCTCCAGCCCGTTGATGCGCGGCATCTGGATGTCGAGAAACAGCAGGTCGGGTTTCAAGCGATGGATGGCGGGCAGCGCCTCCATGGCGTGGGCGCACTCTCCCAGCAGGCGGATATTGCCCGCCTGCTCCAGCAACAGGCGCAGCTCCTCGCGGGCGAGGGGTTCATCGTCAACGATCAGGGCGGTCAGCATGGGCTCTCCTGCAGGGGAAGGGTGATCCTCACCCGGGTTGATTGATGGGGGACGCAGTCGATGGCGACCCCATACTCGGCGCCGTAACGGGCCTTGATGCGCCGATCCACTATGTTCATGCCAAGGCCGCTCCCCTCCTGTTTCGTCTGGTAGAGCCCGGCGTTGTCGCACACCTCCAGCAACACCCGCTGCGCCTCAATCCGGGCGGTCAGGGTCAGCAGGCCGGGTTCGAACATCTGGGAGATGCCGTGCTTGACCGCGTTCTCGACGATGGGCTGCAGGGAGAAGGTGGGCAGCCGGTACTCCAGCAGCGACTCGGGAATATGGATCTGCACGCTCAGGTGCTCGGCGAAGCGGGCCTGTTCGATGTGCAGATAGGCGTTCACATGCTCCAGCTCGTCGGCCAGGGTCACCTCGTCCCCCTGGCGTTTGAGGTTCTTGCGAAAGAAGGTGGAGAGATTGTGCACCAGGGTGCGGGCGCTTTCGGGATCGCGCCGGATCACCGCCGACAGGGTGTTGAGGGCGTTGAACAGGAAGTGCGGGTTGATCTGCGCCTGCAACAGCTTGATCTCCGACTGGGCCAGCAGTCGCTTCTGCTCGTTGTATTTGCCCGCCAGGATCTGGCCGGAGAGCAGCCGGGCAATCCCCTCTCCCAGAGTGCGATTGATGGAGGAGAAGAACTTGCGCTTGGGCTCGTAGAGCTTGATGGTGCCCACCACTGAGCCCTCTTCCCCCCGCAGCGGAATGACCAGCGAGGAGCCGAGCCGGCACTGGGGATGCAGGTTGCAGCTGTAGGGGATGAGGTTGCCGTCGGCATAGACCACCTCGTTGTGCTGGATCGCCTTGAAGGTGTGGGCCGAGTTGATGGCGGTGCCCGGCAGGTGGTGATCCTCGCCGATGCCGATAAAGGCGAGCAGTTTCTCCCGATCTGTGATGGCCACCGCGCCGACCCCGGTCTCCTCGTAGAGGATGCGCGCCATCTGCTGACACGCCTCTTGGGTAAACCCCTTGTCCAGCACCCGCATCGCCCGCTCGGCGATCTTGAGGGCGCGGGCAGAGAAGGCAACCGAGTACTTCTCCAGCATGGCGCGGTGATCGAGGATCATCCGCATGAACATGGCGGCCCCCAGGGTATTGGCCACCAGCATGGGGGCGATGATGTTCTCGATGAGGTGGACGGCGTCGTCAAACGGGCGGGCCACCAACAGGATGATCCCCATCTGCATCAGCTCGGCGATAAGGGCCACCGAGCCGACTACCCAGGGGCTGAACAGCAGGTCGAGCCGGTGGCGAGCGACGAAGTGGCGGTGCACCAGGCCGCCGAGCAGCCCTTCGGCGATGGTGGAGAAGGTGCAGGCCAGCGCGGTAAAGCCCCCCAGCGAGTAGCGATGAATGCCGCCGGTGAGCCCTACCAGCAGCCCCACCACGGGGCCGCCGACGATGCCCCCCAGCACGGCACCGATGGCGCGGGTATTAGCGATGGAGTCCTCAACTCTCAGGCCAAAATAGGTGCCCATGACGCAGAAGCCGGAGAAGATGAGGTAGCAGAGGAGCTTGTGGGGCCAGTTCAGGGTCACCTGAGTGAGCGGCATGAACAGCGGTGTCTTGGAGAGCAGCCAGGCGATCACCAGATAGACGCAGAGCTGCTGGAACAGCGAGATCACCAGAGTGAATTGTTCAAACGCCACTGCTCATTGCCCCGGTAATAGTTGGTTATTTAATGGACGCGGAGTATTAGCAAACCCCATACCCCCTTGCAAGGCAGGGGTATCGGAATGGTGGCGTAGCGCACGATTTGCCGAATCGTCTGCCGCCGTGGCGATCGGTAACTGTCTGGTTACTCAGCATGGAGTCTGAGCCAGCGGCAGACGCGGCGATATGGCGAAAACAAAAAGGGGGCCAGAAGGCCCCCGAATTGACGGTCAGTGGGTAGCTCAATCGAGTTTCAGATCGACCCAGACCATACGGTGATCCGAACTGACTCCCTTGGCGATGCCGAGTTTCGCATCATAGACCAGGTGGTAACCCGCCTCGAAGCTGGCCGGCCAGTAGATACCACTCTTCACCGCGTTGAGATTCGCTGAGGGGATGACGTGATCCAGCTGCAGCACGCTGGTGTTGGTGATCCGCTCCGGGTTGGGACGATTCAGATTGCGTTTGCAGTCGGTCCCCTTGCTGACACACTCCGGGCCTCCTTCGCTGACCGGGATCAGGGTGCCATTGGTGATGGCCTGATTCATCAGCGGGTTGTTCAGCAGATCCTGAATGGCGCTCAGGTCACCGTCACCGGTTTGCGGATCGGCGTTGAGATCGCCGGCGATGACGAACTTGGCATTTTTGGCCAGTCCACCCTTGGTGCCCTTGTCATCGGCCATGTAGTTGAGCCCCTTGACGTAGTCGTTCCAGAAGGCGATCTCTGCGCGGTTGTGCTTGACGGTGTGACGCGCCGCATTGGCAAAGATGGGCGGGGTCGGGTGGGAGATCAGGAAGTGAATGACCTCTTCTCCCTTGTCGGTCTTGATCCGCACCGGCACGTCAGCGTGGTTCTTGGAAGAGAGCGGGTACTTCTGCCACACCTCATTGGCATACCAGGCATCGCCGCACTGGCGGCTGGCCGGGATCTTGGCATTGGGGTTGTTGCAGTCATCGATGACGGGGTTCTTCTCGCCCGGCATATCCTTCCACTTGAAGTTCTGGAAGGTACGGATCTGCTTGGTGTCGATGGGATATTTGGACATCACCGCAAAGGCGTACTGGCCGTGGTAGTTGCCAAAGCCCCAGGCATCATCGGGGCCGCTGTTGACCTTGCCGTCGAGGTTGAGGTCATAACCGCTCATCAGGCCGGTGTTGGTGGCGAAGTTCTGCATCACCGGATAGCTAATGGCCGTCACTTCGGCATGCTGGGCGTGGGCCAGATAGTTATCGTTGAAGGCTTTCAGGTCGGCGGTGTTCTCGCCTTTGCCATCGTTGTCGAATTCGTTGAGCAGGAACACATCCGGGCGGGTGCGCTGGATGATCTCCGCCACGTTGCGGATCTGCTGCACGTTCAGGGCCTTGGTCTTCTCTGCCCCGCTAAGATTGCCGCCTGCGAGGCGGGCCAGCAACTCATCCTGCGCGGAGCGAGTCAGTGCCAGCTCACCAGAGAGCATGCCGGCGGCAGTGCGGTCAAAGGAGAGGTTGAAGGTGGCAAAACGGACCATGGAGTTGGGTGCCTTTGCTTCGTTGTTGTCGGTATCACTGTTGCAGCCTGCCAGCATTCCGAGGGAAATGGCTGCGGCCAGTAGGGTCTTGTTGATATTTTTCATTGTAATTATTCCGTAGCATCAATGAGTTAAGCGTGCCATGCGGCTGCGCCATTATAGAGATCGCTCAAGGCTACGGGATGTTTGTCTGGCCAAAGTGTGAGGCTATTCACAGCCAGTCTGGGTCGATGATGAATATTGGCTGGCCTGTATGACTCGGGATAAATCAGGTCGCTTCGGCCCGTGTTGCGGTAAGGGACGACAGTTTTCCAATCTCTTACACCACCATCGGCAGGCCGCTTTCTGGATGGTGGAGCACCTGAGCCGGATAGCCGTAGAGGCGGGAGATAAGCTCGGGGGTGAGCACTTCGCCCGGTGTGCCATCGGCCATCAGTTTGCCCCGCTCCAGCATCACCAGCCGGTCGGCATAGCGTGCCGCCAGATTGAGATCGTGCAGCACCACCAGCACGGCGGTATTGCGGCTGGCCAGCGCCCGGGCCATAGCCAGCAACTGGTGCTGATATTTCAGATCGAGGGCCGAGGTGGGTTCGTCGAGCAGCAGCAGCCGTGGTTGTTCCGATTGCTCGGGTGAATCAGGGGCTTGCCAGATCTGGGCCAGTACCCGGGCAAACTGCACCCGCTGCCGCTCGCCGCCGGAGAGGCCCGGATAGAGCCGCTTGGCCAGATGTTCGACCCCCGCATGGGCCATGGCGGCGGCTACTATCTCCTCCTTGCGGCGAGCGGGTTCGCTGTGGGGCAGGCGTCCCATGGCCACCACCTCTTCACAGAGAAAGGGGAAGTTGAGCGACGAGCTCTGTGGCAGCACCCCGAGCCGGTGGGCCAGCTGGCTGCTATCCCACAGCTGACGCTCCCGGCCAAACAGGGTGATGGTGCCTTCATGGGGCAGTTCACCGGTCAGGCATTTGAGCAGGGTGCTCTTGCCCGCCCCGTTGGGGCCAAGCAGGGCGGTCAGGGTGCCGCTTTGCAGAGCGAGATCGAGCCCATCCAGGATCTGGCGCTGGCCACGGCGCAGGCTCAGCCGGGAGCAGGTCAGCAGGGGGGAGGCAAATCGTTCCATAGCAATCCGTGTTAGAGCGCGCGGCGGCTCTTGATCAGCAGCCAGATGAAAAAGGGGGCTCCTAGCAGAGCGGTAATGATGCCGACCGGCAGCTCGGCCGGGGCCAGCAGGGTGCGCGCCAGCATGTCGGCCCCCAGCAGCAGGGCTGCTCCCATCAGGGCGGAGAGGGGAAGCAGTCTGACATGGTTGGGGCCAGCCAACAGTCGTACCAGATGAGGTACCACCAGCCCGACGAAGCCGATCATCCCCGATACCGCCACCGCCACGCCGACACCTGCTGCGGTGAGCAGAATCAGGCGGCGCTTGAGCGCCTGCACATCGATCCCCAGATGACGGGCTTCCCCTTCGCCAAGCAGCAGGGCGTTGAGGGGATTGGCATCGCGCATAAAGAGCCACAGCAGGGCCGCCAGCGTAAGCAGCGCCAACGCCATGTCGGCAGGTTTGCCGGCGGCCAGGGTACCCATCTGCCAGAGGCTGAGATCTCGCAGCATCTGATCGTCGGCGAGATAGCTGAGCAGGCCGATCACCGCGCCCGAGAGCGCCGTGATGGCGACCCCGGCCAGCAGCATGACGGTCACCGAGGTGCCGCCCTCCCGGGTGCCGAGCAGATAGACCAGCGTCGTGGTCAGCGCACCGCCGAGAAAGGCGAGCAGCGGCAATAGCCCGACGCCGAGCAGCTGTTGCAGTGATTGACCGAGAGGGGCCAGCAGCACGATGGCCAAGGCCGCTCCGAGCGCCGCGCCGCCGGAGACCCCTATGATGCCGGGGTCAGCAAGGGGATTGCGAAACAGCCCCTGCATCACGGCGCCACAGAGCCCGAGGATCCCGCCGACCGCGATGCAGAGCAGGGTGCGAGGGAGTCTAATCTCCTGCACGATCAAAAGCTTGTGGGCCGCAATTCCGCTCCCCTGTCCGGCATAGAGCGCGCGCAGGCTCTCGCTCAGGGTGAGTGCCATCGGCCCGGTTGCCAGCGAACCGAGCAACAACAGGGCGAGTGCGGCCGTGGTGAGGGCCAGCAGCCAGGGGAGGGGCAAGCGCATCATGACCCCTGTTTGAGCCACTGGGCGATCTGGTTCGCCTGCTGCAGGGAGTTGGGGCTCAGGCCCCCTTGCAGGGCGTGACCGTCGATGGCGTGAATGGCATTGCGCTTGCCGGCCGGGGTGGCGGCAAGTGCGGGTACTTCGGCCAGCACCTTGGCCGGGTCGGCGTAGCGCTGCCAGTCGCGGCCGCTGACCAGCACCAGATCGGGCTGCATCTCGATAAGGGATTCGGCGGAGACGGGTTTGTAGCTGCGCAGCGTGGCTGCGGTATTGGTGCCGCCAGCCAGCGTAAGCAGGGCACCGGCGGTGGTGTCGCCCCCGGCAATACTCACCGGTTGCCCCTTGTGCAGCAGCAAAAAGGCAACCTTGAGCGGCTTGTTCTGTTTGGTTTGTGCTGCCAGCTGCTCGGTCTGGCTCTGGATCTGCTGTTTGAGCTGCTCGCCCGCGGCCTGGTCATCCAGCAGGCTGGCCAGGGTATCGATACGCTCATTGAGGTTGGCCAGAGTCGGTGCCGTTTTCAGTACTTCTACCTTGACCCCGGCACGGCGCAGCTGATCGAGGGTTGGCGCTGGGCCCATCTCGTCACTGCCAACTACCAGAGTCGGTGCCAGACTGAGGATCCCTTCGGCAGCCAGCGCACGCTGATAGCCCACCTTGGGCAACCCTTTTGGCAAGGGGCTGCTGACATCGGTCGCAACGAGGCGATCGTCGCCACCGAGCGCCAGAATGAGTTCAGTGGTGGCCGGGCCAATACTGACGATGCGGGTATTGGGCGCCTCGGCAGCATGAGTGAACAGGGGGAGCAGAGAGCTGCTCAGCAGGGTGAGTGCGAGGGCAAGAGGACGGCCCATGCTAACCTCCGACAATAGGGTGAAACGGATGTGCCGCCGAGAATATCAAGGGTTTGAACAAAATGCACTGAGAATGATAGCAATTATCAATTGCATTGATTCTGGTGCTTTATTAGAGTAGCCGCCATGATAAACAGCGAGGCTGGTGCCTCGCCGAGGGAGAAACGATGAGCATTGCACAACGCATTCAGGAGATGCTGGAGCAGGATCCCAGCGCTCACCCTTCAACCATTGCAGCCCAGCTGGCCGTCAGCGAGTGGGAGGTGGTTCGCCAGCTGCCCGCGGAGCTGGTGACCCTGTTGCCCGCCGATCGCGCACAAGCTCTGCTGGAAGATCTGGCCGACTGGGGCCCGGTAACCACCATCGTCGAGTCGGAAGGTTCCATCTTCGAAGTGAAGGCGCCGTTCCCGAAAGGTAAAGATGCGCGTGGCTACTACAACCTGATGGGCCGCGATGGTGAGCTGCACGGCCACCTCAAGCTCGACAACGTGGCGGGGATTGCGCTGGTCAGCAAGCTGTTCATGGGCAAGGAGGGGCACTCCTTCCAGTTCTTCGGCCACTCCGGTCGTTGCATCTTCAAGGTTTATCTCGGCCGCGACGAGAAGCGTCAGTTGCTTGCCGATCAGGTCACCCGTTTTATGGCCCTGCGCCACCCGTCTCAAGAGGAAGTAAAAGCATGAGTGAACGTCAGGAGCGTCTGCAGAACCGCCTGCAACCGGAGATCCGCGAGTTTCGCGACAGCTGCCGTACCCTGCAGCTCGCCACCGTCGACAGCCAAGGTAATCCCAACGCCAGTTATGCGCCGTTCGTGCTGCAGGAAGATGGCTACTATGTGCTGATCTCCGAGATCGCCCGCCATGCCCGCAATCTGCAGCAGGTGCCCCGGGTATCCCTGATGCTGATCGAGGATGAGAGTGGTGCTCGCGAGTTGTTTGCCCGCAAGCGTCTGACCTTTGATGCTGTGGCCGAAGTGGTTGCCCGTGACGACGATCGCTGGAGCAAGGCCGTGGCGGCGCTTGAAGGCCGTTTTGGCGAGATTATCAAGGGACTCTCCAACCTCAAGGACTTCAAACTGTTCCGCCTCAAGCCGGAGCAGGGGCTGTTCGTCAAGGGCTTCGGCCAAGCGTTTGCGGTCTCCGGTGACGAGCTGGTGGACTTCGTCCATCTGGTGGAAGGGCACAAGCGCATCGACAACGGTGCCGAGCTCACCAGCCCGGCCGATGCGCCGGTCTGACGACACGACATCAGTTACAACAAAACGGGCAGCCAATTGGCTGCCCGTTTTTTATTGCGTTATCTCGTCCGGATTGCTTAATCCTGCCAGGAGGCCTTGTTGGGGAAGGTGCTGCGATCGGCAGCGGTTGCCGTCTCGTTACACTCACCCCGTACCTTCCAGGAGGTCTGGCTCAGCACTATGTACCCTTCCCGGCAGTACTTTTTGCTGGCGAGGGTCTGGGTCAGCAGGTTCTCCTGCAATGCTTCCCGCTGCTCCAGCAGGCGCTGGCTCTGGGCGGCAGAGAGGCCGCGCGGCAGGGTATCGTTGGGCGCTGCTTCAAAGGTGAAGCGCTTGCTCCCCTCCTCGTTGATATGGGTCAGGAAGAGGGGCTCGGGCCCGTCATACTTCTGGCCAGGCAAGCTGGAGCAGGCCGACAGCAGGGGAAAGAGCAGCAACAGGGTGGCGGGCAACAGACGCACGGCAAGACTCCGATGAGAAACAAAGCGAGGGCGCCAGATTAACATGGCTGCCCAACGGGTGTTACTGCCAGCAGCTCGTCGGTGGTGAGCAGGGTCACACTGCGCCCATTCGGCAGGTCGAGGTTGCGCCATATCCAGTTGTGATGCTCGATGATCTGGGGGGCGCCAAGGTGAGGGCGATTGGCGGTGGAGTGAGCATCGCTCAATACGAACACCTCGAAGCCATGAGAGGCTGCGCTGCGCACCGTGGTATCGACGCAGAAATCGGTGTTGCTGCCGCAGAGGATAAGCCTGTCGACCGGCTGTTCTGCCAGCAGAAACGCGAGCTCGGTGTCGAGGAAGCTGTCACATGCGCTCTTGCGTACCCGGCTATCGCTCTTGGCTGGCTGCAGCGCACTGTGCAACTGCCAACCCGGGGTGCCGGGTTCCAGCTCGCCACCCGGCAGATCATCATGCTGGATATAGATGACTCGCCCCTGTTGTTGCCTGACATGGGCCGCAGCCCGATTGATATTGGCCAGCACTTGCTGTTGCTGATGGTGGGTCTCTTTCATGACCCCTTGCTGCACATCGATGATCAGTAACACATCCATATTGTACCCGCCGTTTCCTTGATGATTAGGGTTGCAGCCACTGGCTGCAGTCACGGCTGCGGGATTGATGCAGCGCGCCCATATCTTGCTTCATCTCGGCACTGTTTTGCCAGCGTTCGGGGAGCGGCATCATCTTTACGGTTACATCGGCGGCTCGACCCGGGGCTGTCTCTTCGCCGGTTTGCGGGACTACCAATGCCACCTTGAGCGCCGGGTTGCGGCTGGCGATGCGGCTGGCAATCCCGAGCCCCCCCTCTACATGGAAATTACCGGCGATATGCATGATCTGCTGGCCCGGATGGCTGGCGAGGTAATCCACCATGCTCTCGGCCATGGTGTCGTCCCAGCTGGTCTGGGCGGCGAAACGGCGGGCGTTGCTGTCGGCATCGCCGTGGTGCATGGAGGCCATAAACTTCTGGCGATAGGGATCATCCCCCAGCGTCAGTTGGCGGGCCAGCTGGCTGCGACGTGAGGTGGGCAACTTGTCTAGCCAGGCGACTCCTTCCTGACCGACACAGCTCACCAGCGGCTTGGGGGCATTGGCGGCGATCACCGGCATGTGGTGCGCCTTGGCGAACTCCACCAGCGGGCGATAGTCGCTCGGGTAGTTGGGCCAGGCATGCCCTTCGCGGATCAGCGCGGCTTCACCAATCTTGCCCGCCAGATAGGCATCAAGGGTCGCTTGATCGGCCCGGCTGAACTGCTCCATGGAGAGGGTCAGCCCCCGTCCGTGTTGCTCTGCTTGCTGATACAGGGCGCTCAGCAGCTGTGACTGCAACAGGTGAATGGCTGGGTGGGTGTGCAGTTCGCCCACCAGAATGATGTCGGCCTCCGCGAGACGGGCAGTGGCCTGATCCAGAGTCAGCGCTCCCTGCTGCGAATTACCCAGTTGATAGTCATAGAGGGTCGCCAGTGGGGGGGATACTGGTGGCTGGCTGGTGGCGCAGGCAGCCAGCAGCAGGGGCAGTGCAAGCAGAGGGAGTCGTTTCATCAGCAATCTCGCGGCATAGAGAGGCCCGAACAGGGGCTGTGTTACAGGCATAAAACAGGAAATGGCAGGCAGTGTAAAACTAACAATCCTCTTTTTAAATGATAATGATTCTTTTTTATTGATCTTTGAGTCGGGGTGGGTAAGATGCGGCCTGTTTGATAATAGTTCTCAATAAGGATTCGCTGTGACCCATCAAAACGCACTCTCTCTGGTCGCGCTCGCCGTAGCGGCCGGTCTCTCCTCCCAGGTCTTTGCTGCCACTCAAAAGGCGGATGAAGTCGTGGTCGTCAGCGGCTCACGGATGGAGCAGAAGCTGGAAGATGTCTCCGGCCCCATCTCGGTCATCACCGCCAAACAGATCGAAGAGCAGGTGGTGACTGATGCCGCTGACCTGTTCCGCTATGAACCCGGTGTCGCCGTGCTGGGCGGGCAGGGAGATGCCCAGACCTTCATCATCCGCGGCATGGGTGAGAACCGGGTCAAGGTGGTGCGTGACGGGGTGCGCCAGAACGATGCCTACAGCAAGGGCGGAGTGGGTCAGAGCTACTTCGATACCGACATGATCAAGCAGGTGGAGGTGGCCAAGGGGCCTGCATCCGCCGCTTATGGCTCCGATGCGCTGGGTGGCGTTATTGCCATCACCACCAAGGATGCCAGCGACTTCCTCAAGGGCAAGGATAGCTATCTGGATGTGACCAGCGGTTACGCCTCCAGCAGTCACCAGAAGATGGCTGGTTTTACCGGCGCCCTGCGTACCGGTGACGTGGAGAACCTGCTGCGCTACACCTGGCGCGATGGTGGTGTCACCCAGAACTACGATTCAACCAAGACCGATTTCGATATCGGGACTCACGCCCTGCTGCTCAAGAGCAAGTGGAATCTCTCTGATGAGCAGTTCCTCAAGCTGACCGTCGATTATCTGACCGATGGCGAGGAGCCGGACGCGGTCAAGCTCAACAAGGTCGGTACCGGCACTGCCCGCGTGTTCGAGCAGCCCATCACCGACAAGCAGACCGACAACCTGTCGCTGGTGCTGGATCACGGCATCGCGCTGAATCAGGGTTGGGCCGACCGGATGGATACCAAGGTCTACTTCGGACGCACCAAGCAGACGCTGGATCAGTACGCCTCATCCAAATATCCGGTTAACCCGCGCAACCCCTATGTGTTCAAGAACTCTCTCGATCACAACGTGTTCGATCAGAAGAACCTCGGCGCCCAGCTGCAGTTCCACAAGGCAGTGGCCAATCATCGTCTGGCTTGGGGGGCCGAGTATGAGCACACCGACAACGAACGTTCCCGCTACAAGGGGCCGACCAAACCGAACGATTTTGTCGGCTACAACGAGCTGAGCTTCCCGGCTACCACCAGCGAACGTGGCGCCTTGTGGGCCTTCGACGAGATGAAGTTTGGCGAGCGCTGGGTGCTGACGCCGGGCGCCCGCTATGACTACTACCGGATGACCCCGGACAATGATCCCGCCTACACCGGGGATCAGTTGCACAAGTTCTCCGAAGGGGAGATCTCGCCCAAGCTCGGATTGGTGTTCAAGGCGCACGAGGCAGCCAACCTGTTTGCCCAGTACAGCCACGGCTTCAAGGCCCCCATGTATGACAGCGCCTTCTCCACCCTGAACCATCAGGCTTACGGCTATCGCATCGAGCCGAACCCGAACCTCAATCCGGAGAGCAGCGACGGCATCGATCTCGGTGTGCGTGGCAGCCACAATGGCTTCAGCTACGAGGTGGCCAGTTTCTACAACAAGTTCGATGATTTCATCGAGATGGTGGAAGTGGGCAAAGAGGGGCGCACCGCCGTCTACCAGTACCAAAACCTGAGCAAGGCGACCACCAAGGGGGTTGAAGCGAAAGCGGATTACTGGCTGACCGATCTGGTCAACGTCTGGGGCAATCTCGCCTACATCGACGGCAAGGATGGCGATGGCAACCACATCAACAGCCTGAGCCCGCTCAACGGTTCGGTCGGCGTGCGTCTGGAGCAGGAAAAATGGAACTTCAATACGGCACTGCGCTTTGCCGACGACATGGACAAGGTGCGTAAGGATGCCAAGGGCAACGAGTATGAGAAGGCGGCCGGTTGGGGCGTGGTGGATATGTATGCCCAATTCAACCCTATGCAGGATCTGCAGCTCAACGTCGGTCTCTTCAACCTGTTTGACAAGGAGTACACCCGTTACGAGCGCATCGCTGGCCGTGATGCGGGTTCTGATAACAGCCTGATGACCGAGCCGGGCCGTAACCTCAGCGCCCGAGTCAAATACGTATTCTAAAGAGCAAACAACATACGCAGATTATCTAAGGGGCTTCGGCCCCTTTTTTGCGGCCGCTTTGTGACAGTGAGGCGTGCAGATATTTGCCTAAAAAGAAACCCGCCATAGGCGGGTGGAAGGATTGCAACACTAACCAGGAGGAGGTGTTACCAAGTAGACCCTGCTTCTTCGGTAATGGTTCAATTTTATTGAAGTTTTTTCGTTTTCTTCGCGGGGTTTCCATCGGGATCTGTGGGGGCGGATGGGTTATCATTCTGCTCCCGTCATCCGGTTGCAGAGGATCTATGCCCGCGTTCTCCTGGTTAGCGCTCTTTTTCGGCGCCTTCTATTTTGTCTACGGCGCTTACTTGCCGTTCTGGTCGCTCTGGCTGGAGGGGGTGGGCGTCAGCGCCGAGATGATTGGTCTCCTGCTGGGGGCGGGGATGGCGATCCGCTTTGCCGGCAACCTGATGGTGATGGGTCAGATCAAGGGGGCGGGTCATCTGCTGCCGGTTACCCGATTGTTATCTCTGCTCAGTCTGCTCGCCTTCCTTGGCTTCTATCTCAGTCATCACCTCTGGTGGTTGGTCGGTCTCACCCTGATCGCCAACTTTATCTACCCGACCCTGATGCCGGTGGGTGAGGCGCTGGCAACCCGCATGGTGGTGCAGGCGCATATCGACTACGGCAAGGTGCGGCTGTGCGGTTCGTTTGCCTTTATCGTTGCCTCGACCCTGGTAGGGGCGCTGGTGGGCAACTTCGGCAGCGACTGGATTTTGCACACCATGGTGGCGGGACTGGTGCTGATGCTGCTGCTCAGCTGGCTGCCACTTAGTCCCGCGCCACAGGATGTGCAGGGCGAGCGGGCCAAGGCATCCTTGCTGGCGACCCTGCGCAGCGCGCCGGTGCGCCGTTTCCTGCTGCTGACTGCGCTGCTGCAGGGGAGCCACGCTGCCTATTACGGTTTCAGTGCCATCTACTGGAAGGCGCAAGGGTATAGCGGCACCATCATCGGTTACCTCTGGGCGATCGGGGTGGTGGCCGAGATCTGCATGTTCGCCGCCGACAAGCGCTTCCTGCAGCGCTTCGGGGCGCAGAGCCTCTTTATCGCCGGAGCCATCGGTTGTGTGGTGCGCTGGGTATTGCTGGGAGCTTCGACCGAGCTGTGGGTACTGGTGCTGGGGCAGCTGCTCCACGCGGTGACGTTCGGGGTGAGCCATCTCGGGGCGGTGCGCTTCATGACCCGCCAGCTACCGGCCGAGCAGTTGATCCCGACCCAGTCCCTCTACGCAGCGCTGGGTCTTGGCATGACGGTGGCTGCTCTGATGGCACTCTGCGGTGTGCTGTTCGAGCCACTGGGCGGCGGCATCTTCTTCCTGATGGTGCTGGTGGTCTTGCCGGTCTTCTTCCTGCGGCTGCGCCCATTTTCGCCCTCTGCGCAGGAGAGCGCTCCGGCCTGATATCTGTCTATCTGAACCATCACCTGGAAAGGGAGAGCCACGGCTCTCCCTTTTTCATTGCTGCGGTTTTCGGCGTTACTGCTGCTCGCCAAGATAGTCGCGGCTGAGGCGGCGCCAGGTATCCGAGCCGATGGTGCCGGCAAGCAGTTCACTGGATGCGGCATCAAAGCGACCATCCGGTAGCCAGCCCAGTTGGGGCAGCAGTCGGGCCAGCGTCACGTCATTGTGTTGCAGCTCCCGATCCAGTGCCTCCCAGAAGGCGCTCCCCTTGACGTAAAAGAGCGGGTAGTAGGAGCGATCGCCTGCCATCACTTCGCGGGCAGCCCGATAGAGGCCGCTCTCGCTATGGGGCAGTTGTTTGCCCCGCCCGGCCAGTTCGTTGATCGCCGAGACCTGATGTAGCCGAAAGCGGCGCAGTGCCTTGATGGCGAGGTACTCGGCGAGGCTCTCTTCAACCCAAGTGGGCTGTGGATCAGCACGGCGAGCGCTGAGGATATGCACCGCCTCGTGGGCCGAGGTGCGCAGCAGGCGCAAGGGGGCCTGTGGCGTTGGTTTGCCTGCATCGGTGGGGTAGTTGGCGACAAACACCTGATCCCCAGCGGCGCCGCCAAGGGAGTGGGTCATCACATCCCGCCCGAGCCACACCAGTTGCCACGGGTGAGTGGGCGGGGCCACGTCGAGCTGAAAGGCCAGATAGTCGATGATCTCATTCAGTTGTTGCTGCAAGGCCGGCAGATCGAGCTGGTTGGCGGTCTCGTCATGGCTCAGCACCAGCCGCGGATCCGGTTTGGTGATTGGGACAGTTTGCAGACCAAATGGCAGGATCAGCGGTGGCTGGCTGATGTCCGGCAGCGGTTGGCAGCTGCCATCCGGCAGACATACCTTCCCTTGGCGGCTCCCCATCTGGCGTACAAAGTTACCCCACTCGGTCAATAGCCACTGGTCAGGGGCAAACAGCAGCGACTGTTGGGCCGAGGCATCCGCCCCCAGCGCTGGCGCCAGTGTGAGCGTGATCTGCCAGCCAACCTCTTTGCAGGAGAAGGGCTGGTTGAGGGCAACCGGCTGGTTGTTTGCAAGGCAGACCAGTGTGGGGGAAGCTGGCGCGGCACTGCCCGGCAACTGGCGGGTGGGGAGCAGGGTAAAAGGGGGCTCGCCCTGCATGGTGAGGCGCACTTGCAGCACATTGGCGCTGGCGCCCTGCTCGACAAGGTAGCGGGGGCCGCTCGCGTTATCGCTGGCGCAGGCCCACAGTGGCAGCAGCCACAGGGCAAACAGGGTGATATGACGACTCATAAAGGGTTAGCGCTCCTGCTCGTAGCCCAGCAGATCGCCGGGTTGGCACTGGAGTTCACGGCAGATGGCCTCCAGAGTGGAAAAGCGCACCGCCTTGGCGTGGCCATTCTTGAGGATCGAGAGGTTGGCTTCGGTGATGTCGATGCGCTGGGCCAGTTCGCGAGCGGTCATTTTGCGCTCGGCCAGCAGGGCATCGAGCCGGATGATGATGGGCATGGGATCCTCACACCGTCAGTTGCTGTTCATCGGCCAGCAGTTTGGCCTCGCGCATGACCAGTGCCAGCGCCAGCACGATGAGTCCCGCCAGCAGTACCCGGAAATCTGAGGTACTCAGCGCTATGGTACCGAGCACTTCCGGGCCTCTCATGGTGAGCACCGTATCCAGCAGGGGCAGGTGGATCAACTCGACCACGAAGGTTGCACAGAGCAGCAGCCCGATCTGCCGGTAGCGGCGGATCTGCTCGAAGGTGAAGAGCAGGCCGTGGCGGTAGCCACGAAACAGCTGGCGCAGTTGCCAGAGCATCATCATGAAGACCAGATCCGGCAACAGTTGTACCAGAGTGCCGAGCAGCCGGGTGGAGAAGTGCAGCGGATAGTCTGCCTGGTTGATGCCGGGACGGCTCAGAATGGTGTTGAGCTTCTCCTGCAGCAAATCGGCGCCACCGAAGGGGGTCCACACCTCCAGCAAGGTGATCAAAGGGGTAGCCAGCAGAGCCAGTAGCAGCAGCCATTCGATCAGCATGCTCGAGCGTTCGAGTTTGTTGGATATCATCTCATTCCTCACCGTAATGGGTTTTGTCTGAAAGGTAAAGTTTATCGTTTATCAATATTCATGGCGGCAATGTTTATTGTTTTACGATATGCAGTCAAGGCAAAATTTATTGAAAAACGATAATTTCTATCTGTCTGAAGGTGATGACTTTTAGCGGCCACCTCTCTAGACTGGCCGAACCTGCATACAAATTCTCAACATGGACAAGGGGTTGCAGATGCACCAGGGATGGTTGCTGATCGGATTGTCGCTCTCCTATCTGGGGCTGTTGTTTCTGATTGCCTTCGTGGCGGACAAGCACAAGCGGCATCGCATGAAGGGGCAGCCCCTGCTCTACAGCCTGTCGCTGGCGGTCTACTGCACCTCATGGACCTTCTTCGGCACCGTGGGTCAGGCGAGTGAATCGCCCTGGTCGCCGGTGCCCATCTACCTCGGCCCCATGCTGGTCTTTCTGTTTGGCTGGCGACTGCTGGCGCGCCTCATTCTGGTGGCCAAACGGGAACACATCACCTCCATCGCCGACTTCATCGCCGCCCGTTACGGTAAATCCCAGCGTCTTGCCATGCTCATCGCCCTTATCGCCATCATGGGGATCCTTCCCTATCTGGTGCTACAGCTCAAAGCGATCGTGACCGGGCTCGACCTGCTGATGGTCAACAGCGCAGGGGCGGGGCACGTGAGCGCCATATCGGGCAATACCGCCGAACTGGCGCTCGGGGTCGCCATGCTGCTGGCGCTGTTTAGCATCCTGTTTGGCACCCGCCATCTCGATGCCACCGAGCACCACAGAGGGATGGTGGTAGCCATCGCCTTCGAGTCGGTGGTCAAATTGCTCGCCTTTATCTCGGTGGGGGGCTTTGCCCTCTGGCTCATTCTGAGCAAGCCGAGCCCGGTACGCAGCGAGGTGGCGGGACACTTCTTCGATGCGGTGATGGCGGTGACGCCCGGCAGTCTGCTGGAGCTGGCCATCTATACGGTACTGGCGATGTGCGCGGTCATCTGCCTGCCGCGCCAGTTTCATGTGACTGTGGTGGAGAACAATCAGGGGCAGGATCTGCACTGGGCGCGCTGGATCTTCCCGCTCTACCTGTTCGTGATGGGGCTCTTTATCTGGCCGCTGGCGCTGGCGGGCAAGCAGTGGGTGGGGGCTGACATGGCCTCCGACACCTATGTGATCAGTCTGCCGATGGCCCTTGGTTTTGACGGAGTCGCCATGCTCGCCTTCCTTGGTGGTACCTCGGCAGCGACCGGCATGGTGATCGTCTGCACCATCGCATTAGCCATCATGGTGAGCAACGATCTGGTGCTGCCGGTGCTGCTGCGCCGTTTCTGGCAGCAGGGGCGCGATGAGCGGCTGGTGCGATTGCTGCTGCAGGTGCGCCGTGGCGCCATCCTGTTGATCCTGCTGGCGGCCTGGTTGCTCTACCTCTGGCTTGGCGATCTCACCAGCTTGTCGCGCATCGGTTACCTCTCCTTTGGCGCAGTGGCCCAGTTTGCGCCGGCCCTGCTGCTCGGTCTCTATTGGCGGCACGGCAATCGCAAGGGGGTTTATCTCGGTCTGATCCTCGGTGTGAGCCTCTGGTTCATCACCCTGCTGGCGGAGAGCGGTCTGCTGGCCGGCTCACCGCTGGAGGCGTTGCTGGCGCCGCCCGACTGGCCCGCTTTTCGCGATCTCAGCCTCGGGGCCTGGTGCATCTTCCTGAGCCTGCTGTTCAACCTGCTTGGCTATGTGGCGGGCTCGCTGCTCTCCCGTCCGGCGGTGAGCGAGCGGTTGCAGGCGGCCAACTTCGTCGGCAAGCCGAGTCGCGATACCACGGCGCTCTATCAGGCGCGGGTGTCGGTGAAGGAGCTGGAGATGCTGGCGGCCCGATTCGTCGGGTCGAGCCGGGTCAAGCGTGCCTTTGGTCGCTTTGCCGGTGAGCATGGCGGCACGCTGGCACCACAGATGCAGGCATCGGCCGAGCTGATTGCTCACACCGAGCGGCTGCTGGCCGGGGTGTTTGGCACTTCGTCGGCGCGGTTGGTGCTCGCCTCTGCCCTGCAGGGGCGCAACATGCAGCTCGAGGAGATCGCCACCATAGTGGATGAGGCCTCCGACGTATTCCGCTTCAACCGTGGTCTGCTGCAAGGGGCGATCGAGCATATCGGGCAGGGGATCTCGGTGGTGGACAGGGAGCTCAAGCTGGTGGCGTGGAACCGGCGCTACATCGAGCTGTTTCACTATCCGCCCGGGCTTATCCAGGCAGGGCGCCCCATCGAGGAGATCATCCGCTACAACGCACTGCAGGGACTGTGTGGCCCCGGCGATATCGAGGAGCATGTGGCGCGCCGGGTCGCGTTTATGAAACGGGGCAGTGCCCATATCTCGGCGCGGGAGCGCCCCGATGGCCGGGTGATCGAAATGCAGGGCAATCCCATGCCGGCCGGTGGTTTCGTCATGACCTTTACCGATATCACCCCGTTTCGTGATGCCGAACGGGTGCTGCGCGAAGCCAACGAACATCTGGAGGCGCGGGTCGCCGAGCGTACTCGCGAGCTCTCCGAACTCAACCGCCAGCTGCTGCTGGTCAACCAGCAGGTGGAGCGGGCCAATCAATCCAAGAGCCGTTTTCTGGCAGCGGTCAGCCACGATCTGACCCAGCCCCTCAACGCAGCCAAGCTCTTTACCTCTTCCCTGCTGGAGATGTTGCCGGCCGAAGAGGAGCCAGCCCGTATCGCCCGTCATATCGACGATGCGCTGGGGGCTACCGAGGATCTCATCAGCGATCTGCTCGATATCTCGCGCCTTGAGGCGGGCAAGTTCAAAGCCAAGAAACTCGACTTCGCCCTGCACGATCTGTTCGACAACCTGAAGGCGGAGTTCGGGGTACTGGCACAGGCGGGGGGGATCCACTTCTCGGTGGTGGAGAGCAAGCTGGCGGTGCACAGCGATGTACGGCTGTTGCGCCGGGTGCTGCAGAACTTCCTCACCAACGCGTTTCGCTACAACCCGGGCGGTAGGGTGCTGCTTGGCTGTCGCAGACTGGGGAGCAAGATCCGCATCGAAGTGTGGGACAACGGACCCGGCATTCCGCAAGACAAGCAGGAGGCGATCTTCGACGAGTTCTCCCGCCTCGATCACTCCCGTACCGCCAGGGAGCAGGGGTTGGGTCTGGGGCTCGCCATTGCCCGCGGCATCTCGCTGGTGCTGGGCCATAAGCTCACATTGCAGAGCTGGCCGGGCAAGGGATCGGTCTTTGCGGTGACCCTCAATCTGGCGACCCGGCCGGTCACGGCCCATCAGCTGGCAGCGCCGGTGGTGCGTGACAGCCAGCTGGAGGGGGTAGCCGTGCTCTGTATCGACAACGAGCGGGACATTCTGACCGCCATGAGCACCCTGCTCGGCCGCTGGGGCTGCGAGGTGCGCTGCGCCGTCGATCTGGCCGAAGCCGAGGCGTTGGTGGCAGACGGATTTTTGCCGAGACTGGTGCTCTCGGACTATCACCTCGACGATGGCAAGACCGGACTGGAGGCCATTGCCGCGCTGCAGCAGGCTTGTGGTGACGAGCCGGGGGGGATCATCATCAGCGCCGATCGCAAGAGCGAACTGCAGGCGCAGATCCGCGAGCGGGGATACGGCTACATCAGCAAGCCGGTCAAACCGCTCAAGCTGCGGGCCCTGATGAACAGCTTGTTGCTGCCGGTGCAGTGAGCCAGCTCACAAAATTAATCAAATGATGGAGGGAGGTGAGCGGCGCGAAAGGAGAAGGATAGAGGCTGATGTCGGAATAATCCTCACCATATCGAGCCAGTTCCCCTGAAATGAGTCCCATCAACTGTCATTTTTACTAGGTAGCACTTCGCAAATCGCCCCCCTATAGTCGGGGGGCGATTTTTCTTGTCGCGAATGAAGTGTGTTAAGGGCAAACCGGTCGAAAGGCCGGGACGCAAAGCTTCCGGTCTAAGGGTCAGCAGTACCTAAGATAGCGGGGCCACCACAGGTTGTTGCGCTCCTTTTGCCAAGGAGGAGCACTGCTGTCTGCGTTACCTGTCAGGCGCGTCGCCCTTTTCGTTGCAAACAATAACGAAATAGGGAAATACAACAAATGCCAAGTCCAAAACCTACCTTGCTGGCCCTTGCGGTCGGTCTTTTCTGTACCTCCGCCGCCTACGCGGCTGCGCCCGGCAAACCCACCATCGGCTGGGGCCCCACCAAGTTCGCCATTGTCGAAGTCGATCAGGCGGCAACCTCCTACAACAATCTGGTCAAGGTGAAAGATGCCGCCGATGTGGAGGTAAGCTGGAACCTCTGGAGCGGTGACGTTGGCCAGACTGCCAAAGTGCTGCTCGATGGCAAGGAGGTGTGGTCAGGCCCCTCCGCCGCGGCAGGCACCGCCAAATTCAAGGTGAACAAGGGGGGCCGCTACCAGATGCAGGTGGCCCTCTGCAATGCCGACGGCTGCTCTCTCTCCGACAAGAAGGAGATAGTGGTCGCCGATACCGACGGCAGCCACCTGGCGCCGCTCAAGGCTGCGCTGCAGGAGAACAACAAGCCCTACGCCAACAAGTCCGGCAAGGTGGTGGGCACCTACTACGTGGAGTGGGGCGTCTACGGGCGCAAGTTCACCGTGGACAAGATCCCGGCCCAGAACCTGACCCACATCCTCTACGGCTTTACCCCCATCTGTGGCGGGGATGGCATCAATGACAGCCTCAAGGAGATCGAGAACGGCAACAGCTTCCAGGCCCTGCAGCGTGCCTGTGCAGGCCGGGCTGACTTCAAGGTGGCGATCCACGATCCCTGGGCTGCCGTCCAGATGCCGCAAAGCGGCCTGACCGCCTATGACGAGCCCTACAAGGGCAACTTCGGCGCCCTGATGGCGCTCAAGCAGGCCTACCCCGACCTCAAGATCCTCCCCTCCGTCGGCGGCTGGACCCTCTCCGACCCCTTCTACTTCCTCGGCGACAAGAGCAAGCGCGATACCTTCGTCGCCTCGGTCAAAGAGTTCCTGCAGACCTGGAAATTCTTCGATGGCGTGGACATCGACTGGGAGTATCCGGGCGGACAGGGCGCCAACCCGAAACTGGGCAGCCCGAGCGATGGCGCAACCTATGTGACCCTGATGAAGGAGCTGCGCGCCATGCTTGACGAGCTGGAGTCACAGACTGGTCGCAAGTATGAGCTCACCTCCGCTGTCGGTGCCGGTTACGACAAGATTGAAGATGTCGATTACCGTGCGGCCCAGCAGTACATGAGCCACATCTTCATGATGACCTACGACTACAACGGCGCATGGAGCAATACCGAGCTGGGTCACCAGACCAACCTCTACGCGGCGAGCTGGGATCCCAACACCAAGTACACCACCGACAAGGCGGTCAACCTGATGCTGGCGCAGGGGGTTGACCCCGGCAAGCTGGTGGTCGGTGCCGCCATGTATGGCCGTGGCTGGACTGGCGTGAGCGGCTATCAGGGCAACAACCCCTTCACCGGCAAGGCGACCGGCAAGGTGAAAGGCACCTGGGAGGATGGCGTGGTCGATTACCGTGACATCGTCAACAACCGCATGGGCAGTGGCTGGGAGAAGAGCTACGACGAGGTGGCCGAGGCCCCCTATCTGTTCAAGGCGTCGACCGGCGATCTCATCACCTATGACAACGACCGCTCGGTCAAGGCCAAGGGGCAGTATGTGCTGGCCAACAAGCTGGGTGGCCTCTTCTCCTGGGAGATTGATGCCGACAACGGCGACATCCTCAATGCCATGCACGAGGGGCTGGGTCATGGCGAGGGAACCACTCCGCCAGCCAACAAGCCGCCGGTGGCCAACGCGGGCAGCGATCTGAGTGTCACCGGCCCGACCGAGGTGACGCTGAACGGCTCCGCGTCCCACGACCCGGAAAATGGCGCCCTCACCTATAGCTGGAAGCAGGTCTCCGGCCCGCAGGCCACCTTGCTGGATGCCACTCAGGCCAAGGCCCGGGTTGTACTCGATGCAGTGTCCGCCGACATCAATCTGGTGTTCGAGCTGGCCGTGACCGATGACCACAACCTCACCGCCCGCGATCAGGTGGTGGTCACCAACAAGGCGCCGCAACCCAACCTGCCGCCACTGGTGAGCCTGCCGGCTACCGCCTCCGTGGAATCCGGCAAGCAGGTGACCCTCAAGGCGACCGCGTCTGACCCGAACGGTGATCCGCTCACCTATCAGTGGACGGTACCTGCCGGCCTCACCGCCAGCGGTCAGAACAGTGCCACTCTGGTGGTCACCGGCCCGAACGTCACCAGCGATACCGCCTATGACCTGAGCCTCACCGTCTCCGACGGCGCGCTGGATGCCAGTGCCGCCACCCGTCTGACGGTCAAGCCGGTAAGCGGTGGTGGCGGTTGCTCGGCCACCGATCCGGATGCCGCCAACTGGCCTGCCTGGCAGGCGAGCAAGGTCTACAACGGTGGTGACAAGGTGAGCCACAACCAGCTGGTGTGGCAGGCCAAGTACTGGACTCAGGGCAACGAACCGAGCCGCACTGCCGATCAGTGGACGCTGGTGAGCAAGGTGCAACTGGGGTGGGATGCCAATGTCGCCTACAACAGCGGTGACCTGACCAACCACAATGGTCGCCAGTGGAAGGCCCAGTACTGGACTCGCGGTGATGAGCCCGGCAAGGCTGCGGTCTGGCAGGATGTCGGCGCCGCCAGCTGCAAGTAATACCTCCCGATTGATGACAGGGGCATGGCGACATGCCCCTCCTTCCCGGTAGCCATCAAGACGAGACAATAAATGACTACATACATGACCCCGATAGCCGGCCTCATTATGGCAACGCTGGCGGCAGCCCCTTTGTCTGCTGGCAGCGCGCCCCTGATATTCAATGACACGACCCCGCAAAGCGATCTGGCGGGCAGTCTGGCTGCCAGAGTGCAGTTTGCCCAGAGCCAGATCCTGCCATCCCATCCCAAGGAGGGGGATCGCCAACCCATCCTGACCAGCCTGCGCAAGAGCTTGCTGCTGGTCCAACCGCTCCAGGCCGACGGGGTGACCCCCATGACGGTGGAGGCCCGTGACGGCAGCGGCAAGCTGCTTGGCACCCTGACCTTGTCACCGCCATCGGCGCTGCCCGAGACGGTCTACCACCTCGCGGGGGTTCCCGAAGGCGGGGTGAGCTTCGTCCCGGAGAGCGGCAGCAGTGCCGTCATCAGCAGCAGTGCTGATTTGGCCAAACTGAGCGACAAGAGCGGCGCCTTCCTCAAGGAGCGGCTGACTGGTCGCGCGCTGGTGGAGATCCAGACCGCTGACGGCCGCTGGGTTCGGGATATCTACCTACCCGTGAGCCCGGAGCTGGAGGGCAAGATGGTGCGCTTGCGTTCCAGCGCAGGCTACAACTCGACGATTTTATATGGCGAGCGGCAGGTGACCCTCTCCCGTGGCCAGACCCTGCAGTTCAAGTTTGTCAAGGGGCAGTGGTTCCGTGAGGGGGAGCTGGAGAACAACCGCATCACCTATGCCCCGGATACCTGGAGTGGCGAGCTGCCCGCAGAGTGGATCCAGCCCGGACTGAGCCTCTCCGTTCGTCAGGGCAACCTCACGGGTGAACTGCGTGACATCAGGGTCGGTGCCCCCGGCGAGCTGCTGCTGCACACCATCGACATCGGCATGCTCACCACGCCGCGGGATCGCTTTGCCTTTGCCAATGACAAGGAGGCTCATCGCGAATACTTCCAGACCATCCCGGCCAGCCGGTTGATCGTCAGTCAGTATGCACCGCTCTCCCTGCCTGAGGTGATGCTGCCCAATGGCACCCTGCTGACCGATTTTGACCCGAGCGAGGGGGGCTGGCATGGCGGCACCATGCGCCAGCGCATCGGCAAGGAGCTTATCTCCCACGGTATCGACAATGCCAACTACGGCATCAACAGCAGTGCCGGTGAAGGGGAGGGGAGCCATCCCTTTGTGGTGGCCCAGCTGACGGCGCACAACAGCCGCGGCAAATATGCCAATGGGGTTCAGGTGCACGGTGGCTCCGGTGGCGGTGGCATCGTCACGCTGGATGATTCGCTGGGCAACGAGTTCAGCCACGAAGTGGGCCATAACTTCGGCCTTGGCCACTATGTGGATGGCTTCCGTGGCTCGGTTCATCGCAGTGCCGATCAGCTCAACTCCAGCTGGGGCTGGGACAGTGACAAACACCGTTTCATCCCCAACTTCTCGCCGACCCGCACCAATGAGGATGCCTGTCTGGATGGCCAGTGCCAGCCGCCGTTCGATGGCCGCAAGTTTGGCTACGATGCGATGGCGGGCGGCAGCCCTCTCTCCGGTGCCAACCGTTTCACCCTCTATACCCCCAATTCCGCCGCCATCATCCAGCGTTTTCTGGAGAGCAAGGCGGTGTTCGATGCCAACTCGGCCACCGGCTTTAGCAAGTGGAACAGTGCGACGGCCAGGATGGAGCCCTATCAGCACACAATCGAGGGGATCGAGAAGGTCGATGCTTCCATGGATGCCCTGAGCGAGGCCGGACTGAGTGCCCTGCTGGCGGATTACGGCTTGGTCAGGGTCGCCATGTGGGACGGTCGCTGGACTCGTGATATCCGGGTGCCGGTTGCCTCTGCGGACAACCGTGGGCGCAGTCTGACCATCGATCATGGGGCCGGTTACAACAGTCGCCTCTTTATCAACGGCAAGGAAATTGTGGTGAACCGGGGCTTCAAGAAGAGCTTCACCTCGGATGGCCAGAGCTGGGTGGAGGTCTCCCCCATCGATACCAAGGTTGCGCGCAAGCCCGAGCAGTTCGGAGTGCCGGTGACCACCCTGGTGGGCTATTACGATCCGCAGGGGAGTCTGCCCAGTTACATCTATCCGGCGCTGCACGGCGCCTACGGCTTCACCTACCCGGATGACAGCAACACCCTGTCCGGCAGTGACTGCCAGTTGCAGGTGGAGACTCGCGATGGTCTGCAGCGCTTCAGGCTGGCCAATCACCGGGCGGCCAGCAGCGTCATGAACAAGTTCCACATCAACCTGCCCACCGCCAGCGAGCCCGGCCGCGCCACCATCCAGTGCCGTGGCCAGACACTGGTACAGCAGAGCTTGCTGCCACCGCAGCAGTCACTCTCCTTTACCGTCAACGGGCGGCCGCTGGAGCAGGGCGTGGTCGAGAACCAGCCTCCGGTGGTGACCGTACCGGCGCAGCTCGGTGGCATCGGCGGTGAGTGGCTGACCGTCACCGCTGAGGCGAGCGATCCCGAGGGCGACGCGCTGAGCTACCGCTGGCACTTTCCGGCGGGCTGGCAGGCGGAAGGCGAGACCAGTGCCAACCTGCGTCTCCTACCGCAGGCAGTCACTACCAGCGAGCAGCATGAGCTGAGTGTGAGCGTCTCGGACGGGGTACACCAGAGCGAAGGGCGCGTCGTGTTGACGCTGGATCCCGTGGTCGACGGCTCTTGCAACACCACCGACCCGGAAGCGGTCAACGTTCCCGCATGGCAGGCCAGCAAGGTCTACAACGGCGGTGACAAGGTGAGCCACAACCAGCTGGTATGGCGTGCCAAGTACTGGACTCAGGGCAATGCGCCGAGCCGCAGTGCCGATCAGTGGGCGCTGGCGAGTCAGGTTGATCTGGGGTGGAGTCCCGCCGTTGCCTACAGCGGCGGGGAGCTGACCAACCATAACGGCCGTCGGTGGCAGGCCAGGTGGTGGACTCAGGGTAACGAGCCGGGCAAGCACGGCGTCTGGCTGGATGTCGGGGCGGCAAGCTGCCGTTAAGCCGGGATCCCTATGATGGTGGCGGGGTCTTATGAGGCCCCACCTTTTCTGCTGAAAACCTAGACAGAGAGCAACAATAATGAAAAAAAATCGCATATCCCTTCTGCTTGCCGGCTTGATGCTGAGCGGCCACCTGTGGGCGGCCGAGGCATACGACATCAACAAATCCTACCCGGGCGGCAGCCAGGTCAATTACAACGGCCAGGTTTTCGAGGCCAAGTGGTGGGTCAACCCGGGTCAGACTCCGGGCATGACGGCCGCCAATGAGTGGGATACCCCGTGGAAGCTTGTCGGCGAAGGGGAAGTGACCCCGCCGGATACCGGCGGCGATGACAAGCCCAATCCGCCGACGCCAACCCCGCCGGATGGCAGCACTACCCCCGTCTATATGAGCCAGGCTGAGCTGGATGCCAAAGAGAAGGCGCTGACCGACTTCCCGGCGATGGAAGCGGTCAAGGCTTCCATCGCTACCCGTGACAATCTGGTGGTCGAGGCGGTGCAGCCGGGCCGTGCCGACAACCCGGGCAACGTCAAGCGGGTCGAAAGCCTGTTGAGCGAGGGTCAGTTCAACTACCTCTTCCCGCTGCGCGCCCCCGAGTACACCTATCGCGGCCTGCTGCAGGCGGCGGCCAAGTTCCCGGCCCTGTGCAGCGACTACAGCGATGGCCGCGATGCCGATGCCATCTGCCGCAAGACGTTGGCAACCATGTTCGCCCACTTCGCCCAGGAGACTGGCGGCCATGAAAACTGGCGCCCGGAAGCCGAGTGGCGTCAGGCACTGGTCTACGTGCGCGAGATGGGATGGAATGAGACCATGCGCGGCGGTTACAACGCCGAGTGCCGTCCCGATGTGTGGCAGGGTCAGCAGTGGCCGTGCGGTACGTTCGACAATGGCGAGTTCAAGAGCTACTTTGGTCGCGGCGCCAAGCAACTCTCCTACAACTACAATTACGGCCCTTTCTCCGAGGCGATGTTCGGCACGGTGCGCACCCTGCTCGACCGCCCCGATCTGGTGGCCGACACCTGGCTGAACCTCGCCAGTGCGGTGTTCTTCTATACCTATCCGCAGCCACCCAAGCCTTCCATGCTCCATGTCATCGATGGCACCTGGCAGCCGAACGAGCACGACAAGCAGAACGGTCTGGTGCCGGGCTTCGGAGTCACCACCCAGATCATCAACGGTGGGGTGGAGTGCGGTGGCCCGGTCGAGCACGCCCAGTCCCAGAACCGCATCAACTACTACCGCGAGTTTGCCAACTACCTCGGGGTAGCGGTGCCATCCGACGAGGTGCTGGGTTGCAAGAACATGAAGGTGTTTGACGACAAGGGCGCCGGTGCCCTGCCTATCTACTGGGAGCAGGACTGGAGCTATGTGGCAGAGAATCCCAACGGCGGCAAGAGTTACGCGTGCAAGCTGGTGGGTTACCAGACCCGGTTCAGCGCCTTCAAGGAGGGGGATTACAGCCGCTGCGTTCAGCACTTCTATCCGGAGGTGGTGATCGAGGATAACGGCGGTGGCACCAACCTGCCACCGGTGGCCAATATCACCGGCCCGGCGCAGGCCGAAGGTGGCAGCAAGGTGACCCTCTCCGGCCAGCACTCCAGCGATCCGGAAGGCAAGCCGCTCACTTATGCCTGGACTCTTCCGGCAGGTGCTTCTGCCCCGGCACTGGATCAGGTCACTCTGGAGTTGACTCTGCCCAAGCCGGCCAGCGATACCAAGCTGGAGATCAAACTGACGGTCACAGATGAAGGTAATCTGAGCCGCACCACCACCCATAGCCTGCTGGTGAAAGGAGAGGAGGGGGGCGTAACGCCGCCTGACTATCCGGCCTATAAAGAGGGGACTCCCTACAAGGCGGGCGAGCGGGTCAGCAACGGCGGTGCCAGCTACGAGTGCAAACCGCACCCCTACACCGGCTGGTGTGCTGGTGCCGCCTGGGCTTATGAGCCGGGCAAGGGCAGCGCGTGGAGTGATGCCTGGATCAAGCTGTGAGCCGGCATTAAGCCGAAGCAATAAAAGATGGGGCCTGCAGGCCCCATTCTTGTTTGGTGGAGTTCAGGTTTGGCCGTGGAACATCTGGCCCGGACAGGACAGCGCCTCGAAAGGGCTGTGTGATGATGTGTGTTGTTTTATTACATTTTCCGTGAAAGGCTTTCAGCAATTACTTGCCGTAGCGGAAGTGGTATTCACGGGTGGAGGGGGCATAGGCATCTTTCTCTACAACGCCGTTCTTGGTGGTTGCACCGCGCAGGTGGAACAGGACTGCCAGATTCTCAAACATGGTTTACCTCATCGCTCTGTCATTTATGGTTATGGTGTGTGACCTGGGTCACGGTTTAATCCTATGGTTATTTGTGAGCCAGATCAACTTTCCGTGTTGTAAATTTACAAAAATCATGGAAAGGGTTTTCAAATGCAATGCCCTTTATGGAAAGGCTTTCCCGAGGTGACGGGGGAGAAGCTGATTACCAGCCAGCATAGAGAGGTCTGAGAGCGGGGGGCGTTGTACGGGGAAAGGGGCTTGCTGCACGGCCTCTCCTGTATAGGTGCTTGAGCCGATTTGTGACATAAAACAGAGAGATAGCACGCGTCTTGCTGGTAAAAACAGCGAACTGCTGCAATTTTGACTAAACGAATCAGTCGCGGTTATTTTAGGGTTGACAGCAAAGCGGGTGATGCCTATCATGCGCCTCCGTTGCCGGAGATAACTTCGTCAGCGCCGAGGTGAGTTGGGGTTATAGCTCAGCTGGGAGAGCGCTTGCATGGCATGCAAGAGGTCCGCGG
>NZ_JBCGFD010000018.1:0-64625 GCF_038739755.1 Aeromonas sp. SE22
GGCACCCAATTTAAGAACCCCGCTCATCGAGCGGGGTTTTTTATTGCCTGAAAATCAGCAAATCGCCTGATAATTGCTCCGTTTTATTCCTCTCCCTTTGAATTCCTCGTCTTCCCCGTCGGTTTAACTCATAAAAAATGGCCTTGGCAGAGTAAAATGGTGCTTTATCTGGTCGGAGATAGCCCATGTTTTGTCCAAAATGCGGTGGTCAAACCTTGCAGAGCATCAGCCCCAAAGAGTTTCGCTGTGGCTGCGGTTTTCATTTTTTCCAGAATGTGGCGACGGCTGTGATGGTGGCGCTTTGCTGGCAGGATGAGGTGCTGGTTGCGGTGAGGGCCGGCAATCCGGGCAAGGGGTTGCTGGATCTGCCGGGCGGATTTGTCGATCCCGGCGAGTCGCTGGAGGGGGCGCTGGTGCGCGAGTTGCAGGAGGAGCTGGGACTCGATGTCAGCGCTCAACCTTTTACTTATCTTGGTTCCTTCCCCAATATCTATCCCTACGATGGCATCACCTATCACACCTGTGACACCTTCTTTGCCATCAGGCTGAGTGAAAAACCGGTCATCCAGCCGGCTGACGATGTGGCCGCCTGCCAGTGGCTGAAGATCAGCGATATCCCCTTGCCCCGCTTTGCTTTCGAGTCGACGCGCACAGCTATGGCGCAGTTGCAGCAATCCCCTTTGCAAGCCTGATCCCTGCTGATGACGATGGGGATTGGTAGCGACCATCCCTGTCTCATCCTTGTCCGCTTTTGTCCCGCAGGCGCCATTCGTCAGACGGTGAGTGGTATAGTCTGCAGTGGATCCGGATTCAAGGAGCATATCGTGAAGAAGATAGTTCTCATCTTGCTCGGCATCGCCGTGGCGGCCTTGCTGGCCATAATGACGCTGATAAGCCTTATCGACCCCAATCAATTCAAGCCCCAACTGGCTGAACAGGTGCGCAAGAGCACGGGCCGGGAACTGGTGATGGCGGGGGAGATTGACTGGCGTTTCTGGCCGAGTCTCGGCCTCTCGCTGGAGAAGGTTGCTCTGCACAATCCGGCCGGTTTTGCCGAGCCGGATCTGGTTCGTTTCGAACAGGGCGAGGCCTCGGTGGCCCTGTTGCCGTTGCTCTCCCATCGTCTGGAGATTGGCAAGGTGACCCTGAGTGGCGCCCATCTCTTTATCCAGACCAAGGCAGATGGCAGCTCCAATCTGAGCGGACTGATCAAAGATGCCACTGCTGATGCAAGCGAACCGATCGTCCCCGCAACCCCTGCGCCAGCCGCTGATAGCAAACCCTGGCAGATCAGCTTGCAGGGTGTCGCGCTCTCCCAGGCCAGCGCGCTGGTACAGGATGATCGCAGCGGCACCTCGCTGCGACTGGATCGCCTCGATCTCGATATGGGGCCGCTGGCCACCGAGCAGTGGGTACCCGTGACGCTTGCCGCCAAGGGGAGTGCCGACAAGCTCGCTTTCGACGTTAAAGGGCAGACCCAGATCAAGCTGGCGCAGGAGGTGATGGCCAGTGAACTGAAAGACTTGAGCCTCAGTGGCAGCCTGAGTGACCCGTCCCTGCGACTCGACAGTTTCTCCATCAAGGGAGACCGACTGGCCCTTGGTGAGTGGAGCAACCTCACGTTGGCGCTGAAGGGGGCCAAGCTAGAGGGGCAGCAAGCTTCACTGGCTGGCTCGCTGGAAGGAACGCTCAAGGGACGGCTCGATAAAGAGATGAAGCTGGCCGAACTCTCCGATGTGCTGCTGACGGCAGCGCTGGAAGGTGATGCGCTGCCACGCCCGCAGATGAAGCTGAAACTGGCCGGGTTTGCCCGTGCTGAGCTCGACAAGCAATTGATTACCCTGAGCAAGCTGGTGATGAGTGCCGATGAGGCGCTGTTGAGTGGTGATGGAACCGTGCAGCTTGGCGCTGTTCCCGCAATCACTTTCGATCTCAAGGGGGAGAAGCTGGATCTCGCCAAATCGGTACCGACCACACCTGCGCAGGCGAAAGAGGACAAACCGGCGATCGGTGTTGCCAACACCGCTGCAAATGGCAATAAAGTGGCAACCGGCAAGAGCGAAGCTCTCTCCGTGGTTGAACCGGATCTGGGCGCGCTCAAAGGGGTGGATCTGGATGGTCGGCTGCAACTCGGCAGCCTGCGTCTGAAAGGGCTGGATCTCGGTGCTGTCGATCTTCAGGTGGCTCTGGCCAAAGGGCTGCTGACGCTCAAACAGTTCAGCGCGACCGTGGCAGGTGGTCAGGTAAACGCGAACGGGGTACTCGACGCGCGCCAGCAACCCGCCACCTACAAGGTGCACAAACAGGTGGCCGGAGTGAACATTCGTCCCTTGTTGCAGACTCAGGCTCAGAGTGATCTGCTGGAGGGCAAAGGCGATCTCGATGTGCAGGTGCAAGGACGTGGTCTCTCTGAGTTGGCACTGCGCAACGGGATGCAGGGCAAGGTTACCTTGAAGCTGAGTGACGGCGCCCTGCACGGCATCAACCTGCCGGAGATGATCCGCGAGGCGCGGGCCACCCTCACCGGCAAGGGAGCCGAGCAGGTGAAGGAGGCGCGCAAGACCGACTTCAGCGCCCTGACCGCCAGCTTCCAGATTGCCGATGGCATTGCTCGCAGCAACGACATCCAGCTCTTTGCCCCAGCCCTGCGGGTCAAGGGCGAGGGGCAGACGGCGCTGGTGCCGGAGAGCCTCAACTTCCTGTTCCTCACCTCCATCGTCGAGAGCAGCAAGGGGCAGGGAGGCAAGGATGTGGACGAGCTGAAGGAGATCACCATTCCGGTGCGGATCGGCGGTCACTGGCAAGCTCCCAGCTATCAGCTCGATGTGAAGGCATTGCTCAGCAACAACAAGTTGCTGGAGGATAAGGCCCGCAAGGAGGCCGAACGCGGCCTCAAGAAGCTGTTGGGGGACAAGGCCGACAACGAGGCTGTCAAAGGGGTGGCTGACCAGTTGCTCAAGGGATTGTTCAAATAGGTGGCGGTTCATATGGGCTGGCCGGAGCCGCGCCAATGCCGTTAGCGGTTGACCGGATGTCAGCACCATTGAAAAATGGCGCTGACATTTTTTATGGCGCAGTGATCTGCTGCGCCTTGATCCAGAGTCATCTCGAGTTGAACCCATGCGCCTGATCCTGCTGCTCTGCTCCCTGATCTGCTACGGCATGGCATCTCCCGTGCTGGCCGGGCCGCTGGCAGATAGCCTGGCGGATGAGCTGGCCAGACTGGCTCCCGAACAGGCGCTGCCTCTTGACGAGGTGCAGCGGCTCGATCGGCGCCTGATTGCTCCCGACTCCCTTCATCCTGCCTGGCAGCGTTACCCGCTGCGCCAGTTGCAGGCCATCTATCGCTATCAGCAGGAGTGCGGGACAGAGAATGAGTTGCCCGCCGAGTGGCTGCCACTGCTGCGAGCGCTTTGCGGCCAAGGGGCTGCGCCCTCGACCCGCTGGTTTGCCGCTTACCCCGTCTATCCGCTGGGCGGTTCCAGCGCGGCTCGTTGGCTGGCAGGTCATCCGGCGGCCGGGCTCGATGCTCTGCTCCATGTGCGGGAGCGGCGCGACCGGTTGGGGCTGCTTGGGAAGCTCGGCGATGACAACCTCGATGCCCTGCTGCGGGGTGAGCGCTGGCTGCTGCAATCGGGTCAGCTCTGGCAGCTTGCCGATGGGCAGTGGCGCCGTTATGGCGCCGGGCAGTGGCAACCGCTGGCCGAGCGGCTTGGTGTGATGCTGGATAGCCGCACTGCTGGTACTTGTGAAGAGCGAGTCGGAGCGATCTGCTTCAATACTCGCCCCACGCTTGGCTGGCAGTGGTTGGCGCTGGCCAGTTCCCTTGGTTTCATCCTGCTGCTGGGGTGGGCCAGCTGGCAGCGCTGGCGCCTGCTGCGGGAGCGGCGCGTCGCGTTGCAGATGCTGACACACGAGCTGCGCACTCCCATCATGGCGCTCTCCGGCATCAGCGAGGAGCTGCGCCACGATTTCGACCGGCTGCCCCCTTCCGCCCAGCAGAGCGTGGGTCAGCTGCTGGGCAGTGTCGCCCGTCTGCATCAACTGGCGCAGGCCAGTCGCCACTATCTGGCGGCTGAGACTCTCGAAGATGAGCGGGTGGCGGTCAGTCTCACCGAGTGGCTCACCCTGGCTTGCGAGCGGCATGACGCCACCTTCTGCCTTGAGCGGGAGATGACTCTGGCGCTCCCCTTCTACTGGCTCGATCTCGCCCTCGACAACCTGCTGCGCAACGCCAGCCAGCATGGCCGCGCGCCGGTTCGGATCTGTGCCAGCTGGCAGGCGGGGCGTTTGATCCTCGCGGTCAGCGATGGTGGCGAGCTGTCGGGTTACCGGCTCACCACCCTGCTGCGCCGCGGTGCCCGTGCCGAGGGTTTGGGGCTGGGGCTTGCCATCGTGCGCCATCTGCTGCGCCGTCTTGGCGGGCGCCTCACCCTATCCGGCCCGCCCACTACCTTTACCCTGACGCTGCCCTGCCAACTCTGGAGCGCCCCCGAATCATGAAGACCATCCTGCTTGTCGAAGACGAGGCGCTGCTGGCGGAGAACCTGCAACGCTATCTGACCCGCGAAGGGTATCGCTGCCTCTGGTGCGATACCCTGACAGCGGCGGAGCAGCAGTGGCTGGCGGCGGATCTGGTGCTGCTGGATCGCACCATGCCGGAGGGGGATGCTCTCGACTGGCTGCCCCAGTGGCTGGCGCGCAAGGCGCTGCCGGTGATCGTGCTCACCGCAAGGGTGGAGGTGAGCGATCGGGTGGCCGGGCTAGATGCGGGGGCGCGCGACTACCTGACCAAGCCCTTCTCCCACGACGAGCTGCTGGCGCGGATCCGGGCCCAGCTGCGCCAGCTGGGGGATGGCACTCAGGCGGTGGGCGGCTTGCAGCTTCATCCCGCCCGGATGCAGGCGAGCTGGCAGGATGTGGAGGTGAGTTTTACCCCCACCGAGTTTGCCCTGCTTACCCTGCTGGTACGGATGGCGGGGCGGGTGCTGAGCCGGGAGGAGATCCTCAACCGGGTGTGGGGCTATCAGGCGTTCCCCTCCACCCGCACCGTCGATACCCATATTCTGCAACTGCGCCAGAAGCTGCCCGGACTGGCTATCGAGACGGTGCGCGGCATCGGCTACCGGCTGGAGGTGCCAGCGTGAAGCGTGCAACGCTGGCTGGGCTGCTGTTGGCTCTAAGCGCTGGCTGCGTTATGGCAACTGATCGCACCGACCCGCTGCAACCGGCTACCTTGGCGCTGTTGCAGGGAGATAACCGGCATGCCTGGCAATCTTTGCAGCAGGCTTGGCCTGCCCTCAACAGCGATGCCGAGCGCCGCAGCTGGCAGGGGATGCTGACTGCGCTGAGTGCCCAGCACTGCGGCAAGGATTTCCCGCTCACTCTGCCTGATGGGGTGAGCGAGCTGCGCCTTGAGCTGATCCAGCGCGATGCGCCGCTGTTGCGGGACTATCGGGTGCAGTTGACCGGAGAGGGGCCCATCACCGCCGCGGAACTTGTCGATCCCGCTGGCCGCAACCGGTTGGAAGGTGCCCAGTGGGAGGCGGAAGAGAACTTCGGAATCAGGGTCGTGGGGGCCGATCTACCAACGCCTTTGCCAGCTGGCCTCTATCAGCTGCGGCTGGCGGTGGCGGGCAAGGATTGGCAGGTAGTGCTGCCGCTGCCTGCGGTGCAGGATCTGGACTGGCTCTCCCGCTCGCCGCTGGCGGTGGCCAATCCCCCCGCCAATCCCGCTTCGTGCACTCCGCTCTGGCTTGAGCAGACTGTGCTGGCCCGCCCGCAATATTCCCTGCTCTGGTGGAACCGTCTGCCTCTCGATGGCAAGGTGAGCTGGCCTGCCGCTACGCCCGACAGTTGGCGCACCCTTTCGCTGGTGCAGACCAGCCAGCGCGGTCAGCTGGTGTTGCAGCTAAGTCACAGTCAGGCGGGGCCGGTGGAGTGATGCCGGGGGATTGGGTTGCTGCTTCTGGCAAAGATTGTTTCGCTGGTGCAATGACTGTCACTTTTTGTTGATGTTATTTGCAACAATTGGCCGGTGGATGGTGGGGGCTATTAAACGGGACATGGCTGAGAGAAGCCTCCGCCGCCAATCTGTGCTTAATCCTGACATTGCCCTGACAATCCAGGCCCGCCGATCTGCTGCAATGGTGGCTCCCGTTTTTTATCAGGAATCACCGACCATGACTTCTTTCCCCGTGCTGGCGAGCCGGATCCGCCCGCTGCTGCTGTTAATGCCGCTGCTCTCCCTGCCTGCCGAGGCGTTGACTCTGACCAACGATCAGTGGCGCATCGAGCTGGATCCCGCCACCCTGGCGGCCGAGGCTGTGCTGCCATCGGGCAAGCACCTTGCCATCTCCTCTCCCGGCCCGCGTCAGCCGGTCACCGCCTTGCAGCAGGAGGGGGAGCGTGTCAGCTGGCTGACCCGTGCCGAGGGCGAGGTGCGTGCCTCTGCCCGTCTCGAGGGCAACCGTCTGATCCTCACCCTGAACCGTGCGAGTGCAGGCGAACTGGTGTGGCCGCGGGTGCCGGCAGGGGCACAGGCGTTGATGCTGCCGATCCACGAGGGCTTTCGCATTCCCGCTACTCATCCCGCGTGGCGCCAGGCGCTGGCGCAGGAGTATCAGGGGATCAACACCACCGAAAATCTTACCCTGCCGCTGGTCGGGCTGGATTACGGTGATCAGCAGCTGGCGCTCCTCTTTGCCAACCCCTTCAACAACCGGCTCACCTTTGCGCCCAGGAAAGATGGCATTGCCCTCACGGCGACCCATAGCGTCAATCGCCTCAATCTGACCGATCCCTATGAGGTGGCGGTGACGCTGCAGCCGGGCAACGACTGGCTGGCGGCGGGCAAGGCCTATCGCAACTGGCTGCAGGAGCGGGGCGAGCTGGTCTCGCTCGAGAGCAAGCTTGCGGCGGTGCCGGATGGCAAGCGGCTGATCGGTGCCTCTCATCTCTACCTCTGGGGCGAGCGACTGCTGGTGCCACAGGATGTGAAGAGCTGGCCCGCGCTGCACCGCCTGATCCCCGCCGACTGGCTCAAGGGGGAGAGTAAGAGTGCGCTGCAAGCGCCCGATCTTGAGCGCAACCGCTATCTGCAAAATCTGGTGCTGACCGGAGTTGAGCAGGCGCTGGCGCTGCGCCATCCGGGTCAGCAACCGGCCGATTTCGCTGCCCGGCGCACGCTGGCGGCCACGCAACTGGGGGCTGCGCTCAACGACCCGCAGAGTTGGGGTGATGGCAGCTCGGCCAAGATGATCGCCGCTCTCAAGCAGTCTGGACTACCCAAACTCTGGCTGGGTCTGCCCCAGTGGACCGCCGGTTTTGCTGCGCCAGAGGGGATTGAACTTGCCAAAGCGGCGGGCTATCTCATCGCCCCTTACGACTCTTACGATACCGCGCTGCCGGAGGGGAATAGCCAACAGAGCTGGCTCACCGCCCAGATGGGGCAGGATAGCTATCTGCGCTGCGGCATCATGCAGGAGAATGGGCGGCGCAAGAGCGGCTTTCAAAATAGCGGCGTCTACACCAATCAGGCCTGCGTGCGCGCGGTGATGGAACAGCGAGTTCCCAAATTGCAGCAGGCGAGCCACTACAACAGCTGGTTCCTCGATGTGGCGGCGACCGGCATGGTGTTTGACGATTTCGACCCGGCCAAGCCGACCAGTCAGGCGCAGGATGCGCAAAACCGGATGGCCGGGATGGCGTGGATTGCCAGGAGTCAGGGGGTGCTGGTGGGCTCCGAGGAGGGCGGCGCGGTAGCCAACCGCACCGCGGCCTTTGCCCACGGCCCCCAGACCAGCGGCTTTGGCTGGCAGGATCCCGATATGCGCCGCAACAAGCGCTCTCCCTACTATCTGGGGGCTTGGTATCCCGACTATCAGCCCGCGTTCTTCTTTCGCCAGAGCCACCTAAAACCTGAGTATCAGGGGCTCTACTTCGATCCGGCGCTGCGGTTGCCGCTGTTCCAGAGCGTCTTTCACGACAGCATAGTGACCACCCACCACTGGACGATGGATAGCCTCAAATTCAGGGAGAGCCGTCAGTTCACCGAACTGTTGCAGCAGCTCTACAACGTGCCGCCCCTGCTCAACCTCAGTCTGGATAGTGCCAGCGTGCGCATTCCCTATCTCAAGGGGCTCGATGCCTTCTTCCGCCCGCTGCATGAGCGGCTCTACAACCAGCCCCTCACCGGTTTTCACTGGCTCGATAAAAGAGGTGTGGTGCAGCAGAGCGAGTTTGCCGATGGCACGCGACTGATTGCCAACTTCGGCCCGGCTACCGAGCTGGCAGGGATCAAACTGGCCGCTCAAAGCGTGCTGGCGCTGCTGCCCGATGGCAGCCAGCAGCAGTTTGTCTCGCAACCGGATGGCGCCCGCTAATCTGGCGTTCTGGCTTTTATTTCATCAGAGGATGCTGTGGCAGAACTTTTCATGTATAGATGAACGTTCTGCAAAATAAACGAGAGGTAGTTCTGATGATTGAGAGTGAAGTGATTAGAGAGGTAAACCATCCGGCGTGGCCGCTGGTCTGGCAGATCTATGGCGAGAGTTTTCCCCGCTACGAGCAGCGCCAGTCACAGCATCAGCCACAGAAGATGCGGGATCCTCGCTATCACTGCCAAATCTTTTATCAGGACGGCCTGCTGCTCGGTTTCATCTTCTGGTGGGCGTGTGGCGAGCAGATCTATATCGAACATCTGGCCATCAATCCGGCGCTGCGCGGCCGCAACTACGGCAGCCGCCTGCTGGCCGAATTTTGCGAGCGGGCAGGCAAAACCGTCATTCTCGAGATCGATCCGCCAGAGGATGAGATTGCCATTCGCCGTCTGCGCTTCTATCAGGGGCTGGGCTTTTGTCTCAACGACTATGCCCATCTTCACCCGCCCTATCACCCTGACTATCAAGGTCATGCGCTGCGGGTGTTGAGCTATCCGGAGTCTCTTGAGGAAGAGGCCTATCAGCGTTTCAACCAGATGCTGGTGGAGACGGTGATGGATCACGGCTGAGCAGCCGTAAGGAGATAAGAGAGGGGCCCGCCTGAAGCAATTCAGGCGGGCCCTTTTTCATTGCCGCTGGCGGGAATTACTCCCCCAGCAGGGTTTGCCAGACGGCGAGGACATGGCTGCGTTCACTCTGCAGCTGATCGTCGCTCACCTTGCGGGAGATCTCCGAAAGGTTGAGGCGATGGCCGAGGTTGCGGATCTCCAGATAGGCCTGTTTCAGCCCCTCCGCCTGCTCCAGCGTCAGCACTCCCGCCATCACGCACTCGTCGAAGATGCGCACGTTATCGGACCAGCGGGTGAGGGCGTCCGGCTCGCCGCAGGCGTGGGCCAGCACCAGGTACTGGGCGATGAACTCGATATCCACCATGCCGCCGGGGGACTGCTTGAGATCGAACTCGCCGGCGCCGGCCTTGAGCAGGTGATCCCGCATCTTGTGGCGCATCTCGCGCACCTCGCGGGCCAGAGTCGGCAGCTCTCGCTCCCTGGCCAGCACATCGCGGCGGATGCGGGCAAACTCGGCAACGATGGCGTCATCGCCATAGATGGGGCGGGCCCGCACCAGCGCCTGATGTTCCCAGGTCCACGCCTCGTTTTGCTGATACTGCTCATAGGCCGAGAGGGACGAGACCAGCAGGCCGGAGTCGCCGGAGGGGCGCAGCCGCATATCGATCTCGTAGAGAATGCCGGAGGGGGTGCGGGTGCTGAACAGGTGCAGGATCCGCTGTGCCAGACGCAGGTAGAACTGGCGGCTGTCGATGGGTTTGCGCCCGTCGGTGTAGCTGTTGGGGTCGCCGCCGTGCAGGAACACCAGATCGAGATCCGAGCCGTAACCGAGCTCGATACCACCCAGCTTGCCATAGGCCACCACCGCAAAGCCGCGCTGACCGCTCACAGCCACCTCGGGCGGTACCCCGTAGCGCTCGCTCATCTGGGCCCATGCCTGATTGACCACCTCCTCGGTGATCGCCTCCGCCAGCCAGGTGAGGTGGTCGCTCACCTTCATCAGCGGTAGTGCGCCGGCGATGTCGGCCGCCACGATGCGCAGCAGCTGCACCTGCTTGAACTGGCGCAGTGCCTCCATCTGCTGCTCTACATCCTCTTCGGGGATGCGCAGCAGGAACTGGCGCAGCTGGGGTTTGTACTGATCGAGCGGGGTGGGGTGATAGAGGTGCTGGGGATCGAGCAGCTCGTCCAGCAAAATGGGGTAGCGGGCCAGCTGCTCGCTCACCAGATGGCTGGCGTCGCACAGCCGCACCAGCTGGCGCAGGGCGCCCGGATTTTCCGCCAGCAGCTGCAGATAGGCGCTGCGGGTGAAGATGCGAGTCAGCAGCTCACACACCCGTTCGAACAGGCGGGCGGGTTGCTCACTGGCGACCACCAGTCGCAGCAGCTCCGGCATCAGCCAGTCCAGCGCGATGCGCCCCTGCGGCCCTACCTGACGGCGCTTGTACTCCTCCTTGAAACGCAGCAGCGCGGCGCAGAGCGGGGCGGGCTCGGCCACCCCTTGCGCGGTCAGCAATTTTTCCAGCTCGGCGGCATCGAGCTCGGTGCGCCACAGATCGAGCCAAAGCTGCTCCAGATGGGCGGGGGCCTCCTTCTCTTCCCCCACCACGGCGGCGAACTCCTGATGGACGGCGGCCATCTCCTCATCGAGATGAGCCATAAAGGCGCCCCAGTCGGCAAAACCGAGGGCGGCGATCAGCCGCTGGCGATCCCGCTCTTCGGTGGGCAGGGTCTGGGTCTGTTGATCGCCGATCTCCTGCAATATGTTCTCGACCCGGCGCAGGAAGCGATAGGCCTCCAGCAAGCGATCGCAATGGGCAGATTCGAGGGCACCGCACCCGGCGATGGCGGCCAGCGCTTCGGGCAGGTGACGCACCCGCAGCGCAGGTTCACGACCGCCGCGAATAAGCTGCAGCGCCTGGGCGATAAACTCCACCTCGCGAATACCGCCAGCCCCCAGCTTGATGTTGCCCTCCAGTCCCTTGCGGCGCACCTCGGCGGCGATCATCGCCTTCATCTGGCGCAGGCCGTCGATAACGCCAAAGTCGATATAGCGGCGAAACACAAAGGGGCGAAGCATCTCGGCCAGCTCGACCGCGTGCTCGCATTGGGGGCCCAGTACCCGCGCCTTGACCATGGCGTAGCGCTCCCAGTTGCGGCCGTGGTGCTGGTAGTAATCCTCCATGGCGGCGAAGGAGATGGCGAGCGGCCCCGCATCGCCAAAGGGGCGCAGTCGCATGTCGACCCGGAACACCTGACCATCCTGAGTGGGCTGGTGGAGGGCGTTGATGATGCGCTGACCCAGCTTGATAAAGAACTGCTGGTTGGCGAGCTCGCGTCGCCCGCCAACCGTGTAGCCGTTCTCGGGGAAGGTGAAGATAAGGTCGATATCCGAGGAGAAGTTGAGCTCGCCACCGCCGAGCTTGCCCATGCCAAGAATGAGCAGCGGCTGTGGGTTGCCGTTGCCGTCCATCGGGGTGCCCAGCTCGCCGCACTGTTTGGCGTAGAGCCAGTCGCGGGCGGAGCAGATCAGCGTATCCGCCAGCTTGGTGAGGTGGATAAAGCTCTCTTCTACTGTCGCGTGGCCCAGCAGCTCGCGCCAGGCGATCACCAGCATGCGGCTGCGGCGGAACTGGCGCAGGATGCGCTTGAGCGCCTCTTCATCGCTTACCTCGGCAAGCAGGGCGGTGAGGTCACTCTGGTAGGCGGGCCAGCGCTCGGCCCGCTCCAGATCCCCGGAGGTGAGCTGCTCGGTCAGCAACTCCGGCTGTTTGAAGAGAGAGTCGGCGACAAAATCGGAGAGACCGAGCAGGGTCAGCAGGGTTTGGCGCACCGGCTCGGGCTGATTGCCATAGTCGGGGGCCAGTTCAGTCAGCCGTTGCCACTGGCGCTGGGCCAGCTCCTGCAGCAGGGGGGAGAAGGCGGAGAAAGAGGGAGAGTGCTGGGCCACGGTTGCCGTCCTTGTGGTTAACGAAACTGCCGGATAAAAAGCTGGCTGCCAATCTAGCACTGTCAGGCCCCCGCGTCACAGCGCAGGGGCGAGAAGCATGATCCGGCGGGAATTATCGGCAGCCAGTCATTCAGGTGCGCTGGTAAATGGCGGGATCGTAGATCTCCATCAGGCTGCCCGGGTTGGCCGGTGGGGCAAAGCCGAAACCGGCGTAGAGGCCGTGGGCATCCGAGGTGGCGAGGGAGAGGCGGCGCAACCCCTGCAACTCGGGATGGTCGACAATGGCGGCCACCAGCGCCTTGCTGTAACCGCGGCCGCGATACTCAGGCAGCACGAAGACATCGGCCAGATAGCCAAAGGTAGCCTTGTCGGTGATGACCCGGGCAAAGGCAACCTGCTGACCATCGACATAGCCGCCAACGCAGAGGGAGTGGTTGATGGCCCGCACCACAGTGCTGTGGGGAATACCGCGACACCAATAGGCCTCTTCGGAGAGAAAACGGTGGATCAGCGGCAGATCGAGCCGCCCCTTGTCGTCACTGATCTCGATGGGTGAGTGCGTCGTGCTCTGCTGCATGTTGGCTCCTTGCCGTGGGTCAGAAATGAGAAAGGCCCCTCGCGGGGCCTTCCAGTCTAATCGGATTGGAGCGGGAAAGTCAGGCGAGCTTGAAGGACTGGATCTGGCCATCCAGCTCCTGGCTGTGCTGCTCCACCAGTACCGAGGCCTCCTGCAGTTCGCGCAGCACCACGACGGAGCCTTCGGCGATCTGCTTGACCTGCTCCAGATTGCCGCGCATCTCCTCGGCGACCGAGCTCTGCTGATCGGAAGCGGCGGCGATGTGGCGGTTCATGTCGGCCACGCCCTGTACCCGCTCCACTATGGTGGCGAGCTGATCGCCCGCCTGGGTCACCTGGGCAACCCCCTTGTCGGCCTGCTGCACGCTCTGGGCCATCAGCTCGCCAGCCTGACGGGCATTGCCCTGCAGCTGCTCGATCATCTTCTGGATCTCGACGGTAGCAGCTTGAGCCCGGTTGGCCAGCTCGCGCACCTCGGAGGCCACCACGGCAAAGCCGCGGCCCGCTTCACCGGCGCGGGCGGCCTCGATGGCGGCGTTGAGCGCCAGCAGGTTGGTCTGTTCCGAGATGCCGCGAATGGTGTCGACCACCGAGCCAATCCGCTCGACCCCGTGCTCCACCTCGTTGACCACGTTGGCGGAGCGCTGGATGTTGCCGGAGAGGGTGTCGATGGTGTTGACGGTCTCGGCCACGCAGCGGCTCCCCTCTTCGGCCAGCTGGCTGGTCTCGGCAGTGGCCCGGGAGGCCTGATCGGCGTGAGAAGCCACCTCGCGAATGGCGCCGACCATCTGGCTCATGGCGCTGGCCAGCTGCTCAATCTGGGCGAACTCTTCGCTGATCGCCTCGTTTGCCTCCTCCATGCAGAGGGTCACCTGGGAGGCGATGTCGTTGAGCTCCTTGCAGGCGGCGCGCTGGCTGCCAAACACCTCTTTGAGGTTCTCCTGGGAGTGGGAGACCGCCTTGGCGATGTCACCGAACTCGTCGCGGGAGCGGAGCAGTACCTTGTGGCTGAGGTCCCGCTTGGCGAAACGCTCCAGCAGATCCACCAGATAGTGTACCTGCTTGACCATCAGACGGGAGCCAGTCATCAGCAGGATAACGAACAGCAGCCCCATGATGGTGGTCTCCATCAGGCCGCTCCAGAGCAGGCGGTCGGCAATGGCGTTGGCCTTCTCCGGATCCAGCCCCTCGGTGAGCAGGGTGGCCTCCAGATTGTTGGCATCAAACCAGAGTTTGGTCAGTAGCAAAATGGTACTGATCACCATCAGCAACACCACTTTCGGCACCAGCCGAATGTTGCTCATCCGCTTCTCCAGCAGGTTCAACTGCATCGTAAAATCTCCTTTGAAAATCGCTTTTTCCTTTGCCCTCAAGGCTATCGGCATTATCTTCTCTTTTATTAATTTGCACCGTGTTTAAAGTTGGAAAATGTATGCGGCATCACTTAACTCACTTGCGGGCGATGGATTTGCTGATGGCATTTCTGTCGATAGTCTCGGTGTTACTGGTAACAGCCCGCTGGTGGGGCCATCAGACACTGACCCCCCAGACCCTGCAGCTCTTCTATGACCTCGACAGCCTGATCTGCTACTTCTTCATCGCCCACTTTGCCTATGGCTGGCTCAGGGCCCCCGATCGCAAAGCCTTCTTCAAGGCCAACTGGATCTATCTGCCGGGCAGCTTGCCGATGGTGGAACAGCTGCGCTGGGCCCGACTGCTCCAGCTGTGGCGGGTCTATCAACTGTTTAAGGAGCACCCGGATTTCTGGTCCATGTTCCGCCGCGAGCGCAACGAGACCACTCTCTCCGGCATTCTGTTCCTCTTCTTCCTGCTGCTGGGGGTGGGGTCCGGCGTCATGTACTGGATTGAGTCGGGCCAGCCCGGCAGCGAGATCCAGACTCCCTACGATGCGTTCTGGTGGACGCTGGTGACCCTGTCGACCGTGGGCTACGGCGATCTGGTGCCGCGGACGGAGGAGGGACGCTTTGTCGCCAGCCTGCTGATCCTGTTCGGGGTTGGCCTGTTTGGTGCCATCAGTGGTTTCATGGCCAGCATCTTTTTGCAGCCGGCCAAGGAGAGCGAAACCGAGAAGTGGCGTCACCACTACAACAACCAGCAGGAGCAGCTGCTGCGCGAGTTGCGGGCGCTGCGCGACGAGGTGCGCGAGCTCAAGAAGAAGTAAGGTTGTCGCACGGGAGCGCAAGTTGCGAGCCAGCTCCCAGCTATCGGTTGTGGCAGAGCGGGGGAGGTGCTTTTTCTTTGCTTGTCCTTTAACCTGCTGGCGGCTTAACATTCAACCTCTTGTCCAAACCTGAAAAAGAGAATCGATCAACCATGCGCGCCCTTCTCGGGATTCTTATCTGCTTGTGTGCCCAACAGGCATTGGCCGATACCCGTTATGTTTCAGACAACATCTTTACCTTTATCCACAATGGTCCGGGTACCCAGTACCGGATCCTCGGTAGCGTCAAGGCTGGTGAACCGCTGGAGGTGAAGGCGGTGAACGGCGAGGCCGGTTTCACTCAGGTGGTGGACGGTCGCGGCCGTGATGGATGGATCAAAAGCAGCGAACTGCAGAGCCAGATCAGCCTGCGCGAGCAGCTGCCGCAGGTAGAAAAGGAGCGTGACGAGCTCAAGGCCCGTCTGCAAAACCTCAACGGCGACAACGAGAAACGCTTCGCCGAGAAGGATGGCCAGATCGCTGCCCAGAGCAAGGAGATCGCTGCCCTCAAGGCTCAGCTGGCCAGCCAGGGTGAAGAGATGAACAATCTCAAAGAGCAGAACGATGCCCTGACCCAGAGCTACGACAACCAAGAGCACGACATGCAGATGGACTGGTTCATCCGTGGTGGTGCCATGGTCGGAGCCGGTATCCTGCTTGGCATTCTGTTGCCCATGCTGCCCCGCCGTCGCAGCCGTGGCGATCGCTGGATGAACTGACAGCCTCTGGCTGACTGAATTGATGAGAAGGGTCGCCGTGGCGGCCCTTCTTTTTTTGGGCGCATTGGGGACATCCGCTATTGGGCGGGATGCGTGGCTGCTTTGCGACAGGGCGGTAGCAGATCGTATACAAAATGAAGTCAGATGACCCTCATATTTACTGGCAGGCTGGCTTCAAAAGGGAATGAATAGAGTGAATTAGCGATTTTTGTTAAAGAGTGGCAACAAATTCATTTCATATAGGGGAGGATATTGTATACATTGTCGGCGTTTCGGCGGCGCGACCGCCTTTGTCGATATCAGCCTTAGGGCGTACAGGAAGACCCCATATGTTCAAAGCTACTCAAGTGCTTGCCGCTGACTATATCCCCTCTGATCTGGCCGCCCTGCGCGAAGCCATCACCCAGAACTACGTGGTGGATGAAAATGCCTATCTGGCCGAACTGTCGGCCATGCTGCCGGGGGATGGCGCCTCGCTGGAGCAGGTGACCCTGCGTGCCCGTACTCTGGTGACCAAGGTGCGCAAGGAGAGCGGCTCCGGTGACGGTATCGACGCCTTCCTGCAGGAGTACAGCCTGGATACTCAGGAGGGGATCATCCTGATGTGTCTGGCCGAGGCGCTGCTTCGGATTCCCGATGCCGAGACCGCCGACGCCCTGATCAAGGACAAGCTCTCCGGCGCCAACTGGTCATCCCATTTCCGCAAGAGCGACTCTACTCTGGTCAACGCCTCCACCTGGGGACTGATGCTGACCGGCAAGATCATCAAGCTGGACAAGAAGCTCGACGGCAACCCAGCCAACCTGCTGGGGCGCATGGTCAACAAGCTAGGCGAGCCGGTGGTGCGCTCCGCCATGTACGCCGCCATGAAGATCATGGGCAAGCAGTTCGTGCTGGGGCGCGACATGAAAGAGGCGCTCAAGGCGAGTCGCAAATCCCGCGAGCTGGGCTACACCCACACCTACGACATGCTGGGTGAATCGGCACTGACCATGCAGGATGCCGACAAGTATCTGACCGATTACCGCAACGCCATCGAGGCGGTGGGCAACGAGCGGATCAGCGACGGCGGCCCGGCCCCCTCCATCTCCATCAAGCTGTCGGCGCTCCATCCGCGCTATGACGTGGCCAACCGCGAGCGGGTGCTCGGCGAGATGTGCGAGCGGCTGGTGGGGCTGGTACGGCTGGCCCGCGACAAGGACGTGGCCATCAGCATCGATGCCGAGGAGATGGACCGCCTCGAGCTGTCGCTGGACCTGTTCGAGCAGCTCTACCGCTCCGACGCCAACCGTGGCTGGGGCAAGCTCGGCATGGTGGTGCAGGCCTACTCCAAGCGTGCGCTGCCGGTACTCTGCTGGCTGACCGCACTGGCCCGCGAGCAGGGTGACCTCATTCCGGTGCGACTGGTAAAAGGCGCCTACTGGGACAGCGAACTGAAATATGCCCAGCAGGCTGGCCTGCCCGGCTACCCGCTCTTTACCCGCAAGGCGGGCACCGACATCTCCTACCTCGCCTGCGCCCGCTACCTGCTGAGCGAGCCGACTCGCGGCTTTATCGCCCCCCAGTTCGCCACCCACAACGCCAATACCGTGGTCAGCATTCTGGAGATGGCCGGTGATCGCCAGTTTGAATTCCAGCGCCTGCACGGCATGGGCGAGGAGCTGCACAACGCCGTGCTGAGCGACAATCCCGGTCTGCACTGCCGCATCTACGCGCCGGTCGGCGCCCACAAGGACTTGCTGCCCTATCTGGTGCGCCGCCTGCTGGAGAACGGGGCCAACACCTCCTTCGTCCACAAGCTGGTGGATCCCAATACCCCGGTGGACTCGCTGGCCGAGCACCCGCTGCGCACCCTCAAGCGCTACTCCGGCTTTGCCAACGACCGCATTCCGCAGCCGGTGAACCTCTTCAGCGACCGCAAGAACTCCAGCGGCGTCAACATGAACATCCTCTCCATCCAGCGCCCCTTCTTCGCCCGCTTGAAAGAGCTGGAGAGCAAGCAGTGGCTGGCAGGCCCCATCGTCGATGGCGAGACCCTCAAGCGCAGCGAGGCACGCACCGTGCTGAGCCCGCAGGATGTGAGCCTCACCGTCGGCAAGATCCACTGGGCCGACGAGCAGGCGGTGGAGCAGGCCTTGGCATCTGCCCACGCTGCCTTCCCGCGCTGGCGTGAAACCCCGGTGAGCGAGCGGGCCGCCGCGCTGGAGAAGCTGGCGGATCTGCTGGAAGCGAACCGCGAGCAGTTCGTCTCCCTCTGTACCCGCGAAGCGGGCAAGCTGCTGCAAGATGGCATCGACGAGGTGCGTGAAGCGGTCGATTTCTGCCGCTACTACGCGGTACAGGCGCGCAGCCTGATGGGGCAGGCGACCCTGCTGCCCGGTTACACCGGCGAGCAGAACGAGCTGTTCCTGCAGGGGCGCGGTGTCTTTGTCTGCATCAGCCCGTGGAACTTCCCGCTGGCGATTTTCCTCGGCCAAATCGCCGCGGCGCTGGCCACCGGCAACACCGTCATCGCCAAGCCTGCCGAGCAGACCGGCCTTATTGCCCATCTGGCGGTGACGCTGGCCCATCAGGCCGGTATTCCGGGCGACGTGCTGCAGCTGCTGCCCGGTGATGGTGCCACCGTCGGTGCCAAGTTAACGGCGGATCCGCGCATTGGCGGCGTCTGCTTCACCGGCTCCACCGAGACCGCCAAGCTGATCAACATCACCCTGGCCCAGCGCGATGGCGCAATTTTGCCGCTCATCGCCGAGACCGGCGGCCAGAACGCCATGATCGTCGACTCCACCGCCCTGCCGGAGCAGGTGGTGCGCGACGTGGTGAGCGCCGCTTTCCAGAGCGCCGGTCAGCGCTGCTCGGCCCTGCGGGTGCTCTATCTGCAGGAGGAGATTGCCGAGCGGGTGCTGGAGATCCTCACCGGCGCCATGCAGGAGCTGAAAGTGGGCAACCCGGCCGAGCACAACACCGACGTCGGCCCGGTGATCGATGCCGATGCCAAGGCCGGTCTCGATGCTCACCTCGCCTACATGGTGCCGCGCGCTCGCCTGATTGCGCAGGCGCCGATGCCGGCCGCGACCATGGAAGGGCACTTTGTCCAGCCGACCGCGCTGGAGATTGGCTCCATCCGCGAGCTGGCCAAGGAGCAGTTTGGCCCCATCCTGCACGTGGTGCGCTACGCCACCCGGGATCTGGACAAGGTGATCAGCGACATCAACGGCACCGGTTATGGCCTGACGCTGGGGATCCACAGCCGCAATGAATCCCACGCGGAGGAGCTGGCAAGCCGCATCAACGTGGGCAACGTCTACATCAACCGCAACCAGATCGGCGCCATGGTCGGGGTGCAGCCGTTCGGCGGGCAGGGACTCTCCGGCACCGGCCCCAAGGCAGGCGGCCCTCACTACCTGAGCCGCTTCGTTACCGAGAAGACCCGCACCATCAACACCACTGCGGTGGGCGGCAACGCCTCCCTGCTGGCGATGGGCGATGCCTGATCGGCGCAGCGAGAGAGTGATTGACTGCAGGCCGCCTTCGGGCGGCCTCTTTGTTGGTGTGCTCCTCTTGCTCGCCGGTTTTGGCCCCGGCGGGGCGAAGATCGGAGGCGATTTTGTTGTGGCGGCGGGGTCGTCAGTGGCGCTTGCCAGTCGTAAGATGGGGCCCATTCGCGCTATTTTGCCCCTGCTGCAGCCTGCTGTGACCGTGGCGTTGTTTAATCTGACTTAACGAGAGTGTTTATCCGATGTCATTAACTGAACAAGCCCGCTGGTTTGTCGTGGCGGGTGACCATCAAATCCTGCTCGATGAGGCGGGTCAGGTGCCCAGCGGCGTGAAGGCGTGCCTGCCCGCAGCGCTGGCCGGTGCCCGTTTCGAGCGTTTCGATGAGTGGCAGGGGTTGCCCTGCTATCTGCTGGATCTGGGGGCTGAGGCCGACACGACTATGATGGCCCCCCTGCGCCAGTTGATGGTGGCGGGGGATGAAGAGGGCTTTCGCCTCGCGGGCCGTGCCTGGCAGCTCGTTACCTTCCGCCGCACCCACCGTTTCTGCGGCGAGTGCGGCGCCCCCATGACCCCGAAGGCGGGGGAGTGGGCGCAGGTGTGCCACCACGGCCACAGCGTCTATCCACGCATTTCCCCCTGCATTATCGTGGCGGTGCGCAAGGGGCCGGAGATCCTCTTGGCAGCCCATCGCCGTCACTATCAGGCGGACGATCCCATGTATACCGTGCTGGCCGGCTTTGTGGAGGCGGGAGAGAACCTTGAGCAGTGCGTGGCACGGGAGGTGTTCGAGGAGAGCGGCGTCCGGGTGCGCAATGTGCGCTATGTGGCGAGCCAGCCTTGGCCATTCCCTCACAGCCTGATGATGGGCTTTACCGCCGACTACGAGAGCGGCGAGATCAGGGTGCAGGATGACGAACTGGTTGCCGCCGCTTTCTTTGCCGCCGACCGGCTGCCGCGTTTGCCGCCCCACGGCACCATTGCCAGGCGGCTGATCGAGTTGTCACTGGCTGGCGAGGGGTAACGGCGCTTATCTTTTCGCCAACCTTTTTGCACCTCTTTTTAAAAACGGGACGCTCTGGTTTGCGCCCCTTCACATCTTTGCAACCGATCACCCATTTGCCACGTTTTGGGCAGTCCGCTTGACCGGGCAAAGTGGTATTATGACCGCCATTTTATGCGTGATATGAATTCAGGAACTGGGATGAAAGAGCTGAAGAACGATCGATACCTGCGCGCTTTGCTGCGTCAGGATGTAGACATGACGCCGGTATGGATGATGCGCCAGGCAGGGCGCTATCTGCCGGAATACAAGGCGACTCGCGCCCAGGCGGGGGATTTCATGTCCCTGTGTCGCAATGCCGAGCTGGCCTGTGAAGTCACCCTGCAGCCGCTGCGCCGCTACCCGCTCGATGCCGCCATCCTCTTCTCCGACATCCTGACCGTGCCCGATGCCATGGGGCTGGGTCTCTACTTCGAGCAGGGTGAAGGCCCGCGCTTCGAGCGCCCGATCACCTCCATGGCCGACGTGCAGGCGCTGCCCATTCCGGATCCGGAAGATGAGCTGGGCTACGTGATGAACGCGGTGCGCACCATCCGCCGCGAGCTGAAGGGCGAAGTGCCGCTCATCGGTTTCTCCGGCAGCCCATGGACTCTGGCCACCTACATGGTTGAGGGGGGCAGCTCCAAGGCGTTCACCAAGATCAAGCAGATGATGTACGCAGAGCCGCAAACCCTGCACCTGCTGCTCGACAAGCTGGCCGACAGCGTGATTGCCTACCTCAACGCCCAGATCAAGGCGGGTGCGCAGGCTGTCATGGTGTTCGACACCTGGGGCGGCGTGCTCACCCCGCGCGATTACCGCGACTTCTCCCTGCAGTACATGCACAAGATTGTCGATGGCCTGATCCGCGAGCACGACGGTCGCCGCGTGCCGGTCACCCTGTTTACCAAGAACGGTGGTCAGTGGTTGGAGCTGATTGCCGCCACCGGTTGCGATGCGCTGGGTCTGGACTGGACCACCGACATTGCCGACGCCAAGCGTCGGGTCGGCGACAAGGTGGCGCTGCAGGGCAACATGGATCCCTCCATGCTCTACGCCACCCCGGCTCGCATCCGTGAAGAGGTCGCCTCCATTCTGGCCGGTTTCGGTCACGGCAATGGCCACGTCTTCAACCTCGGCCACGGCATCCATCAGGATGTGAACCCGGAACACGCCGGCGTGTTCGTCAACGCGGTACACGAGCTCTCTGCCCAGTACCACGGCCGCTAAAGCCGGGGCGAGCGAAGAGAAACTGATTGAAATCCGGGGCCGTCAGGCCCCGTTTTACATTTTAAAAGGCGTCGCGATGACGAGTGCGTGGCGCCCGTGCAGGAGGCAAGATGAGCAGCAAGTCACTGGATTGGGGTATCGATCTTGGCGGTACCAAGTGTGAATGCGTGGTGCTGGATGGCGACGAGGTGCTGCTGCGCCACCGCATCCCCACCGAGCGGGCGGGCGGTTATGACCATATGATCGACCAGATCGCCAAGCTGGTAGCTGAGTGCGCCGAGAAGATTGGCCAGCGCCCGACCGTCATTGGCATGGGCACGCCGGGGGCGCGGGATCCGCAGACCGGCCTGATGAAGAACTGCAACACCACCGAGCTTAACGGCAAGCCGTTCAAGGAGGATCTGGAGTGCAAGCTCGGCGTGCCGGTGCTGATTGCCAACGACGCCAACTGCTTTGCGCTGGCAGAAACCCATCTGGGGGCGGTGCGCCAGCACCATCCCGATGCGAAAGTGGTGTTCGGCATCATCATGGGTACCGGGGTCGGCTCCGGCATCGTCATCAACGGCCGTATTCTCAATGGTCATCACGGTATCGCCGGTGAGTGGGGCCACAACGTGCTCTCCCCCGATGGCCCCGAGTGCTACTGCGGCAAGCACGGCTGCGTCGAGACCCTGATCAGCGGCCCGGCGCTGGAGGCGTGGTACGAGGCCAAGGCCAAACGTCGCCTCTCACTGGCTCAAATTGCGGCTGCCACCGCCCACGATCACATCGCCAAGCTCACCATCGACCGCCTGCATCTGCTGTTTGGTCAGGCGCTGGCCAATGTGGTCAACATTCTCGACCCGGATGTTATTGTTATCGGCGGCGGGGTCGGCAACGTGCAGAGCCTCTACAGCGTGGGACGGCAGACTATTTTGCCCTTCCTCTTTAATCCCCGTTTCAGTGCCCCCATTATTGCTCCAGCCCTTGGTGACAGTGCCGGGGTGTTCGGGGCGGCACTGCTGGCCCGCGGTGAATTCAAGGATGCCCTGCTGTCGTGAGCCGGGCCCGGGCAGCCGGTCGGCTGCTCTTTTCTCTAGCCCATGCGCTAGCAAATCTGTGGTAAGGAACTGGCTGCCAGATGATCAAGATTGCCATCAACGGTTACGGACGGATCGGCCGCAATGTACTGCGAGCCCTCTACGAGAGCGGGCGCGACAAGACCATCAAGATTGTCGCCATCAACGAGCTGGCGGCTCCCGAAGCCATGGTGCACCTGACCCGCTTCGATACCAGCCACGGCCGTTTTCACTATCCGGTGCAGCTGGCTGGCAACAGCATGCTGGTGGGGGAGGATCTCATCTCCCTGTTTGCCGAGCGGGATCCGTCGAACTTGCCGTGGCGGGCGCTGGGGGTGGATGTGGTGCTCGACTGCACCGGGGTATTCGGCTCGCGGGCCGATGCCGAGCTGCATCTGGCGGCGGGGGCGGGCAAGGTATTGTTCTCTCATCCGGCCGAAGCGGATGTGGACGCCACCATCGTCTACGGGGTCAATCATCAGGTGCTGACGGGGCGCGAGCGGATCGTCTCCAACGCCTCCTGTACCACCAACTGCGTGGTGCCGGTGATTGAAACATTGCATCGAGAATTCGAGATAAATTGTGGTACTATTACGACAATTCATTCGGCCATGCATGATCAGCAAGTCATCGATGCCTACCACAGTGACTTGCGCCGAACCCGCGCTGCCAGTCAGTCCATCATTCCGGTGGATACCAAGCTGGCAAAGGGGCTGGAGCGTATCCTGCCCCACTTCGCCGGCAAGTTCGAGGCGATCGCGGTGCGGGTGCCGACCATCAATGTAACAGCGATGGATCTGAGTATTACTGTTCGTAAAAAAGTGACAGTTAGTGACGTAAATCAAGCCCTGCAACGGGCATCCAGAGGTACATTACACGGTATTCTGGATTACACGGAAGAACCGCTGGTCTCCGTAGACTTCAATCATGATGCGCACTCATGCATCATTGATGGTACCCAGACCCGAGTGAGCGATGCCAACCTCGTCAAGATGTTGATGTGGTGCGATAACGAATGGGGCTTCGCAAACCGGATGCTGGATACCACCCGGGCCATGATGGTTGCAGGCTGAGCCTGCCCCGGGCGAAAGGTTACTGTTTTTAACATTACCTGGAAAATATAGAGGACTGAATATGTCTGTTATCAAGATGACTGACCTGGATCTGGCGGGCAAACGCGTTCTGATCCGTGCTGACCTGAACGTGCCGGTAAAAGACGGCAAGGTCACCTCCGATGCACGTATCGTCGCTACCCTGCCGACCATCAAGCTGGCTCTGGAAAAGGGCGCCAAGCTGATGATCACCTCCCACCTGGGTCGTCCGACCGAAGGCGAGTACAACGAAGAGTTCTCTCTGCTGCCGGTTGTCAACTATCTGAAAGACGCTCTGTCCTGCCCGGTTCGCCTGGCCAAGGATTACCTGGATGGCGTAGAAGTCGCTGCCGGTGAGCTGGTTGTACTGGAAAACTGCCGTTTCAACAAAGGCGAGAAGAAGAACACCGAAGAGCTGGCCAAAAAATACGCCGCCCTGTGTGACGTCTTTGTAATGGACGCGTTCGGTACTGCTCACCGCGCCGAAGGCTCCACCTACGGTGTGGCTCAGTTCGCTCCGGTCGCTTGTGCCGGCCCGCTGCTGGCTGGTGAACTGGAAGCGTTGGGCAAAGCCATGCTGAAGCCCGAGCGCCCGATGGTTGCCATCGTTGGCGGCTCCAAGGTCTCCACCAAGCTGACCGTTCTGGAATCCCTCTCCAAAATCGCTGACCAGCTGGTTGTCGGTGGTGGCATCGCCAACACCTTCATCGCTGCTGCCGGTCACAACGTCGGCAAGTCCCTGTGCGAGCACGACCTGATCGACACCGCCAAGAAACTGGCCGCCGAGACCAACATTCCTGTGACCACCGACGTGGTTGTAGGTGCCGAGTTCTCCGAGTCCACTCCGGCCACCATCAAGTCTGTTAACGATGTGACCGACGGCGACATGATCTTCGACATCGGCCCGGATTCTGCCAAGGCTCTGGCTGACATCATCATGAACGCCAAGACCATCCTGTGGAACGGCCCGGTTGGTGTATTCGAGTTCGACCAGTTCGCTGAAGGCACCAAGATTATCGCCGAAGCCATCGCTGCTTCTCCGGCCTTCTCCATCGCTGGCGGTGGTGACACCCTGGCTGCCATCGACAAGTTCGGCATCGCTGACAAAGTCTCCTACATCTCCACTGGCGGCGGCGCCTTCCTGGAGTTCGTAGAAGGCAAGGTTCTGCCGGCTGTTGAGATTCTGGAACAGCGCGCCAAAGCCTAATTGACCCGGAACGGGGGGCAAAAGCCTCCCGTTTCGTTTATCATGTGCCCGCTGTGCCGGTTCATGATGAACCCCCCATTTTTTATTAACGGCATACGAGACAGGACGATTAAACATGTCTAAGAAAATTTTCGACTTCGTAAAACCCGGCGTGATCACTGGTGATGACGTTCAGAAAGTGTTCGCCATCGCTAAAGAGAACGGCTTCGCTCTGCCGGCCGTAAACTGCGTTGGTACCGACTCCGTGAACGCCGTACTGGAAGCTGCCGCCAAGGTTAAAGCGCCGGTTATCGTTCAGTTCTCCAACGGTGGTGCCGTGTTCACCGCCGGTAAGGGTCTGAAGCTGGAAGGTCAGAAAGCTGCCATCCTGGGTGCCATCTCCGGTGCCAAGCACGTTCACGCTGTTGCCGAAGCCTACGGCGTGCCGGTAATCCTGCACACCGACCACGCTGCCAAGAAGCTGCTGCCGTGGATCGACGGTCTGCTGGAAGCGGGCGAGAAGCACTTTGCTGAAACCGGCAAGCCGCTGTTCTCCTCCCACATGCTGGATCTGTCCGAAGAGTCTCTGGAAGAGAACATCGACATCTGCTGCGAGTACCTGACCCGCATGGCCAAGATGAACATGACTCTGGAGCTGGAACTGGGTTGCACCGGTGGCGAAGAAGACGGCGTCGACAACAGCCACATGGATCAGTCCGCTCTGTACACCCAGCCGGAAGATGTTGCCTACGCTTACGAGCGTCTGTCCAAGATCAGCCCGCGTTTCACCATCGCTGCCTCCTTCGGCAACGTACACGGTGTATACAAGCCGGGTAACGTCAAACTGACCCCGTCCATCCTGGACGCTTCCCAGAAGTACGTTTCCGAGAAGTTCGGCATCCCTGCCAAGTCTCTGGACTTCGTATTCCACGGTGGTTCAGGTTCCACTCTGGAAGAGATCCGCGAGTCCATCTCCTACGGCGTAGTGAAGATGAACATCGACACCGACACCCAGTGGGCTACCTGGGAAGGTCTGCTGAACTTCTACAAGAAGAACGAAGCTTACCTGCAAGGTCAGCTGGGCAACCCGGAAGGTGCCGACAAGCCGAACAAGAAGTATTACGACCCGCGCGTATGGCTGCGTGAAGGTCAGACTTCCATGATCAAGCGTCTGGAACAGGCTTTCTCCGACCTGAACGCCATCGACGTACTGTAATTCGTTACAGCACTTTGATTGCATGAAAAGGCGCCCTTCGGGGCGCCTTTTGCATTTCTGTGATCCGTGGTAGCTGGTTTGCCGTGCCGTAGCTGGGTATTATCGAAACAAGTTTGCTTATTTTATTAAACAATTTGCAACAAGGCAGGATGCTGAACATGCAGGCAGGAAAGCACATCGGATATCAGGAGCACGCGGCCTCCTACTACGCCGCGACCCGCAACGATCCACTGCAGTGGCCGGAACTCGAGGCCGAGCTGAAAGCGGATGTCTGCATTATCGGCGGCGGTTTTACCGGTCTCAACACCGCCATCAACCTGGCTGATGCGGGCTACAAGGTGGTGCTGCTGGAGGCCAACCGCATCGGCTGGGGCGCCTCCGGGCGCAACGGCGGCCAGCTTATTCGCGGTATCGGCCACGATACCAGCCAGTTTGCCCGCTGGATTGGTGAGGATGGGGTGCGCGAACTCGACCTGATGGGGCTGGAGGCGGTGCAGCTGGTGCGCGAGCGGGCCGAGCGTTTCAATATCGAGTGCGACCTCACCTGGGGTTACTGCGATCTGGCTACCCGTCAGCGCCATCTGGCAGGTTTTGAGGAGGATCTCGACCATCTGGCGAGTCTGGGCTATGAGCACGAACTCAAACTGGTGCCGCGGGAAGATATCCATAGCGTGGTGGGGTCGGATCGCTATATCGGTGGCCTCATCGACATGGGCTCCGGCCATCTCCATCCCCTCAATCTGGCGCTCGGCGAGGCGCGCGCCGCTGCCAGCCTCGGGGTTTCCCTGTTTGAACACTCCAGAGTGACCCATATCGATTACGGCAAGCAGGTAGAGGTGACCACCGCCCACGGCCGGGTCACTGCCGACTATCTGGTGATTGGCTGCAACGCCTATCTCAATGACCTCAATCCGGAGCTGGGCGGGCGGGTGCTGCCGGCCGGCTCCTACATCCTTGCCACCGAAGTGCTGGATCGCCGCTTGCGCCAGCGCTTGCTGCCGCAAAACATGGCGGTATGCGATCAGAACGTGGCGCTCGACTACTACCGCCTCTCCGCCGATGGTCGTCTGCTGTTTGGCGGGGCCTGCAACTACTCGGGAAGGGATCCCCGCGACATCAAGGCCTTCATGTTGCCCAAGCTGCTGCGAGTTTTCCCCGAGCTGGCTGGCACTGCCATCGAGTTTCAGTGGGGCGGGATGATCGGGATTGGCGCCAACCGGCTGCCGCAGATTGGCCGCTTGAAGGCTCACCCCAACGTGCTCTATGCCCAGGCCTACTCGGGCCACGGTCTCAACGCCACCCACATGGCGGGCAAGCTGGTAGCCGAGGCGATCCGCGGCGAGAGCCGGGGTTTCGATCTCTTCGCCAGCGTGCCCCATATCACTTTCCCGGGTGGCCCGGCGCTGCGCTCTCCGCTGCTGGCGCTGGGGATGCTGTGGCACCGTTTCAAGGATATCTTCTGAGTCACTGGCGGGGCACTGTGCCCCGCTAGCCCTTGTTTATAGCGGCACTGCACTAGCGCACAGCCTGATAGACCAAAAAATGCGTTAGCGCCAATCCCTTCCGGTTGGCGCTATCTTTTAGGTGTGAGAGTGAGGCCGGGTCAGGCGAACAAGAGCGGGTTAGCTGGCCGAAAAAGATGTGAAGGAGGGCCGAGATGGAGATGAATGTGGTCGCGTCAGGCGGGCCCAGCCCGCTGGTGCAACGGCAGGGATCTTCTACCGCACAGCCATTGGCGAGGACGACGCTGTCGTCATCAGCTGGCAGTGACAGCCGGATGGTGCGCGACCTTGGCTCTGTACTCGATAATCTCGGAGTGTCGTCGAAAGGAGAAGGGGGCGGCGGCAGCCATATGTCAATCAAGGACTCGCTGGAGGCGTTCATCAATACCATGATGGGAGCCCTGCAACAGCAGCAGGAGCAACAGCTGGCGTTGCAGCAACAACAGCGGCAAGAACAGGAACAGCGAAAGATTGCGCTCGCCGACAACAGCGAGAGCCCGCTGAAACGGGATCTGGCGCGTCTGCTGGAGACGCTGGATCAACAGGGCGGGCAGGGCAAAGAGAGCAGCCAATGGGGGCAGAACGACGCGATTGACCCCTTGCAGAGCCAGCTGACCAAGCTGCTGGAGAGCAGCGGTGCGGCAGATAGCGGGATCACCCTCAAGGATGTGTTGTCGGGGTTGGCCAGCAAGCTGCCGGGTGAACCCGCAGACCAAAAAGGGTATCGGGTCGATACCCAGCTCTGAGCTGGTCAACAACGGCAGAGCTGCCGTTGCCGAGCTTGCAGAGAGTAAGGGGCGGGCAGCCCTTTATTGCGCCGGTTCAGCCAGTCGCCACCCCTGTTCGCCCTTCATCATCCACACCTCTGCCTCTTGCGGCAGAACCTGACCCGCTTCGAACTCGCCATATTTGCGCTCGAGCTCCATCAGTCCCATCTCCTGCTGGAAGGGGCCGACACGGTCATAAATCAGATCTTCGTCGTGCAGCACCTGCAGCTGATCCAGTCCCTGCTTGAAGTGGAGCTGGTAGCTCACCTTGACCAGATAGACCCCTTCCATCCGCTCCTCCTTGCCGAGGATAGTGAAGTCGCTGATATCGAACAGGTTGGCATCCGTTTCGGCCAGCAACTTGGCGGTAACCTGCTGGCGGATAACATCTTCTCCGGGCCCTGCACTACAACCAAACAGCCAGAGGGCCAGCAGGGGGATGAACCACTTTTTCATCAAAACTCCGAACAGGTGCAAAAAGAGCAAAACGGGAGGGCAGATTGTGCCATGCGAACGGGCGGTGGCAAACCTCGGTTCACGGTTCCAGTGCGCGTTCCAGCACGATGGCCTCGGCCCGATAGCCGGCCAGCTCGCGACGATAGCACTCGGTGAATCCTCTGCGCTGCCAAAAAGAGAGTGCGGATTCATTGCTGGCAATGACCGACAGACGAAGCCGGGTGGCTCCCCATGAGCGCGCCAGCGAGCAGGCGTGGCGATAGAGCGCCTGCCCCCGGCCAGCCCCTTGCCAGGGTTCCCCCACCAGCAACAACCCCAGATAGGCGGTGGTCGGGTCGGGATAACCGCGCAGCAGATCCACCACCGCGGTCAGCACTCCCTCCTCCCAGCGACCGATGAGATGCTTGGCAGAGAGCGGCAGGTCGGGTGGGCACGCTACCAGCTCCTCTTCTGCTGCATCCGGGGAGAGGGGCTCATCGCTCACTGCCGCCTGATAGGCTGGGGCCAGCTCGAGCAGACGTTGCAAGGCAGGCGCATCGCTTGCCTGCAGTCGGCGCAGCTCACTTGGCATGGCTGACCCTGTCGAGGTGATCGAGGAACTCCGCCGGCCCCATAAAGCCGGTGACCCGCTGGCCTGTCAGCTCCTTGCCCTCGCGGTCGAAGAAGATGAGGGTCGGCAGCCCCAGCACATTGAGGGTGTTGAGCAGCTCGACATCGGCATCGTCGTTGGCGGTGACATCCGCCTGCAGCAGCACCATCTGACCGAAACGCTCGCGCACTGCGGCGTCGCTGAAGGTCTTGTGTTCGAACTCCTTGCAGGCGACGCACCAGTCGGCATAGAGGTCGAGCAGCACCGGCTTGCCGCGGGCGGCAGCCAGCTGCACCTTGAGGTCAGCCAAGGTCTTGATGCGGACAAACTGCGGGGCGCTCTGGTGGGTGCCCGTTGTGACCGCGCCGGTAGCGGGCGGTTGCAGCAGGTCCTTGCCCACCACCACGGCGCTGATCATCGCCAGCAGCAGCACGAAGCCGCGCAGGCTCTTGGCCACCGAATGAGGCTGGTGCTGGTTGTGGTGATAGAGGTAGCCACACAGCAGCAGTCCCCAGCCAAGCCAGGCGAGGGTGGTGACCTGATCACTCCAGAGCCGTGAGAGCAGCAGGATTGGTACCGCCAGCAGGGCGAAGCCAAACAGCTGCTTGATCACATCCATCCAGGCGCCCGCCTTGGGCAGCAGCTTGCCACCCGAGGTGCCTAGCAGCAGCAGCGGCAGTCCCATCCCGAGCGAGAGGGCATAGAGCGCCGCAGCGCCAAGCCAGAGATCGCCGCTCTGGGCCACATAGATAAGGGCTCCCGAAAGCGGGGCCGTGGTGCAGGGTGAGCAGACCAGCCCGGAGATCATCCCCATGATGGCGACCCCGGCCACCGAGCCGCCCTGCTGGCGGTTGGAGAGGCCGGAGAGCCGGGTTTGCAAGTTGCTCGGCAGCTGCAGGGTGTAGAGCCCGAACATGGAGAGGGCCAGCAGCACAAACATCAGCGAGAGGCCGATCAGCACATAGGGGTGTTGCAGCGCAGCTTGGAACTTCAGCCCTGCCGAGGCAACCACCAGTCCGAGCAAGGTGTAGGTCACCGCCATCCCCTGCACATAGACCAGAGAGAGCAGGAAGGCGCGGCCGGTGGAGAGGCGATGGCCGGCACCGGCGATGATGCCGGTCAGAATGGGGTACATGGGGAAGACGCAGGGGGTAAAGGCAAGTCCCAGCCCCAGTGCGAAGAAGGCGGCGACGCTGAGCCAGAAGCCCTGGCTGCCGAGGGCGGCGGCCAGCTGATCCTGCTGACTGAGCGACGGGTTGGCCGCCTGCAGGTTATCCGTGCCAGACGCGGCGAGCGGGGCAACCTCGATCAGCTTGTCGGTCGGCGGGTAGCAGAGACCATCGGTACAGCCCTGATAGGTGAGGCGCAGGGTGGCGTGCTCCCCCACCTCTCGCAGCGGCACGGCTATGGTCACTTGTTGGTAGTAGACCCGGGTCTTGCCGAAGAAGTCATCCTCATGCTCGCTCCCCTCCGGCAGCGCCGGGTCGCTGAAGCTGAGGTTGGTTCCCTTGAAGCGCAGGCTGTGGCGATAGAGGTAGTAGTCGTCTGCGATGTTGAGGGTCAGCAGCAGCTGATCACCCCGCTGTTCGCTCTCGAGGCGAAACGCCTCATCCACCTTGAGGAACGTCGGTTTGGCGTTCGCCGCAAGGCCTAGGGAGCCGAGAATATCGGTGCCGCTGGCCCGGGCTGGCACGAGTCCGGCCGTGGCCAGCGTCAGCAGCACCAGCAGGAGGGTCAACAGGCGACTGCGCATCATGGGGTCTCCTCCTTGAGCCAGTCGAGGTAGGCGGGCAGGCCGGCGCTCACCGGCAGCGCCAGCAGCTCGGGCACCTCATAGGGGTGATGGGCCAGAATGCACGCCTGCAGTTCGGCAAAGAGCGGCTGGCGGGATTTGATGACGAGCTGGATCTCGGTCGCCCGCTCCACCTTGCCTTGCCAGCGGTAGACGGAGGTGACCCCCGGCAGCTGATTGATGCAGGCGGCCAGCTGGCGGTTCAGCAGCTGTTCGCACAGGAGGTCGGCACTGGTTTGGTCGGGGCAGGTGCAGAGCACCACAATGGCATCGGTCATAACGGAGAAGTTCGCCTCGATGAATAAGCTGGCGGGACACCCTTTTGCTGCAGAAATATCCCGAAAATCAGCGGCTACTATACCCCAGAGCCGGAGCAAATAGCATCTGGCGCCATTTGTGAGCGAGCGCCGGAAATTAGTGGGGGGCATGAGATAGACGCTGTCTCGGGGACAGGGCAGAATGAGCGGGATTGTTCCCTATCGACGTAAGGAAATGTATGACCCAACAGAATGAGCAGCAGAGAAACCGCATGTTGAGCCTGCTGCGCGAAGGTGAGCGCCGCATGTTGGTTCAATTGGCCGGGCTGCTGCGCACTACCGCCGATGAAATCAATGCCGAGCTGGAGAAAGAGGAGTTGATGGGAACCCTTGAGCAGCCCATCACGGTGGAGTATCTCAACGGCGTGGTGCAGCACCATCTGTTCGAGCGCAAGCACAAGGGTGACATGGCCGTGGCCCAGCAGATCCTGAGCGACTACCAGAACGAACTGGAGGCCCTGCAGGCCGCCCAGGCCCAACAGGAGAGCGAAGAGGCCGAGAGCAGCGAAGCCGCCAAGGCTCAGGCCTGATCCCCTGCCGCTGACCGCCCGGTCAGCGCGTCCCGACCTCCTCTCCGGCACCATCATTAGGTTTCATGATGGTGCCCTGTTTTTACCGTTTGTTGCCGGTCTCTCTTCAACCCAGTGCATTCTGCTGCAGGTGCGGCATCGACTCGCCCGGGATCGGGAATACCTTGTCGTAAACCCAGTTGTAGACGAAGGCGTAGACCAGATAGAAGGCAACGAAGCCCAGATCCAGCACCAGCGCCTCCAGCATGCTGACGTTGAGCCACCAGGCCATGGCCGGCAGGGCCACGGTCAGGAGACCCCCTTCGAAGCCGATGGCGTGCACCACCCGCTGCCAGAGATTCTTGTAGGTGTGCCCCTGATATTTGAGCAGCAGTTTGTCGACGCCGATGTTGTAGATGTAGTTCCAGAGGGTCGCCATCACCGAGAAGAAGAGCGCCAGCGGCCCCATGTGGCTGAGGTGAATGCCGGTCGCCCAGCTGGCCAGCGGGGCGGCAATGAACAGGCCAATCACTTCAAAGCCGATGGCTTGGCGGATGCGGTCGTTACGGGTACGCATAAATCACTCTCTTGAACAGTCACGTTGAAAACATGGGGGCAATCTATCGCTAAATTGCGATGGTTTCACGTTAGTATCTATCGCTAAAATAGATAGATGATAGGCCTGCCGGGGGCTAAAAAGAGGAGCAGAAGGGTGAATCCATCGCTGGAACAACTGAAAATCTTGCTGGCCGCCGCCGAGAGCGGCTCCTTCTCCGCCGCTGCCCGCAAGCTGGGCAAGGCGCAGTCGGTGGTGAGCAGCGCCATCTCGAATCTGGAGATCGATCTGGGGCTGACCCTGTTTGACCGCAGCGGTCGCTATCCGCAATTGACGGAAGCGGGGACGCGCATGGTGCAGGAGGCGGGGATCCTGCTGGCGCAGAGCGAGCGGTTGCAGTCCATCGCCGGCGAACTGGCGGCCGGGGTAGAGTCACGCCTCACTCTGGCCATCGACGATGACTCTCACCTCCCCTGGCTCGGCACCCTGCTGGAGGAGTTTGCCACCCGCTACCCCACGGTGGAGCTGGAGCTGCTCTTCCCGCTGATGGAGGATGTGACCGAGATGCTGGTGACTGGCCGGGCCCAGCTCGGCATCAGCTATCAGAAGGTACATCCCCAGCGGGAGATCGTCGCACGTTCGCTGGGGGAGGTGACCATGCCGCTGGTGGTGTCGCCGGATCATCCGCTTGCGCGCAAGCAGCCGTTGCGGGAGGTCGATCTGCAGGGGGCACGCCAGCTGATGGTGACCGGCAGACGGGAAGGGAGTGAGCGCCAGCGTTTTCGCATCTCGGCTCAGGTGTGGTGGGTCGAGGGGGATCTCGGGGTGCTGGAGCTGGTCAAGCGGGGCCTTGGCTGGTCCGCGATTCCGGAATTTCTGCTGCATCAGCCGCTGAAGCGGGGCGAGGTGGTGGTGCTGGAGCCGGACTTTATCGCCAGCCATGCGTTGGCGCTGGAGCTGCAGTGGCATCGCGCCCGCCCGCTGGGGCAGGCGGGGCGCTGGCTGAAGGAGGCCCTGCTGGCGCGGGTGCCTCGCTAGCCGACCTTACTCGGTCAGTTCGTAGGGGAGGGGTTGCAGGGTGAGCAGGGAGCTCTCCTCCTGCTTGAGGCGAAAACGGGCGTCAGCCTCGGTGTCTTTCGGCAGTACGGCGGTGAGCCACGCCTGACCCTGATGTTGCCAGGCGTTGAGCACCATGCCGCTGCGACGCCAGTTGTCACCGAGCTGGATCTCCAGGGTATCGCCCGCATTGACCGGTTCACTGGCACTGCCCGCCAGCAGGAACAGGGCGCGGTTGTTGGCGCCGCGATATTTGGCGCGAGCCACCGTCTCCTGCCCCATGTAGCAACCCTTGTTGAAGCAGATGCCATCGAGCGCCTGCAGGTTGAGCATCTGCGGGATGAACTCGCCCTGATGCACCGCCTCCATGTGCGGCAGGCCGGCCTTGATCTCGAGCCCCCACCAGAGGGATTCGTCACCCGCCGGCAGCGCATCGGCTTGCTCACTGCTTACCAGCAGCCAGCGATCCTGTTCGATCTTCACCGCCATGCCGCCAGCGACCAAACCGCTCTGCTCCAGACCAAACTGCGCAGCGACCCACGCATCGGTACCCTTGCCAGCCAGACCGGTGGCGTGGCGTTCGTCGGCGGCAATCTCCACCTTGGAGAAGACGGCAAATTTTTTCAGCTCCGGCAGCTGGCGCTCCAGTACCGAGGGGGTAGTCAGCAGCAGCAGGCTCTCTTCAAGGCAGAGCAGGCGAAAATCGCTCCACAGCTTGCCCTTGGGATCACAGTGACCACCCAGCGTGCTCTGCCCCGGTTGCAGGGCGTTGACGTCGCAGGTGACCTGACCTTGCAGATATTTGACGCGATCCTGACCACTCAGTCGGGTGATGGCTATCTTGGTCAGGGCGAAGCGGGTCGGCTCGGCAGGAAAAACAGGGGGTTGCAGGCTCACGATGGTATTCCAGAGAGAAAGTATGTGACCTGCATGGTAAAGACGTAACTAATGTTTGTCAGCCGGAAAATCCAGCTGGTACCATCCCCGGGTCTTTGTAAGGAGAGTTCCATGTTGAGCCCAGTTGAAAAATCCCGCCTGAAGTGGGCCTGCCGCCGTGGCATGCTCGAGCTGGATGTTGTTTTTATGCCCTTTTTCGAACACGAGTTCGACTCCCTGAGCGAAGCCGATCAGCAGACCTTTATCCGCCTGCTGGAGAGCGATGACCCGGATCTGTTCCGCTGGACCATGGGGCACGCTGTGCCGGCCGATCCCGCCTTCAGCGCCATGATCAAGATGATCCTGGAGCGCAATCAGGCCCGTCACGACCGTCAGGCCTGATGCCGTGGAGCGGGTGATCATCCCTGTTCACCCCTCCCGCCATCAGCGCTACTGGCTGGTGGCCCTCGCTCTGTTGCTGCTCTGGTCGGTCAGCGCCCTCGTAACCGGCTGGCAGTGGGCGCTGTTTGTTCCCGTCTGGTTGCTGGCGTTTGCCCTGAGCTGGCGGGCGTTACCCCATACCCCGTTCGAACTGGAGTGGGATGGCCAGTGGCTGCGCTGGCAGAACGTATCTTATCGGCTTGGCAACAAGAGCCGCATTCTACCCGGCGTGCTGCGCCTTGAGCTGCATCCGGAGCAGGGGCGCCCTTGCATGCTCTGGCTTTTCGCCGATGCTCTCGCTCCCGATCACTACCGCCTGCTGGCCCGGGCAATCAACTTTCCCGCCGACCGGCGCTGAATGACCTCACATCTTCCCGAGTTACCTCTTTGTACAAGCAACGAGGGAGGCTGTCTGTTCGACGGTTTGCCCCGGATTGCCCTAAAAAAATGACCCCGCCGAGGCGGGGTCATTGGTATGGCAGGAGCGGGGATCAATCCCGCTCCGGGGTTAGTACGGTCGGTTTCGAGTCCGGCAGCATCTCCGGATAATCGAGGTTGTAGTGCAGGCCGCGCGACTCCTTGCGCTGCAGGGCGCAGTTGACGATAAGCTCGGCCACCTGCAACAGGTTGCGCAGCTCCAGCAGGTTGTTGGAGACCCGGAAGTGGGCGTAGTACTCCTGCACCTCCTGCTTGAGCAGATCGATGCGGCGCTTGGCCCGGGCCAGGCGCTTGTTGGTGCGCACTATGCCCACGTAGTCCCACATCATCAGCCGCAGCTCGTGCCAGTTGTGCTGAATGACCACCAGCTCGTCGGAATCCTCCACCTGGCTCTCGTCCCAGGCAGGCAGGCGCGGCGGCTCGGCGCTCATCGGCAGCTTGGCCAGAATGTCGGCCCCGGCCTGATGGGCGTAGACCACACATTCCAGCAGGGAGTTGGAGGCCATCCGGTTGGCACCGTGCAGACCGGTATAGGTCACTTCACCGATGGCATAGAGGCCGGGGATGTCGGTCTGGCCATTGTTGTCGATCATCACGCCACCGCAGGTGTAGTGGGCGGCCGGCACGATGGGCATCGCCTCCCTGGTGATGTCGATGCCGACCGCGAGGCAGCGCTCATAAATAGTCGGGAAGTGCTTGATGATGAAATCGGCCGGTTTGTGGCTGATGTCCAGATACATGCAATCCGCCCCGAGTCGCTTCATCTCGTGGTCGATGGCGCGGGCGACGATATCCCGCGGTGCCAGCTCGGCCCGCTCGTCAAACTCCGGCATAAAGCGGCTGCCGTCCGGGCGGCGCAGATAGGCCCCCTCGCCACGCAGCGCTTCGGTCAGCAGGAAGTTGGGATCGTCCGGGTGGAACAGGCTGGTGGGGTGGAACTGGTTGAACTCCAGATTCGCCACCCGGCAGCCAGCGCGCCACGCCATGGCGATGCCATCGCCAGAGCTCACATCGGGGTTGGAGGTGTACTGGTAGACCTTGGAGGCGCCGCCGGTGGCCAGTGCCACAAAGCGGGCGCGAACCACCTCGACCTGTTCGGCATTGCGGTTCCAGACATAGGCGCCCAGTACCTTGTTGCCCGGCAGCCCGAGTTTGCGGGTGGTGATGAGGTCGACCGCGTTGAAGCGCTCCATCAGCTGGATGTTGGGGTGAGCGCGAACCTGATCAATCAGGGTGAGTTGCACCGCCTTGCCGGTGGCATCCGCCGCGTGGAAGATGCGGCGATGGCTGTGGCCTCCTTCGCGGGTGAGGTGGTACTGGGATTCACCATCGGCGTTCTCCTCCTGATCGAAGGGAACCCCCTGCTGAATGAGCCACTGGATTGACTCGCGGGCGTGGCGGGCGGTGAACTCGACCACGGCCGGGTCACACAACCCGGCCCCGGCGTTGAGCGTGTCGCTCACGTGGGATTCGATGCTGTCGGTCTCGTCGAACACGGCAGCGATGCCTCCTTGCGCATAGAAAGTGGCCCCTTCACTGATGGGCCCCTTGCTCAGAACCAGGACTTTGGCCTGGTCTGCCAATCGCAATGCGAGAGTCAGACCAGCGGCACCGCTGCCAATGATCAGTACGTCGCAAAGGTATTCAACACTTGCTTTCATAAGTATCATTGGCCTGGATTAAGAACTGGCACCATGGTAGCCCAAGCGGGGGCGAGGATGCAGCCTGCATCACATTTTTTTAAACAGATTCGAACTTTCTCTGATTCTCCCTGTCTGAACTTGTGCGCTTAGGAAGGGCCGGAAAAGAAGAACGATAACCTGATGGGGGTTTTACGGCTCTGATGAGCGACCAGAATCTACTGGACGAACAGCTGGTTGAACGGGTCCAGCGCGGCGACAAAGCAGCTTTCAACCTGTTGGTAAAAAAATACCAGCATAAGGTGGTCAACCTGATTGCCCGGTATGTCAACAACCCCGGCGACGTGCCCGATGTGGCGCAAGAGGCGTTTATCAAAGCCTACCGGGCATTGCCGACATTCCGTGGCGAGAGTGCTTTTTACACCTGGTTGTACCGAATTGCCGTGAATACGGCGAAGAACTATCTGACCTCCCAGGGGCGCAGGCCCCCGAGCAGTGATGTGGAGGCTGACGAAGCGGAGTCTTATGGCGGTGGTGAAGCCTTGCAAGAGGTCTCAACCCCGGAAAACCTGGCGCTGACTGACGAGATCAAACGCACCGTGTTTTCAGCCATTGAGGCATTGCCGGAAGACCTGAGGACAGCGATCACCCTTCGCGAACTGGAAGGGCTGAGCTATGAAGAGATTGCCGAAATCATGGATTGCCCAGTGGGTACGGTCAGATCCCGTATCTTCCGGGCGAGGGAAGCAATCGACAAAAAGCTGCAACCTCTGATCGAGAATTAACTGGGGAAAGACGGGTTAACTTATGGCAAACAAAGAGCAAATCTCTGCCCTGATGGATGGTGAGCTGAGTGACGCAGAGGTACTGAACGAGCTGGAGATGGACTCCGGCTTGCAAGATACCTGGGGTCGTTACCACCTGATTGGCGATGCCATGCGGGGTGACCTGCCGGTCAATCTGCAACTGGATCTCAGTGACAGCATCATGGCTGCACTGGAGGATGAGCCGACCATACTGGCACCCAAGCCGGTCGAGGCCGCTCCGGTGGCGCAACCGGTCGTTGCGCCGGTCAAGACAGATTCCAATGTGGTGCCCCTGTTTCGTCGGGTTGGCCAGCAGCTGGGGCAATATGCCATCGCAGCGTCTGTGGCCGCAGCCGTTATCTTTGGGGTGCAGCAGTATCAGGGTCAGGACGGCGTGCCGAACAATCCTGTGCTCAATACCATCCCGATCGGTGGCAGTGCCGCGCCAGTGAGCGTCCACTATCCGCAAGAGGGCAACCGCGTTCGGCCGCAACAGGGAATGACCGAACAGCAGATGCAGGAGCAGCGCGAACGCATCAACGCCTTCCTGCGTGATCACCAGTTACAGCAGCGCCTGTTGCAAGACAGACAGATCCAACAATAACGAGTTGTCAGGGATACAAACGTGCGCCAGTCCAGCCGTATTTTGCTGGCCTCTCTCCTGCTAATCAGTGCCAAGGCCTCGGCCGACGACAAGTCGGCCGAGGCCTTGTTGCAGCAGATGCAGAGTGCCGTGCATCAACAGAATTTCGAGTTGTCCATGGTCAAGGCCCGTCAGGGGCGTCTTGAACCGATCCGCATCAGCCACGCCGTGATCAATGGCAAAGAAGTGGCTCATCTCAGCTACCTCGACGGCAAGGCGATCGAGTATCTGCAGCGCGAGAATGAATACACCTTCTTTGAAAACAGCCATGACCCCTACACCCTGAAGGATGCCCGTTTCCCCGGCATCTGGTCGAGTCTGGTCAGCATGCCGCTCTCCCGGGTATTGCAGAGCTATGATCCCGTGCTGGCCGGCCGCAGCCGCGTCGCGGGGGTGGTCGCTCAGGTGGTGAGGCTGGTGCCCAAGGAGGCCGACAAGTACGGCTTCATGCTCTGGGTTGACGAGCAGAGCCATCTGCTGCTGCGTGTCGACATGGTGGAGCGGGAAGGCAATCTGGTCGAGCAGCTGCTGGGGGTGGATCTGGAGTTGCAGAACAAGCCTGCCCCCTGGCTGGTGACCCTAGCCAACAGCAAGTTGCCCCCTGCGCTGGCGCTGGAAGATGCCTATCCGGCACCGCAGCAGCAGCTTAACTGGCAGGTGACCTGGTTGCCAGATGGTTTCAAGGTGCTGTCGCAGGACAGGCACCAGCTGGTGACCACCAGTATGCCGGTCGACTACATGATGCTCTCCGACGGGCTGGTGGATCTCTCGGTCTACGTCTCCCGGGTCGATCCCAAGCAGGCGGTGCGCCAGCAGCTGATCCGCCAGGGCGCCACCTCGCTGGTGAGCTTCGTCAACGAGGTGGGCGTCGAGATCACCGTGGTCGGGGAAGTGCCTGCCGAGACAGCCAAACGGATTGCCGAGTCGGTGCAGCCGCTGGCTCGCAACGAGGCCGTGCAGTGAGTCCATGCTCTGGGCTCACAGTGGTGCGCTGCTTGCCGTTGGCTGTGAGTCGTGTTCAGATCCTGCCATTGCATGAGCACGAGGTGTTGCCGTGAGCGAAATGAGTGAAGAGTTGGCGACCGTAGTCGCCATCGAAGGAGATCATGCCTGGGTGGAGTGCGAACGGCGCTCTGCCTGCAACGGCTGCCAGCAGCAATCCGGTTGCGGTACCGGCACCGTGGCCAAGGCATTTCCCCTGAAAGCCCCACGCTTGCGGGTTCGCCTTACCGCCGAGGTGAACGTTGGCCAGCAAATCAGGCTCGGCATCCCGCAAGAGAGCTTGCTGCGCGGGGCTGCGCTGGTCTATGTGCTGCCGCTGTTCTGCCTGCTGGCGAGTGCTCTGCTGGGGCAACTCTGGTTGGCGCCGCTGCTCTCGGGGGGGGAGGGGATTACCATTCTTGCCTCTCTGCTGGGTGGCGCTGGCGGCTTTTTACTGGTTCGTTACTTTTCCGGCCGGCTTGATGAGGGGCGTTATGGCCCCCGCATGCTCGGCGTTGTGGTTCCCGTCCGTACCCTCTCCTGACCGAACAGGCGCTATTTCACTGGCGTTGGCGACTAAAGAATGGCCGTCAGCCGGGTTATCCAGTAAAATCGCGCCTCCATAACCGACCTTAAACCAATTTTGAGTGACTCTTGCTCGATGAAACACATTCGTAACTTTTCGATTATTGCGCACATCGACCACGGTAAATCGACCCTGTCGGACCGTCTGATCCAGACTTGCGGTGGCTTGTCCGACCGCGAGATGCAGGCTCAGGTGCTTGACTCCATGGATCTGGAGCGCGAGCGCGGCATTACCATCAAGGCGCAGAGTGTGACCCTGAACTACCAGGCACAAGACGGTAACACCTACCAGCTGAACTTTATCGACACCCCGGGCCACGTGGATTTCTCCTACGAGGTCTCCCGCTCTTTGGCGGCCTGTGAAGGGGCGCTGCTGGTGGTAGATGCCGGCCAGGGGGTTGAGGCACAGACTCTGGCCAACTGCTACACCGCCATGGAGATGGATCTGGAAGTGGTGCCGGTACTGAACAAGATTGACCTGCCGGCTGCAGAACCCGAGCGGGTTGCCGAGGAGATCGAAGACATCGTCGGTATCGACGCCGTGGACGCGGTACGCTGCTCCGCCAAGACCGGCCTCGGTGTCGATCTGGTACTGGAAGAGATCGTGGCCAAGATCCCGGCACCGGAAGGTGATCCGGACGCGCCGCTGCAGGCGCTGATCATCGACTCCTGGTTCGACTCCTATCTGGGCGTCGTCTCTCTGGTGCGGATTAAGAACGGTTCTTTGAAGAAGAACGACAAGATCAAGGTGATGAGCACCGGTCAGGTGTGGGGTGTCGATCGTATCGGTATCTTCACGCCCAAGCAGGTGGACACCGACGGGCTGGGTTGCGGCGAGGTAGGTTGGGTTGTCTGCGGTATCAAGGACATCCACGGCGCGCCGGTGGGCGATACCCTGACTCAGGCCAAGAACGGTGCCGACAAGGCTCTGGCCGGTTTCAAGAAGGTGAAGCCGCAGGTGTATGCGGGTCTGTTCCCCATCTCCAGCGATGACTACGAGTCGTTCCGTGACGCCCTCGACAAGCTCTCCCTGAACGATGCCTCCCTGTTCTTCGAACCGGAGAGCTCCACTGCACTGGGCTTCGGCTTCCGTTGCGGCTTCCTCGGTATGCTGCACATGGAGATCATCCAGGAACGTCTGGAGCGTGAATACGATCTGGATCTGATCACCACGGCGCCGACCGTAGTGTACGAGATCGAGCTGACCGACGGCTCCACCATCCACATCGACAGCCCGGCCCAGATGCCCGCCATCACCAGCATCAAGGAGATGCGCGAGCCGATCGCCGAGTGTCATATCCTGCTGCCGCAGGAGTACATGGGCAACGTAATCACCCTCTGTATCGAGAAGCGTGGCGTGCAGACCAACATGGTCTATCACGGCAAGCAGGTGGCGCTGACCTATGAAATCCCGATGGCGGAAGTGGTGCTCGACTTCTTCGACCGTCTGAAGTCAACCAGCCGCGGCTACGCCTCGCTGGACTACGGCTTCAAGCGTTTCGAAACCTCCGACATGGTGCGTCTGGACATCATGATCAACGGTGAACGCGTCGACGCGCTGGCCATCATCACCCACAAGGACAACGCCCAGTATCGCGGTCGTCAGGTGGTGGAGAAGATGCGCGAGCTGATCCCGCGTCAGATGTTTGATATTGCGATTCAGGCGGCCATCGGCAACCAGATCATCGCTCGCAGCACCGTCAAGGCACTGCGCAAGGACGTAACTGCCAAGTGTTACGGTGGTGACGTGAGTCGTAAGAAGAAGCTGCTGAACAAGCAGAAAGAAGGTAAGAAGCGGATGAAGTCCCTCGGCCGTGTCGACGTGCCGCAGGAAGCCTTCCTCGCGATTCTCCACGTCGGAAAGGATTAATAGATGGCAAGCACGTTTTCCCTGATCCTGGTGGTGGTCTGCGCGATCACCGGTGTTATCTGGTGTCTGGACAAGATGATCTGGTCCAAACAGCGAGCCGCCAAAATTGCCGTGGCCCGTGCCCATGGCGGCGCTCATCTGGATGACAAAACCCTGGCCAAGGTGGCTCCCGTTCCGGTCTGGATTGAACAGACCGCCGGGGTCTTCCCGGTCATCACCTTTGTGCTGATCCTGCGTTCGTTCATCTTTGAACCGTTCCAGATCCCGTCAGGCTCCATGATGCCCACTCTGCTGGTGGGCGATTTCATCCTGGTGGAGAAGTTTGCCTATGGTCTGCGGGACCCGGTGACCAACACCAAGTTCCTCGAGACTGGCGAGCCCAAGCGCGGCGATGTGGTGGTGTTCAAATACCCGCTCGAACCGCGGGTGGACTACATCAAGCGGGTGGTCGGCATGCCGGGGGATCGGGTCATCTATCGCAACAAGGAGCTGATGATCCGGCCCAAGTGCGAGGAGCAGGAGGGGAAAACGTGTCCGGGCTTCCAGAAGCTCGATGTCAAGTTTGAACAAAGAGGCGAATTTACCCAGATGGGGATCCCCCTTGACCGCTATACCGAGCAGCTGGGCGATGTCTCACACGAGACCCTGCGCAACCCGCTGATGCCCGATATGGTTGGCCGTTACTATCGCCAGCCCGGCACCTACCCTGACGAGTGGGTAGTACCGGAGGGGCAATATTTCGTGATGGGCGACAACCGCGACAACAGTACCGACAGCCGTTTCTGGGGCTTTGTGCCCGAGCAGAACCTGGTCGGCAAGGCGGTCGCTATCTGGATAAGTTTTGAATTCGAGCGCGAAGAGGGCTCCCTGCTGCCAAGCTGGGTACCGACAGGGGTGCGCTTCAACCGCATTGGCGGAATCAAGTAAATGAATATCAAGATGAACAGACTGCAGTCCCGTCTCGGACACGTCTTTCAGGATCTGGAACTGCTGACCCGGGCGCTGACTCACCGCAGCGCCGGTTCCCGTCACAACGAGCGACTGGAGTTTTTGGGTGACTCGATTTTGAGTCTGGTGATTGCCGACGATCTCTTCCACCGCTTCCCGCAAGCGGCGGAAGGGGATCTCAGCCGGATGCGCGCCACTCTGGTGCGCGAGAAGACCCTGGCCGAGCTGGGCCGCGAGTTTGACCTCGGGGATCACCTGATCCTGGGGCCGGGCGAGCTGAAAAGCGGCGGTTTTCGCCGCGAATCCATTCTGGCCGATACGGTCGAGGCGGTGATTGGCGCCGTCTATCTGGACAGTGATCTCGAGACAGTACGCACTCTGCTGCTGGGCTGGTACACCAGCCGTCTGGAGGAGATCAAGCCGGGCATCGAGCAGAAGGATCCCAAGACCCGTCTGCAAGAAATTCTGCAGGGAAGCCGCAAATCCCTGCCGACCTATACAGTGACCAACGTCAAGGGCGAAGCCCACAATCAGGAGTTCACCGTCCAGTGTGACGTGGAAGGTCTGGATGGTCCGATCAAAGGGGTCGGCACCAGCCGCCGCAAGGCTGAACAGGCCGCGGCGCAGCAAGCATTGGAAAAACTGTCATGACAGATACAACCTACTGCGGCTTTGTCGCCATCGTGGGCCGCCCCAACGTGGGCAAGTCCACCCTGCTCAACAAGCTGCTTGGCCAGAAGGTCAGCATCACCTCGAAAAAACCCCAGACCACCCGTCACCGGATCCTGGGGATCGACACCGAGGATAACTACCAGACCATCTATGTCGATACCCCGGGTCTGCACATTGAAGAGAAACGGGCCATCAACCGCCTGATGAACCGCGCCGCCACCAGTTCGCTGGGCGACGTGGCCATGGTGGTATTCATGGTGGACGGCACTCACTGGACCAAAGATGACGAGATGGTGCTGGGCAAGTTGCGCAATCTCAAGTGCCCGGTGGTGCTGGCGGTCAACAAGATCGACAACGTCAAGGAGAAGGAGGAGCTGCTTCCCCACCTCGAGTGGCTGGGCCAGCAGATGAACTTCGCCCATATCCTGCCCATCAGTGCCCAGAAGGGCACCAACGTGGAGAAGATCCGCGAGTGGGCCAAGCCGTTGCTGCCGGAGAACGTCCACTTCTTCCCGGAAGATTACGTGACCGATCGCTCCTCCCGTTTCATGGCCTCCGAGATCATCCGCGAGAAGCTGATGCGCTTCACCGGTGAAGAGCTGCCCTACTCGGTGACGGTGGAGATCGAGCGCTTCAAGGTGGAAGAGAGCGGTATCTATCACATCCACGGCCTCATTCTGGTCGAGCGCGATGGCCAGAAGAAGATGGTCATCGGCAACAAGGGCGAGAAGATCAAGACCATCGGTACCGAAGCGCGCCTCGATATGGAACGGCTGTTCCAGAACAAGGTGCACCTCGAGCTGTGGGTCAAGGTCAAGTCAGGCTGGGCCGATGACGAGCGCGCCCTGCGTAGTCTCGGTTACGGCGATGATTAAGAACCTGTGCACGCGCTTACTGCGAGGCCATGATCAAGGCTCATGCGCTGCTCGGAATCCTCATGTATTCACATACACTCCGGTTCCTGCGCTGCTCTTTACCTTGCTGACGGCCTCTCGTGACAGTGCGTGGACAGGTTTTGAGAGGTAATGGCGGATTGCTGACCCCGGCTTTCGTCATCCATAGCCGGCCCTATCGGGAGACCAGCCAGCTGGTCGAGGTATTCACCCAGGATAGTGGCCGCTTTACCTTGGTGGCTCGCGGTTCTCGCGGGCCACGCTCCCCTCTCAAGGGGCTGCTGCAACCCTTTACCCTGCTCACCATCGCCTGGCGCGGCAAGGGGGATCTCAAGAACCTCACCCAGGTCGAATGTCCCGACCACTCCCTGCGTCTCGGTGGCGATCGCCTCTTCTACGGCCTCTATCTCAACGAGCTGGTCTACTACCTGCTGGAAGCGCACACCCCGTTCCCCGAGGTGTTCGATGCCTATGCCCGTGCCATCATGGCGCTGGCCGACGGCGAGACGCCTGAGCTGCCGCTGCGTCGCTTCGAGTTCCTGCTGCTGCAGGCGCTCGGCTATGCGGTCGATTTCGAGTACACGGCGGACGACGAGTCGCCTATCGAGCCGACCCTGCTCTATGGCTTCGAGCGTGAATTGGGCTTTGTTGCTTGCGAGCGGGCGCCGGATCCCCGTACCCTGTTTCTCGGTGCCCACCTGCTCGCCTTTGCCGAGGGACGTTTCGATACCCCTCCCTTGCTGCAGGCGGCCAAACGTTTCAGCCGGCTGGCACTGCAACCCTATCTGGGCAAACGCCAGCTAAAGAGCCGGGAGCTGTTTTTAAAACGCAAAGCCAGCATGCAAGGCTGACACAGATTACAGACATACGGATATTGGCGCGGGGGGATTCGCTGACCGCGCAGTCAACAGATGAAGCCTTTCAAGGAGTTCTCAATGAGTGAAATCTATCTGGGTGTGAACATCGACCATATCGCCACCCTGCGCAACGCCCGGGGCACCCAGTATCCGGATCCGGTACAGGCCGCCTTCGTGGCCGAGCAGGCCGGGGCCGATGGCATTACCGTGCATCTGCGTGAAGATCGCCGCCACATCACCGATCGCGACGTGGAGATCCTGCGCCAGACCATTCAGACCAGAATGAATCTGGAGATGGCGGTGACCGAAGAGATGATCGGCATCGCCTGCCGCATCAAGCCTCATTTCGTCTGCCTGGTGCCGGAGAAGCGCACCGAGGTGACCACCGAGGGCGGTCTGGACGTGGCCGGTCAGCTGGCCAAGGTGACTGATGCCGTTGCCCGTCTCTCCGCGGTGGGGGCTCAGGTATCCCTCTTTATCGATGCCGACCCAATCCAGATCGATGCGGCGGCCGAGAGTGGCGCCCCCTTTATCGAGATCCACACCGGCCGTTATGCCGATGCCACCACAGATGCCGAGCGCAACGCCGAGTTCAAGCGCATCGCCGCCGGTGCCTCCTATGCCGCTGGCAAGGGGCTCAAGGTCAATGCCGGCCATGGTCTGCACTACCACAACGTCAAGGCCATCGCCGCCATCCCCGAGCTCTATGAGCTCAACATCGGCCACGCCATCATCGGCCGCGCCGCCTTCGACGGTCTGGCCAAGGCGGTCAGCGATATGCGCCTGCTGATGCAGGAAGCCCGTCAGGGGATCTGATGCTTCGGGCACTGGCAACGCACAGTGGCCATATGAAACAAAAGGGACGCCATGGCGTCCCTTTTGTTGTTTCTGCCGATGGGAATATCGACAGCCGTCAGGCCTGCTGCTGTGTCCATTTTCCCAGACGCTGCAGCGCCTAACCAAGCAGCTGGCGGGAGGTGCCTATGTTGATCCGCACATACTCTTCGCCATCGCTGACGTAGTGGGAGCCATCTTCGATGATGACACCCGCTTCGACTGCCCACCTGCGGGTCACCTCACTTGCGCTCATACCGCTCCCTTTGGTGCTGACCCAGACCAGATAGGAGGCATCCATCGGCATGACTTGGAAGTCGGGCAGGTTCTCCCTGAAGTAGCACGCCAGCAGGGCGTAGTTCTCTCTCAGATAGAGATTCAAGTCGGCCAGCCATTCATCGCACTCGTTATAGGCGGTGATAATTCCCCAGAGCCCGAATACGTTGGGAGAGGTGATGGAGTTCTGCTCAAGGCGAACTCTGAACCGACTTCTGATCTGCGGATTTGGAATGATGCTGTAGGAGGTTTTCAATCCGCCCAGATTGAATGCCTTGTTGGGCGAGCTCATCAGCATCATGTTGTTGCGGTAACGCTCCTCCAGCGCCAGAAATGAGATGAATTCGCCATGGATGATGTGCTCGGCATGCACTTCATCGACCATCATCAACACCTGATGGCGCAGGCAGATGTCGGCAACGGCTTCCAGTTCGGCCTGACTCCAGATCCTGCCCGACGGGTTGTGGGGTGAGCAGAGAAAATAGATTTTGGGCTTGTGGCCAATGATTTGCTCCTCCAGCTTCGCCAGATCGATCCGGTATCGCCCCTTGCTCAGGGCTAACGGGTTGGCTACAACCTTGACCCCCTGCCTTTCGGCCGCCTTGGCAAAGGGATCATAGACAGGGGTGTTCATGATGATGCTGTCACCCGGCTGGCAGAATGCCTGCACCGTGTAGTGCAGGGTAGAGACGGTGCCATAGGAGAGGGTGATCCACTCCCGCTCCACCGCGACCTTGTGGTGGCGGGCCTGGAAGTTGATGACCGCCTCGTAGAAATCATCGATGCAGTGGGTGTAGCTGAAGGTGCCCCAGCTGATGATTTCGCTGAACTTGCGAGCCACAGCCGGCGGTGATTTGAAATCCATATCGGCAATCCACATGGGAATGCTGTCGGCGGGAACGGGGCCAAAGCGGCTCTCGATCACTTTCATATCCCACTTGCGGCATTTGTCGCTGATGCGATCTGCCAGCTCGTCGAAACGGGAGGATTGCAAGTCGGCAGAGGGGGTTGGGAGGCGCATGGCCTCCCGATCTTTACAGGAGAGCATCGAGATTATCCTTCACGGTTTGAACCTGAGCGCCAATGATGACCTGCACGCTGTGCTCGTCGATCTTGACGACGGAGAGTGCGCCAGCCTGTTTCAGGATCTTCTCCTGCAGCTTGCCCATATCGTGTACCACCAGTCTCAGCCGGGTGACGCAGTTGTCCAGGCTGACGATATTCTCCTTGCCACCGAGGGCACTCAGGATCACGGCCGGGTCGTGTTTCGCAATCTGGATATCATCGACCTCATCCCTGCCGGGGGTCTTGATGTCATATTTCTTGATGTACCAGTAGAAGACGGTGAAATAGATGGCAGACCAGATAAGGCCAATGGGAATTATCAGATACCACTTGGTTTGCCAGCCCTGCATGATGCCGAAAATAAGCAGGTCGAGTGCACTGCCATCGGTATTGCCGATGGTGACGCCACACATGGCCACCACAAAGAGCGCGGCGCCGGTCATAAAGACATGGAACAGGTAGAGTACCGGCGCGACAAACAGGAACAGGAATTCGATGGGCTCGGAAATACCGGTCACGATAGAGACCAGTACCCCGGAGATAATCAGGCTCTTGATTCTGGTTCGATTGCCGGGCGTGGCTGCCATATACATGGCCAACGCTGCAGCAGGCAGACCGAATATAAAGGTCGGCATAAACCCTTGCGACAGGAAGGCGGTTGCTGCCGGGCTGATGGGTTCACCCGCTTTCAACTGGGCGAAGAAGATATTGAGAGCGCCGGAAATGGTTTCGCCATTGACCAGCTCGGTACCGCCTGCCGGGGTGAAGCGCACCATGGCCAGCATGATGTGGTGCAGACCTAGCGGTTTGAGCAGGTTGATGGCCACGCCGTAGAGGAAGGCACCAAAAGAGCCGGCAGAGATGATCATGTTGCCGACCGCAGTAATGCCGAGCGCCACATAGTGCCAGAAGAGCGGCATGGCGAGACCGATCAGCGACATGACCAGCACAGTGATAATGGGCACGGAGCGCAAGCCGCTGAAGAACGAGAAGGCGTCGTGCAGTTTGAGGTTATAGAAACGGCGATGGATGAAATAGGTCACGATCCCCGACACTATGCCACCCAGCACGCCCATGGAGAGGGTCTGAACCCCCATCACCATGGCTTGCCCCGCCAGTTTGATATTTTCCGGCGAAGCCAGTTGGCTGGTACTGGCGAGATAGAAGTTGATCCCGATATTCATCGCCATATAGCCGACGAAACCGGAATAGGCCGCGACACCCTTGTTCTTTTCGGTCAATCCCATCGGAATACCGATGGCAAACATGATGGGCAGATAGGTAAAGCCGAAGCTGCCTACGGTTGCCACCAGATTGAAGACGAGCTGGGTATATTCCCCACCAAGAAAAGGAAAATTATCTATGGTGGAGGGGCTGGTTATGGATGATCCCACCCCCAGCAGTAATCCCATGAATGCCATCAGAGAGACGGGAAACATGAATGTTTTCCCCAAACTCTGGGCAAATTCCCATACCTTATTTCGCAAGGATGCGCGAGCCATCATTATTATCTCCCAGACCTGTTATCGTAATTTTATTGTTATCAAATTTTGTTATTACTCATGCACATACGGATTTTCGCCTCGACGACTTCCTCCATGGCGGCCATGGCGGGCACCAGATACTGGCGCGGGTCGCTGGCATCCGGATGAGAGCCAAGGAAGGCTTTCATCGCATCGGCGAAGGCTATCTTCAGTTCGGTCGCAACGTTGACCTTGCAGATCCCGAGTTCGATGCAGCGGCGCACATCGGCTTCCGGTACGCCTGAGGCACCGTGCAGCACCAGCGGAATATCCACCTGCTCGCGAATGGCGGCGAGGCGGGTGAAGTCGAGGCGGGGCTCCTCCTTGTAGAGGCCGTGGGCGGTGCCGATGGCCACCGCCAGCGAGTCGATGCCGGTGCGGCGGACAAACTCGGCCGCCTTGAGCGGGTCGGTAAATTTGGCGTGAGCGGCATCGACGATGAGGTCATCCTCCTGACCGCCCAGCTGACCCAGCTCGGCTTCGACGCTGGCCCCCATGCGGTGGCAGAAGGTCACCACGCTGCGCACCTTCTCGATGTTCTCTTCAAACGGAAAGTGCGAGGCATCGATCATGGCGGAGCGAATACCCGCTTCGACCTTGTAGTGGATGTCTTGCTCGTCTTCGTGGTGATCCAGATGCAGCACCAGCGGGATACGGTACTCATGGGCGGCGGCCTGACAGATGGAGACCAGATACTCGACCCCTGCATGGCGATAGGTGCCCGGGGTGCCAGCCAAAATCACCGGAGAGCGCATGCGAGCGGCGGTGCGAGCCACCACCTGCACGGTTTCCAGGTTGTGGATGTTGAAAGCCGGTACGGCATAACCGCGGCGCTGGGCATCTTTGAGCATTTCATGGGAAGAGATCAGATACATAGTGACTCCTGAGCGTCCTGATTGACGCGAGATCCTGAGAAAAGGGAGGAGAGCTGGGTCGGGTTTATCTCCCGGCCAGCCACCCAGATGTGTTGTTGATTGAGTTCAGTGGTGAGGGCGAGCAGGTTGGCCTGTTTGCCAACTGCCAGTGAACCGAGGCGATCGGCAATGCCGAGCATCTTTGCTGGTGCCAGCGAGGCCATTGCGATTGCTGCATCAAGCGGTACATTCGCCAGCTGCACCATGTTGCGTACGGCGCCAAGCAGGGTGAGGGTGCTGCCCGCCAGGCCGCCGGTGTCGGTGCGTACCACGCCGTTTTTCATCTCGACCCGATAGTTGCCAAGCAGATAGTGACCGTCGGGCATGCCTGCGGCGCGCATCGCATCGGTAACCAAGAGCAGGCGCTGGCCGGCGCAGCAGTGACAGAGCTTGAGCACGCTGGGGTGGAGATGATGGCCATCGGCGATCAGCTCCAGCCAGGCTGCGGGATGGACAAGACCTGCACCGACCATGCCGGGTTCGCGGTGGTGCAGGCCGCGCATGCCGTTAAAGCAGTGCACCAGCCCGGAGGCGCCCGCTGCCAGCGCCGCCATGGTGGTGTCGTGATCCGCCGCCGAGTGGCCCAGCATCACCCGCACGCCGTTTGCGGCAAGATGGTGAATGGCCGCGATGGCATTCGGCTTTTCCGGTGCCAGTGCGACCACCTTCAGGCTGCCACGCGCCAGCTGTTGCAGATGGTTCAGTTCGGCAATATCCAGCTCCCGAAACAGCGCCTGATCGTGGGCGCCCTTGTTGTCCGGCGTGAAGTAGGGCCCTTCCAGATAGCAGCCGAGCAGCTCGGCGCCCGGCATGCCGCGGGCAACACCATCGGCAATGCGGGCAAGGGCTTGCTCTATCTCGGGGAGTGGGGCGGTGACCGTGGTGGCAAGAAAGGCGCCGACCCCTTCTGCCGCCTTGGCCATCGACAAGGTTGCCAGCGCACCCTCATCGTTATCCATGACATCGACGCCGGCACCGCCGTGGACATGACCGTCGATCAGCGCGGGCACCAGCAGCTCGACATCCCGTGCCTGATCGCCATCCGTGATGGGGGCGATGGCGGTGATGATGCCGCCTTCATGGGTGAGCTCCTGATGTTCCAGCCAACCCTGTTCGGTCAGCAGGCGACGGGCACGGATCCGTGAGGTCATTTAAATACCCTCCTCGACGAGAGCGGCATCTGCCTGACGCTCTTTACCCATCTCATCTGCCAGCGAGGTGAGACCCCGGTGGCCGCAATCAAGGGCCTGCTGGCGGAATTCACGGGCGCTGAGGCCATCGCGTTCCAGCGCCATCTCCAGCAGCAGTTGCAGGTTGGTACCGGTAATAACCTCCCGCTCTGGCTGGTGCAGTGAGAGGGTTGAGGCGACCCGAAACGGGGTGCCGCCGAGCAGGTCGGTCAGGAAAACCACGCCATCCCCCTTGTCGACCTCAGTCAGTGCCGCTTCGCACTGCGCCTGCAGCAGGGCGGTGGTGGAGCTCTCGGGAAAGTCGATGGCGATAACCGCGTCCTGTTCGCCGAGGATCTGCAGCATGGCGCGCTCCAGACCGCTGGCGAAACCGCCATGACCACAAATGATGATGCCCAACATAGTCTGTTCCTTTACTGCAAAGGGGCCGGCTTGCTGCCGGCTCCGGATTAGAGGAAACCGGCGAACTTGCCGACGATACCGAGTACCACCGTGATGACGATGAGGCGCAGCGGGCTCCAGCCTTTGCGGATCAGGGCGTACATCGCCAGGGTGTAGAGCAGCGGCAGGAAGGCGGGCATCAGCTTGTCGAGCACATCCGCCTGCAGTTTGACGACCGCATCACCGGCAGTGATCTCCAGCGTGGTGCCAAGACGCACATAGGTGGCGACCAGTGCGCCGATCACCGTCATACCGACGATGGAGGCAGCATGGCCCACCTTGCGGGTATTGGCCTTGATGACCGGAATGGCCGCCACCCCCATGCGGTAGGCGTAGTGCGCCAGACCAAAACGCAGGCCGAAGTGGACCACGTTGAACAGCAGGAAGAAGACCACTGCACCCATGATGGAACCTTGCAGCGCCAGATCTGCCCCTATGCCGCCGCAGATGGGGAGCAGGGTGAGCCAGAACATGGCATCGCCGATCCCGCCGAGCGGTGCGCCTACGGCAATCTTGGTGCTCTGGATGCTGTTGACGTTCTGCTTGGAGCGCTCCATCGCCAGCACGATCCCCATCACGAAGGTGACCAGGAAGGGGTGGGTGTTGAAGAAGCCCATGTGCCCTTTCATGGCCCGGGAGAGATCCCGCGGATTGGTGTGGATCTTCTGCAGTGCCGGCAGCAATCCATAGAGCCAGCCGGAGGCCTGCATCCGTTCATAGTTGAAGGAGGCCTGCAGCAGCAGGGAGCGCCAGGCAAAGCGGTTGATATCCTGCTTGGTCAGCTCGGCGCCAAGCTGCTGATCTTCATAGGTGTCGTCGGATTGTGGCCGAGTATTGTGCGGTTCGGCGCTGGAGATGATCCGCGCAGCTGTGTTGTTAGATGCCATCTTCGGTTTCCTCCTGAACAGGACGAGCTTGCGGGGTGGTGGTGCGCATGAAGTCGATCAGGGCCATGGCCAGCGCGGCGGCGGCGATGGCCAGCACCGGCAACTGGAGCCAGGCGGCAGCGACGAAACCGAGGATGAAGTAGGGGATATAGACGTTCTTCATCATGATCTTGAGCAGCACGGCAAAACCGATGGCGGGCATGATGCCGCCAGCAACGCCGAGGCCGTCGATGAGGCGGGCAGGCAGCACGTCGATGGCCGCCTTGGCATGTTCGGCCCCGAAGTAGGTGGGCAGGAAGGCACAGAGGAAGTAGAAGGTGCCCAGCGCCAGCAGCGCCAGGTAGTTGACCCGCTCGATACCGCGCACGTCAGCCGCTTCGGCCATGCGATCGCAGCGGGACATCACCCCCGACATCACCGAGAAGAGGAAGGTGATCCCCATCTGCACGGCCACGGCGAAGGGAACGGCAACCCCGACCGCCACATCCGGCTTGACCCCGGTGGTGATGGCGAAGGTGGCGCCGACTATGGTGCCGATAATGACGTTGGGCGGTTGCGCCCCCGCTAGCGGGGCCAGTCCCATCCAGACCAGCTCCAGGGTACCGCCCACCAGAATACCGGTGGGCAGGTCGCCGAGGATGAGGCCAACCAGCGGCCCCAGCACCACGGGACGGTGGAAGTGGGTCAGACCGTTGAACAGGTCGAGTCCGGCGAAAAACGCCAGGATGCCAAGCAGCAGACCTTGTAACAAACTGATTTCCATCACAATTGTCCTTAATCAGAGCAAATTGAAAATGTCCTGTGCCGGTTCGGTCGGCACGCCCTGGACATAGCACTCGACACAGGCGTCCCGCAGGGCGCGAAATGCGGTGATGTCCTGTTCGTCCACGGATACGGTCTTGTGGATTTGACGCTTGCCGTCGGCGTAATGCATGTTGCCGACGTTGATCCGGGAGATGGGGACACCTCCCTGAACCAAGATGTTGAAATCGTTAGGGTTTTTGCAGACCAGCAGGATCTTCTGGCGATCCGCCGCCTTGTGGATGTTGTCGATCACCTTCTGGAGCGGCCAGAACCGCACCGCAATGCCTTCGGCCAGCACCATCTCCATCAGGTTCTGCTGGATGGGGTCCTCTGCCACCTCGTCGTTGGCGACCAGCACCAGATTGGCACCGGCAAAGCCGACCCACTGGACACCGACCTGACCGTGGATCAGACGCTCATCGATCCGGCTCAATACGATATTGGGCATCACAGCACTCCTTCTTGGTGGAACGGATAGATATTGACCCCCTGTACGACCCGGTTGACCTGACCGGTGGGGCAGGGATTGTCCGGGCTGATCCCCAGTCCCAGCGAGGTATGGAAGGCGTAGTACTGGGCATAGAGCAGGTAGCAGAAGGCGAGCTGGGCATCGTCGCCATGCAGGGTGTGGGGCAGGTAGATGTGCTCCCCCTCCTCGATGGCGGGATGGCGCTGGTCAGCGATGGCGACCACCCGGGCGGCCTTGCCATCGCTTCGCAGCTCGCGCAGCAGATCCAGATCGTATTGCCGGGTGTAAGGGTCGTTGGAGATGAGCAGCACGATGAGCGTCTGTTCGTTGACGACCGATTTCGGGCCGTGGCGAAAGCCGGTGGGGGAGTCGAACATGGCGACCAGACGGCCGGCGGTCAGCTCCAGCAGCTTGAGTGCCGCCTCCTGCGCCACCCCTTGCAGACTGCCGCTGCCAAGATAGATGACCCGTTCGGGCAACGGCTCGTTCCAGGCCGGTACGCGCTGTACGACCTGCTCCAGAATGGCGTCACTGGTAGCGACCAGCTGCTCGCAGCGCTGGCGGTTAAACCGCTCTGGCAGAAAGAGAGCCAGACAGCTCAGCATCATGCTGGTCAGGCTGCTGGTCATGGCGAAGCTGCGATCATTGGTCTGGGGTGGCATCAGCAGGGCCAAAGAGTGGGCATCTTGCTGGCAGCGGCGATAGAGCGCCCCTTCACCGTTGCAGGTCAGCACCAGATGGTGGCAGTGGCTGAGCAGCTGACTGGCCAGTTCGACCGCCGCCACGCTCTCGGGGCTGTTGCCGGAGCGGGCAAAGGAGATAAGCAGGGTCGGGCAATCTTCGGCCAGATACTCGGCCGGGTCGGTGACGATATCCGTGGTGGCGATCGCCTCGACCCGGGCATGCAGGTGGGCCGAGAGATAGGGGGCGAGCGCCCGACCGGCAAAGGCGGAGGTGCCAGCCCCGGTCAGGATGATGCGCAGCTCTTGCCGGGCGAGCAGGGGGGTCAGAAAACGGGTCAGTGCAGGACGGCACTCCTCGACCATGGCGAGGGTCTCGCGCCAGGTGGCGGGTTGCTGGCGAATTTCACGGGCAGTCGCCAGGCCATTGGCACTGCGCAACATCTCTTCTGAATAACCAAGGATCATGTCTGCAACTCCTTATACAACGGGGTCGAGCTGGGAATGGCGGCGAGAGGCCGCAGTGCAGGCGCTGGCGTAGTGCCGCAGCACCTCCTGCACCTGATCGAGAATGAGGTCATGGGGATTGGCCGAGAGCGTGCCCTGACGCACCTTGCGATACTGCAGCGGCAGATGCTGGCTCAGCAGGGGGAGCGGGATGGGCTCCGCCGCCAGATTGGTCAGCAATCTGGCGTAGCACTCATCGACCCGGCTATCGGGCCAGTAGTAGCGAATGCGATCCGAGTAGCTGTAGCCACGGGCCAGCCGGCACTCGTTGGCACTGCCCTGATAGTGGCTGCGCCAGAAGTCGGGGCGCTCCAGCATGGTCTCTTCCATCACCTTGCGCAGACCTGAACAGGCCTTGGCAACCACCAGTTCCTCCTCGATGGCGGCAAGGGCAAACAGCGCTTCGCGCAGGGCGAAGGTGAGGGCAGGGCCGACCTTGAGAATGGCAAAGTGGTCGCGTACCAGCTGGCGGTAAGCCTCGGGAGTCTGGTAATCGGTGGAGTGGGCCTCGAATACCATGTGGGGATAGGCTTCGATCATCCGGCTAAGAGGGGCCGCTTTTTCGGGCCGGTAATCGATGACGCGGGTATGGTCAAACTCGACGCCGGGTTGCACCACCAGACCGATCACCCTCGGCCAGATATGGGCCAGCCCCGCCTTGTTGAAGGCCTCTTGATGGGCCTCGAGGGTGTGGCGCGCCGCCTCCGGCGTGGTGACCGCCAGCTCGGCAAGATCTTCATGGGCACCGCCCGGCACCGGCACCTCGGTGCCAATCACATAGACCAGATCGCTCTCGCCAAAAGTGGCCAGACAGGTTTGCTCGGCGATCTGCGCCAGCCGTGCCGCCCTTTCAGCGACCAGCTCGTCGGTCAGGGGAACGGGATCGCCCTGACAGGACATGCTGCAGTCGAGGTGGATCTTCTTGAACCCGGCAGCGACATAGCTGGCGATGAGATCTTCGGCATGTGCCATGGCCTGCTCGGCCGGTTCCCCCTGCCAGCGGTTGGGGCCCAGATGGTCGCCCCCCAGAATGAGGCGCTGCACCGGAAAGTGACACTGTGCCGCCAGCTCGTAGAGGCGATCGCGAAAGTCAGCGGGGGTCATGCCGGTATAGCCGCCAAACTGATCCACCTGATTGGATGTGGCCTCGACCAGCAGCAGCTCATCCCCTTCGGCGGCCAGCCGCAGCGCGGCCTCCAGCACCAGCGGGTGAGCGGAGCAGACGGCGTAGATCCCGGTCTGTTCTCCCTGTTTGTGTCTTTCGACCAGTGCCAGCATGGATTTCATTTTGATGTCCCTTGGTTGCTGCGGATGGAAATGCTCTTTCGATTTCTTTTCTTTACGGTAGTGGGGAGGAAAAGAAAACGAAACAAAAGAGTCGTCAGATCTTGAAAGGGATCACAAAAAGAAAGGTATCGAAAGTATTTGAATAGTAGGGAAAGATGATGAGAGTGGTGGTAAAGCGTAATGAAGGCTTGATTTGGCACCTTCGCTGAGCGTTAATATGCAAACGTAACGAAGTGAAAGCGATCTTTCACTACAGCATTCCGGCAGAAGAACTATGCAAACAAGCGAAAAAGGTGCGCTCGGAACCAGCGAGCGGCGGGAGCGGATTATTCAGCAGCTGCGCAGCAATGGCAGCGTTCAGGTCAACGAGCTGGCGAGTCACTATCAGGTCTCTACCGTGACTATCCGCAACGATCTGGCCTTTCTGGAGAAGCAGGGGGTGGCCGTGCGCGCCTACGGCGGCGCCCTGTTGTGCGAGCCGGGCCAGACGGTGCCGGAGCGCACCATTGCCGACAAGAGTGTGCTCAATACTCCCGTGAAACAGCGGATCGGCGCGCTGGCGGCGACCCTGGTGCCCTCAGGTTGCCGCCTTATCCTCGATTCGGGGACGACAACACTGGAGGTGGCGCGACATCTGAAGGGACATCAGGAGATCCTGGTGATGACCAACGGCATGAACGTGGCGAATGAACTGCTCGAAGCAGAAGGGGTGGAGCTGCTGATGACAGGCGGACATCTGCGCCGCAAGTCGCTCTCCTTCTACGGTGCGCAAGCGGAGCAGTCCCTGCAAAACTACCACTTTGACATGCTGTTTCTCGGGGTGGATGGCATCGATCTGGAGCGCGGCGTCAGCACCCATCATGAGGATGAGGCACGCCTCAACCGCTGCATGTGTCAGGTGGCCGAGCGGATTGTGGTGGTCACCGACTCCAGCAAGTTTGGCCGGCGCAGCCTGCACAAGATCATCGATACCCTGCGTATTCACACCCTGATCACCGACGATGCCGTGCCTGCCGATATCCTTTCCGGCCTGCGCAATGCCGGTATCGAAGTGCTGCTGGTACCGGCCGATGGCAGCACGGGACAAGAGAAGCGGGGGCAATATAATCCAGTGCAATCAGCTATAAGCGGTTGATGACAAACGCGATAGACTGGGTTTCTCACTCACTGATCGAGCCTGTTATGTACCACCCCGATATCACCGAACTTGAACCTGTCGCCCGAGCGGCGGGGGCGGCCATCATGGCCATCTACAGCCAGCCCTTCGCGGTGGAGTACAAGAGCGACGAGAGTCCGCTGACCGCGGCTGACAAGGGGGCTCATGAGGTGATCGTTCAGGCGTTGGCACGGCTGACACCCGGCATCCCTGTATTGTCCGAGGAGTCGGGGCCCGAGGTGATGGCGGCGCGCCACGGCTGGTCACGCTACTGGCTGGTGGATCCCCTCGATGGCACCAAGGAGTTTGTCTCCCGCAACGGCGAGTTCACCGTCAATATCGCGCTGATTGAAGAGGGGACGCCGCGCTGGGGATTGGTCTATGCCCCTGTGCTGGACAAGCTTTGGTATGGCGGCAAGGGCGCGGGGGCCTGGCGCATCGCCGATGGTAAGTGCGAGTCCATCCAGACCCAGCCTCATCGTGAAGGAGAGGTGTGGCGAGTGGTGGGCAGTCGCAACCACCTGTCGCAGGAGACCCTCGATTTCTTGGCTCCCTTTGGTGAGATCGAACTGGTCTCCATGGGCAGTTCGCTCAAGTTCTGCATCATCGCCGAGGGTGGCGCCGAGCTCTATCCGCGCCTCGCCCCCACCTGCGAGTGGGATACCGGTGCGGCGCAGGCGGTGCTGGAGGGGTCGGGTGGCTGCGTCACCCAACTCGATGGCTCACCGCTGCGCTATAACAAGCCAGACATCCTTAACCCCTGGTTTGTAGCCAGGGCATAAACGAGATATCGGGATGCAAAAAGGCCGGACTGGAGTGAACTGCCAGTCCGGCCTTTTTTATTTCGCTATTCGCTTCGGATCAGAAGACCTTCTTGAACGGCTTGATGGTGACTTTGGCATAGACGCCAGCCGCCACATAGGGATCGGCATCGGCCCAGGCTTTGGCGTCAGCCAGCGAGGCAAACTCGGCGATGACGGTGCTGCCGGTAAAGCCGGCATCGGCCGGATCCTCGGCATCGATGGCCGGGTTGGGGCCGGCAGTCAGCAGCCGCCCCTCATCCTGCAGGGCTTGCAGGCGAGCCAGATGGGCGGGGCGAACCTGCTTGCGCAGCGGCAGGCTGCCCTGAACATCTTCGGAGTAGATGAGATACCACATGAGACAATCCTTTTCTGATGAGGGTTATTTTTTAAGCTGTTCTTTTTGATCAGCCGGAATGTGGCGGTAGAGGTAGACACCGCTGAGCAGGGTGAAGATCAGGGTCATGCCGAGCAGGCCGAACACCTTGAAGTTGACCCACATCTCCTGCGGCAGGTTGAACGCCACGTAGAGATTGAGCAGGCCGCAGACGGCAAAGAAACCGGCCCAGCCGAGGTTGACCCGATCCCAGATGGCGTCGGGTGCCTGCAGCTCCTTGGCCAGCATCTGCTTGATCAGGTTCTTGCCAAAGCCATAGCGGCTGATGAGCAGACCCAACGCAAACAGGGCGTTGATGACGGTCACTTTCCACTTGATGAAGGTGTCATCGTGGAAGAACACTGTGAGACCGCCAAAGAAGCCGACCAGCAGGAAGGTAAAAAGCTGCATCTTCTCGACCTTGCGATAGCGGATCCAGCTATAGGCGAGCTGCAGACCGGTGACCACCACCAGGGCGCCAGTGGCCATGTAGATGTCGTAGAACTTGTAGACCGCAAAGAAAACGATAAGTGGAATAAATTCAATAAATTGCTTCATTTCTGACGCCTAGTCCTCAAAGATGGCCTGCAAATTTTGCCCAGTCTACCTGCACGGTGGACAACGGCAAATGAATAAGACCGCTCATTTTTACGCCGGTTCCGCGCTGTCGCCAAACAGTTGGCGAGCAATGGTGAGCCCCAGTCGCTGCTGATCGGCCAGCAGGTCGCGGATATGGCGCTCTTCAATCAGGGGGTTGAGCAGCACGGCGCGCAGCAGGGTGAGGGGTTGGGAACCGTAGCGCACCACGGCGCGCTGGGTACGGGAGACGAAGCTGTGCCCCTCGGCGCGCTGGGCTTTTTGCAGCGCCACGTTGAAGGCGTTGACCTGCTCGTTGGCCGCTTCATCCAGCACCTTGCCCTGCAGATGGGGCGGGATGCAGCGATAGGAGAGCAGATTCATCACCGGAGCAGACATCAGCTCGAAGGCCGGATTGCTGGTAATAAGTTCGGCCATCAGCCGGGCCCGGTCGTAGTTGGCCTCGATGAGGTCGGCATAGCCTTGCTGGCCGAACAGCTGGAAGGCGGCATCCAGATAGAGGGCATTGGCCGGGCGGGTGCCCTCCAAGGTAAAGCGGCCCTGATCGAACGAGGTGGCTCGGATGGCATAGGGCGCCTCCCGCTTGACCGCCATCATCAGGTCGGGCTGGCGGCAGAGCAGCATGCCGGTACCGAGCGGCACCAGCAGCTGTTTGTGGCCATCCAGAGTGACGGTATCGGCGTGCTCGATCCCGGCCAGCAGGTTTTGATAGCGGGGAGAGAAGAGGGTCGGGCCACCCCAGGCGGCATCCACGTGGAAGTGGATCTGCTCGCGTTCGGCGATGGCGGCCAGCTCCGGCAGGGGATCTATGGAGCCAAAGTCGGTGCTGCCCGCCACGCCGACCAGCGCCAGCACTTTCAATTTTTGCTCTTTGCACTGGAGCAGCGCCTGTTCCAGCGCACCCAGACTGAGCCGGTTCTGCTCGTCGGTCTCGAGGCGCCAGACGCTGTGGGCGCCCAGTCCCAGCAGATCCATCCCCTTGTCGAAGGAGTAGTGCATCAGCCGTGAACCGAGAATGACGGCGCCGCGATAGCCCTGTTCATAGAGGGCGAACAGGTTGTCGCCGCAGGCGCGGTTGCGGGCCAGCCAGAGGGCGGTGACGTTGGCGATGGTGCCGCCGCTGGTCATGACACCGAGGGCGGCATCCTTGGCATGCATCTGCTCGCCGTAGAAGGCATCGTCCATGCCGTAGATGAGACGGTGCAGCTTGGCCAGCACCTCCCGCTCCAGAAAGCTGAGCAGACGGGAGGACTCCATCTTCATCGGATTCTGGTTGAGCATCACCACCAGACGGGAGAGCTCGGCAGTGAAGGCCGGCAATGGTGCCGTCATATGACCCATGTAGCGTGGCGAGGTGAGGTGAGAGGCGCCGGGTACCAGGGTGGCCAGCCGGGCGAGATAGGCCTCGGTCGAGCAGCCGCTGGCGGGCATGCGGGACTGGTCGAGCTGATGGGTGAACAGGTCGCGCTGGTAGGGGGCCTGACTGTCGTCGGAGTGGTGGAAGGTCTCCAGCAAGGTGCTCATCGCCTCGCCAAAGGCGGGATCCGCTTGTGCAAACAGCTCAGTCAACTTCATCAGGTTCTCCAGACCAGGTCACCGGGGTAGGTGTCTATGCCGCTTCTGTCGGGCATCGGCGGCAGAGCATACACCAAAGGGGGGCGGGTGACAGCCACCCCATTTTTTAAGCGAACACTTGTACTCTGAAATGGCGCTGGGTAGAGTGTCGCCAATGATGACGGAGTGAATGTTATGAGTGGTGTGATGGATTACTCCCCCCGGGAGGAGCTGGCCAACCGGCTGAGCCACGGTGCGGGATTGTTGCTGGGTATGGCCGGGTTGGTGCTGCTGCTCATCAAGGGGTGGGGGCAGGGCACGCAAGCGCTGGTGAGCTACAGCCTCTATGGTGGCAGTCTGGTGCTGCTCTATCTCGCCTCGACCCTCTACCACAGCATGGCGGAGGGCAAGGCGCGACGTTGGTGCAAGGTGTTTGATCACTGCGCCATCTATCTGCTTATTGCCGGCACCTATACCCCCTTCCTGCTGGTGGCGCTCGATACGCCGCTGGCGCGCGGGCTGATGGTGGTGATCTGGGGGCTGGCGCTGGCCGGGGTGGTGTTCAAGCTGATATTCATCAACCGCTTCAAGAAGTTGTCGCTGTTTACTTATCTGATGCTGGGCTGGCTGTCGCTGGTGGTTATCTATCAGCTCTATATCCATCTGGCTGGTGAAGGGCTGCTGCTGCTCGCGGCGGGCGGGCTGGTCTACAGCCTCGGGGTGATCTTCTACGTTGCCAAGCGAATTCCCTACAACCACGCCATCTGGCATCTGTTTGTGCTGGGGGGCAGCATTTGTCACTTTATGGCCATTTATGGCTATGTCGTTTAATTAACCCTTAATTGGTATTTTTGCCGCACCAAAGGATAAATTCGTGCGTTATCACACAGTTGGCGGCATCGTTTGCTGACAAGCTAAGGACAGTTCAATTCGCAAAGGATGCACACAATGAGTGATATCGCGCTTTCCATCAGCATGTTGTCGCTGGTGGCAGTGCTGGGGCTCTGGCTGGGGAACTGGCGAGTCTATGGCGTCGGGTTGGGGATAGGAGGGGTGCTGTTCGGCGGCATCATAGTCGGCCACTTTGCCGGCCTCTCCGGTCTCGCACTGGATGAACAAACCCTGCACTTCATTCAAGAGTTCGGTCTGATCCTGTTTGTCTACACCATCGGCATTCAGGTTGGTCCCGGCTTCTTCTCTTCTCTGCGCAGCTCCGGTCTCAAGCTCAACGGCTTTGCGGCCCTGCTGGTGCTGCTCGGCGGCGTGGTCGCTGCGGCCCTGCACCAGCTGTTCGATGTGCCGCTGCCGGTGATCCTCGGGGTATTCTCCGGTGCGGTCACCAATACTCCTTCGCTTGGTGCGGGCCAGCAGATCCTGGGTGAACTGGGCGCAGCTCCCGGCTCCACTGGCCTGATGGGGATGGGCTATGCGGTTGCCTACCCGTTCGGTATCTGCGGCATTTTGCTCACCATGTGGCTGATCAGGGTCTTCTTTCGCATCAAGGTTGAGGAGGAAGCCGCCCAGTTCGAGCTGCAGACTGGCAAGACCAAGGAGAGCCTGCAGACCATCAACATCGCGGTGCGCAACCCCAATATGCATGGCCTGATGCTGAGCGAGATCCCGAGTCTCGACGAGGCTGATGTCATCTGCTCACGGCTCAAGCGCGGCGATGAGCTGATGGTGCCGCGGCCCGATTCGCGCATTGAGTTGGGCGACCTGCTCCACCTGGTGGGTGAGCGCCATGCGCTGCACAAGGTGCTGCTGGTGCTAGGGGAGGAGGTGGAGACCTCGCTCTCGACCCGTGGCACCGACCTGCGTGTCGAGCGGGTGGTGGTGACCAATGAGCAGGTATTGGGCAAGAAGATCCGCGATCTCGACATCAAACAGCGTTATGACGTGGTGATCTCCCGCCTCAATCGGGCCGGTATCGAACTGGTGCCGACCAGCCAGACCAGCCTGCAGTTTGGTGACATCCTCAACCTGGTGGGGCGCCTCGATGCCATCGAAGCGGTGACCAATGTGGTCGGCAACGTGCAGCAGAAACTGCAGCAGGTGCAGATGCTGCCGGTCTTTATCGGGATCGGCCTTGGCGTGCTGCTTGGCTCCATCCCCTTCTATCTGCCGGGCTTCCCGGCCGCGCTCAAGCTCGGCCTGGCGGGCGGGCCGCTGGTGGTGGCGCTGATCCTGTCGCGGATCGGCAGCATCGGCAAGCTCTACTGGTTCATGCCGCCCAGTGCCAACCTGGCGCTGCGGGAGATCGGGATCGTGCTGTTTCTGGCGGTGGTCGGCTTCAAGTCCGGTGCCGGCTTCGTCGATACCCTGATCCACGGCGATGGCCCCTCATGGATGCTCTACGGCGTCGCCATTACCCTTATTCCGTTGCTGGTGGTCGGGGTGCTGGCTCGCCTCTATGGCAAGATGAACTACCTCACCCTGTGTGGTTTACTGGCCGGCTCCATGACCGATCCTCCCGCGTTGGCCTTCGCCAACGCAATGCATCCGACCAGCGGCGCCAGTGCTCTCTCATATGCCACTGTCTACCCGCTGGTGATGTTCCTGCGGATCATCTCGCCGCAGCTCTTGGCCATCATCCTCTGGGCTGGCGCATAACTCTCTGAAATGGCAGGTGCATGGTTTGTCATGCTCCTGCCATATTTCTGTAATGTACTGATAAAATTGATTTTATTTTATATCCCTCCGTTAGCGCTGACCCTTCTGGCCGGCTGAACAGTTCAGCCCCAAATCAGTCTATTCTTTCGAATTTTCTCACTGGTTATTTCCACTGCCTGTGTGCAAAGTAGGCTGTGGCTTTTTGCATGCAAATCAGGATTCAGGAGAGAACATGACTACCAATGCCATTACCTTGGAACAGGGCGTAACCGTAACCCAACTCAAAGGAAAGATTTACCTGCTTGCCGCAGACGGCAGCCGGAAGCTGTTGGTTGAAGGGGATGTACTGCCAAAAGGGGCTGTGATTGTCTCTCCCGATGGTGGCAGCTTTATGGGCGGCAACCAGTCGTTCAATGTGCAGCCGGCCGGTCAGCCGAGCGAGTCGGCCGAAGAGGGAGAAGCTCCCCAGCTGGCACAAAACGGTGCACCCGGCACTCCGAACGATATCAATGCATTGCAACAAGCCATTTTGGGCGGCGCTGACCCGACCAAGACTTTTGAAGCCTCTGCCGCGGGTGGCGCACCTGCCGCTGGCGGTGGCGGCGTCGGTGGTGTTGCTGGCGCCAGCGGCAACGGCGGCTTTGTCACCATCGACCGAGTAGGGGATGCCACCATCTCCCAGGCGGGGTTTGATACGACCAATCCCGTCGATACCGGTGTTATCGCCAATGCCTTGCCGGGGACCGACAATCAGCTGGTCGACCTTGTGCCGCCGGTGATCACTGTATCTGCTCCTGATAACACCAATGACACCACCCCAACTCTGACCGGTACCACTGATGCTCCGGCTGGCAGTATCGTGACCCTTCTGGTCACCGATGCGAATGGTAATCAGCAAACCCTTACCGCGATAGTCAATCCAAACGGCACTTTCACTGTCGATGTTGTCACGCCCCTGGCTGAGGGCTCTTATACCGTCACGGCCAGCGTCACCGATCCTGCGGGGAATACAGGCACTGCAAATGAGAACGGTAGTGTAGATGTGACAGCTCCTACCATCAGCGTCGATGCGCCGGACAATACCAATGACACCACCCCGACCATTACTGGCAAGTCTGATGCTGCACCGGGCAGTGTCGTTACTATCTTGGTCACCGATGCCAAGGGCGGTGAGCAGACGCTTACCACCACTGTGAAGCCGGATGGCAGTTACAGCGTGGATGTGACCACGCCGCTGGCAGAAGGTGGCTACAAGGTGGACGCCAGTGTGACCGATGTAGCGGGTAACACCGGCAAGGCAACCGACAATGGCAGTGTCGATGTGACTGAGCCGACCATCAGTGTGGATGCGCCGGACAACACCAACGACACGACTCCGACCATTACCGGTACGACGGATGCTCCGGCCGGCAGTACCGTCACCTTGGTCGTGACCGATGCCAGTGGTAACCCGCAGACTCTGACCGCCATCGTGCAACCGGGTGGTAGTTATAGCGTAGATGTCGCCACCCCGTTGGCGGAGGGCCGCTACAAGGTAGATGCCAGCGTGACTGACCTAGCGGGTAATGCAGGTAAGGCGATGGATGATGGCAGTGTAGATAGTGTGGCCGCGCCGGCGCCGACCGTTGAACTGCAAGGCGCAGGTAGCGACGACGTCTACAACAAGG
>NZ_JBCGFD010000019.1:0-53826 GCF_038739755.1 Aeromonas sp. SE22
ACCTGTGACCCCCGCATTATGAGTGCGATGCTCTAACCAACTGAGCTACATAGCCAACCTTGCTTCCGGTGAGTCGTCACCTCGTCACCGTGCGGGCCGAATTATGCGTATCTGGCTCTGGGGCGTCAACCATTTTTTTGCCAGAAAAACTCAATTTGAGTGCGTTTGGCCAGTTATTGGTCTCTGTTGCGCAAAAGCCCAACAATCTGCATTTTTTTACGTCATCTCCTGCTTTGGTGTAACGGCAAAAGATAAAAAGGGAGGCTCGTGAGGGTTGCCTTGTCATAGGGGAGAGAGGAGAGGAAAGGGGGCTGCCACTGGGAGAGAAGAGTGTTTGGCTCCTTTCTATGTCGTCCAGCTGCTACTTTTTAAATCAATATGTTATTCGATGGTCACTCACGGCAGCGTTGTCTTGTGGGGATTTGCCGCTACAAACGGGTCAATAGGGAGATTTTTGACATGCCACTGACATTTCAAAGGCGCTTTTTGCGGTTTTGAGTGCTGCCAGCGTAGCCGCGCTCCCCGATTGCAATATGGGTTGTTGTCATTTGAGTTCTATATAAGGGGTTCTGGCCGACAAGCCGGGAGTGAACGTCATTTTTGCGAGCTGTCTCACCCCTCTTTCCCCTGACGCAACCCGGTCAAGTCGGTAAGCTTGGCAGAGTTACCAAAGGCAAGGACGCCCGATGAACTTCACTTTTCGCCAGATCCGCTATTTCGTGGCCGTTGCCGACAGTCTGTCGGTCAGCCGCGCAGCCCAGGAGCTGCACATCTCCCAGTCCGCCGTCACCGGCGCCATTCGCGAGCTGGAGGAGGGGGTTGGCGCCACCCTGTTCGAGCGTGGCCCGCGCGGGGTGACGCTCACCCCTCAGGGTCACCAGTTTCTGCTCCATGCCCGGCGCATCCTTGGCGCCATGAGCGATGCGGCCCATTCTCTCAAAGGAACCGCACGGGAAGAGGAGGGTAGTCTCACCATTGGTGTCACCAGTCTGGTGGCGGGTTACTACCTCTCCGATGCCCTCGGCCGCTTTCGCCGCCTCTTTCCGGCTGTGCATATAGAAGTGAAAGAGGATGAGCAGGCGTTTCTCGAGCACCAGCTGGTCAATGGCGAGATCGATGTGGGGCTCTTGATGACCAACCGCACCATCCGCCACGAGGCGTTCGATACCGAGCTGCTGACCCGCTCACCGCTGCGGCTCTGGCTGCCGGTCAACCATCCTCTCTGCGCCCAGCCCTCCATCTCGTTGACCGAACTGGCCAACGAGCCGCTCATCGCCCTCACTGCCGACCAGATGGAGCAGGTGATTCAGGCTGGACTGCGTCGTTATGGCTTGCGGCCGCGCATCGTGCTGCGCACCGGTTCGGTGGAGGCGGTACGCAGTCTGGTGACCAGCCATCTTGGTCTGGCCCTGCTGCCGGATTTTGCCTATCGCCCCTGGTCGCTGGAGCAGGAGCGGGTGGAGGCGCGGGAGATCAAGGAGCCGATCCCCGCCATCGATATCGGGCTGGTGTGGCGACGTGGCTCGCGTCTGCCGTGGGCGGCGCGCGAGTTTATTGAAATAGCCAAGGAGCAGGGGCGGCTGCGCGCCCGGCTCGGGCCGGCCAGATAGGGTTCATACGACGTCGCTATCACTTTTACTGATAGCTTGGCCCCTGAAAATTGAAATTCTCATTGCTCTCTCCTTCCCCTACGCTCACTCAAGCGTTAACAGGATGTTAATTCACTACTGGAGAAGGAGATCACCATGAGACTGACCGCACTCTGTCTCGGATTGCTGGCGTCGTCCCTGCCGCTGCACGCAGCGCAGAAAGGGGAGGGACAGGTCGACATCGTCGCCTGGGCCGGCTACGTGGAGCGGGGCGAAACCGACAAGAACTACGACTGGGTGACCGGTTTCGAGCAGGCTACCGGCTGCAAGGTGACGGTCAAGACCGCCGCCACGTCGGACGAGATGGTCGCCCTGATGAATGAAGGGGGCTTCGATCTGGTGACCGCCTCGGGAGATGCCAGTCTGCGGCTCATCGCCGGTGGCAAGGTGCAACCCCTCGATCTGTCGCGCATCCCCAGCTGGAGCAAGGTGGATCCCCGTCTGCAAAATGCCCCCTGGCACACGGTGAACGGCAAGCACTACGGCGTGCCCTACCAGTGGGGCTCCAACGTCCTGATGTACAACACAAAGGTATTCCCCAAGGCGCCCGACTCCTGGTCCGTGGTGTTCGAAGCCCAGACTCTGCCCGATGGCAAGCCCAACAAGGGGCGCATTCAGGCCTTTGATGGCCCCATCTATATTGCCGACGCCGCTCTCTATCTGATGACGCACAAGCCGGAGCTGGGGATCAAGGATCCCTATGAGCTGAACGAGGATCAGTACAAGGCTGCGCTGGAGTTGCTGCGCCAGCAACGGCAGCTGGTCGGTCGCTACTGGCACGACGCCTTCGTGCAGATCGACGACTTCAAGAATGAAGGGGTGGTGGCGTCGAGTTCCTGGCCGTTTCAGGCCAATACGCTGGCCGCGGACAAGCAGCCGGTCGCCACCGTGGTGCCCAAAGAGGGGGTCACCGGCTGGGCCGATACCACCATGCTGCACGCCGAAGCCAAACACCCGGTTTGTGCCTATCAGTGGCTCGAACACTCCCTCGACAACAAGCTGCAGGGAGATCTCGCCTCCTGGTTTGGTTCCGTGCCTGTGGTTCCTGCGGCTTGTCAGGGTAATGCCCTGCTCGGCGCCGAAGGGTGCAAGACCAACGGGGCTGACAACTTCGCCCGGGTGCACTTCTGGCGTACCCCGGTCAGCCAGTGCAAGAGCCAGGGTACCTGCGTCCCTTATTACCGCTGGGTCTCCGATTACATCGCCATTCTTGGCGGCCGCTGACACGTCCGGGCCGGCTTGCCGGCCCCTCACTCTGGAGTCAATTCATGCACGCAGTTCAGTTTGAACGGGTGAGCCGTCACTATGGCGCCGTCAAGGCGGTGGACGAGGTGTCGCTGGCCATTGCGCCGGGGGAGTTCTTCTCCCTGCTAGGGCCGAGCGGTTCCGGCAAGACCACCTGTCTGCGGATGCTGGCCGGGTTCGAGTACCCGACCGGTGGCACCATCCGCCTCTTTGGCGAGGAGTGCTCGACGCGTCCACCTTACGAGCGCCCACTCAATACCGTTTTTCAGGATTACGCCCTCTTTCCCAACATGAATGTGCGGGACAACATCGCCTACGGGCTGATGATCAAGGGGATCGACAAGGTCACCCGCCACCGCCGCGCCGACGAGATGCTCGAACTGGTGCGCCTGCCCGGGGTGGGGGATCGCCGGCCGGGCCAGCTCTCCGGTGGTCAGCGCCAGCGCATCGCCATCGCGCGGGCCCTCATCAACCAGCCGCGGGTGCTGCTGCTGGATGAACCGCTCGGCGCCCTCGATCTCAAGCTGCGCGAGCAGATGCAGCTCGAACTCAAGGCGCTGCAGCGCCAGCTCGGCATCACCTTTATCTTCGTGACCCACGATCAGCAGGAGGCGCTCTCCATGAGCGATCGCATCTGTATTTTCAATCAGGGTCGCATCGAGCAGGTCGCCTCTCCCGAGACCATCTACGACACGCCAGAGACCCCCTTTGTGGCCCGCTTTGTCGGCAGCGTCAACCTGTTCGAAGGGGAGGCCGCCCGTCGTCTCACCGGCCAGAGCGGTCAGGTGATGGTGCGCCCGGAGCGGATCCGCCTCGCCACGGCCGGAGTGCCCGGCTGGTCCGGCGAGGTGCGCGAGGTGGAGTATCTCGGCCCCTATGTGCGCTACCGGGTGCGCATCGACAGTGATATCGAACTCATCGTCAACCACCCCAACGAGGGACAGGCACGCCTGCCGCTCGGGGAGCGGGTCTCGCTGAGCTGGGCGGCGCCTGCTGTGCATGCTCTGGGAGCGACCCCATGAACAGTGCGAGTCTGACCATGCCAACCGTGCTTCCCCGTGCGCCGCTGCGTCGGCGTCTCTCGAACCTGCTTTATGGCCGCTCCGGTCTGCTGCTGGGGATCCTGCTCGGGCCGCCGCTCATCTGGCTTGGCCTTATCTATGCCGGCTCCCTGCTGATGCTGCTCTCCAACTCCTTCTTCGGGCTCGACGAGTTCAGCGGCCAGATCCGCCACGAGTTCACCTGGCAGAACTTTATCGATCTGGCGCGCCCCGAAAACCGGGATGTGATCCTGCGTACCGTGGTCATGTCCTTGCTGGTGACGCTGGCCTGCGCCCTGATCGCCTTTCCGATTGCCTATTACATGGCGCGCTACACCAGAGGGCGGCAGCGGGCTTTTTTCTATATCGCCATCATGCTGCCGCTCTGGTCGAGCTATCTGGTGCGGGTCTACGCCTGGAAGCTGATCCTCGCCAAGGAGGGGGCGGTGAACTGGCTGGCGGGTCAGCTGGGGCTGGACGGGGTGTTGCAGGCGCTGCTCAGCCTGCCGGAAATTGGCGGCCCCTCGTTGTCATTCTCACGGATCGGCACCTTTATCGTCTTCGTCTATGTCTGGCTCCCCTTCATGATCCTGCCCATTCAGGCGGCCGTGGAGCGGATCCCTCTCTCCCTCATCGAGGCGAGCGCCGATCTCGGGGCCACTCCCGGGCAGACCTTTCGTACCCTGCTGCTGCCGCTGGCGCTGCCGGGGGTAGTGGCCGGCTCCATCTTCACCTTCTCGCTGACCCTTGGCGACTACATCATCCCGGGCATTATCGGCAACTCCACCCTCTACATCGGTCAGGTGGTCTACATGCAGCAGGGAACGGCGGGCAACCTGCCTTTCGCTGCGGCCTTTTCGCTGGTGCCCATCCTCATCATCGCCGTCTATCTGATGGTGGCAAAACGTCTGGGGGCTTTCGATGCGCTTTGATCAACCGGGTCGTACCCTGCGGGTAGCCGCTTACGGCGGGCTCGCCTTCCTGCACTTTCCGATCCTCTTTATCTTTCTCTATGCCTTCACCACCGAGAGCAAGAGTTACCAGTTCCCGCCGCCGGGCTTTACCCTCCACTGGGTTGCGGTGACCTTCGAACGGCCCGATGTCTGGCGCGCCATCCAGCTCTCGCTGGAGGTGGCGAGCCTTGCCACTCTGGTTGCCCTGCTGTTGGGGACGCTGGCAGCCGCCGCCATCGCCCGCAGCCGCTTCTTCGGTCAGGAGATGGTCTCGCTGATGCTGATCCTGCCTATCGCCCTGCCGGGGATAGTGACCGGTCTGGCGCTGCGTTCGGCCTACGGTGCGCTGGAGATCCCCTTCAGCTTCTGGACCATCGTCATCGGCCACGCCACCTTCTGCGTGGTGGTGGTCTACAACAATGCGCTGGCCCGTTTTCGCCGAACCAACCGCTCGCTTATCGAGGCATCGATGGATCTCGGGGCCGACGGTTTCCAGACCGTGCGATACGTCATTCTGCCCAACATCGCCACAGCGCTGCTGGCGGGGGGCATGCTGGCCTTTGCCCTCAGTTTTGACGAGGTGATCGTCACCACCTTTACCGCCGGCCAGCAGACCACGCTGCCCATCTGGATGTATCAGGAGCTGATCCGGCCGCGAGATCGCCCGGTCACCAACGTGGTTGCCCTTATCATCGTCGCCGTCACCACGGTGCCGATCCTGCTCGCCTATTACCTGACCCGCGATGGCAACGACGCCGTGCGCTAATTACCAAGGAAGGTTATTCATGAACATTTCGACCCAGCAACTTATCGACGGCCAGTTTGTAACAGGGGAGGGCCCGAGCGAACCGGTACTCAACCCCGCGACCGGTGAGCTGATTGTCCAGCTGCCGGAGGCCTCCTTCGAGCAGGTGAGCCGCGCCGTCAACGCCGCCCAGCGTGCTTTTGGCTCCTGGCGTCACACCACGCCGGCGACCCGCAGCAACCTGCTGCTGCGCCTTGCTGCCGCCATCGAGGAGCGGGCCGAGGCCTTCGCAGCCATCGAGTCCCTCAACTGCGGCAAGCCTTATGCCGCCGTGCTGGGTGACGAGCTGCCGGCGGTGGTCGACTGCTTCCGATTCTTTGCCGGAGCGGCCCGCTGTCTGCACGGCCCGCTGGCAGGCGAATACCTCGACGGTCACACCAGCATGATCCGCCGCGATCCCATCGGGGTGGTGGGCAGCATCGCCCCCTGGAACTATCCGCTGATGATGGCCGCCTGGAAGATTGCCCCCGTGCTGGCGGCCGGCAATACGGTGGTGCTCAAGCCATCGGAGCAGACCCCGCTGAGCGCCCTGCTGCTGGCGGAGATTGCCAGCGAGATCTTCCCGCGCGGGGTGATCAACATCATCTGCGGCCGTGGCGAGAGTGTGGGGGCGCCGATGGTGGAGCATCCGCTGGTGCGGATGGTGTCGCTCACCGGCGATATCGCCACCGGCCAGAAGATCCTGCAGAGCGCGGCGCGCACCATGAAGCGCACCCATCTCGAACTGGGTGGCAAGGCGCCGGTCATCATCTTTGACGATGCGGATCTCGATGCGGTGGTGGCTGGCATTCGCACCTTCGGTTTCTACAATGCCGGACAGGATTGCACCGCCGCCTGCCGCATCTATGTGCAGAACAAGTTGCACGACCGCTTCGTCGCCGCCCTGACCGATGCCGTCTCCTCCATCAAGGTGGGTACCCAGCATGAAGAGGGGGTCGAGATGGGGCCGCTTATCTCCGATCGCCAGCGCCATCGGGTGGCGAGCTTTGTCGAACGGGCCGTCACCAGCGGCCATATGGAGGTGACTACCGGCGGGCGGATGCGCCCCGGCAGCGGCTTCTTCTACGAGCCGACCCTGATTGTGGGGGCCCGTCAGGAAGACGAGATCGTGCGCCGCGAAGTGTTCGGCCCCGTGGTGTCGGTGACCCGTTTCAGCGATGCCGAGCAGGTCGTGCAGTGGGCCAACGACTCCGACTATGGCTTGGCCTCCTCGGTCTGGACCCGGGATCTGGGGCTGGCCCACAAGGTGGCGGCGGGGCTTCAGTATGGCTGCACCTGGATCAACACCCACTTCATGCTGGCCACCGAGATGCCTCACGGCGGGATGAAGATGTCCGGTTACGGCAAGGACCTCTCCCTCTATGCGCTGGAGGATTACACGGTACCGCGCCACATCATGGTCAAGCTCTAGCAATCGGCTCTGAGCCACGGCCTGGTGAAAGTGGCAAGGCCGCGTTGCAATGCGCAAAAGAAAAAGCCCATCCGTTGCCGGATGGGCTTTTTGTCGTCCCGGGCCGCAAACTGCGGCCAGTGCAGGATTACACGTTGAACAGGAAGTTCATGATATCGCCATCTTTGACGATGTAGTCCTTGCCTTCGGCGCGCATCTTGCCCGCTTCTTTGGCGCCCTGCTCACCCTTGTAGGTGATGAAGTCTTCAAAGGCGATGGTCTGGGCACGGATAAAGCCCTTCTCGAAGTCGGTGTGGATCTTGCCAGCCGCTTGCGGGGCAGTAGCGCCGACCGGAATGGTCCATGCTCGCACCTCTTTCACGCCTGCGGTGAAGTAGGTCTGCAGGTTCAGCAGCTGGTAGCCGGAGCGGATAACACGGTTCAGACCCGGCTCTTCGATGCCAAGGTCGGCCATGAACTCGGCGCGATCTTCGTCGTCCAGCTCGGCGATGTCAGCTTCGATGGCGCAACAGACGACCACGACAACCGCGTTCTCGGCGGCAGCGATCTCGCGCACCTTGTCCAGATAGGGGTTGTTCTCGAAACCATCTTCCGCCACGTTGGCGATGTACATGGTGGGTTTGAGGGTCAGGAAGTTGAGGTGGCTGACAGCGGCCAGCTCTTCCTTGTCCAGCTTCATGCCGCGGATCATCTGGCCGTTTTCCAGCGCGACCTTGATCTTCTCCAGGGTTTCGACTTCCAGCTTGGCATCCTTGTCGCCGCCCTTGGCGCGCTTGGACTGGCGGTGAATGGCGCGCTCGCAGGCGTCCAGATCCGACAGGGCCAGCTCGGTGTTGATCACTTCGATGTCGTCGGCAGGGGAGACCTTGCCGGCAACGTGGATGATGTTTTCGTCGTCGAAGCAGCGCACAACGTGGCCGATCGCTTCGGTTTCACGGATGTTGGCCAGGAACTGGTTGCCCAGACCTTCACCCTTGGAGGCACCGGCTACCAGACCGGCGATGTCCACAAATTCCATGGTGGTAGGCACAACGCGCTGCGGATTGATGATGGCCGCCAGCTGATCGAGGCGCGGGTCCGGCATCGGTACTACACCTGTGTTCGGCTCGATGGTGCAGAACGGGAAGTTGGCGGCTTCGATACCGGCCTTGGTCAGCGCGTTGAACAGGGTGGATTTGCCTACATTGGGCAGGCCCACGATACCGCATTTAAAACCCATGGATTGTTACCTTACTTGATGGATGCTGTGAGGCTCGCCCGCAGGCGGCCCGTGTCATGCTTTATTCGGCCTTGAAGCTGTGCAGCCGGTTCATGGCCTTGGTCATATCTTGTTTGAACAGGATGTCGGTGGCACGCAGGGACTCGTCCAGTGCGGCATCGATCAGGTTCTGTTCACTGCTGGGCGCCTTGGTCAGTACGAAGCCGGCGACCAGCTCCTTGGCTCCGGGATGGCCGATCCCGAGGCGCAGCCGGAAGAAGTTATTGTTGTTGCCCATCTTGGCGATGATGTCCTTGAGGCCGTTATGGCCGCCGTGACCACCGCCCTGCTTGAACTTGGCGATACCCGGGGGCAGATCCAGTTCATCATGGGCCACCAGAATCGCTTCCGGCTCAATCTGATAAAAACGTGCCAGAGCGGCGACCGCCTTGCCGGAGAGGTTCATGTAGGTGTTCGGGATGAGCAGTCGCACATCCTGCCCATCAACCAGAATGCGGGCCGTGTGGCCGAAGAACTTGGGCTCTTCGCGCAGGCTGACATTGTGCCAGCGGGCCAGTTGCTCCACATACCAGGCGCCCGCATTGTGGCGGGTTTTGGCATATTCCGGGCCGGGATTGCCCAGTCCGACGATCAGTTTGATTTGGCTTGTCACGCTTGATGTCTTCACTCGCAGCTGCCATGGGCACACTACCCAGGGCAATAGGACGCAATATTCTAGCCGCCGAGTGGCGATCACTCAACCAATGTGCATGTTATGGCGGGATTTGAGCGATTTTGGCGGCCAATGGATGACAAACGGGCCTCTTGCGAGAGGCCCGTTCTCTGTCGATTTGCTGATGACCCGGTTATTTGGCGCGCAGCAGGGTGACAGTTTCCTCATCCAGCGCGGTCAGGGTGGGGCGGGCATCGCGCACATACTCGACGAAGGAGACGGCGTCGGTGCCGCAATCGACCCCAGCAGCCTTGCAGTCGAGGGATTTGCCCGGGGCATAGACGGCGCCGAGCAACTCGCCGTTTTGTGCCACTTTGAGCACCGGGAAGGCGGTCAGCTTGCCGCTGACGCTGGCGATGTCGACCCGCTCGCTCTTCTGACGTTGGGCATTGGCCAGCGCCTGCCAGCCGTCGTTGCCGTTGGCGCTGTAGGCGTTCATCACCACGCGATAGCGCTGGCTATCCACCAGATCCTGCCACTCGCCGCTAGCCGTCTTGTGCTGCAACTGGGTCAGGGTGCCCGCCTTGCCTGGGTTGGTCTCCTGGAAGGTGTAGCGCAGGTGGCCACCATAGGGGAACTTGCCGGCATGGGCGCTGGCGGGCAAGGTGGCGGTGATGGTCTCGGTCAGCAGGGCACGCACCTCGGCGCCGGTCAGGGTCAGCACCGCGAGCTGGTTCTTGAACGGCAGCAGGGTGAGGGCGCTGTCCCCCTCGCGCCACTCGCCGGCCGGCAGCTCGGCGCGCACGCCACCCACCGCTACCAGGGCGAAGTCGACCGGACCACCGGTCAGGGCCTGAACGGCCGGAGTATTGGCCCAGTAGAACTCCCCTTCGGCAACCAGCGGTGCCACGTCGGAGCCGTGGTTGTCGCTGCCGTTGTCGCCGGGGCGACGGGCATTTTGCAACTGCTCGGGGATAGTGCCGATCACCGGGCCATAGGCCTTTTCCAGCGCCGGTTTGTAGTGGCTGTCGATGATGCCGCGCAGGCGGGGATCTTCATCCACGGTAACCAGATTGGGCTGGTTGTCGACGAACTGGCTCGCCTCCTTGCTGCGGTTTTCGTCGAGGGGCTGCTTGCGCGCCGCATCGGCGAAAAAGTCGCGGCTGGCCAGCAGGCTGTTGTGGCCCTGACAGTCGGTCACATGACCCTGACCATCAAAGCTCACCTGAGCCAGACCAATGGCCTGGGCGTAGGAGCCAGCTTGCACCACGCAGGTCTTGCCGATGCCGTCCGGGTTGGTCACCAGCTTGGCGTATTCGCCGGTGTTGCCCCAGCCGATATTGCGAAAATCGCCGAGCAGGCTGTGGGAGTGACCGCCGACGATGGCATCAATGCCATTTACCTTGGCGGCCAGCGCCAGATCCCGCTCGTTGCCGATGTGGGTGAGCGCCACGATCTGGTGGATCCCCTTGGCTTGCAGCATATCCACCGTGGCCTGGGCCGATTCAACCTCTTTGGCAAAGCGCAGCTTGCCGACGTTGGGCGCTATGTTGCCCATATCTTCCAGCACCAGACCGATGACGGCGACCAGCTGTTTGCCTTGCGGCAGGTTGTTGATGTCGGTGACCGGGCTCTTCTGGTTGCCATCAAAGGCGTAGACAGTGAAAGGCTTGAGATTGGCCACCTTGCTGAGGGCGGGATCGGCCTTGGTATCGAGATTGGCGGCCAGCACCGGGAAGTTGACCCCCTTGATGAAGCGGGCCAGCTTCTGGTTGTCGAGATCGAATTCGTGGTTGCCAAGGGCCATGGCATCGAGGCCGAACTGGTTGAGCAGCTCGGCGTTGGCCATCCCCTCGTTGAGCTTGAAGTAGCCGCTGCCCTGCCAGGCATCGCCGCCGTGCAGCAGCAGCATGGCGTGGTTCTGGGCCAGTGCATCGGCCTGATAGGCCTTGGCCATGGTCAGCAGCCGCGGGTAGCCGCCAAAACGGGTGTAGAGGGTATCGGTCTCTCCCTCCTGGGCAAAGATATGCCCCTTCAGCTCGGCGTTGACCGGGTCAAACTGGGAGTGGGTATCGTTCATGTGAGCCAGTGTCAGCACGAAGGGCTGATTTTCTTTGGCAGGCTGACAGGCGAAGAGGGCGGAGGTCAGGGTCGCAAGCAGGAGGGGGCGCAAGCCATTCATGGGTAAATCCTTAACACCTGCCACAGGCAGGGTCGTACATATAGCCGGGTCTAGAAAGACGAAAACCGCCTGATGGCGGTTTTCGTTATTGCTGAATCTATCAATGCTCAAACATGGCAGAGATGGACTCTTCGTTGCTGATGCGACGAATGGCTTCTGCCAGAACAGTCGAGAGGGTCAGCTGTTTGACTTTGCCAACTGCCTTCATCTCCGCGGTGAGCGGGATGGAGTCAGTGATGATCAGTTCGTCGATCACGGAGTTCTTGATGTTCTCGACGGCAGAACCGGAGAAGACCGGGTGGGTAGCGTAGGCGAATACACGCTTGGCACCGCGCTCTTTCAGGGCTTCTGCTGCTTTGCACAGAGTGCCGCCGGTATCGATCATGTCGTCAACGATGATGCAGTCGCGGCCGGCAACGTCACCGATCAGGTGCATGACCTGGGAGACGTTCGGGCGGGGACGACGCTTGTCGATGATGGCGATGTCGGTATCGTCCAGCAGCTTGGCGATGGCGCGGGCGCGCACTACGCCGCCGATGTCCGGCGATACGACGACAGGGGACTCGAGGTTCTTGGACTTCATGTCTTCGAGCAGCACCGGGCTACCGAATACGTTGTCTACCGGAACGTCGAAGAAGCCCTGGATTTGCTCGGCATGCAGGTCAACGGTCAGCACGCGATCCACACCCACGCTGGAGAGGAAGTCAGCGACAACCTTGGCGGTGATGGGCACACGGGCGGAGCGGACACGACGGTCCTGACGGGCATAACCAAAATAGGGGATTACGGCAGTGATACGGCCAGCTGAAGCACGACGCAGTGCATCCACCATGACGATCAATTCCATCAAATTGTCGTTGGTCGGGGCACAGGTGGATTGAATGATGAAGATATCGCCACCACGTACATTCTCGTTGATCTGTACGCTGATCTCGCCGTCGCTAAAGCGACCTACGGCAGCATTGCCGAGTTTGATAAACAGGCGATCTGCGATCTTCTGGGCTAGTTCCGGCGTTGCGTTACCAGCAAACAGCTTCATGTCAGGCACGGTTTGAAACCTCGGGGTTGCATCCAGTATGTGGGGGAGTCTGAAATCAGACCCTTATCGTTTTGGGGCAAACGATTTAGCCAGACAACGAGCAAGGGATTAGCCGCATCGGGATGGCAGAAGGGGGGTGAGCCCTGCGACGTGGGCGAGCACGACATCGCCCGCGTCACTGCCATCAGATCAAATTGGCTGGGGTACTAGGATTCGAACCTAGGGATGGCGAGATCAAAACCCGCTGCCTTACCGCTTGGCGATACCCCAATCATTTGAATTGTTGCAAAGTAGCGAGGAGTGGTGATATGTTCTCGCCCTTGGCGACAAACCCATCCAGCCCCTTCGGCACTCTGGCCAACACTTCCCGAGCAGTCACTTCGTCTTCAAACTGAGCAAAGACGCAGGCTCCTGTGCCCGTCATTCTTGACGGCGCGTATTCTAGCAACCAGCCGAGCGCATTGGCAACCTCGGGGTGGCGCTTTTTCACGAGTGCTTCGCAATCGTTTTTCCACTCCCCCTCCATCAGGTTGTGCAAAGCCATCTTCGGAGTGGCCCTGGGCAGGTCCGGATCCTGGAACACGACAGCGGTTGCCACATGGCAATCCGGCTTGAGCACCAGATACCATGACTCGGGCAATTCGACCGGTTGCAGCCGCTCGCCCACCCCCTCGGCAAAGGCCGCCCGGCCACGGACAAAGACCGGCACATCGGCCCCCAGCTGCACGCCAAGCGCTGCCAGTTCATCTTCGTCAAGACCAGCCTGCCAGAGGTGGTTAAGCGCCACCAGCGTGGTGGCCGCATCGGACGAGCCGCCGCCGATGCCGCCACCCATGGGCAGCACCTTCTCCAGCCGGATATGGGCTCCCTGCGGGCTCGGCAGCTTTGCCTGCAGCAGGCGGGCGGCACGGATGATGAGGTTCTGTTCATCAGGTACGCCGGGAATGGCCGGGCTCAGGGTGAGGGTGTCGCTATCTGGAATCACCTCGAATTCGAGCCAGTCACCGTGGTTGAGGAAGATGAACAGGGTTTGCAGCTCGTGGTAGCCATCCGGACGACGGCCATTGACGTGCAGGAACAGGTTGAGTTTGGCCGGTGCTGGCCAGCGTATGGAAGCCATTAGCGTGCAAGAGTCCATTGGTTGATCTGAAGCTTGAGGCGGCTGCCCTGACCGGTCATGGTCAGCTGGTGGGGCAGGCGGTAGCCATCCTGATCCCGGTAGTCGCCATAGACGATCTGCCACTGGCCATCGCGGACGCGGGCCAGACTGCTGTCGGGGTTGAGCTCGAAGTCGGCCTCGCCCGGTAGCCCCTTGATCCACTCCGGCAGACCGGCGACCGGAATGTTCCAGCCGGTGAGCTGATAGATAAGCCCTTCGGCATCCTGGCTCTGGTGACGCTTGCCCTCGCTGTCGATCAGGGTGATTTCGCCCTTGCTGCGGGAGAGCTCGAGAATGCTGGTGCCGATCAGGCTGGTGAGGTTGAGCCGATAATCATCGCCATCCTGCTGCCAGTTGAGGCGGGCGCTGCCCTTTTGCTGGGGGGTGATGATGGCCATCTTGCCGGAAAGCTCCCACTGGGTGAGCTGTTCGAGGCGGGTTCGTTCCTGATCCCAGTTGACCTGGGCCCGCTGGGGCTGGGTGGTGGCACAACCGCCAAGGATCAGCAGGCAGGCGAGGGTAAAAATACGTAGCAGCAAGAGAAGGCTCCAGAGAGAGGAATTTGCCACAGTATACGGGGCGGCCGTATTGCTTTTAAAGACTTACCCTTTCTCGTACAATTGGCAGCCTTTGCACCCAGCGTATGAAATGATCGTCGCCCACTCATGAGTTTGCTTGCCCTCGGAATCAACCACAACACCGCCAGTGTCGCCTTGCGGGAGCGGGTCGCCTTTGGCCCGGACTGCATCGATCGCGCCTTGCGTGAGCTGGTGAACCAACCCGGCATCAACGAGGCGGTGATCGTCTCCACCTGCAACCGGACCGAGCTTTACTGCAATCTGGCCGGTGAACAGCAGGGCGAGGTGCTGCGCTGGCTGCAGCAGTTCCACGGGCTGGATGCGGCCGAACTGGTCAGCGCCATCTACCAGCACCATGACGAAGAGGCGGTGCGCCACCTGATGCGGGTGGCGTGCGGGCTCGACTCGCTGGTGCTGGGAGAGCCGCAGATCCTCGGCCAGATCAAGCAATCCTACGCCCATGCCCAGCAGGCGGAGTCGGTGAAGGGGGCGCTGGAGCGGCTGTTCCAGAAATCCTTCTCGGTGGCCAAACGGGTGCGTACTGATACCGAGATTGGCGCGAGCGCCGTATCGGTGGCTTTTGCTGCTGTCAGCCTTGGCCGCCGTATCTTTGCCGATCTCTCCCAGACCAAGGTATTGCTGGTCGGTGCTGGCGAAACCATCGAGCTGGTGGCCCGCCATCTGCGCGAACAGAACGTGACCCAGATGATGGTGGCCAACCGGACGCTGCAACGGGCCCAGACCCTGGCTGCCGAATTTGGCGCCCAGGTGATGACGCTCGAAGAGATCCCCGATTATCTGCACGAGGCGGATATCGTCATCAGCTCGACCGCAAGCCCGTTGCCCATCATCGGCAAGGGGATGGTGGAGCGGGCCCTCAAGGCCCGCCGCTTCAAGCCGATGTTTCTGGTCGATATCGCCGTACCGCGCGACATCGAGGCGGAAGTGGATGAGCTCTCCGACGCCTACCTCTACACGGTGGACGATCTGCAGGGGATCATCGAGCAGAACCTGGAGACCCGCAAACGGGCCGCGGCACAAGCCGAGGTAATCGTGCAGGAGGAGCGCGACGAGTTCATGGGCTGGTATCGCGGCCAGAGCTCGGTTGATCTCATTCGCGACTACCGTCAGCAGTCCCAGCAGGTCGCTGACGAAGAGTTGCAACGTGCCCTGTTGGCACTGGCCCAGGGCGAGAGTGCCGAGCAGGCGCTCAAGGCGATGGCCCATCGCCTCACCAACAAGTTGATCCATGCGCCGACCCAGGCCCTGCGCCAAGCGGCCTCCCAGGGCGACGAGAGTGCGCTGTCCCGTCTGCGGCAGGCACTGGGGTTGTCACAAGAGTAATTTTTCGGGGCTACCATGCTGGTGGTCCCGTCCTCCATTTGAGATTGCAAGAGTTATGAATCCGTCACTAATCAGAAAGCTGGAAGGCCTCATCGAGCGCCACGAAGAAGTTCAGGCCATGCTCGGCGAGCCCGACGTGGTCTCGGATCAGGAGCGCTATCGCGCCCTGACCCGCGAATATGCCCAGCTGGAAGATATCGTTCACGCCTTCCAGCGTTTCCGTCAGGCGCAGGATGATCTGGAGACGACCCAGATGATGCTGGAAGAGGATGATGCCGACCTGCGCGAGATGGCGCAGGAGGAGCTGCCGCTCGCCAAGGCCAATCTGGAGGCGCTGGAGCAGGAGCTGCAAGTGATGCTGCTGCCCAAGGATCCCAAGGATGACAACAACTGCTATCTGGAGATCCGGGCCGGGGCCGGCGGTGATGAAGCGGCCATCTTCGCGGGCGACCTGTTCCGCATGTACTCCCGCTTTGCCGAGCGTCAGGGCTGGCGCGTCTCCATCGTCAGCTGCAACGACGGGGAATATGGCGGTTACAAGGAGGTCATCGCCAAGATCGACGGCGAGCGTGTCTATGGCCGTCTCAAGTTTGAATCCGGTGGTCACCGGGTACAGCGGGTGCCGGAGACCGAATCTCAGGGTCGGGTGCACACCTCCGCCTGTACCGTCGCAGTGCTGCCGGAAGTGCCGGAAGCCGAGCAGATCGAGATCAACCCCTCCGATCTGAAGATCGACACCTTCCGCGCCTCCGGTGCCGGTGGTCAGCACGTCAACAAGACTGACTCGGCCATCCGCATCACCCACCTGCCGACCGGTCTGGTGGTGGAGTGTCAGGACGAGCGCTCCCAGCACAAGAACCGCGCCAAGGCGATGTCGGTACTCTCTGCCCGCCTGCAGGCGGCTGAGGATGAGCGCCATCGCGCCGCCGAGCAGAGCACCCGCCGCAATCTGGTGGGCTCCGGTGATCGTTCCGAGCGCATCCGGACCTACAACTATCCGCAGGGCCGTCTCTCCGAGCACCGTATTAACCTGACCCTGTACCGCCTCTCCGAAATTTTGGAAGGGGATCTGGACTGCGTTATCACCCCGCTGGTGCAGGAGTATCAGGCCGACCAGCTCGCCTCGCTGGCCGAGAGCAATTGATGCAAATGCGGAACCGGCAAGCTCGCATTCAGAACTGCCTGATTAAGGTGGGACGGCACTGATGCAGATCCAGCAGGCTCGTGCCCATATCATGACCGTACTGGCTGAGGGGGAGTCCCCTCGCGCCGATGCCGATGTGCTGCTCTGTCATCTGCTCGACTGCCGGCGCAGCTATCTGATGACCTGGCCCGAGCGCGAGCTGGATGCCGCCCAGCAGGCCACCCTGCAGACGTGGCTGGCCCGTCGTCTCAACGGCGAGCCCATCGCTCATCTCGTTGGTGAGCGGGAGTTCTGGTCGCTGCCGCTGAAAGTAAGCCCGGCGACCCTGATCCCGCGCCCCGATACCGAGGTGCTGGTGGAGCAGGCACTGGCGAAGATCCCGCAAGGGCCCTGCGCCGTGCTGGATCTCGGTACCGGCACCGGCGCCATCGCGCTGGCCATCAAGTCCGAGCGACCCGAGCTCGATGTGTGGGCGGTGGATCGCATGGCGGACGCTGCCGCACTGGCACGCGAGAACAGCGCGGCGCTGGGGTTGCCCATCGAGGTGCGTGACGGCAGCTGGTTTGCCCCGCTCGATGAGCAGGCACCCCGCTTTGCGGTGATTGTCTCCAATCCCCCCTATATTGATGGCGCCGATCCCCATCTCGAGCAGGGTGATGTACGCTTTGAACCGCGCTCGGCGCTGGTGGCGGACGACGCGGGGCTGGCGGATATCCGCCATATCGCGACCCATGCCCCGGCCCATCTGCACAGCGAAGGGTGGCTGCTGCTGGAACATGGCTGGGATCAGGGGATGGCGGTTCGCCAGCTGTTGCAGGATCTCGGCTATCGCAGCGTAACCACGGTGCGCGATTACGGGGAGAACGAGCGGGTCACTCTGGGCATGTGCCCGGCCTGCTGAATCTCTTAACTACCGGTTTGACGGGCAGGGGCGCGGCCTCTGCATCGAGGATTGATATTGAATAGTTATCTTGTGCTCAAGCATCTGCATCTCACCCTGATTGGCGGGGCCGTGCTGATGTTTATGCTGCGTTTTTACTGGGTTCAGGCCGGCTCTGGCCGGGCGTTCAGCGCACCCGTGCTGAAAACCAGCGGTCTGCTCAACGGACTGGTGGTGCTCTCCGGCATACTGCTCTGCGTGGTGCTGGGTCTCAACCCGCTCAATAACGGCATTCCCTGGCTCAGCGAGAAGCTGACGGGGATCCTGGTATTGGTCTTTCTGGCGGCGATGGCGTTGCGGCTGGCCAAAAGCAATCTGGTGCGCTGGTGCTCTTTTCTGGGGGCGCTCGGCTGGATCTACTTTATTGCCAAGTTGGCAGTGCTCAAACAGGCGAGTTTGTTCGGTTAAGGCATGAAGAGCATGTTACGTATAGACGAATGGACCGATTTTGAAGCCCATGAGCTGACCGAGCTGGCTCTGGCGGTCAGCGACGAAATCTATGGCTCGGCCGAGCAGGGGATCCGCGAGCTGCAGCTGCTGGACGAGTGGCTGGACGAGCAGATCGAAGAGGGCACCTGCGACGAGGTGCGCCAGCAACTGCTGCGCGGTTTCTATCAGAGCCTCGGGTTTTACGGCGACTGGCAGGATTACTTCTCGGCCGACAACTGTGACATCAATCAGGTATTGCTGCAGCGCAAGGGGATCCCGGTCAGTCTCGGCATCCTCATCATCCAGCTGGGACGCAAGCTCGGGCTCGATGTAGAGGGGATCTGCTTCCCGGGCCACTTCCTGGTGAGCTTTGCCGGCGGCGAGGGGGAGGTTTATGTCGATCCCTTCACCGGCGATGAGCTGAGCCTGGCCCGTATCGAACTGCTGCTGCGCGGTGCGCTCGGCGATCTGGCCACCCTGACCCCGGATTACCTGCAGCCCTCTGGCCAGTGGGAGATCATCGAGCGGCTGCTCAATGTCAGCAAGGGCGCCCTGCTGCGGGAAGACCGCATGTCCGAGGCGCTACGCTGCAGCGAGTTATTGCTGCGGATGAAGCCGGGCGATCCGCTGGAGACGCGGGATCGCGGCTTTATCTACGAGCAGCTCGATTGTCCCCGTCAGGCTGCCGACGACTTTGAATACTTTATTGAACAATGCCCGGACGATCCGGTCGCCGACGTGCTGAAAGTGCAGCTGGCTGCGCTGGATTTGACCCCCAAGCCCCTCCATTAAGGATGTCTTAGATGGAACAGAAGAATATCAAGATCAACGAGATCAACGTTGCCAATGACAAACCGTTCGTGCTGTTTGGCGGCATGAATGTGCTCGAGTCTCGCGACATGGCGATGGCGGTGTGCGAGAAGTACGTGGAAGTGACCAGCAAGCTGGGCATCCCGTTTGTCTTCAAGGCGAGCTGGGACAAGGCGAACCGCTCCTCCATCCACTCCTATCGTGGACCGGGTCTGGAAGAGGGGATGAAGATTTTCCAGGAGCTGAAAGCGACTTTCGGCATGCCGGTGATCTCCGATCTGCACGAGCCCCATCAGGCCAAGCCGGTCGCCGAGGTGGTTGACGTTATCCAGCTGCCCGCCTTCCTGGCGCGCCAGACCGATCTGGTAGAGGCGATGGCCCGTACCGGCAACGTTATCAACATCAAGAAGCCGCAGTTCCTGAGCCCAAGCCAGATGAAGAACATCACCGACAAGTTCGAGGAGTGCGGCAACGATCGCCTGATCCTGTGCGAGCGCGGCGTCAACTTCGGTTATGACAACCTGGTGGTAGACATGCTGGGTCTGGGCGTCATGAAGAAGAGCACCGGTGGCTATCCGGTTATCTTCGACGTGACTCACTCCCTGCAGTGCCGCGACCCGCTGGGTGCTGCGTCCGGCGGTCGCCGCGAGCAGGTCACCGAGCTGGCGCGTGCCGGTATGGCGGTTGGTCTGGCCGGTCTCTTTATCGAATCCCACCCGGATCCGAAAATTGCCCGCTGCGATGGCCCGAGCGCGCTGCCGCTCGACAAGCTGGAAGGCTTCCTCAAGCAGATGAAAGCGATCGACGATCTGGTCAAGGGCTTCGAGCCGCTAGATACCTCTGTCTGATTGGCTCCATAACGCTGGTTAAGACTGACAAGGCCCCGCATGCGGGGCCTTGTCATTGGTTCAATCCCCGCTGTTTTCCCCTCATGTCAGACTGCTTCCCCCTCATTGCGTGCCACCCATCAATTAATAATCAGTGAATAAATATTTATAAATGGTTACTAATGTTGCGTGATCGGTGTCGCTTAACTCCATTTTTTAACATGAGATGATGGCGCTACAGTCACCAGAGCGCGGCATCAGCCGATCCAGGATTCGTTACGTCTCCTGCGGGTTGCTTTTGTCTGATGCATCGGGGCTGCATACCAATAAAACAGAACAACACACCGACAACGGAAGGGATGAAGCAGCATGAGTAAAAAGATTATGGGCAGCCTCTATTTTCAGGTATTGCTCGCCATAACCCTCGGGGTATGTCTTGGCCACCTCTATCCCCAATTGGGGGCCGACATGAAACCCCTTGGCGATGGTTTCGTCAAACTGATCAAGATGATTATCGCCCCCGTCATCTTCTGTACCGTGGTAACAGGGATTGCCGGTATGGAGAGCATGAAGGCCGTTGGCAAGACCGGTGCCATCGCCCTCGTCTATTTCGAGGTGGTCAGCACCATCGCCCTGATCATCGGGTTGTGCGTGGTGAACCTGCTGCAGCCGGGGGCCGGCATGAACGTTGATCCGGCCGCACTGGATGCCAGCGCCATCGCCGTCTATGCCGAGCAGGCCAAGTCACAGGGGATCATTCCATTCCTGCTCGACATCATTCCGGGTAGCGTGATCGGTGCCTTTGCCAGCGGCAACATCCTGCAGGTGCTGCTCTTTGCCGTGCTGTTTGGCTTCTCCCTGCACCATATCGGCGAGAAGGGGAAAATTATTTTCGGGGTCATCGAGAGCTTCTCCACCGTCATCTTCGGCATCATCAACATGATCATGAAGCTGGCGCCGGTAGGGGCATTCGGTGCCATGGCGTTTACCATCGGCAAATACGGGGTGGGTTCTCTGGTGCAACTGGGCCAGCTTATCGCCTGCTTCTATCTCACTTGCCTCTTCTTCATCTTTATCGTGCTGGGCAGCATCGCCAAAGCCTCCGGTTTCAGCATCCTGCGTTTCATCTCTTACATCCGCGAGGAGCTGCTTATCGTGCTGGGCACCTCCTCCTCCGAGTCGGCTCTGCCGCGCATGCTGGACAAGATGGAGAAGCTGGGTTGCCAGAAATCGGTAGTAGGGCTGGTTATTCCGACCGGTTACTCCTTCAACCTGGATGGCACCTCCATCTATCTGACCATGGCTGCCATCTTCATCGCCCAAGCGACCAACACCCCGCTCGATCTGTTCCATCAGATCACGCTGCTGGTGGTGCTGCTTATCTCCTCGAAAGGGGCGGCCGGGGTCACCGGGAGTGGCTTCATTGTGCTGGCAGCGACCATCTCCGCGGTTGGCCACCTGCCGCTGGCCGGTCTGGCGCTGATCCTGGGGATTGACCGCTTCATGTCGGAAGCGCGGGCGCTGACCAACCTGATTGGCAACGGGGTTGCGACCGTGGTGGTGGCAAAATATTGCAAGCAGCTGGATGTGAAGAAGATGGAAGGCGTGCTGGGCCGCAAGGGCGGGGTTCTGGAAACCGAAAAGGTGTAACGGAGCTTGTCAGACTGAATGCAACGCAATAAAAAAACGGCCCTCGGGCCGTTTTTTAGTGACATCCATGGATGTCATCACTTCATGACAGAGCTGGAATTACAGGCTCTGGGTGAAGGTACGGGTAACAACGTCACGCTGCTGTTCCGGGGTCAGGGCGTTGAAACGCACTGCATAGCCGGAAACGCGGATGGTCAGCTGCGGGTACTTCTCCGGGTTGGCGATGGCATCTTCCAGAGTTTCGCGACGCAGCACGTTGACGTTCAGGTGCTGGCCACCTTCAACGGCAGGTTCAGCTTGAACAGGCAGCTCGCGGTATTCGAACTGACCCAGATCAGCAAGTTGAACTTCCTGATCGGCAGCAAAGGCATCGCCTTTGACACAGATGCAGCGAGCCTGTTGCTTCTCTTCGTCCAGCAGCCAGAAAGAGTTCAGCAGAGCGGTGTTGGCGGCCTGGGTGATTTGAATGCCTTTGATCATGGTATGACTCCTCAATGGGAACGCGAATCCAACTGTAAGGAAATTACCCTGATGTATTTAAGCTACCGAGGATATCGACGACTTAAAGGGCCCTTGCCTTACACCTTTACTTTGTTGGGGTCATATATACCACGGTGGTAATATTACCAAAATTGATCTAGATCAATAAAAATCAACAAATCGCCATTTCAATGGGATTAAATTCTTGAGTTGAATCAAAAATAGGTCATTTTTCTGATTTTGTAAGATATCCAAATTATGCATCTTTTATCTTTTAAATCTAGTAATTTAACTACACCTTATGGTGTTTGTGGTGCGTATCAGGGAAGGGTGACTCGAGAGAACTACACTTGATGGAAAATAAAGAGGAGAGTCACGGGTGAAGAGTGGGTGGCAAAAATGGCGCTGGCTGATAGTGGCCTGTTGCCTGGTTGTGGCTGGAATGGTGCGGGCCGAAACAGTCCGGATTGCCGTGGGCGAGTGGCCGCCCTATATCAGCGAGTCTCTGCCCGAGCAGGGGTTCCTCTGTCAGGTGGTGCGCGAAGCCTTTGCCGCCGAGGGGCTTGATGTCAGCTTTCACTTTTACCCCTGGGCTGAAGCCTACAAGCTCACTCTTGCCGGGGATTATGTTGTGACCATGCCCTGGTTTCGTTCCCGCGAACGTGAACAGAGCTTCTATCTCTCCGCATCCCTTGGCCAGTTCACGACCCGTCTTTTTACCTTGTCCGGTTCGCCGGTCGTCAATCTCGGGGAGATCAAGCACGAGCCGGTGGGGGTGACCCGCGGCTATTTTTACGGAGATGGTTTTGCCGCCCGTCAATCCGAATTGGCTCTTGAGTGGTCTGATTCTGATCAGGAGAGCCTTGAGAAGCTCGTCTCTGGCCGTATTCGCTATCTGGTAATGGATGAGCAGGTGGCCAAGGCCCTCTTCCTGCAGATGCAATCCCGCCATCTGGGGGCGCTGTCGTTGACCAGCTCGCCCGACCCTATCTGGTCTCAACCCGGTTATCTGCTGATGCGCAAGGCGGATCCCGATGCGCGTCGTCTGATGCTGCTGTTCAATGCGGGTCTGCACAAACTGGAGCGCTCCGGGCGGCTCGCCAGGCTCTGGAAAGTGTGAGTCACGGTTGCGTCTTGCGGGCGGCGCCCCTATCCTGACTCCTTCGCCGTATCAAGTGAGGAGTTCGGGGTGCTGACCTGGAGTGATGTGATTGGCTCTGAAAAAGAGCAGGACTATTTCAAGAGTACGCTGGCGACTGTCAGGGCAGAGCGGGAAGCGGGCAAGGTGATCTATCCCCCTGCGGCCGATGTGTTCAATGCCTTCAAACTGACCGAGCTGGATCAGATCAAGGTCGTCATCCTGGGGCAGGATCCCTACCACGGCCCCAATCAGGCGCATGGTCTCTGCTTCTCCGTCCTGCCCGGCGTGCGCACGCCCCCCTCTCTGGTCAACATCTATAAAGAGATGCAGCGAGACCTGCCAGGTTTCGTCACACCCAACCACGGTTTCCTCGAATCCTGGGCCAAGCAGGGGGTATTGTTGCTCAATACCGTGCTGACGGTGCAGGCCGGTCAGGCTCACTCTCATGCCCATCTGGGGTGGGAGACCTTTACCGACAGGGTTATCGAGCAGATCAATGCCAGCTGCAACGGGGTGGTGTTCCTGTTGTGGGGTTCTCATGCCCAGAAGAAGGGGCGTTTTATCGACCGGCAGCGCCACCATGTGCTGACGGCCCCCCATCCCAGCCCACTTTCCGCCCATCGCGGTTTCATCGGTTGCGGTCATTTTTCGCAAACCAACCAGCTGCTGGAGCAGCAGGGCAAGAGTCCCATAGAGTGGCAATCTGTCTGCCGCACACTTGATTGAGTGCAAAGTTCGGGCGACAAATGACCGTATACTCAGGAAAATAACATCTTATTTCAGCGCCAAGGAGTGCCCATGTTATCGAGTCTGCACAAGGATCACCTCAACATCGCCCGACTGCTGGAGCTGCTCAAGCAGAAGCTGGCAGCCATTCACGCCGAGCAGCCCATCAGCTATTTTCTGGTGCGCGATGTCATCGACTATCTGCGGGAGGTTTCTGACAAGTACCACCATCCCAAGGAAGATCTTATCTATGACTACTACCTGAAATACCGGGTGGTAGAGGGGGAGGTTGCCAACCGGTTGCAGGAGGAGCACGTCAAGCTGCTGGAGGCAGGTGGCGAGCTCAAGGAGATGGTGGAGATGATCCTGATGGATGCAGTGATCCCGCTCGACCAGTTCACCGCCAAGCTGGAGCGTTTTGTAGAGCTGCAGGAGGCGCACATGAATTACGAGGAGGGAATCATCTTCCCCCATCTGCGCGATTCTCTGACCGAGGATGACTGGCGTCATCTGGAGCAAAACTGGCAAAACCGTGCCATCGGTGACCCCCTGTTCGGGGCCGAAGTGAGCCAGAACTTCCAGGCACTGGCCAAACGCCTCTCTCTGCCGCTTACCACTCACTGACAGAAACTCTTGCGGCCAGCAATGTCGCCTGTCAGCCAAGCATAAGAAAGGCCTCCCTATGGAGGCCTTTTGCATATGCGCAGCTTTACTCCTGCGGCTTGAGAAAGTTGCGATAGAGCATATAGAGGTGGGCCGAACTCCAGCTGAAGTTGCTGGCTCCCTGCATAGCACCGCTCTCCGGGTTGTAGTTCTCGCGGATGGGGCCGCTGCCAGCCAGCCCTTCGGCGTTGGCAAACAGCTTGTTGACCAGCATCTGGGCATCGCTGCGATAACCGTAGTTCTCCAGCCCCTTCACCCCGAAGTAGAACTGATCCAGCCAGACCCGGCCGCGCCAGTAGATGTTGGGGTCGTAGGCCGGGTTGGTCAGCGCTGCCGTGCCGAGCGGTACCTTGGTATTGAATTCCTGAGAATTAAGCATCACTTCGCGCACTCGTGCTGCTTTTTCCTGGTCGGCGACTTCGGCCCAGAGCGGGCTCCACCCCTCGGGGCCACGGCCGCGGGCGGTCAGCAATTTGCCGACGCAGCCGTTGCCGTCAGCCACATCCCCCTGAGCAATCTGGCGATCGTAATAGAAGCCTGACGCCTCATCGAACATGCAACTGTTGATGTAACCAGCCAGCTGGGTCGCGCCATCGCGGTAGCGGATCGCATCGCCCGGCTTGCCGAGCAGGTCGGCCATATCTGCCAGAATGCGTTTCTCCTTGGCGAGGAAGGCGTTGAGCTCTACCGACTCCTGATCGATGGAGAAGCCGATAAGATCGCCATTGTCCTGATGGTTTTCAAAGAAGAATACGTTCCAGTCCTTGCGTGCCTTGGCGATATCGCCGCCATAGGTCTTGTCGGCATATCGCTTGAGCTGATCCGGCTCGATAAAGCCGAAGCGGGCGGCGTTGTCCATACCGGACTCCCAGCCGGCGCCATGCTGAGCGCCGATATCCATATCGCTGTAGCCGCCAACACTCAATACCTGCTGGTAGAGCGCCATGCCGGTGCAGCCATACCAGTTATCTCCCTCGTTACTGCAACCTGAGAGTGAGATGCCCCCTGGCACGCCGTTGGCATACTGCACCTTGAAGGTGATATTGCCGTACTCGTCGTTATGTTCGACGTGCTTGGTGGCGCCATATTCGATGATGCCGTTGCGGTTGTTGTCACGTGCGCGGTACCACCAGTCGTGGTAGGCCTGCAGCTTGGGATACATCTCGGCAATGAATGCCTTGTCTTTGGTGGCGCTATAGATCTCCCAGATGGCCCATGCGGAGAGGGGCGGCTTGGTGTCGCGCTCGTTCCAGTTGCCGCCATCGCCACCGCGATCCGATTGCTTGTTGTAGAAGACGGCGTCGATCACCATGCCGGCATCCTGCGGGCGAACCGGATCATCCGGCTGCACCTGATAGTCATACATGGCGCGAACGTTGTTTTTGGCTACTTCCGGGTTGAAGTGAGCCATGGCGTAGGCGTGCTTCCAGCTGTCCCAAGCCCAGACGCCGTCGAACCAGCGAGCGGTATTGGAAGGGGTCACCCCGTCGTGCAGGATGGCGCCAGCCGGCGAGCGCCAGTTGCCGTTGAGGGTCTCCATCGCCTTGACCGCGATGCGTCGTTCCGATTCCGGGATCCCCTGATTGGAGAGGCCCCTGGCAAGATAGCCTTCCCAGCGGCGGATGGAGTCGGCGAAGTAGGTCGCCGGGTCGGCCAGCAAGGCCTGACGGCTCTGCTGGTGGCGGTTGGCATCCTCAGTGGAGTGGAGGTAACTCTGCAGGGTATAGATATCCTCACTCCCCTTGGCCGCCAGCTGTATGGTGGCTTCGCTTTGGTAGCCCAGTGCCTTTTCGTCGATGGTGGTGCGGCTTGGCAGGGTACGTTCGATGCGGTAGCGAGCACTGCCGCTCTGCATGATGTTCCAGGTACTGCGCAGCTTGCCGAACTGGAACTCGACCCCCTGCTCGTTCTGGCTGATGGTGCGGGTCCAGTCAGGATACTGCTCGGCGATCGTCTTCTTGGCATCCCACTGGTTGAGTAGCTCCCCCTGCCAGTTGAGGTTGAGGGTGAGTGGGGCATCGGTGTGGTTTTGCAGGCGAGTGCGGATCAGTGCGGTGCGGGCATCGCCGTAGCGCAGCTCCAGCTCCAGTGTGAAGGGCTCGAACTCGAAGCGTTGTACCAACGCACCGGGAATGGCGTACACCTCCTGCTTGCTGGCGCTGGTGAGCGGGAAAGCCCGACCGCTCGCATTGCTCAGGGTGAGCTTGTCCAGCTCGCTTGCGAAGAAGAGGCTGTACTCCTCCGAGATGACCATGGGGCCGGTGAATCCACCCCACTCCTTGTCGCTGGCTGGCAGCAGGAAGCCGTGCCAGGCGCCCAGATCGAGCAGCGGGTTGTATTTGAGGTTGGAGTAGCTGTCAAAGTCGCGGAATTGGGTCGGTGTTCCCCGGCGGTCGATCACGTCCTTGTAATGGATGGCCTGCTCCGGTTTGGCGACGGTGCTGCTCTCTGTCTGGTTATCGTTGCAGGCAGTCAGTCCGAACAGGGCGGTGCCGAGGGCTACCGAGAGTAAAGTTTTACGAAACATTTCTCGCTCCAATTCCGTTTATGTAGGTTAAGAGGAAGGTTTTTTACGCTTATTTTTAGTGAAAAGGTTTTCGGTAGCCATTGTATGGCAAGGGAAAAGGGAGCGTTGGCGCGAGATCACATTCTGAAGAGGTGGCAATGTGAGCACGATCACCTGGTTACATCAGGTTACACAATGGGTTTATTTAGTAATATTTTACTTTGTGTTACCGAGTCGTACGGCAGGGCAGGTTTGCAGGTATTGGTAAGGGGTCAGGCCGAACTCCTGTTTGAAGCGTGCTGCAAAGCGGCTGAGGGAGTCATAACCGCAGGCGATGGCTACCTCTTGCAGGGAGAGTGATTGTTGCAACAGAGTGAGTGCATGGCTCATCCGTACCTGAGCCAGCAGGTGACGGAAGGTGCGCCCTTCGGCTGTCAGTTTGCGAACCAGCGAGGCGCGGCTCATCGAGAAGTGAGGGGCAACAGTTTCCAGCGTGTGATCGGCACCGGGCTCAACGCCAAGGTAACGGGCCAGCCGCTCGCCGAGGGTCATGGTGCTGGCGGGAAAGAGCAGATGAAGAGCGCCAGCAGCCCTCAACTCCGCATAGAAGGCCCGCAGCAGCTCGGTCTGGGTCGCCTCACTCAGCCCCCGCTCAGTCATGGTACAGACCATCTCGAAGCAGTAGGCGAGGTTTGCCGTCACCTTTATCGCGGGATTTGCCATCGCCTGAGTGGCGGAGGGCGTATCGGGCAGCCACTCGGTGGGTGGCGGCGTCAGCAGGGTAAGGGCATGGGAGCGAAACTTCTCCTGCTCCGGCTGGTTGACGAAGGTGAGCTGGTGACCCGCCGGGATCAGCAGCCAGCTCTCCTTGCCAAACGAGAGACGTCGCTCCTGCCACCAGAGCAGCTTCCTGCCCTGTTTGACCCAGATGATGGTCGGCGCATAGATGAGCACCCGGTGCAGCGGCTGCTGGCGGATCCCGAGATAGTGGTGCTGTTGCAGCAGAGGCGTGCTCATCCGGTTGCTCCTAGGGGGTGACGAAAGTGGCGGTCAGGGTGGCTTTGCCGAGGGCCATGCTGTTGAGCATGTAGCCTACCATGGCTGGCGGGGTGTCTGCTTTTACCTCCAGATTCTGGGGCAGGGCCCAGGCGGTGAACTGATAGCGATGCATGCCGTGGCCAGCGGGCGGGCAGGGGCCGCCGTAGCCCTGGCTGCCGAAGTCGGTCTTAAGCTCCAGTCCCTGCTTGAGCTTGCCGGAGGCATCGCTGGCGAGCTCGCTCTGGGTAGCCGGCAGGTTCACCACCAGCCAGTGCCACCAGCCGCTGCCGGTGGGGGCATCGGGGTCATAGGCTGTGATGGCAACGCTGTTGGTGCCGGCCGGCAGATCCTGCCAGCTCAGTTGGGGTGAACGGTTGTCGCCGCTGCAGCCAAAGCCGTTGAAGCTGAAGGCTTTGTCCATCAGCTGACCTTCGTGGATATCGCTGCTTTTCAGGGTCATGGCAAAGGCTGGCATGGCCGTCAGGCAGAGTAGTGGCAACAGGGCACTGTGTTTGAGCAATTTCATCGGGTGACTCCTCGTGTGGTAACGGGTTCACTTTAGCGAGGGTGGCGCAGGATGCTGTTGCAGAACAACTCAATGTGCTGTCGATTAGTGAGTTAATTGAGCCCTTTAGTTGTTTTATGGTGAGAGGGTAAATCGCAGCCATAAAAAAACCGGCATCATGGATGCCGGTTTTTCACAGTGCTGGCAGCTGATCGCGCGGCTTAACGCAGGATCATCTCGTCACGGCCCGGGCCGACGGAGACCATCGGAACCGGTACGCCCAGCAGCTCTTCGATACGCAGTACGTACTGCTGGGCCGCTTTGGGCAGCTCTTCGAAGGTGCGGCAGCCGGTGATGTCTTCGCTCCAGCTTTCCATCTGCTCGTAAACCGGCTTCAGGGCAGCGGTTTGCGGCCAAATCGGGTTTTCAGTGTGGGCACCTTCGTAGGCCACGCAGATCTTCAGATCCGGCAGACCGGTCAGGCAGTCCAGCTTGGTCAGGGCGACTTCGGTCGCAGCCTGCAGCTCGACACCGTTCTTGGTGGCAACGGCATCGAAGTAGCCGACGTCACGGGGACGACCTGTGGTGGCGCCGAATTCGTTGGCGATCTTGCGGAATTCGTCCTGGTTTTCCATGGCGGTCAGCAGGGTGCCGGTACCGACGGAGGTGCTGAATGCCTTGGCAACAGCGATGACGCGCTCGGGACGCAGGCCCGGCAGACCGCCACCGATGCCGGCGTAGGCACCGGATACGTGGGAGGAGGTTACCCAGGGGTACTCGCCGTAGATCAGGTCACGGCCGGCGCCCAGCTGAGCTTCGAACAGCAGGGTCTTGCCTTCGGCCTGCAGCTCTTTGAGCGGCATGCTGACGTTGCAGACAGAGTCGATCCAGGGAGCGGACACTTCCAGCAGCCAGTCAGCCATCTCCTGGGCAGTCTGGTTGAATTCGAAGGTCGGATAGAGCGCTTTAAGTTGCGGCAGTTTCCAGTCGAGGAAGAATTGAATGCGCTCGACCAGTACTTCCGGCTGCTTCAGCCAGCCAACCAGGATCGCTTTCTTCATGACGCGATCGCCGTAGGCCGGCGCAATGCCCTGACGGGTGGAACCGTAGGCACCGTCACCCAGACGCTGCTCTTCCAGGGTGTCTTCCATGGCGTGCAGCGGCAGGCAGAGGGTAGCGCGGTCAGAGATGGCCAGCTTGGGAACGACACCGGAGGCTTTCACTTCGTCGAGTTCGACAGTGAGCTTCTCGGGGCTGATCACCATGCCCGGGCCCAGCACGACCAGGCAGTTCGGGTTGAAGACACCGCTCGGAACCTGGTGCAGCTTGAAGGTGCCAAGGTCGTTGACGACAGTATGGCCGGCGTTGTTGCCGCCCTGGAAGCGAATGCTGGCGCCAGCTTGGCCTGCCAGATAATCCACGATGCGGCCTTTGCCTTCATCACCCCAGTTGGCACCTACGACTACGATAGACGACATGACTCTTTCTCCTAAGACGTTAGGCGTTCATCCTAGGAGCCTGCTGCGGATTAGAAAAATTAATTATCTTTATAGTTCCGATAATAAAACCATATAATGATGGCCAATTTATCGGCATGTGGCCGCAAGATTGCCGCGCAGAGCCCAATGAACAGTGAGTTGAGGGAGTCTTATGCTGGACATCCACTGGCTGCAAACCTTCGTCACCCTGGCCCGGTTGCAGCACTTTGGCCAGACCGCCACCGAACTGCACATGACCCAGCCCAACGTGAGTCTGCATATCAAGCGGTTGGAACAGGCGACCCGGGTGCGGCTTATCGAGCGCAGCCCTTTTCGTCTGACTCAGGCTGGCGAGCGGCTGTTGCAAAGCGCCGAGCGGGCCATCGCCGAACTCCAGCTTTGCCAATCCGATCTCAATGCCCTCAACCAGTTGAGTCAGGGGACGCTGGCCATCGCCGCCAGCGACATCATCTCGCGCCTGTTGCTCATTCAGCCGTTTCAGCGCTTCAAGCGGGAGTTTCCCGGCATCGACCTCACCCTCTTCAACACCACCTCGGATCAGGCGGCGGAGCTGGTCAAAAGCGGCAAGGCGGATCTGGGGTTTGTGATGGCTCAAAAGCGCAGTGAACCGCTCTTCTACACCGAACTGCAGCAGGTGACATGGTGCGCGCTGGGCCACGGTCTCGCCCGTTGGCAGGCTCGGGCCAGAGCGGGGGAGAGCGATCCCCTCGATGAGCCGACCCTGATCCTGCTTGGTCATGACACCCGCACCCGGGCCCTTATTGATCCCTCCTTGCCGCTGCTGGCGCTCCCCCCTTGCCGCATCATGGAGGTGGGCAGCGTGGATGCCCAGCTGGACTGGGCCGAGGCCGGGTTTGGCGTCGCCATCGTGCCGGACTTCTCCCTGCATCCTCGCCTCAACCTGACCGCGCCGGTTGCAAGCCTGACCGATTTCCCGGGCACCAGCCTGGGTTATGTGGTGCGCCAGAATCAGGTGCTGTCGCGCGCCATCAAGCAACTGCTTGTCTGGGTGGAGGAGGAGATCCACAAACCCAACCCCTATCTGGCAGGGGCTGATAAACAGCCCGAGCAGAGATAGGGAAGAAACCGAGATAAACAAACAGAGCAGCCAAGGCTGCTCTGTTTGTTTGATATACCAGCGCGGCGTCGCTTTATTGCGTCGCGGCAGCGCTGCTGGTGGCAACGGCGCTGCTGCTGGCTGCTACAGGCTCGGTTGCTGGCATGGTCTCTGCTGCTGCACTGGCTTGAATGGCTGGTGCCGCCACTTCCTCGCTTGTCGGTACCGCGTCAGAGGGGGCAGCCGCAGGTGCCGCTGCGGAAGTGGCAGGTTCGAGCTGGGTCGGTTGTGGCTCGGAGGCTGGCTGCGTCGCGACCGCCGCGCTGCTGGTGGTCGGTTCAGCGCTGGAGACAGCACCGGAAGCCACGTCAGAGGCGACCCCTGTCGAGATGGCTGCACTGGTGGCTGCAGAGGGCGCTTCCCCCTCTGTCAGCTGCTCGGGGGCGAGCGGCAGCGGTTCGGGCACGTCATCCGACATGCCCGGGTGCAGCGGCAGCTCGGTCTGCGCCTGCAGCTGTTCCGGCGTCACGGTACTCAGGGCCGGGTGGAGGCGGCTGAACTGCCTGACCCGCGCCAGCAGGGTGTCGCGCACAGTGCGAACGATGGGATCCGGCAGGCTGGCCAGCGCCACCAGCTCGGCGCTCATCCCGATATTGTTGATGGCAGTGAGCTGTCCCGGATAGAGGTTGGCGGCGATCTGGCTGCGCTGGTAGTAGGGATGCTGCTTAAGCAGTTTGTCGATCTGGTCCCCTTCGATAGGGATGAGGCGTACCTGGCAGCGGCTAATCAGATCGCCGATCGCCTGGCTCGGGTGGCCCACCACCACGAAGGCTGCGTCCAGAGTGCCGTCACAGAGTCCCTCCAGCGGGGTTTGCGGTGATTTGAGCTTGTAGGCGGCAAACTGCTTGGGATGCCACCCCATGGCGCCCATCAGGGCCTGACTGGTCACCATGTCGCCGGCCCCGGCATTGCCCGGGTAGACCCGCTTGCCCTCGATATCGGCCAAGGTGGTGATATTGCTGTTGGCACTGGCCAGCAGGGTCAGCGACTCCTGATAGAGGCGAAACAGGCTGCGCAGCTTGTGATTGGCTCCCTGTCCGCTGAAGGGGCCGGTGCCATGGAGTGCGTGGTGGAGCACGTCGGACTGCACCAGTGCCAGCTGCACCTCGCCCTTGTTCAGCGCCTTGAGATTGGCCAGAGAGCCGCGGGTGCTCTGCACCGTACAACTGTCGCCATGCAGGGCGTGATCGACATTGAGCACCCGGCAGATGGCGCCTCCCGTGGGGTAGTAGACGCCATTGAGAGGGCCCGTGCCGATGGTCAGCGCCTGACTGCCGAAGGGGAGCAGGATGCCGAGTGAGAGCAGGAGGTGACGTAAAATCCGTGGGTACATAGTTAACCGCTGGCTGGTGGTGCAGGAAAAGGGGACGGGCACTGCCCGTCCTGTCAGTTGTTACTGTTTGCCGTGGCTCAGGATAGCCCGTTCCATCCGCGCCAGAGCCTCGACCAGACGCGCTTTGGTGCAGCCGAAGTTGAGGCGCACAAACTGGCCATTGCCAAACTGGGCTCCCGGTGAGAGACCGACCCCTGCCTGTTCAAAGAAGGCGACGGGATCGTCCAGCCCGAGCGCGCTTACATCGATCCAGGCCAGATAAGTCGCCTGATGGCTGGCCAGCTCGACACCGGGCCAGCGGGCGATGGCCTGCTGGATCAGGGCCAGATTGGCCGCCAGATAGTCGAGTTGCTCGCAGAGCCACTGTTCGCCGCCCTCATAGGCCGCTTCAGCCGCCACAAAGCCGAGCAGGTTGACGTCGGCGCTGATGCCGCGCATCGCCTGTTGCAAACGGAAGCGCAGACGGGCATTGGGCACCACGGCAAAGGAGCAGCAGAGGCCGGCGATGTTGAAGGTTTTGCTCGGTGCCATCATCACGGCACAGCGTTCGGCTGCCTCCTGGCTGATGGCGCCGTAGGGGATGTGGCGGGCAGACTTGTCCAGCAGCAGGTCGCAGTGGATCTCGTCTGAGCAGATCACCAGATTGTGGCGCTCGGCGATGGCGTCGATGGCCAGCAGCTCCTCGCGGGTAAAGACGGTGCCGCCCGGGTTGTGGGGGTTGCAGAGCAGCAGCAGGTCGGCCGAGGGGGCCTGGCGCTCCAGTTCCACAAGATCCAGCACCCAGCGACCGGCCTCTTCCACCATGGGAACGGTGAGCAGGGGACGGTCGTTGAAGCCCGGCGCCTGCAGGAAGGGGTAGTAGACCGGCTTGGGGGTGATGATGCCGCGGCCATGCTGGCTCCACGCCTTGCAGGCGAGGTTGAGCCCTGGTACCACGCCGGGCAGGAAGACCAGCCACTCCGGCTGGATGGCCCAGCCATAGCGGGTGGCCAGCCGTTCGATGATGAGTTCGATCAGACGGGGGGAGGGGCGAGAGTAGCCGAAAATGCCGTGAGCAACCCGTTGGGTGAGCGCCTCGATCACGGATGGTGGAGAGACAAAGTCGGTGTCGGCAACCCACATGGGCAGCACATCCTGGCCCTTGTACTTGTCCCACTTCAGACTCATGGTGCCACTGCGGTCAACTTCCCGATCAAAATCAAACATGCGAACTCCTTGTGCTGGCCAGATGGGCTTTCACTCTACGGGGTCGCGGCCTGCCCCGCAAGCGACAACCCCGGGGTGAGCAGCCTTGAGCCGACTCTTGATAATGACATAAGATAAGTGCGGTTTTTTCATGCGGTTGCTGCGCTGACCTTCCGTATTTTCTGCTTCGCGACGAATGGTAATCCTATGGCCTTGCTGACGGCGGTAACAAGACGCCCCGATCCCGTATCCCTCTCCTTTCTTGCTGTCACCTTCATGACCGGTGTGGCGGTGGCGCTTCAGGTGCCAACCTTGAGCCTCTTTCTTGCACAAGAGGTTCAGGTGCGCCCCTTTCTGGTGGGCTTCTTTTACACCATCAATGCCGTGGTCGGGATCCTGATCAGCCAGTGGCTGGGCCATCGCTCCGACAACCGGGGGGATCGCAAGCGCCTCATCCTGCGCTGCTGTTTTGCCGGCATCGCTCTCTCCCTGCTGTTTGCCTGGAACCGCAACTACTGGCTGCTGGTGAGCCTGGGAGTTTTGCTGGCCAGTCTGGCGGCCACGGCCAGCCCCCAGCTGTTTGCGCTGGCGCGGGAGTATTCCGACAGCCGCAACAAGCGGGCTGACATGTTCAGCTCGGTGATGCGTGCCCAGTTCTCGCTGGCCTGGGTGATCGGCCCACCCATCGCCTTTGCGCTGGCCATCGGCTACGGCTTCGAGGTGATGTATCTCGCCTCCGCAGTTGCTTATCTGCTCTGTACCTTGGTGGTCTGGCGCTGGCTCCCCTCTCTGCCGCTGCCCAAGATGGCCGAGGAGAGCGAGCGGGTCAGTAGCTGGCGGGATCCTTCGGTGCGGGCGCTGTTTATCGCGTCCACCCTGATGTGGACCTGCAACAGCATGTACCTCATCAATATGCCGCTCTACATCACCCGCGAGCTGGGAATGGACGAGAAGCTGGCCGGGGTGCTGATGGGGACGGCTGCGGCCCTCGAGATCCCCTTCATGCTGTTGGCGGGCTACTACACGGCGCGGTTTGGCAAGCGGCCCATGATGCTGCTGGCGGTGCTGGCCGGCGTCATCTTCTATGGCGGGCTGGTGAGCTTCACCAGTCACTATGCGCTGATCGCGCTGCAGCTCTTCAACGCCATCTTCATCGGTATCGTTGCAGGGATCGGCATGTCCTATTTTCAGGATTTGATGCCGGGTCGGGCAGGGGTTGCCACCACGCTCTTCTCGAACAGCATCCGCACCGGCTCCATCATGGCGGGGGCCATTGCCGGCATTGTGGCGGAGGTGTGGAGCTTTCACGGTGTCTTCATGGTGGCACTGGTGCTGGCAATGGTGGCGCTGGCCGCCTGCTGGCGGGTGCCCAATGTCTAGGAGAAAAGGGCAGCGGCTTATTTACCCTGTGCGGAGAGGCTCTGCTCGCCCTGATACTCGTTACGCAGGCAGCGCAACAGCAGCTCGGTGGCGGGGCCAAGTGACTCGGGGGAGAGGGTGAGCAGATAGGTGTAGAGGTGGCGTTCGTTGCCGCTCTCCAGATCGAGTTGTACCAGCGCGCCGGAGGCCAGCTCCGCTTCCACCAGATGGCGTGGCAACCAGGCGTAGCCGAGCCCCTGCAGGATCATGCTGATCACCTCGTGGTAGTGCGTCGCCTTCCAGCCGGTATCATCCGCGTCGTTCCAGTCCACCGAGCGGTGAATGGGGGGATGAAGGCTGATCTGGTTGTGGCTGGTGAGGTCATCGAGGCTGATGGGCCCCTCCAGCTGGGCCAGTGGGTGGCTGGCGGCGCAGAGCGGGCGCAGGCACACCTCATCCAGCACCAGCCCGGTGCGATCCCCCGGCAGATGTTCCGAGAGCATCAGATCCCCCGGCTGCAACGCGTTGAAATGGCAGTGAATACGCTCGTGCAGATTGACCCGGCAGCCACGGCTGCGGGGGTAGAAGTGGGCCAGCGCACGGTAGAGGCGCTCCCTCGGCTGCAGGGCCGAGACATAGAGGTTGATCTGCGGTTCCCACTGCCGTTCCAGGTTATTGGCCAGATTCTCCAGCTCCTCCACTTGCTGGCTCAACTGGCGCGCCCGCTTGAGGAAGATCTCCCCCGCTGGGGTCAGCACCGCCTTGCGGCCACGCACCTCCAGCAGGGGCACCCCCAGACTCTGCTGCAACTTCGCAACCGCATGGTTGAGGGAGGACTGGCTCTTGTTCAGCGCCTCGGCCGCCTGGGCGTAGCCGCCACAGTCGACCACTGCCTGAAAGATCCGCCATTGCTCAAACGTGCTTTTGGGACGAAACATAGTTCAACCTGATTGGAGAGGGGGGAGTCAGGGAGATGCAGGGAGCCGAGGCTCCCTATTCAATTTAATCCCTGTCTTGCAATAACCCGGTTATTTTGTTGATTTATTTGGGCTGCGCCGCTTTCCTGGCTTATTTGGGCTGCGCCACAAAGGTCTGGCCGGTTTTGCCCCGGCTGTCGCTTCCCATCAGATAGAGGTAGAGCGGCATCAGGTCGGCCGGAGTCTTGAGGTTCATCGGATCTTCCGCCGGGAAGGCGCTGGCCCGCATCTTGGTCCGGGTGCCGCCCGGGTTGAGGGTATTGACCCGCACGCCGGTGTTTTCCAGCTCGTCGGCCAGCACTTCCATCATCCCCTCGATGGCAAATTTGGAGATGGCGTAAGTGCCCCAGTAAGCCCGTCCTTTGCGGCCCACACTTGAGGAGGTGTAGACGATGGAGGCATCGCCGTGCTCTTTGGCGCTCTGGCGAACCAGCGGCAGCAGCGCCTGGGTCAGCAGAAATTCCGATTTGACGTTGACCTGCATCACCTCGTCCCACTCCTTCTCCTGAATGTGCTCCAAGGGGGAGAGGGTGCCGAGCAGTCCGGCATTGAACAGAATGCCGTCGAGGCGGCCAAACTGGCGGGTGAAGGTGGTGGCCAGTCCACGATAATCGGCGGCGGTTGCGGTTTTCAGATCGAGCGGGACGATGGCGGGCAGCGGGTGACCGGCAGCCTCAATCTGGTCATAGACGGCTTCAAGTTTGGCGCTGGTGCGGCCGAGCAGGATCACGGTGGCGCCGTGGGCGGCATAGGTGAGGGCGGCTTCGCGGCCGATCCCGTCTCCGGCACCGGTGACCAGAATGACCTTCTCCCTGAGCAGATCGCGGGGGGCCTGATAATCGAGCATGGCAACTCCTGTTAACAAATTCCGGCCATAAGTGCATGGCAATCGAGGGCAAGTGTACTGATCCGCGCCTCGGTTTGACCAGCTCATCGCCGAAAAAATGTGAAGAAAATAGAGGGGTTGTGAGTATCAGGTTGGATTTTTAACGGCTTGATGCAGAGTTTTTGCGCGCGTCCGGCAAACTCCCTAGAATGTGACAAAACCGATCCTCTCTGGAGTCCACCGTGACATTTTTGACCGAATATGGCCTGTTTCTGGCCAAAACCGTGACCTTTTTGCTGGCCATCGGCGCCATCGTCCTGATGGTGGTCAGCAGTCGTCAACCCAAGGCGCGCAAGGGCGAGCTGGTGGTGACCGATCTTTCTAACGAGCTGGAGCAGGGGCAGTTTGCACTCAAGAGCGCACTGGCCAGCAAGGCCGAGCGCAAAGTGCTGGAGAAGCAGCAGAAAGAGGAGCAGAAAAAGCGCGCCAAGGCGGGTGACGAGCGCAGCAGGCTGTTCGTCATCGATTTCAATGGCAGCATGGATGCCAAAGAGGTTGCATCACTGCGCGAAGAGGTGAGCGCGGTGATCGGCGTAGCGCAGCCGGGCGACGAGGTGCTGCTGCGCCTTGAGTCCGGTGGCGGTGTGGTGCATGGCTACGGTCTTGCAGCTTCCCAATTGCAGCGGCTGCGTGACAAGGGGATCAAACTTACCGTGGCCATCGACAAGGTGGCTGCGAGCGGCGGCTACATGATGGCCTGCGTGGCGGATCAGATCCTGGCGGCGCCGTTTGCCATCGTGGGCTCCATCGGGGTGATCGCCCAGATGCCGAACTTCAACAAGCTGCTGAAAAAGCACGACATCGAGTTCGAGATGCACACCGCAGGTCAGTACAAACGCACCATCACCATGTTTGGCGAGAACGACGATCTTGGGCGCGAGAAGTTTCGCGAGGAGCTGGCCGCCATCCACGAGCGCTTCAAGCAGTTTGTTGCCGAGCACCGGCCGCAGCTCGATATCGATCTGGTCACTACCGGCGAGCACTGGCTGGCGAGTCAGGCCAAGGGGTTGGGGCTGGTGGATAGCCTCTGTACCAGTGATGACTACCTGCTGGCGCAGGCCAGCCAGCACAAGGTGGTAGGCATTCGCTACAGCCGGCCCAAGAGCCTGACCCAGAAATTGGGGCAGCAGGGCGCACAGGCGCTGGAAGCCGGGCTTGGCCGCCTGTGGCAGCAGAGCCCCTGGCGCTGAGTCGCGACCCGCAACGGGCGTGACAAGTGGTGAGCGAGGCCAGTCGGGGTAATCCGGCTGGCCTCGTTTTTTGGCCACGTTGCAGGCTGTGTTGCCGATTGCAACACTGTGGCGAGGAAGGTTGTCTCCATTCAACTCCTCTGTTACAACTGAAGGCTTTCCCCTTTCAATGCAGGGCCTACGGGCCAGGGAGCATGCCAATGCCATGGAGCACCTTCAGGCAATTTACCCCGCTGGTCTGGATCGTCATTCTGGGCACTTTCATGGTGCGCACCAGCTACTACATGGTGTGGCCCTTTCTCTCCATCCTGCTCTATCGGGAGTATGACCTCTCGGCAACCCTCATCGGCCTGCTGCTGGGGGGCTCGGCAGCGCTCTCCACCCTGGTGAGTTTCTACGGTGGTTGGCTTTCTGATCGCTTCGGGCGGCGCAACATTTTGCTTGGCGGTTGTCTGGTGGCGATGCTCTGTTTTGGCTTGCTCGGCTTTTCCCACTCCGTGCTCTGGCTTGGCGTCGGAGTGATGGGGAGCGGGCTTGCCTCCGGGCTGATCGATGCGCCCGGCAAGGCGCTGATGGCTGACAGTCTGGCGTCGGCCAAGGCGCGGGAGCTGGCTCTGCACCTGCGCTATTTCCTGCTCAACCTCGGTGCCGCGCTGGGGCCACTGCTCGGGGTGACGCTCGGGATCAATGCCCAGCAGGAGACCTTCCTCTTTCTGGCCACGAGCTATCTGCTGCTGGGGGTCGCCTTTGGCTGGGGCTTTCGTCGGGCGGGTTCCTCTGACAGGAATAGCGCAGCCGGTCCCGGCTTGCGCGACGCCATCCAGGTGTTGCTGGCAGATCGTGCCTTCCTGCTGCTGGTGATGGCCAATCTGCTGATGGTGCTGGTCTACTCCCAGTTTCACTCGCCACTGGTTCAGTACCTGACCCGCGCCGGCATGCCGCAGGTAGCCGAGCTGGTTGCCTTGCTGGTGGCGACCAATGCCCTGACGGTGGTGTTGCTGCAGTTCCCGCTGCTGCGGCTGCTCTCGCGCTGGCCGGTGCGGGTGCGGCTTCATATCGGCATGGCTCTGTTTCTGGCGGCCCAGCTGCTGTTTGCCGCAGGGGATCCGCTGGTGCGCAGCCACTGGTTTGCCGCTGTGCTACTTCTCAGCATCGGCGAGACCATCCTCTTTCCACTGCTCAACGTGCTGATCGACCAGATGGCGCCCGGCCATCTCAAGGGGAGCTATTTTGGTGCCAGTGCGCTGGCAGGCTTGGGTAGCGCCGTCGGGGCTCTGCTGGGGGGCTGGATCCTGGAGCAGTGGAGTGGGCAGCTGCTATTCCTGCTGATGGCGCTGCTCTGCGTGGCCATCTTCTGGCTCTATGAACGGGGAGCCCGCGTGCGGCACCCTGCGGCAGCCGTGTCGAAGCCCGGCAGCAACTGAGTGCTCAATGGCGCTCTTTGGGGGAAACAGTCTTGAGGGCTCGCTTGGCGGCATACATCCGCTCGTCTGCCAGCCGGATCAGGTTTAACCCCTCGTCGTAGTGCTCGGGGCCGGTCTGCACTATACCGATACTGAGGGTGATCCCGGCCAGTTGATCTTTGATCGCCTGGGTCAGCCGCTTGAGATAGATATCCCGCGCCTGCGCCTCGTTGCAGTTGGGCAGGATCAGGCAGAACTCATCCCCGCCATAGCGAAAGCAGCTGTCCTCGGTGCGAAAGACCTGACGGATGCAGGTACCGACGGTGCGCAGGATCTCGTCCCCGCGCTGGTGCCCCTCGCTGTCGTTGATCTGCTTGAAGTTGTCGATATCGAGGTAGGCGATGGCCACCGGTTCGGCCCGTCGCTGGCAGGAGCGCAGTGTCAGCTGCAGCTGATCATTGAGGTGGCGAACGTTGAGCAATCCCGTCAGCGCATCGGTGCGGTTGAGCTCCTCCAGCTGATGGGTGCGCTCGCGAACCTTCTGTTCGAGGCTTTTCGCATAGTTCTCCGATTTCTCTCTGGACGACTCGATCTCTGACACCAGGCTGCGGATATAGGTCTCGAAGACCAGCGTGATGTCGAACAGGATCAGCTTGTCCAGCGCCGCCAGCATGGCGATCCGCTCGCTCTCGTTGCCGATTTGGTCAAAGATGTTTTCGATCAGCAGCGCTTTGAGGGTGTTGATGGCGGCCAGATAGAGCTTGGGTTCGACGCCGATCCGCTTGTGCACCAGCCCGATCCGCAGCCGGTTGTTGACGTACTCCAGATCGTAGAGACCGCTGAACAGATCGAGAATGTAGCGCCGCTGTGCGGCTCTCAGCCGGTTGAGGGTATCGGCATCACCTATCAGCAGGGCAATCTCGGTGATGGCGGTCTGCTGCTGATAAAACTTGTCGACCAGCTCATCGATATGGGGCTCGATCTTGCCGCTGTAACTTGCCAGCAGAGCGACATCCTGTTCGTTCAGCAAAAGCAGCTCTTTGCGATGGGCAATTTCAAATTCGGTGATCCGCATCTGCTCCAGCAGGGTCTGTTCCGTGGGTTTCATCGCCGCTCTCTATCAAGGGGGCCGGCAGGACTCCGTGTCGCTGCCGTAGCCTTATTGGAAATAATTTGCAATTGATAGTGTAGACACTTGCGGGGTGGAGACTGAAATGGCTCTTGTCGACAGAGCCATTTCATCGGGCTGGATAGTAAGGCGAGCGGTATTAGAAGGTCAGTACCTTGTCAGCGGCGAGGGTCCACTGGGCCAGCATCGGCAGGGTGCCGATCTCGATGCCCTCAATCAGCGGCAGGGCAGTGATGCCACGAGCATCGGTGCAGGTTTTGCACAGGCGAATGGTGACCCCTTGAGCCAGCAGGATCTCCAGCATCTGGCGCAGGTTGTACCCTTCGGCAGGCGCCTGACCGGCCAGCGCTGCGCTCACCGCATCGGACATCAGGAACAGCTTGAGGCTGGCACCGCCCTGTTCGTTGAGGGCAATGGCCAGACGCAAGGCATTGAACAGGGATTCGCTGCCATAGGGGGCACCGTTGGCAATCACCACAATTTGTTGATTCATAAGAGACTCCCGATTGGAAAGAGCGCCATTGTAGAACCAATAAGGTGGCAATTGCGTGATGTGACACAACTTCTGTCGCACCTTTTTCCCGCGTGCTTGACCCTGCTGCCGATCGAGGTTTTTATGGTCAGCTCGCAAACAAGACCGGATGAATCGAGATGTGGAAAGTATTGGGAGCCGGCTTGCTGCTGTTGGCAGGTTCGGCCTGCGCCAGTCAGCCTGTCGGTTGCAAGGCCCGCCTGCAGGCGGTCAACGAGCAGCTGGTGTTTGCCAAAGCACACAACAATGCCGGGCAGATTGCCGGGCTGGAACAGGCCGCGCGCAATATCAAGGCCTACTGTACCGACGAAGGGCTCCTCAAGGAGCAGAAACAACGGGTAAGCAAGCTGCGGGGAGAGGTCAATGAGCGCCTGATTGAACTGCAGGAGGCCAGAGTGTCCGGCAAACCGGGCAAGGTGGCCGACAAGCAGAGCAAGCTGGAGCAGGCTCAGACCGACTTGCTGGAGGCTCAGCGGGAGCTGGGTGAGCTGAACCGGTTGGTCAACAAAAAGTAGTGCCCATTCGATGAGCGGGGATCAAAAAGGCCGGGATAACCCGGCCTTTTGCATTTATTGCCTGTGCATCCGCACAAACTTCTCCATCAGCTGATCTTCGGTCTCCACATGGGCGGGATCCCAGATGATGCAGTCGATGGGGCAGACACTGATACAGGTCGGCTTCTCGTAGTGACCGACGCACTCGGTGCAGCGACCGGGATCGATCTCGTAGATCTCTTCCCCTAAGCTGATTGCCTGGTTGGGGCACTCGGGATCGCACATGTCACAGTTGATGCACTTGTCGGTGATGAGCAGCGCCATCTCAAACCGCCGTATGGGGGTTGCGCGTGTCTTCGCGATCCCCGAGGTTGCGCAGCAGGATACCGAAGTTCACATCCAGATCCTTGGGAACCGGCACATAGACCACGTGACCGTTGCCCGGCGCGGTGTCGATGAGCTCGCCCTTGCGGTTCTCCATCTGCTCCAGATTAAAGCGGACGTTGCCCTGCGGGGTCATCAGCTCGAGGCTGTTGCCCACCAGGAACTTGTTCTTCACTTCCACTTCCACCATGTCGCCACGACGACCGGTGATCTCGCCGACAAACTGCTGGGTGTCGGAGACGGAGTAGCCGTAGTCGTAGTTCTGGTATTCGCTGTGGTTGTGACGGCGCAGGAAGCCCTCGGTATAGCCGCGGTGAGCCAGGTTTTCGAGGGTGCCCATCAGGCTGCGATCGAACGGACGACCCGCCACTGCATCGTCGATGGCCTTGCGGTAGACCTGAGCGGTGCGGGCGCAGTAGTAGAAGGACTTGGTGCGGCCTTCGATTTTCAGCGAATGAACGCCCATCTTGGTCAGGCGCTCAACGTGCTCGATGGCGCGCAGATCCTTGGAGTTCATGATGTAGGTGCCGTGCTCGTCCTCAAACGCGCTCATGTACTCGCCCGGACGGTTGGACTCCTCCAGCAGCACCAGTGCATCGCTCGGCTTGCCGAGGCCCAAAGTCGGGTCAACTTTCTGCACGGCGATAGGCTCCTGACGATGGACTATCTGGCCCACTTCGTCTTCCTTGCCCTCGTGTACCTTGTACTCCCAGCGGCAGGAGTTGGTGCAGGTGCCCTGATTGGGGTCGCGCTTGTTGATGTAGCCGGAGAGCAGGCAACGGCCGGAGTAGGCCATGCACAGCGCCCCGTGAACGAACACTTCCAGCTCCATCTCCGGCACCTGCATGCGGATCTCTTCGATCTCGTCCAGCGACAGCTCGCGGGAGAGGATGACCCGAGTCAGGCCCATCTGATGCCAGAACTTCACCGTGGCCCAGTTGACCGCGTTGGCCTGCACCGACAGGTGAATGGGCATATCAGGGAAAGCTTCGCGCATCATCATGATGAGACCGGGGTCGGACATGATCAGCGCATCCGGCTTCATCTCCACCACCGGACGCATGTCGCGGATAAAGGTCTTGAGCTTGGAGTTGTGGGGCTGGATGTTGGCCACCACGTAGAACTGCTTGCCGAGGGCATGGGCTTCGTTGATACCGAGCTGAAGGTTCTCGTGATCGAATTCGTTGTTACGCACCCGCAGGCTGTAACGGGGCTGGCCGGCATAGACGGCATCGGCGCCATAGGCGTAGGCGTAACGCATGTTCTTGAGGGAACCTGCGGGGGAGAGCAATTCTGGTTTAAACATGTCGGACTCTTCGTATCTGATTGCAAATCAGGACGACGCCACCTGATGGCGCCGTATGGGTTGAGCAGCAGTGCGAGCCATTACATGGTGCTCTGCCACCCGATAACGGCATATCCAGCCTGCACGCTTATAAAATATGCGCCAGATATTCGGGGTGCGAGATTGTACTCGCCCCCACGCCATCATGCAATTTGGCAGGGATAAAGAGGGACGGGGTGTATCGCTGTCAGGCCAAGCGAGACAGGGGGGCGGGCATGGCGTGGGCATAGCCCTGCTGATAGTCGCAACCGAGCTGGTTGGCAATCTCGATGTGAGTCAGGGTCTCGACCCCTTCGCACACCACCTTCATGCCAAAGCGCTGCAGATACTCCACCAGACCGCTCAGCATCCGCAAAGCATGGCTACTCTTGCTCGCCTGCAGCAGCAGGGAGCGATCCAGCTTGATGATCTCGTAGGGGAGTGCCATCACCCGCTGAAAATTGCACTCCTGGGTGCCGAAATCATCGCAGGCGATATGAGCGCCGTGGCTACGCAGCACTTCGATCAGCTCCCGATGTTTGCGATAGAGCGGCGCATGTTCCAGCACCTCGAACCAGATCGCTATCCCCAGCTTGCGAGCCTGCAGGATCACCAGCAACAGCAGGTTCTGGTATGTCGAGCTCTCAAGTGCAGGATTCAAGTTGATGGAGAGAGAGCAGGGCGCATGGCGTGCCAGTTCGGGCAGGTCACGCCAAATCGCTCTCAGTATCACTATATCGATGTCCAGAGCTTCACCCTGGCTCAGAGTCAGGAAGTCGATGCCCTGGTAGCCCTGCCGGGCGGGATCCCAGCGTCTGGCCAGCGCTTCAAAGCCGATGATCTGGCGATCCCGGTCAACGATTGGCTGATAAAAGGGTACGGCAATGTCCGCTGTCGTCAGGGATGCCACGCCACTGACCGGAAACTCTTCTTTGAACGCAAACATGGCACTCACCTGTTGACGGATATAGCTGTGAATAATACGAGAGGCAACGGAAGTCTGGCTGTAGGAATTGTCCGATTATTGAGAGGGAAATAGAGAGGGAAGTGGTTTGGCAATATCAGATTATTCCGATTGAGTTTGGTGTGAGCATTATCTAGACTGGCCTTAATGATGAACAACCAAACAAAATATACTGATTAGGCTGTTTGCAAGTAAATATTTATTAGAGCTCTGGTGTGACAGATCCTCTTTCTATTTTAGCAGTGTGATAACACCCATGAATAAACTTTCTATTTTGTTGCTGTTTATATTGGGCAGTAACGCATTGGCATCACCGGATATCAGCGTTGGTACTTTATATGACTATATGCCGGCAGAGAAAAGCACCCTGCTAAAGCGGGTTAGAAATATTGGTGATGAGACGGCCTTTGTCAAAATAACGCTGGCCGAGATTGTATATGGTGCTGATGGTGTGCCACAGGAGCGGGAGTTACCTGAGGAGGGCGTTCGTCAGCTGGTGACCAGCCCATCAAGGTTGATTGTTCCCGCAAGCAGCATGCAGGCCACCCGCTTTATCTATATGGGAGAGCGGGAGCGGGAACGTTATTTTCGGGTGCGTTTTGTACCGGTCAAGCCACAGGATGATGAAATAACTGAATTACCACCACAACAGCAAATAAGTGCCGGTGTCAGCATCATGACCGGTTTTGGCACCATTCTGTTTGTGGCACCCAAAGAGACCCGTTATGACACCCGGATTGAACGTGAAACCGGGGCCCTTTATGTGGAGAACCGGGGCAATGCCACCGTTATTCTCGATTATCTGGAGCTGTGTGGCGAAAAAGAGAGGTCATGCAGTCAGCCGGAGAAGATGCATCTGCTGCCTGGCGTTAAAAAGCGGGTCAGTGAAGAGGCAACCCGAATGGTTCGTTTTGAACTGATTGAAGGGAAAAAGTCGGTATTCCGGGAGCTAAAGCTCTGAATCCCGATCTATCACAAGACAGGTAATCACACCTGAAGGAGTAGTTATGAAGAAGTTATCGATCATCCCGGCCTTGCTGTTAGCGAGCAATACGCTGATGGCGGCCGAGCGAGTAGAGCATACGGTGACGGTAACGGCGCAGATCCCGACCGAAAACTTTTATGTGCAGCCCGTAGGGGATTGGATGAGTACTCCGCAAAAACTGGCCTTTAACTCTTTTAGTCAGCAGTTGGAGCCATTAACCAAGCAGTTGGAGATGAGGAGCACCATTGGCCCCATCAAGGGTTATCTGCTCTATCCCGCCACCATTATCAGTGGCAAGGAGAGCATCGGATTGACGGTCAAGGTGGCGGGAGTCGCACTGACCACCACATCCGCCGACTTGCTGAACCAGGCGGATGCCAATACCGGTAAAAAGGTTGGGCTGGAGATTGTTCCGGCCGTGGCACCAAACGGTGGCTACAAACCCGGCAACTATCAGGGGATTGTCAGCATGATGTTTGAATCCGAAGCGCCGAAAGTGTAGCCGTTGACATAAACACGCGGGGGCCATCAGGCCCCCTTTAATTAAGATTTCAGGCATTCAGGTTGCACTTCATGGTTCGTTCTCTTCTTCTCTTGCTCGGGCTGTTGCTCTCTGCCCCGTTGGTAGCGGCAGATCCGGCACTGCTGTTGCAGCAGGCGCGGCAGTTGCCCGAAGGGTTTGAAGAGCACTTTTTTGGTGTCCCGCTGATGGTGCGAGTCACCGTTGACGGTCGCCTGCTGGGGGATGGGGAGGTGCTGCTCGGGCGGGATAACTCGGTACAACTTCTCTCACTGATGGATGTGCAGGATAGCGAGTTTGACGAGGGGGCGCGTGAACGCTGGTTGAGCAAGCTGGGAAGCCATCTGCCGCTCGGCGAGTGTGGCCGGGCCTGTCCTGAAGGCATAGTGGGGTTGCAATACAGCTTGGAGGAGTCCCAGCTCTCGGTGCTGACCGGTCAAGTGGAGCAGGGGGCGCGGGATCAGCGTTTTATGGCGTTGCCCCAACAGAGCAAGGGCTTGCTGGTCCAGAACCAGTTGAACCTGGTGCAGGGCAGCCAGCGCAATGGGCACTACAACCTGCAGCTGGAGGGCAGCTGGGGACAGTGGAGCCCTTTTATGGAGGGGGATGCCACTTGGCAAGAGGGGGGGCCAACTGATCTGGGGATGGCTCAGGTCTATGGAGAACGGCTCCATGAGGCCAATTTTTATCGTCTCGGCTTCTTCTTTCCCTCGGCGCAGGGGTTGGTGCGCCAGCCCAACTACTACAGTGGTGCGACGCCCACAGTGCTTGGTGTGATGTGGGGCAGCTCGGATCTGCTGCGCCGGGAGCGCGGGGTGCCCAGTCTGGTGCCAATCCAGGTGGCACCGGCACGACCGGGTATGGTGGAGATCTATCGGGACGGCAACCTCATCCAGTCCCAGCCGGTCATATCCGGTCTGCAGGCGCTCGATACCCGCTCGCTGCCCAGCGGTATCTACGAGGTGGAACTGCGGCTGCTGGAGGATGGTCAGGAGACCCGTCGTTGGCGCGAGATGATCTACAAACCCTCCAACTGGCAGACGCCGGAGGAGCCGTGGCGTTTCAACCTCTTTGCCGGGCGTCAGACCCGCTGGTTGGTGCGGCAGGGAGATAGCGATCTGGAAGGCGCCAGTGGTGGTATTGCCGTTAACCATCTGCTGCTCCCCTCGCTGGTGGTGGGAGCGGGTAGCCAGTATGTGGACAAGCGTGCCCAGCACTCCCTCTCGCTCGACTGGGAGGCGACCAGCCAGCTCCACGGTTTTGCCTCCCTCAACCAGAGTGTTGGCATGGGGTGGGGTTACGACTTGCAGGGGATCTACTGGCATGGCAACAGCAGTCTGGTTGCCAGCCATTCACGCAATCTGCGCAAGCAGGGGGAGGCGAGTTCGTTGTCCAGCCTGTCACTGCAGCAGTCGCTGGAAAAGTGGGGCTCCCTCGGTGTCTATGTTTCTCACCAGTCTGGTCGTGGCAATGGTGCTGATGTGGGGTGGCACTATAGCGATCGGTTGTGGGGGCGTTGGGTGACCTGGGGGGTGACCCTGTTCGATCGTCCCGGCAGCGAGAGCACGGCGCAGCAGCGGGATCGCGGTAGCACGCTGAGTCTCACTATCAACTTGGGGGGAGATGATCGCCAGTTGTCGCTGGGGCTGGGCAGCAATACCTCACGCTCGGGCGGTGCCCAGCGCAGCGCCTATCTCAACTACCAGCAGGAGGTGGATTGGGGCCCGTTGCGTCAGGTCAGCGTCGGCAGCACCCACGACAGCTATGGTACCGGCCTATCCGGCTATGGCCGCTTCGCGGCGCCCTGGTTGGGCGGCGACCTGTTTGCTCAGCACTCCTCCTATAACGCAGAGGTGACCGGAGGCGTGAACCTGGAGAGTGTGCTGGCGCTGGGGCATGAAGGGGATCTGGCGCTCGGTTCCCGCGATATGGGCGGCATGGGCAATGAGGCGGCGATGATCCTCGATATTGCGGCCGATGATGAGGCGGCGCGGATCCGGGTCAGCGATGATATGGGCAGCGTACAGACCCTTGGGCCCGGTCGCCATCTGGTCTCGGTGCCAGCCTTGCAGAGCGGTGCCTTGCAACTGGAGATGGCCGACCACGAGGGGATGCCACTCACCATCAAGCCGACCGTGCTCCCCTACCACCTTAATCGCGGCGGGGTGGGTTATGGCCAAGTGAATGCTGTGAGCACCGTTACTGTGATTGGTCGCCTGCTGGACGAGCAAAACAAGCCGCTGCGTGGTGCCATGGTCAGCAACCCCATAGGGCGGGCATTTACCGAAAATGATGGCTTCTTTGCGCTGGAGGCGAGTCGACGACAGCCAGAATTTAGCGTGGAACATAATGGCACTCTTAATTGCAACAGTGCACTAAGGGGACAGAAACAAATTGTTAATTCTGATGTGATTCAGTTGGGGGAGTTAATATGCTCACCCAGAGTTATCGTACAAAAATAAGAGTAACTAAATTGTTGTAACGCTTGGTTAACTTTATGGTGAACTATAAATAAGCTTATGGTGAACTCAATGACATGCTGTTAATCAATGCAATGTTGTACATTGTTTTATTAGTGCTGGCGATCAGTTTTTATCCATATTGTTATAGGGTGTCAAAGTGCTAAGAGTTTTGTTTTTTTTGTGTATATCGACCTATGGTTCTTTTTCCTATGGAATAACAGTGTATGTTAATGCCGAGTATGCGCAATTGAACTCTGGCGTGGGTGGAGATTTTAGGATAACAGATCCATGCGTGACATTGCCTATCTCATTTGTATGTGAAAATAGATTGTCAAGGATCGTTGCAATCGATGCGAATATTGATAGGGCTCTATCATCTAATGTGTATGTCTGGCATAGACTTTTTCATCACCACTTCACTGGGGAGAAAAATGTTGTTATGTCTGATGGAAAGGGGAATAGCCGTGACATGAAGTTTTCTTTTACTCATACGGGATTTATTATGACCAAGAGAGCATTGTCAGCTGATAATAATATTGCTCAGGCCGACCCAGTTGCTAATTGCAAGCTAGTTGATGCTCATCTTTCATCTACAGACACGCTTCTTTATGAGATCAACCCAGCTGAGCAAAAAACAGGTGGTCGCTGCTATAGTCGTGCTTTTACATCAGGTGGAGGTCAAAGTGTTGCGAATGTAAATAAAATTCTCTTTGGTTATAAGTTGATACCGATTGGAATTGAAACCTTACCGAATGGACTTTATCAAGGAAGATTACGGTTACTTGTTGGTTCCAATAAGGATTTTGACTATGGTGACCTTCCCAATCCGTCACCACAGTCCATAGATTTAGAATTCAGGTTGGTTGTTAGGAATCAGATTAAGGTAATTTTTCCTGTCGGTGGTAACAGATTAGTTTTGCAGCCTGATGGAATAGGATGGCACTCCAGTAGAGTGCCGACACTCAGCGGATTGCTACCAATGCAAGTTATTAGCTCGGTACCTGTAGCAATGACGTTGAAGTGTGAATTTATAGGTTTGAAGAATTGCCTTTTAAAAAACAATAGTAATAAAAAATCAATGGCGCTTGATGTTTATAGAAGAAATAAAGGTCAAGATACGTTACTTAGCCCAATAACAAGCACAAGATTTAATATGAGTGGGTCTACCATACGTGACTATCTACTATTCAAGATAAATAGTAAAAATGTTGAGGGTGTTCTTGATTCCCCTGGCACTTACAAGGGGAATGTGACGATAGTTATTGATGCAGTTATTGACCCTGTCACGCAATAAATCGTTAATATAGACCATTCTCCCGTGCATACAGAAATAGAGCGCTATCACTTTGCAAGCCGAGTCGTACCATGGCGCTTTTTTTCTGGGTGCTGATGGTTTTGACGCTGCGATGAAGGTAGTCGGCAACCTGAGTAACCGACATGCCGCTGGCCAGCAAGCGCACTACTTCACTCTCCTTGGGCGTCAGCGGGTTGTTGTTGCCTTGCCCGGAGATACCGGCACTGGCCAGCAGCATTTGTACTGTTGGGCCAATATAGCGATGGCCGAGCAGTATCTGGCGAATGGCATCGGCAAGTTCATTAATAACCGATTTTTTTAGTATCAGTCCTTTTACCCCAGCCTGAATAAGGGATTGCAAGATGGCACTGTTCTGGATTTGGGTCAGCACAATAATGGGAAGATTGGGATAATCCCGGCGCAACTGCTGGATCATGACCAGCCCATCGCTACGGGTATCTCCTGGCATGCTGAAATCAGTGATCAGCAAATCACAATGATGTTGCTGCAATAAATTCAGCAAGTCAGATACCTGATATGCCTCGGCAATCACTTCACAATGGGGGGTTATCTGGTCAATCAGGCTGCGGATCCCGGTCAGAATCAAGGGGTGGTCATCGGCAAGAATAATCTTGAAGGACATGGATGAGCCTCTTATAAAACGGTGAATAATATTCAGGCTATCAAAGCTAACATTTCTATACTACCGTGCGCACCCCATTTTTTCAGGTGCATATATCTTTTGATAAATATATTTGAATCGTTATGTCTATATATTGTTCGCTTATGTCATTAATCAAACGATTCATAATTATTGTCTCTGTTTTTTTCTTGACGCCTGCCGTATTGGCGGAATCTGGCCCCTCTGTCCCAACGATTGAAGTCGGAATATTGGCCGGAGGATGGGGCCCTTTTCAGCAGTGGGACGGCAAGGCCGCCGCCGGCTTCAGTGTCGAGTTGATGGAGCAGTTGGCCAAGAAACTGGACTATCGGATTGCCTGGCGTATCTATCCGAACTGGGAAGCCATGTATAGCGATGCCTGCCGTGGCAAGTTGGATATCCTGCTTGATGCCTTTAACTCTGAAGTGCGCCAGTGCGTCACCTATAGCCTGCCTTACTACACCTCGCCGACAGTGGTGGTGGTGCGCCAGGACAGCCCCCTGTTTCGGGATGTGAGCCGGTTGCAGTCCGCAAGCATTGCCATCGAAAAAGGCTTTCTGACCGAGAAACTGGTGAAGCTGCATTATCCCAATGTCACACCTCGGCTCTTTGTCGATACAAGCCGTGCATTGCAGGCGGTTGAACAAGGTCGGGCAGATGCCTATATCGGCAATCTCCATGTGGCCAATCTCTTCATTCAGCGTCATCCCGATCTGGCTGTGGTGGCTCAATCCCCCCTGTTGATGGAAACCCTTCATCTGGGTGTGAGTAGCCAGAAGCGCAGCCTGGCCATCAGGCTGGATACCGCCATTCAGGCGCTGACGGTTGAGGCGCGCAGTGAACTGGAGAAACGCTGGCTGGGGGAGAGTCTGGAGCCCAATTTCATGGGGCACAGCAATTTCTTGCTGCGTCCTGATGAGCGTGGCTGGCTCTCGACGCTGCCACCGCTAAAGCTGGGGGTGATCCCCGGCTGGGTGCCCTTCTCCTATCACGATGAGGATGGCAATTCGGTCGGCTTGATAGCGGATTATCTGAACGTGTTGCAAGAGAAGCTGGGATTGGCATACAGCAGCATCCCTGTACAGAGCTGGCCCGAACTGCAACAACTGCTGCTGCATCACGATCAGGATCTGGCAGTACTGCCCAAAAGGATCATCGAGCGGTTGGTGGGTTGGCATGCCAGCGAGCCCTTCGCATCATTCCCGTTGGTGCTGGTGACGGCACGCGGTAGCCTCCCTATCGGGGATCTCTCCGATCTGGCCGGCAAACAGTTGCTGCTGACCGATGGCATGTTGATCCCCGAGCTCAGGGCGCTGGTGCCCGACCTTAAACTGACCACGACCCGAGATGCCAGCGATGGGCTCGCCCGTCTCGCCGCGGGGCAGGGGGATGCCTACATTGGCAATCTGGTGGTGGTCTCCCGTCTTGTCGCCGAGCAGTTTGATGACCGACTCCATATCGCCGCGCCAACCCCCTTCAAGGATGAACTGGCTGTGGCGGTACGTGAGCCATACGCCCCCTTGTTGCCTTTGGTGAACCGGGTGCTGGCCAGCATGAGCGACAAGGAGCAGCGCCAGATCCGCAACAGCTGGCTGGCGCTCAATTACAGCGAAGGGATCCCTAGGGCGAAACTGGTGCGCACCCTGCTGCCGGTCGGACTGGCCGTCAGCTTGTTTATCCTGACGCTGCTGGTCGCTTACTGGCGCTTGCGGCAGGAAATCATCCGCCGGCATCAGGTGGAGCTGGCACTGGCCAGCGCCAAGGTGCGGGCCGAGTCTGCTGCCACCATAAAGGGTGAATTTCTGGCCACCATGAGCCACGAGATCCGTACCCCGATGAACGGCATCGTCGGCATGGCGGAGCAGCTTTCGCTGACCGGGTTGAGCGAAGATCAGCGCCAGATGGTGGAGATCATCAACCGGGGCGCGCAGGGACTGCATGCGCTGATCGACAACGTGCTCGACTACGCCAAGCTGGAGGCGGGCAAGATGGTGCTCGACGAAGTACCATTCCTGATGCGCGAGCTGATTGATAGCGTGCTGACCATGACGGTCAGCGAGGTACAGCGCAAGGGACTGCGAGTCTATCTGCTGGCGGATCAGGAGGTGGCAGCCCGTTTGCGTGGCGATGTGCTGCGGCTGCGCCAGATCCTCTTCAACTTTGTCAGCAATGCCATCAAGTTTACCGAGCGCGGTTTTATCGAGCTTTCCCTTGCCCTATTGCAGGAAGTAGAGGGGAGACAGCGGCTGCAGTTCGGGGTACGAGATAGCGGGATTGGCATGAGTGACGAGGCGCAAAGCCGGATCTTCAACGCTTTTGAACAGGCGGAGAGCTCGACTACCCGCAGTTACGGCGGCAGCGGGTTGGGGCTCAGCATCTGTCACACCCTTGCCGGATTGATGCAGGGAGAGATTGGACTGCAGAGCTCGCCGGGCCTTGGCACCTTTATCACGTTGACCGTGACTCTGCCGGTTGTGGCCCACTCCGAGCCAGACCAGCACCTCGCCGGGATGCGCGCTGTCATCGAGCTGCGCGATGAGAAATTGCGTCACACCCTGTTACTGCACCTCGGTGCGCTGGGGGTGAGCTGCACCGGGCAATCGGGTGGGGCGGAGCTGCACTTTAGCGACAGCGAACAGGCTCCCGGTGATGCCATTGGGTTGGTAGAGCTGAATTCGCCCATGGGTTATCGGCGCGAAGCGGGGCGGTATCTGCTCAACAGCAATCCCTTGATCTGGCATGCGGTACGCGAGGTGTGCTATCGCCAGCTGGGATTGGCCGATGCCTTGCTGCCGGCCCCGCTGCGCGAGCTGGCTGAAGCTGGCGAGTTGCTGCCCTACCGGATCCTGCTGGTGGAGGATAACCCGCTAAACCAGTCGTTGGTGATGCGCCAGCTTGGCCAGCTTGGCTTGCATTGTGATCTGGCTGGGCAGGGGTGGCAGGCGCTGGAGATGGTGGCGCGCACTCCTTACGATCTGGTGCTGTGCGATTGCCAGATGCCGGTGATGGACGGCTACGAGTTTACCCGCAAGGTGCGCGAGCAGGAGGATCAGGATGAGCGGTTGCTGATCATCGCCATGACCGCCAACGTGTTGCCGGAACAGCGCGAACGCTGCTTTGCCGCCGGGATGGACGATCTGCTCGGCAAGCCGGTACTGCTGGCTGGATTGCGCCAGATGTTGCAGAAGTGGCATATCCTCCCCTCCGAGCGGCTATTCGACCTCGCTGTGGTGAGCTCGCTATTTGGCGCAGGTGAGCCGTTGCGACTGGCGTTGCAGCAGTGTCGTCACGAACTGGAGCGTGGACTTAGCATGCGTCCGCAAGAAGATATCGCCTTGGCCGAGTGGGTGCACCGTCAGGCGGGTACGCTCGCCATGATGATCCCGGAGGCTGCTGAGCAGGGCTGGCGGCTGGAGGAGCGGATCCGTCAACAAGGTGCCGCAGCGTGTGGCGATGAACTTGCGCGGTTTTGTGCGCTGTTGCAGCAGCTGGTCGATGAGTTGGCGGTGTGAGTCAGTAATCTAGTGGGTTGCTGCGAGCGCCATTTCGAAGCGCTGTTCGCGAATGGTGCGGGGCATGGCGCCATTGGTGGCGCCAGCCAGCCACTCCCAGTCAAGTCTGGGGCTGCCCGCTTTGAAGCGTTGGTAGGGAATACCCTGCTTCACTGTCACGAAGAGCGTCGTGGGTAGGCCCAGTTTGTTGCTGTAACGAACCATCAGGTCGCCCTGATAGCCTTCCATGCGCTTTTTCAGGGCTTGCAGGGTGAGCCCGGTGGCATGGCCATGTTCGTCCCAGATCTCAAACATGATGTGAATACTCTGATAGAAGTGGTGACAAAGTGAACAAGATCGGCAGCAAATGCAACTGTCAGATCTGACAAGGGGTGGCAAACCGTATGGGCCAGAAAAGCGAAAACCCGGCGCGAGGCCGGGTTTTCTTGAATGATGGTGGAGGGAGAAGGATTCGAACCTTCGAAGGCAGAGCCGTCAGATT
>NZ_JBCGFD010000020.1:0-47594 GCF_038739755.1 Aeromonas sp. SE22
TGCGTCCTTAGCTCAGCTGGTTAGAGCATCACCTTGACATGGTGGGGGTCGGTGGTTCGAATCCACTAGGACGCACCATAACAGTTTGAATATATTGCATATGTAAGTTTGATGTGGGTTTATAGCTCAGTTGGTTAGAGCACTACCTTGACATGGTAGGGGTCGTTGGTTCGAATCCAATTAAACCCACCACTTCCCTGCAGAACAGAAAGTCGCATTGCGCACCCTGCGTCCTTAGCTCAGCTGGTTAGAGCATCACCTTGACATGGTGGGGGTCGGTGGTTCGAATCCACTAGGACGCACCAGATTTGAAAAGCACGCTCATCGAGCGGGCTTTTTTCATTCTCTCCCCCAGCCTTCTTGCGCTTTTTTTGCTGCGCCAACAAAAAGCCCGCATCACCAATTGCATGACACGGGCTGAATCGACACCGCCAGACCATCAGGCCTGTACGGCAATATCGTACTTCTTTATCTTGCGATAGAGGGTGGCAATCCCGATCCCCAATGCCTGCGCCGCCAGCTTCTTGTTGCCCAGCCGCTGCAGAGTCTCCTCGATCATCTGTTTTTCCATGCTCTCCAGCCCGCTCTCTCCCGGGGCAGGATCCTGCAATTTCTCCGGCATCACCGCCATTGGGCCTTGCGCTGCCACCGGTTCACCCGGGATGGCGCTCAGGGGCACGATGGGGATGGTCTGGGTGACCACCGGATGGGGATCCTGATTGCGGATGATGTTGGGCGGCAGCAGGCTGCTGTCGATCACCTCACCCGCCTGGCTGACGTTGACCAGATATTCGATGAGGTTGCTCAGTTCGCGCACGTTGCCCGGCCAGCGATACCCCTTGAGCAGCGCCATCACCTCCGGCGTCAGGCCGGGGTAGACTGTACCGATCCGGCTGGTGTGTTGGTTGAGGAAATAGTGGGTCAGCAGCTCCACATCCCCTTCCCGCTCGCGCAACGGCGGCAGGTTGAGAGGTATGACGTTGATGCGATAGAAGAGATCCTCGCGAAACTTCCCTTCGGCGATGTACTGGTCGAGATGCTGATGGGTGGCAGCGATGATACGAATATCCACCGGCACCGGCCGGCTGGCGCCGATGGGGGTCACTTCCCGCAGCTCCAGCACCCGCAGCAGCTTGGCCTGCATGGTGAGCGGCATGTCGCCGATCTCGTCGAGGAACAGGGTGCCCTGATGGGCCGCCTGAATAAGCCCCTGCTTGCCACCGCTGGAGGCACCGGTGAAGGATCCCTTCACATAGCCAAACAGCTCGCTCTCCAGCAGCTGCTCGGGGATGGCGGCACAGTTGATGGCGATAAAGGGTTTGTCATGGCGCGGGCTCAGGCGATGAACCGCGCGGGCCACCACCTCCTTGCCGGTGCCACTCTCGCCACAAATGAGCACGCTCGACGGGCTCTGGGCAATGCGCTGCAGCAGCCGCTTGAGGTTGCGCATCGGCTTGCTCTCGCCGATCAGCAGGTCGATGCGCACATCGGGGTCAGGCTCGCGCACCTGCCCGGAGTGGGACTGGTGAAAAGCCATCAGAAAGAGCTGCTGCCCCTGCACATGGTGCAGCTGACCGATGATCAACTCCTGGCGATCCCCCAGGGTGAAAATGTGCTGGATATGACCGCTGATCTCCTGCCTGGCAAAGGTGAGCGGGCGGATCCCCACCTCACGCCCCTGCAGCTGCTCCGGCTGACAGCCCAGATGATGCAGCGCCGCTTCGTTGGCAAAGCGCACCTGATTTTTCTCGTCGAGCAGCAGGCAGCCCTGATCCATGTGGGTCATCAGATCGAGGAACACCTTGTTGACCCCGTCCGACAGGCCGCGCGAGTCGAGCAGCTTGGCCACAAAGATGGTGGAGATGTGGCGCACATAGTCACACACATCCTGCAGATTGTTGTTGAGACGGGCCTGCTGCTCGGCGCTGAAGGCGACCAGGCTGATCACCCCGATGCACCCCTCGTCCACCATGATGGGTACCCCGAGGAAGGCGCGCTCGCGACAGCTCTCCTTGCAGCTGCACCCCTCACAGACCGGATCATCACTGGTGTGGGTAACGATCTTTTCCCGCTGATTGTCGATGACATAGCGCAGCAGGCGGGAGTCCCCCTCCAGCTGGCGGCCAAAAAACTTGCCATAGGGGCCAGTGCCCGCCACCCGCACCATATCGGCATCGACGATCTCGACCTCAAGTTGCAGCACACTCGCCAGCATCTTGGCAAAACGCAAGATGGTGGGCTGGATCTGCATCAACAGACACTGGTTGCTCACGGATCTCATCCATCATTCCTTTTTGTTCTTGTTGTTCTCCCTCTAAAGGGAGCCATGCTGGCCAGATACTAAGGGATATCCGTCAGCACAACTTCGGGGGGGATCACGAAAAGGGAAAATGAATGACGGGGAAAATGAGCACAAAGATGAAGATAAAAACCAACAAAAACAGAAATATAGAAGATGCGAGCAAGATCAGGTCGGCAGGTGCAGCGCCAGCCAGACTGACAGCGGGATCACCACCACCGAGAGAGCATTGCCGCCGAGCACGATACTTGCCACCTTCTCCGGCTGGCAGTGGTACTGCTCGCAAAGCATGTAATTAAGCACCGCAGGCGGCAGGGAGACCGACAACATCAGGAGCGGGATCCACTCCCCCTTGAGAGGCAACAACCATATCGCGAGCAGCAACGACAAACCGCCCGCCAGCAGATAGAGCAAGTTGCATTTGAGCGCCAGCCCCAAATGATCCAGCTCCCCTTCCGTCAATCTAATTCCCAGCGCAAAAAGCATCAGTGGCACCGAGATCTGCCCGACCAGCGAGGCGGTGGTCACCACATACTCCGGCAGCGCGATATGCAGATTGGCCACCAGCAATCCGGCCAGCGCGGCCCATAGCACCGGACTGCGCAGCCAGAGCCAGCGGGAGGTGTTGGCCGAGAGGATAAACATGCCGACCGAGAAGTGCAGCAGGTTGGAGAGCACAAAGAGGATAACGATGGCCCCCAGCTGCTGCTCGCCAAAGGCCAGCACCATCAGGGGAATGCCGAGGTTGCCGGTATTGCGGAACATGGCGGGCAGAATGAGCGCCGCCCGTTCAATCCCCTTGAGCCTGAGTAGCGTGAGCAGCAGACCGGGCAGCAGGATCACCATCGCGCCGGCCGCGATGAGCGGCAGATGCTCCCCCAGCGCCAGCGGATACTTGACCAAGGCGGAGAAAACCAGCGCCGGGGTAAACAGCTCGATATTGGCACGATTGACATAACCGAGCGCAGCCTCTGGCCGCAATCGGCCATAAAGAGCGCCAAGCCCGACCACAGCAAACACAGGGATGACGATATTGAGCAGGGCGCCGAGCACAGGGAGATCCCGTTACAGTTCGCGGGCAGGCTTGCCCATCAACAGCTGCGGATCGAGGGTTACCTCTTTGCTGCCGTTACTGATCCAGAGCTGTCCTTCCGAGATGGTGCAGGTGAGCTGCATGGTGCGCTCCACCATCTCGGTAAGCGGCAGGGTCTGGCTCTCGGAGAGCTCGATGATGCTGAGGTTGTCGTGCAGGCCAAGCTTGCCCTGATTCTGCTTCCACCAGACGCTGGTGCCGCGACCGCCATAGAGATAGAGCACCACTTCGCGGGCGCGGTTGCAGGCCTTTTTCAGCCGCTTCTCGTCGGGCTGACCCAGCTCAATCCAGAGCTCGATCTCGTCCGAGTAGTTCTTGCGCCAGAGCTCGGGCTCGTCATCGGCGCTGAGCCCCTTGGTGAACTCAAGCCGCTCGGCGGCGTGCCAGGCAAAGGCCGCCAACCGGATCATCATCCGTTCGTCGGTTTCGGAGGGGTGGCGCGCCAGCGTGAGGGAGAAATCCTGATAGAGGTTGCGATCCATATCAGACAAGCTGATCTGGGCCTTGAATACGGTTGCCTTGAGAGCCATAAAAAACCTTGAATACCCTGTGACAAGTGGGGGTAGAAAATATGGCCGTCAGTGTAATCAAAATCAGTGGCAGGTTCGAACCTTTCTGCCCCCAGGCCTGGATTTAAGTGCCTTAAAAGACAGAAAAAACAAATGCCAGTCCGAAGACTGGCATTTGGCGGTATCAAGAAGCGACTCACTTCTCGGCGGACTGGACTCCGAACGCATTGAGCAGCGCACAGCAGGTGACTGCCACGGCTACGAATCCGCTCAGAAAGATAAAGGGCATGGCCCCGTATCCCAGCACAGTCCAGATGGTGTGTTCAAGAAGACTCATTGTGTGTCCTTCATCCAGTGAAAGGTGTGTTCCTTTTGGCGGATGTAGGCTCCGCTCTCGTGAGGCCATTTGACCTCAATGTGAGTATGAGTCCAATGCCACCAAAGTAATAAATGCAGGGAGCATTTGAGCTGGATCAACTTTTTCGGCCGAATATCCATCCAGATCAAGCGATTAGATGGCCATTATCGGGCCAGACCAGCCCTCACCCTGTGCGCCTTGTGACATAAAACGGCTGGCGGCGTGACCCAATGGCATAAAAAAACGCGCCCGATGGCGCGTTTTTGAATGTCCGGCTGACGATCAGTTGTCACACAGATCGTTGGGCATATCCTGACGCAAGCGGGTCCAGAGTTTGCCTGACTCGATACCGTACTGACGCACTGTCATAAAGACGGCTTCATGGTTTTTGGTCTCGGCCAGACCAAGCAGCGTCTTGTAGTAGGCATCTGCGGTCTCGCGGGCCTGCTTGTCGGAGAAGTAGTAGCTACCGACCCGGCTATACAACCCTTTAAAACCGTTCAGGATCAGCGCGTAGATCGGATTGCCGGAAGCAAACGCCAGCTGGTGATGCAGGCGATAATCGAATTCGGCATAGGCCTGTGGGTTGTTCTCGACCCCATCGGCACCACGCAGGATCTCGGCGGCCTGCTCCGGATTGTGACGGATCGCACCGCGAATAAAGATGGTGCAGATGTGGGTACGGGCAGAGAGCAACTGGGCTATCAGATCCGGCACCTTGTCCTGATCGAGACGAGCCAGCGTCTCCAGAATATTGAGACCCGAGGTTTCCCAGAAGTTGTTCACCTTGGTCGGTTTGCCATGCTGGATGGTCAGCCAGCCATCACGGGCCAGTCGCTGCAGCACTTCACGCAAGGTCGTCCGCGTCACCCCGATCAACTCGGACAACTCACGCTCGGCGGGCAGAATGGATCCGGGAGGAAAGCGATTGTTCCAGATGGACTCGATGATGTATTCCTCGGCAAACCCTGCAGGGCTCTGCGCTTTTATAACCATGAATTGACTCTGTTGTAATGCGTAAAAAGGCTGACGAATGATATCAAAGCGATGATGGCTGGCAAGCAGAAGGTCAGTCCTCTGCTCACATCGGGACAAATATTGTTGATAACTTGTATTCAATCACATCCCTTGTAGTGGGAAGCCGCTCAATGTGTGGTTATTAAACCACCATCAAGACCGCTTCCGGCCTGCTCTTATTTATAATCGGCCCGCTTTTTGATTAAAATCACGTGACATCAACTCATGAAAGGTCAACATCCGGACGTACTGGTCGCTCCATCATTGACTGCATGGATGCAAGATCCCAACAACAACCCAGAGACCCAACATCATGCCAATAAGCCTCGGGCAGGCATTTGCCAAGAACTTCCTCGGCAATGCCCCACACTGGTATAAAAGCGCCATTCTGCTGTTTCTGGTGATCAATCCGATCGCCTTCTATCTCGACCCCTTCAGCGCGGGCTGGTTACTGGTGGTGGAATTTATCTTCACCCTTGCCATGGCACTCAAGTGCTACCCCCTGCAACCCGGCGGTCTGCTGGCCATCGAGGCAGTGCTCATCGGCATGACCTCTGCCGAACAGGTCAAACACGAGCTGGTCGCCAACATCGAAGTGCTGCTGTTGCTGGTCTTTATGGTGGCCGGCATCTACTTCATGAAGCAGTTGTTGCTTTTCGTCTTTACCAAGCTGCTGATCGGGGTGCGCTCCAAGATCCTGCTCTCCCTCTCCTTCTGTCTGGTCTCCGCCTTCCTGTCGGCGTTTCTCGACGCCCTGACCGTGATTGCCGTGGTGATCAGCGTCGCCACCGGCTTCTACGCCATCTACCACAAGGTCTCCTCCGGCAAGGAGTTTGGCAATCCCCACGACCATACCCAGGATCAGGAGGTGCCCGAACTCAACCGTCAGGATCTCGACAACTTCCGCGCCTTTTTGCGCAGCCTGATGATGCATGCCGCCATCGGTACCGCCCTGGGTGGCGTCTGCACCCTGGTGGGCGAGCCGCAGAACCTCATCATCGGCGAGCAGGCTGGCTGGCACTTTGGCGAGTTTGCGGTGCGCATGGCACCGGTCACCCTCCCCGTATTCATCTGCGGTCTGCTGACCTGCGTGGTGGTCGAGCGGTTCCGCTGGTTTGGTTACGGCACCCTGCTGCCGGACAACGTGCGCGCCATCATGGAGGAGTACAACCGTTATGAAGAGGCGAAGCGCAGCCCGCAGGACAAGGCCAAGCTGATTGTCCAGGCGCTGATCGCCGTCTGGCTCATCATCGGCCTCGCCCTTCATCTGGCGGCAGTTGGCCTCATCGGTCTTTCGGTCATCGTGCTGGCCACCTCGCTCACCGGCATCACCGAAGAGCATGCACTGGGCAAGGCATTTGAAGAGGCACTGCCCTTCACCGCGCTGCTGGCGGTCTTCTTCAGCGTGGTGGCGGTGATCATCGATCAGCAGCTGTTCAAACCGGTGATCCAGTGGGTGCTCTCGGCCGAACCCGAGCAGCAGCTGGCCCTCTTCTATATGGCAAACGGTCTGCTCTCCATGGTCAGTGACAACGTCTTTGTCGGTACCGTCTATATCAACGAGGTGAAAACGGCCCTGCTCAACGGCGCCATCAGTCGCGAGCAGTTCGATCTGCTGGCCGTGGCCATCAACACCGGCACCAACCTGCCGTCAGTCGCCACCCCCAACGGTCAGGCCGCCTTCCTCTTCATGCTGACCTCGGCACTGGCGCCACTGCTGCGCCTCTCCTATGGCCGCATGGTGTGGATGGCGCTGCCCTACACCCTAGTGCTGGGACTGGTCGGCTTCTTTGCGGTCGAGTTGCTGCTCGGCCCCGCCACCCAGTGGTTCTATCAGCAGGGATGGCTGGTGCTGTCAGAGGGTGCAGCCGCCGTGGCGCCCGCACTCCACTGAACCCGTTGTGCCTAATCGAGAAGGGTCCCTGCGGACCCTTTTCTTTTGCTGTCCGCTCTGCTCTAATTCAGCCACTATTTTTTTCTGAGAGATCAATCAGATGATCGAGTTTCTGCGCCGTTTGGCAGCCAATCGACTGGCGTGGGGGCTGCTCGCTGCCTCCGCCCTGTTCCTTGAGCTGTGTGCCCTCTTCTTCCAGCATGTGCTCGGGCTTCACCCCTGCGTCATGTGTGTCTACGAACGGCTCGCCACCCTGGGGGTGCTCACGGCCGGTCTTGTTGGTCTCATCGCTCCGCAGAAGTGGTATCTGCGCTGGAGCGCCATGCTGCTGTGGGGATACAGCGCCTTCCGTGGCTTCCAGCTGGCCCTCAAGCACGTCGACTATCAGATGAACCCCTCCCCGTTCAACGTCTGCAGCCCGTTTGCCGACTTCCCGAGCTGGGCCCCCCTCGATCAGTGGATCCCCTGGCTCTTCTTCCCGGACGGCGATTGTGCCGAGATCAGCTGGCGTTTCTTCGACTTCTCCATGCCCCAGTGGCTGGTCGCCATCTTCGCAGCCTATCTGCTGGTTTTCGTGGTAGTAGCCATCGGCAATCTGGTGAAAGGACGCTGCTGCAACTGACGTTTGCATGGGCGTAGAAATCGTTAACAACAAAAAGGGGGAGCCATAATGGCTCCCCCTTTCTCATGCTTTCTGACCGCTGGTTACGCCTTGGCGGCGCCCATCTTGGCCTTGATCGCCCCGATGACCATTGGCAGCAGCGAGATGCCGATGATGCCGAAGATAAGCAGGGTAAAGTTCTGGCGCACTACCGGCAGGTTGCCAAAGAAGTGGCCCGCATAGACAAACGACAGCACCCACAGCAGACCACCAACCAGATTGAAGGCGAGGAAGCGCGGATAGGTCATGGCACCCATGCCAGCCACGAAGGGGGCGAAGGTACGCACGATGGGCAGGAAGCGGGTAATGATGATGGTCTTGCCACCATGTTTGGCATAGAAGGCGTGGGTCTTCTCCAGATAGTCGCGGCGGAAGATTTTTGAATCCGGGTTGCGGAACAGCTGTTCGCCAAAAAAGTGACCTATGGTGTAGTTGACCACGTTGCCCAGCACAGCCGCGATGATCAGCACGGCCGCCAGGGTATGGACATCCAGCACGCTGCCCACGGTGAGTGCACCGGCAGCAAACAGCAGGGAGTCACCCGGCAGGAAGGGGGTCACCACCAGTCCGGTCTCGCAGAAGATGATGAGAAACAGGATGGCGTAAACCCAGATGCCGTAGTTTTCAAACAGCTCTTTCAAATGCACGTCAACGTGCAGAATAAAGTCGATTGCAAAGAGGATCAGATCCATTTTTCCATACTCGTAAAGTGAACGGCGTGGAGTCTACGCCAATGCCAGTCGGCTCACAATCGCTGGGCCGGCCTCTTTTTAAGCCCGCAACCCCCTCAGCCAAATGAAACCGTTTTTCCTGCTGTACCGCCCGCACTGGCTTCTTCAGCAAACGGGAAAATGGTGACAGAGAGTGTGACTTACTGCTTTACCTCCAGCTCGTGGCGCACCTGCTGCGGCAGGCAACGCTCCCAACCCCACAGCAGAATTAGCAGCAGGGTCGCATCGTCGAGCCAGCCAAAAAGCGGGATCATGTCCGGCACCAGATCTACCGGACTGATGCCGTAAAGCAGGATAAGGATCACCAGCCCCTTGGCCCACCAGGGGGTACCGGGATGGCAAAAGCCCTGATAGAGGCGGCGTACTCGCCGCCAGAGCAATCCGCGTCTGGTGCTCATGACTCTATCAGCTCGCTGCGCAACCGCTGGATCTGATCCCGCAGTGCGGCCGCCTGCTCGAACTCCAGATCCCGCGCATGCTGGAACATCTGCTCCTCCATCCGTTTGATCTCTTTGGCAATCTCGCTGGCAGAGCGGGCATGGTACTCCCCTTGCGGTTCGGCGGCCTTGCGGCTCCCTTTGCCCGGTTTGCCGGTGGGACGGCTTCCCCCCATGTCCATCACATCCCCCACCGACTTGTTGAGCCCTTTGGGCACGATGCCGTGCTTGAGGTTGTGGGCATGCTGCAGGGCACGGCGCCGCTCGGTCTCTTCAATCGCCACCTGCATGGAGTTGGTAATGGTATCGCCGTAGAGGATGACCTTGCCGTTGAGGTTGCGCGCCGCCCGGCCTATGGTCTGGATCAGCGAACGGGTGGAGCGCAGGAAGCCCTCTTTATCCGCATCGAGAATCGCCACCAGCGACACTTCCGGCATGTCGAGACCTTCCCGCAACAGGTTGATCCCCACCAGCACGTCAAACTTGCCGAGACGCAAATCACGGATGATCTCCACCCGCTCCACAGTATCGATGTCGGAGTGGAGGTAGCGCACCTTGACCCCGTGCTCCGCCAGATATTCGGTCAGATCCTCAGCCATTCGCTTGGTCAGGGTGGTGACCAGCACCCGCTCCTCCACGGCAACCCGCTTGCGGATCTCGGAGAGCAGATCGTCCACCTGGGTGCTGACTGGCCGTACTTCCACCTCGGGATCGAGCAGGCCGGTGGGACGCACCACCTGCTGCACCACATCGCCACCGGATTTCTCCAGCTCGTAGGGGCCGGGGGTCGCCGAGACAAACACCGTCTGCGGCATCAGCGCCTCAAATTCATCGAACTTGAGCGGCCGGTTGTCGAGCGCCGAGGGAAGCCGGAAACCGTACTCCACCAGAGTCTCCTTGCGGGAGCGGTCCCCTTTGAACATGGCGCCGATCTGCGGCACGGTTACGTGGGATTCATCGATGATGAGCAGGCCATCCCCCGGCAGGTAGTCAAACAGGGTGGGCGGCGGCTCCCCCGGCGCGCGGCCGGAGAGGTAGCGACTGTAGTTCTCGATGCCGGAGCAGTAACCCAGCTCCTGCATCATCTCCATGTCGAACTGGGTACGCTGGCTGATGCGCTGCTCCTCCACCAGCTTGTTGAGTGACATCAGCTGTTCGCGACGCCCTCTGAGCTCCTCCTTGATGTGCTCGATGGCGCCGAGGATGGTCTCGCGCGGGGTGGCATAGTGGGTCTTGGGATAGATGGTGTAGCGCACCACCGTCTGCTCAATGGCGCCGGTCAGCGGGTCGAAGAGAGAGAGGCGCTCCACCTCTTCATCAAACAGCTCTACCCGCAGGGCAAGCTTGTCCGATTCGGCGGGGTAGATGTCGATCACCTCGCCGCGTACCCGGAAGGTGCCACGCTGGAAAGCCATGTCGTTGCGGGTGTACTGCAGCTCGGCGAGCCGGCGCAGGATATCCCGCTGGTTGATCACATCCCCCACTTTCAGATGCAGCATCATGCTGAGGTAGGCCTGCGGATCCCCCAGACCATAGATGGCCGACACCGAGGCGACGATCACCACGTCGCGCCGCTCCAGCAGCGCCTTGGTGGCCGACAATCGCATCTGCTCGATGTGATCGTTGATGGAGGCATCCTTCTCGATGAAGGTATCGGTGGTCGGCACATAGGCTTCGGGCTGGTAGTAGTCGTAATAGGAGACGAAATACTCCACCGCATTGTCGGGGAAGAACTCCTTCATCTCGCCGTAGAGCTGGGCGGCCAAGGTCTTGTTGGGGGCCAAAATCATGGTCGGGCGATTGAGGGTGGCGATGACGTTGGCCATGGTGAAGGTCTTGCCTGAACCGGTCACCCCGAGCAGGGTCTGGTGGGCCAGCCCTGACTCGATGCCATCGAGCAGCCTGGCTATTGCAGCGGGCTGATCCCCGGCGGGTTGAAACTGGCTGGCTAGTTTGAACAGTTTGCTCATGAAGACTCCCGACACAAAACAGCAAGTAGCGCAGTGTAACCGAGTGCTTCCCGGCGGTACACTCGCTTGCGGTGGCGCGAACGGCTTGACCCTCTCCGGCGCCTTCTGTATGATGCCCCTCCTTGCCTGATGTTCCCCCGTAGTTCAGTCGGTAGAACGGCGGACTGTTAATCCGTATGTCACTGGTTCAAGTCCAGTCGGGGGAGCCAATTCCTCACCATATCGGTGCAAGTTATCCACTTTAGTGCCCTCCCCAGCTTTTTTTAATGCACAAGATCCCGTTTGCGGATCCGTTTCCCGTTTCCTCCCGCGCTCCCCCTAGCAGAGTTTTCTTCTGCCATATCTAACTATTTGATTTTTATAGCAAGTTTTTTTATGCGGTATTTTTTGAACAGCACTTGCAGCCCAGTCGTGACGCGGCTTTCCGGCCGATGAACAAGATTCATAAACAGGGTTATCCACAGATTCTGTGGGTAACTGCCGCAATCCCTGTCGGGACGCGGGATAGCTGGCAACCCCGGCTTTTCAGGAGCGGTTTTGCAACGAAACCTGATTTTATGCTGTTTTTACGCATCTCTGGTCAGTGGCGCAAAAGGGGTCTTTTGAACCTTTCTCGAGATATCTTTTTGCCAGGCCAGTCAGGCTGGGCGAACAGGCAAATCATCCCCTGTTTCACCTCGTGCCCACCCTCTGATCCCGCTGGTTGAATCTTCTGAAACTGATCTCGATCAAGCGTTGTGGCAGCAGAATCTAAAGTTTTTACCTCTGCCATCCCCCAAGCGAGGCCACCAGCATTTTTCACTAATTGACACTGAGGGGCACAGCAATAAGCTCCCTCTTTTTCCCCCTTGCCCCCCTATCGCCTCGAAATAGTGCGAGATCCCTTTCGATTAATCGGCCCCTTGCGCTTCTTTATTGGGGATAGATCCGGCACAATATCGGCCCCACTTTTTTCCTCGGTTTTTCCGGGCATGACCATAGACTTTGTGACACTGCTACATCAAAGCGACTCCCTGCTGCTCTTCGTGGTGCTGGCTTTTGGCCTGCTGCTTGGCAAGGTACGGATTGGCAACTTTCAGATTGGCAACACCATAGGTGTGCTGTTTACCGCCCTGCTGTTTGGCCAGATGGGCTTCGAGTTCACCGCCACGACCGAGAATGTCGGCTTCATGCTCTTCATCTTCTGCGTGGGGATCGAAGCCGGGCCCCACTTCTTCAGCGTCTTCCTGCGCGATGGCATCCACTACATCACCCTGACCCTGGTGATCCTGCTGACCGCTCTCTTCCTGACGGTAGGGCTGGCCAAGTTCTTCAATCTGGGGCCCGGGATGGCGGCTGGCATTCTGGCGGGATCGCTCACCTCGACCCCTGCGCTGGTCGGTGCCCAGGATGCCCTGCGCAGTGGCCTGCTCAACCTGCCCCATCAGACCGATATGCAGGCGGTGCTCGACAACATGGGCATCGGCTACGCCCTGACCTATCTGGTGGGTCTGGTCGGCCTGATGCTGGTAGTGCGCTACCTGCCGTCGCTGGCACGGCTCGATCTCAACACCGAGGCGCAAAAAATTGCCCGTGAGCGGGGTCTCTCCGACAGCGACAGTCGCAAGACCTACCTGCCCATCATCCGCGCCTATCGGGTTGGCCCCGAGCTGGCAGCATGGATTGGCGGCCGCACCCTGCGTGAGACCGGCATCTATCCCCACACCGGCTGCTATGTGGAGCGGATCCGCCGCAACGGCATTCTCGCCAGTCCCGATGGCGATGCCGTCATTCAGGAAGGGGACGAGATCGCGCTGGTGGGCTATCCCGAAAGCCACGAGAAGCTGGACGTCAACTACCGCAACGGTAAAGAGGTGTTTGATCGCAACCTGCTCGACCTGCAGATCGTCACCGAAGAGATCGTGGTAAAGAACGATTCCGTGGTCGGCCGTCATCTGGTGGAACTCAACCTGACCGAGAAGGGGTGCTTCCTCAACCGGGTGGTGCGTTCCCAAATCGAGATGCCGTTCGATCGCAACATCATGCTGCAAAAAGGCGACGTGCTGCAGATAAGCGGCGAAAAACAGCGGGTCAAACTGCTGGCCAACAAGATCGGCTTTATCAGTATCCACAGCCAGACCACGGATCTGGTGGCGTTCACCACCTTCTTTGTGCTGGGGCTGCTGATCGGTTCCGTCTCGCTGGTGTTCGGCCAGATTGAATTTGGCCTCGGCAACGCGGTCGGTCTGCTGCTGGCAGGCATTCTGATGGGGTATCTGCGGGCCAACCACCCGACGGTCGGCTACGTGCCCCCGGGCGCCCTGCGACTGGCCAAGGATCTTGGTCTGGCGGTCTTTATGGTCAGCACTGGTCTCAAGGCGGGTGGTGGCATTCTGGACCACCTGAGCGAAGTGGGTGCCGTGGTGCTCTTCTCCGGTATGCTGGTCACCACCCTGCCGGTACTGGTCGGCTACCTGTTCGGGGTCTGGGTATTGAAGATGAACCCGGCACTGCTGCTCGGCGCCATCACAGGTGCCCGTACCTGCGCTCCCGCCATGGATGTGGTCAACGAGGCCGCCAACAGCTCCATTCCGGCGCTTGGCTACGCAGGTACCTATGCGGTGGCAAACGTGATGCTGACGCTGGCAGGCTCCTTTATCATCGGCTTCTGGTTCTAGCAGCCATCAAGTTACCGCTAACAAAGAAGGGAGCCTCAGGCTCCCTTCTTGCTATCTGCCTTTCTCCCAAGATGCGGAGCTGGCTCATTGGTGTGACCTCACCTGACACCAACCATCTGCTCTGCTCTGCTCTGCTCTGCTCTGCTCTGCTCTGCTCTGCTCTGCTCTGCAATGAGTGATGGCAGATCACGAAAACAAAAAAAGCGCCCTGAGGCGCTTTTTTCATATCAACCGGATGATCAGGCTTTGAACTTGCTGAACACCAGGGAGGCGTTGGTACCGCCAAAGCCGAAGCTGTTGGACATGACGGTGTTGAGCTCGGCCTCTTCGTACTCGCGCACGATGGGCAGACCTTCCGCTTTCTCGTCCAGAGTCTCGATGTTGATGCTGGGGGCGATAAAGCCGTGCTCCATCATCAGCAGGGAGTAAACAGCCTCGTGCACGCCGGCAGCGCCCAGCGCATGACCGGTCATCGCCTTGGTGGCGGAGATCTTGGGACCGTTGGCGCCAAACAGAGTCTGGATAGCTTCCAGCTCCTTGGTATCGCCAACCGGGGTGGAGGTACCGTGGGTGTTGATGTAATCAACCTTGCCGACACCCTGCATTGCCATCTTCATGCAACGCACCGCGCCTTCGCCACTCGGGGCAACCATGTCGTAGCCATCAGAAGTAGCACCGTAACCGGTCAGCTCGGCATAGATGTGAGCACCACGGGCCAGAGCGTGTTCCAGCTCCTCAACCACCAGGATGCCGCCGCCACCGGAGATAACGAAACCATCGCGGTTCGCATCATAGGTACGGGACGCTTTTTCCGGCGTGTCGTTGTACTTGGTAGAGAGTGCACCCATGGCGTCAAACTGGATGGTAGAGGACCAGTCCAGCTCCTCGCCGCCACCAGCGAAGACCACATCCTGTTTGCCAAGCTGGATCAGCTCCAGCGCGTGACCGATGCAGTGGGCAGAGGTGGCGCAGGCGGAGCTGATGGAGTAGTTGACCCCCTTGATCTGGTACGGAGTCGCCAGACAGGCAGAGGTGGTCGAAGACATGGTGCGCGGCACCATGTAAGGGCCCACACGCTTGACCCCTTTTTCACGGGCGATGTCCACAGACTCCGAGGTGTTCTTGCCGGAAGCACCACCTGAGCCGACCACCAGGCCGGTACGCTCGTTGGAGACCTGCTCTTGCGCCAGACCGGCATCTTCAATGGCCTGCTGCATGGAGAGGTAGGCGTAGGCCGCAGCGTCACCCATGAAACGCATGACTTTACGGTCGATCAGTTCAGACGGCTCGAGTTTGATATTACCCCAGACACGGCTGCGCAGGTTGTGCTGCTCGAACTGCTCGGAATAGGTGATGCCGGATTTACCTGCTTTCAGGGAGGCCAGCACTTCTTCCTTGTTGTTGCCGATACTGGAGATGACGCCGATACCGGTGATCACTGCTCTTCTCATTAATTCATCTCGTCTGGAAAAACTGGCGCCAAGTCTACCCGCTTTCGGCTGCCAAACTGGTCTGCTTTCACGTAGAATGCCCGCGTTTTTGTGACGCGAGCCGAGGAAAACGTGAGTCAAACATCCTTACATCATGCCCGATTGGACTGGAACGAGGCGGGAACTCCAGTCTCCAGTGAGTTCGGGGATGTGTACTTTTCCAATGATAACGGTCTAGCTGAAACGCGCTATGTCTTTTTGCAGCAAAACCGGCTGCCAGCGCGATTTTTGCACCACGATCGTGACACTTTCGTGATAGGTGAGACAGGTTTCGGCACAGGTCTTAACTTTCTGGCGACAATGGCAGCCTTTCTTGAACAGGCGCCCCAAACCGGCAACGGCTCTCGCCTTCACTTCATCAGTTTCGAAAAATACCCCCTAACCCAGAGCGATCTGCGCAAAGCGCTGGCCGCATGGCCCGAGCTCTCTTCCTTGAGCCAGGCGCTCATCGCGCAGTGGCCCATCCCGGTGTCCGGCTGTCATCGTCTTATCTTTGCCGGTGGCCGGATCCGGCTCGATCTCTGGTTGGGCGATATCAAGGATATGATGCCGCAACTGCCCCACCACGCTGAGGGGCTGGTGGATGCCTGGTATCTGGATGGCTTTTCCCCCGCCAAGAACCCCGAGATGTGGACGCAAGCGTTGTTCGACGGCCTGGCTCGCCTCGCCCGTCCTGCCGCCACCATCGCCACCTTCACCTGTGCCGGCTTCGTGCGCCGCGGCCTGATTGCTGCAGGCTTTGCCATGAAGAAGGTGAAAGGGCACGGCAGCAAGCGGGAGATGCTGGCGGGTGAGCGCACCGACAAGCAGCCGCAACAGACCATTGCCCCCTGGTATGCACGCCCGGCAGGTAGGGATGGCGAGGTACTGATCATTGGCGGCGGCATCGCCTCGGCCATGACGGCGCTCTCTCTGGTAGAGCGTGGCCGCAAGGTGACCCTGCTCTGTGAAGATGACGAGCCAGCCAACGGCGCCTCAGGCAACCGCCAGGGAGCCCTCTATCCACTGCTTAACGGCGAGCACGATGCGCTGTCGCGTTTCTATTCGCTCGCCTTTGGCTATGCCCGCCACCGCCTGCTGGCAATGGCCGAGCGCCATCCCGTCGCCTTTGCCCTGTGCGGGGTAACCCAGCTCGGTTATGACGACAAATCGGCCGCCAAGCTGGCGAAAATGAGTCAGGGCCCCTTCCCGCTCGAGCTGATGCAACCCCTCTCGACCGTGGAAGTAGCACAAGTCGTCGGCCTGCCCTGCGGCCACAGCGGCGTCAGCTACCCGCTGGGCGGCTGGCTCTGCCCGGCGGATCTCACCCGCGCAGCCATCAAGGAAGCACAAGCCAGCGGGTTGCTGGAGGTAGTGTTCAACACCGAGGTGGTCACCATTGCCGAACAGGTGGATGGCTGGCAGCTCGAGAGCCGTGACGGACGCCGCTGGCAAGCCCCCAATCTGGTGGTTGCCGCCGGACACAAGCTGCCTGAGCTCATCCCCTTTGCCGAGCTGCCGCTCTATCCGGTGCGCGGTCAGGTGAGCCATGTGCCGACCTCAGCCAGCCTGAGCCGGCTCAAGACCGTGCTCTGCTACGATGGCTACCTCACTCCAGCCCATAACGATCACCACTGCATCGGCGCCAGCTATGGCCGCAACCAGACCAATCTTGCGTTTCGCGCTGAAGAGCAGCGCGAGAACCAGGCGCGGCTGCAAGCCTGCCTGCCGGAGCAAAGCTGGCCCGGTGAGGTGGATGTCAGCGGCAATGAGGCTCGGGTAGGGGTGCGTTGTGCCAGCCGGGATCACCTGCCGGTGGTGGGGCCAGTCGCCAGATTGGCAAGCCTGGCGGCTCACTACGCCGGGCTGCACACCGATCAGCAAGGTGCTGCCCCCCTACCGTGCCACCCCGGCCTCTATGTGCTGGGGGCGATGGGCTCAAGAGGTCTCTGCTCGGCGCCGCTTTGTGGCGAGCTGCTTGCCAGCGAGATCTGCGGTGATCCGCTGCCGCTGGCAGCCGATCTGCTGGAAGCGCTCCACCCGGCCCGCTACTGGGTACGCAAGCTGCTCAAGGGCAAAGCGCTGGCATAATGCCAACGGCCCGAAACGACAAGGCCGCCCACAGGGACGGCCTTTCTCTATATGTTGTGCATATCTTGATTAGCCGGACTACTTGGGCCAGTGGACTCCAAGTTGCTCGCCATAACGGGTTTGTCGCTGAAAATCGGCAATCCGGCTGCGGATCTTCACCAACTCTCCCTGCCCCGCCGCCCAGGCGGCATAACGCAGAGCCTGACAGTCGCTGTGAGCTGGCAAATCAGCAATGGCGCCGCCAACCTGATTGGCACCTTGCTGAACCATCTCCTTGAAGCGGGACTCATAGTCGAACATGCTGGCCAGCAAGCGAGCCCAGCGCTGGCGCGCCGGATCGGCGGAGTTGTTCTTACCTTCACCACTACTTTCACTCTGGCGCCAGCGGGGCAACTCAACCGTCGCACGGGTGGTGACGGTGACTCTGCTCAGCTGGCAAAGCCCCTGCAGCTGATCGGTCTCAAGTTGCCAATCGAGCTGATAACTCGCCTTGCCAAGCACGGGGTTGCCGTTCACCTTGGGTGCACTCTGGGCAATAGCTTGGGCCAGTTGATCTGGCTGAGTTGCACTGACCTCATAAAAACGAACATTGATACGGGACTCGGGGACCACTTGCGGCCTGATTGGCTGCGCCTGACTTGCCAGGGGCAACAGCAGCGCCGCAACCCCCACTACCACTCCATAGAACTTGCTGACCATGCCAGACTACCTTCCTTGATTGCACGGGCGAAGTACCGACCTTGGGGAAACGCGCCGCCACACAGATAACGTCTATAGCCTATGTGTGCCAAAGATATGGCGCAACACAATGATGGGCCAGAAATCAGAGCCCGCTCACAGGTTCCGTGAGCAGAGTATGGCACAAGGCCAAATCTGTATTTTTATTGGGCAGAGCGACTGATGCGCAGCCAGTTGAGGTGGTAGTTTTTCACATTGATATCGTGACCATCTATCTGAATGAACTGATCATTTTTAAGACGGTTGGCAAAAAAGTCCTGATCTGCCCCCTCTTTCAGCCACAGCTCGCAAAGCCCCCGTTTTCCCTCCCCGGGATAGAACCGGGGGATCACCAGCACCGCCACACCGTCCACCCGGATGCCATTGCGATTCATACACTCCCCCTCACTCATGCGCGATGCCAAAGCGGCATAACGGGGAACCTGCCCTCTGGCCACCACCACCACACCGTAGGAGTGGGCAGCCATCAATCGCCGCATGGCGACCGCCTGATGGGGGCCGGTCTGATGAAATCCATCGTTCTTCATGGCAACGGCCGGCAGCGGCAGCAACATCCAGCAAAGGAGCCATATCCAGCGTTTAACACCTGACAAACGACGAAAAACCATACAAAAGCCTCAAAAGAAAACCTGAGGGCGGTAAGGCTATTACGTCAAAAATTCAGGGTAAAGCACCTTTACCCTTCTTTAATTCTGCAAAACTGGCCAAACGTTGATTAGGTTCACACTGCATTGAGTTTCATATCGCCAAATTACCTCTATAGGAATAGACTCCGAACCCCTCTTGTTTAATGGAATGGAATAGATGCTGGAACTCATCATCGGCACCCTGGTCACTCTGGTGGTCGGGCGCGCCATCTTCAAAGGATACTCAGCGACAGGCGTGTTGCTGAGCGGCGGCTTGCTGCTGCTGGTCGTCACGGCCCTGATGGGCAAGCCGGTGCTGCCGAGCAAGGTGACAAGCACCGGTTATATCGCCACCGATATCTTCGAATATGTCCGCTTCCTGCTCAACGATCGTGGCGGTGGACTGGGGATGCTGATCATGGTGCTGTGCGGCTTCGCCGGCTACATGAGCCACATCGGTGCCAACACCATTCTGGTCAAGCTGGCCAGCAAACCGCTCGGCATCATCAAATCCCCCTATATCCTGCTGGTTGCCGCCTATCTGGTGGCCTGCGCCATGTCGCTGGCGGTCAGCTCCGCCACCGGTCTGGGCGTGCTGCTGATGGCGACCCTGTTCCCGCTGATGGTCAACATGGGGATCTCCCGTGGCGCCGCGGCCGCCGTGTGCGCCTCGCCGGCCGCCATCATTCTGGCACCTACCTCCGGTGACGTGGTGATGGCAGCCCAGGCTGCCAACATGCCGCTGCTGGACTTTGCCTTCAAGCTGACCCTGCCCATCTCGCTGGTCGCCATCGCCTGCATGGCGGTGACCCACTTCTTCTGGCAGCGCTACCTCGATCAGAAATCCGGCGAGCACAACGAGCCGGTCGCGCCGAGCGACCTCATCACTACGGCGCCCGGCTTCTACGCCATTCTCCCCTTCACCCCCATCATCGGGGTGCTGGTGTTTGACGGCAAATGGGGCCCGCAGCTCGATATCGTCACCATCATCGTCATGTGCATGGTACTGGCCAGCCTGCTGGAGCTGGTACGCCTGCGCAACGGCAAGGAGCTGCTGGATGGCCTGCAGGTCTGCTGGCGCAACATGGCCGATGCCTTTGCTGGCGTGGTGATGCTGCTGGTCGGTGCCGGTGTCTTCGCTCAGGGTCTGATGACCATTGGCTTTATCGATACCCTGCTGGCCCACGCCCAGGATCTGGGCTCGGGCGGTATGATCATGATGCTGTCACTGGTGGTGATCACCACCCTGGCCGCCTTCACCACCGGCTCGGGCAACGCCCCCTTCTACGCCTTCGTGGAACTGATCCCCAATCTGGCCACCAGCCTTGGCATCAACCCGGCCTATCTGGTGATCCCCATGCTGCAAGCCTCCAACCTGGGCCGCACCATTTCACCGGTCTCCGGTGTCGTGGTCGCCTGTGCGGGGATGGGCAAACTCTCGCCATTTGAAGTGGTCAAACGCACTTCGCTGCCAGTGGCCGTCGGCCTGCTGGTGGTGATCGTCGCCACCCAGATCATGGTTCCGGCCTGATCGCTGACCAGCCCGGTCTGCGCCGGGCTGGTATCTCTCCCCCCCTTTGCAGTAGACTCTGTGCTCTTTTTCCCCAAAGGAGGACCGAGATGAGTATTACGGTTCAACTTGCCCACTTCAGTGACTGCCACTCCCATTTCGATGGGGCGCCGATTAGCTTCACCCCTGCCGGAGAGTCCCAGTGGCGCACCCAGTGTGGCGGTTATGCCCGGATCCTGACCCGCCTGACCCAACTGCGCGCGCAAGCGGCAGCAGCAGGTCGCGGCTGCCTTTTTCTGCACGGCGGCGACTCCTTTCAGGGCTCCCTCTATTTCAACCGGTTCAAGGGGCGGGCCAACGCCGACCTGCTCGCCATGCTGGCCCCCGATGCCATGGTGATTGGCAACCACGAATTCGATCTGGGTAATGGCCAGCTGGTGGAGTTTCTGCGCCAGCTCGAATTTCCGGTGCTCGCGGCCAATCTGGACAACAGTCAGGAGCCGGCCGATACGCCTCTTCGCCTATGGGATATTCCCCACCTCTACGACGCTCATCAGCCCTGGCATCGCCGGGTCATCGATGGCGTCCCCTTTGCCCTGCTCGGGATCACGCTGGCCCAGATGGCGGCTATCGCCAATCCGGATCCCCACACCCGCTTCCACGGGGTGAACGAGACCCTGACCCGGGTCATTCGCGAGATCAAGGGCGAAGGGGTCCACCATATCGTGCTGCTGAGCCACCTCGGGCTGGATCAGGACAAGCTGCTGGCCGAACGCTTCCCCGAGCTCAGTCTCATTGTTGGCGGTCATACCCACAGCCTGCTGGGGGATCTCGCTCCGCTGGGTCTGCCAAGCGAAGGGGATTATCCCCTGATGCACAATGGCGTAGCCATCATGCATGCGGGCCACAGTGCCCTCTGCCTTGGCGTCTGCGAGCTCACCTTCGATGAAGCTGGCCGCGTGGCAGATAGCCACGGCCAGCTGGAGTGGCTCCCCTGGCAACCCTGGCCGTTCGGCTCCACGCCGCCAGCCGGACTCACTTTCTGCGAACCGGATGCCAGGCTGGAGCAGCATCTGGCCAAACGCTACCGGCCGGAGATCGAGACCATGACCCAGCGCATCGTCACCAGACTCGATACCCCGCTCCCCCATCAGCGCCTGCCGGATGCCAACCTGCCTCACGGCAGCCATGTCGCACCGCTGGTAGCCCATGCCATGCTGATGGCGGCCCGGGAACAGGTGGGCGAGGTCGATTTTGCCCTGCACAACGCTGGTGGCGTGCGCTGCTCGCTGGAGCCGGGCCCCTTGAGCGAGGCCGATATCGCCGGTCGCCAGCTCCCCTTTGCCATTCCCCTCACCCTCTATCGGGTACACGGCCACGAGTTGGCGGAAGCGCTGGAGAATGCCATCGACAACGCCACCAATAATGGCGTGGTCGGCAATGGCAACGGCAGCTTCCCCTACACCGCCGGGGTGCGCTTCACCTACCAGGCCGATCAGCCCAAAGGTCAGCGTATTACCCGTCTGGAGTGGGAGCCTGCGCCAGACTGCTGGCAACCGGTTAAATCCGACCAGGTTTATCGCGGGGTATCGAGCGCCTATACCGCCTCCGGCAAGGAGGGCTACACCGCGCTGACTCGCACCCTGACCCAGCACAATCAGGAGCTTGGCATCACGCTAGCCGATGCCTTTATCCGCTGGGCCCGCCATCAGCCGGAGCTGCGGGCCATGCCACCGCGAGTCGAGTACCTGCCGTAAAGGCCCCTCGATGTGCCTGTCTGCATCCATATCGGGCAGATAGGCACTTTTCGTCTCTGAAACCGCTCTTTTTCGACAATATTTGCCCCGGATGGGCCTGTACCATTGCATCATCCGCGCGGGCTCGGCAAGATAGGCCCGCTTTCAAGACCAGCTGCAGGAACAGGCTACTTCATGAATCATTCCATCCGTTTCACTCCCCCCCGCGTCAATCCGGCCATCAAGCCCACAGCCATCTTGCTGACCGCGTTGCTGGCGCTGCTCTTCTGCCTGCGCAACCCGCTCGTTCATGCCATGGCGCCGGGGTTTGACGCCTCGCTCTTTGCCGTCATGGGCAAAATGTGGAGTGAAGGGGGGGTGCTCTATCGCGACATGATCGATATCAAGGGGCCGATGATCTTCGCCCTCGATGCGCTGGGGTATGGTCTGGGTGGATTTGTCGGGATCTGGGCGCTGGAGTGGGTGCTCTGCTGGCTCGGGCTGATGGCCAGCTGGCAAGCTTTCTCCCAGCTTGGCCTCTCGGTCAGGGCGCGCCTTGGCGCCATGCTGGCACTGCTGGCCCTCTACGGTACCCGTTACTACTACGGCAACATGACCGAGGACTGGACCTTCCACCTCGCCCTCATCGCCCAGTGGGCCTTCATTACCCTGTTGCTGGACAAGGGATTTCGCTGGTGGCCGGCGCTGGTGGCGGCCCTCACCTTTGCCATCGTCGCCTGGATGCGTACCAACAACGGCGCCTTCTGGGGGGCCTGGTACTTGGTGCTGTTCTGCCACTGGTGCCTGCACGAGAAGTGGCGTGACGCCATCCTGCTGCTCGTCTCCAGCCTGCTCGGTCTGGCGCTGATTGGCGGCCCCCTCTACGGCTACTTCCAGCAGCACGATCTGCTGGCAGCGTTCAAATATTACGCTTTCGACATCTTCTTCGAGGGGAGCTACGGCAACGGCTTCTCCCCCATGGTGGGTGCCGTCGGCCTGCTGCGCACCGGTCTGGTAATGCTGCTGCCCCCCTTCATCCTGCTGATGCTGAGCCGCCGTCAGGAGTGGTATCTGCCCGCCCTGCTGGCAACCCTGTTTGGCGTGCTGTTTACCCTGATCGCCAACTCGGTCTCCGGCCATGTGTTTGATCACTACGATGTGCTCTATCTGCAGCTGGCTCTGCTGCCGCTGGCAGTACTGCTGGATCGCAGCGAGCAGAAGGCCGATACCCTCGGCCTGCTCTGCATCTCGCTGGTGGTGCTGACTGCCAGCTGGCTGCTGGCCCAGCAGCTGGTCTTCGGCTGGAGCACCAAGGAGTGGTCCCTCGAGCGGGTTAACGAGGTGCTCGGCACCAGTTTGCTGTGGGCCCTGCCGGTACTCATTCTGGTGCCCCTGTGGCGCGCCTGGGATGTGCGCAGCGCCACCCCCTGGCTCGCCACCCTGGCCATGCTGCTGTTGATGATCAACAACGCCTGGGAAGGAACAATCAAGGGGCGCCCCTTCAACCCGGCCGCGCAGGTGCGGGTCGATCGCATCAAGGCCGAGACCAGCCCGGGCGACAAGATCTGGGTCGATGGTATCCAGCCGCAATATTATCTCTGGACCGATCGTCAGCCGGCCTCCGCTTATCTCTTTTTTGCCAACGTCAACCCGCCCTATGACGTGCGGGCTCGCGTGCTGGCGGACATCCAGCGCCAGAACCCCAAGTTCATCATCGCCAAGCCGGATCGGGTGAGCGAAGAGCTGAAAAAGCCGAGTTCGCCCTCCCATCTCGCCTTCTATCAATACCTGACCAGCCACTATGAAGAGGTGGATCCGGGTCTCTATCGTCGCCGCTAACCAGAGCAGAGACGCAAAGGGCGGCCATTTGGCCGCCCTTTTTCCATCCCCTCACTCCTCACCGGTAGGCAAGCAGGCCCGCGATGACTACAATGGCCCACTTTTGGATGTAACGGGTGACAGACATGGCGGAACTGACCTATCTCGGGGGCTATCCCGAAGCGCTCAAGGCACAGGTGCAACAGCTGATCGCGGCTGGCAAACTTGGCGACATGCTGGCCAAGCGCTATCCGGAGAGCCACCAGATCCAGAGCGACAAGGCGCTGCTCGCCTACACCATGGAGCTGAAAAACCGCTACCTCAAAAGCTCTGCGCCCCTGTCAAAGGTGGTGTTTGACGGCAAGATCAACGTCATCAAGGATGCCCTCGGCCTGCATACCTACATCAGCCGGGTACAGGGCAACAAGCTCAAGGCCAAGAACGAGATCCGCATCGCCGCCCTGTTCAAGGAGGCACCCGCCCCCTTTCTCAAGATGATCGTCGCGCACGAGCTGGCTCATATCAAAGAGAAGGATCACAACAAGAGCTTCTATCAGCTCTGCCAGCATATGGAGCCCGACTATCATCAACTGGAGTTTGATCTGAGGCTCTGGCTCACCTGGCGCGATATCGATAAGGCCAATCGCTAGGTTGGCAGTGGTTTCAAGGAGGAAACATGTCATTTGCCGCTATCCCCTTTAGCGCCCCGCACTTTATCGCCAATGTGGTGATTGCCAATTTGTGCCGCGCTGTCCGTCCCCGGGGCATGTCACACGGGCTGCTGGCCCTGCTCACACTCTGCTCTTTCTTCTCACAAGGAGCAGAGCGCTGGCAGAGCGACAGCTATCTCACCGAGAGTTTTATGGCCATCGCCATGGAGCGGGAGTATCACGAAACCGCTCACCCGCGCTTCACCCGCTGGCAGCAACCGGTGCGCTTGCAGCTCATCAACGAGTCGGGGGACAAGCCGCTGCAGGCGGAGGTGGTCAAGGTACAAGCCGCCCACCTCGCCCGCATCACCGGCCACCCTATCAGCATGGTGACCAGCAAACCCAACCTCACCCTCATCATGACCGACTACCAGCGGATGAAAAGCTGGGCCAAGCGCACCATGGGCAACGCACCTTCGGTCAACGCCGCGCTCAAGGAGGGGCTCTGCATCGGCCACTTTGCGACCAACAAGCAGCACGAGATCAGCAGTGCCACCATCATCATTCCGGTTGATTACAGCCGCGCCAAGGGGCGCTTTCTCGACTGCGTAGTGGAGGAGTTTACCCAGGTGATGGGGCTGCCCAACGACTCGGACAAGGTGTTTCCCTCCATCTTCAATGACAACAGCATCGACAGCTTCCTGACCGGCCTCGACTATGTGCTGCTCAAGCTCGCCTACCACCCTGCCCTCAAGGCGGGGATGAGCAGCGACGAGGTTCGGGCCGCCCTGCCGCTTGCCATCAAGGATCTGCGCGCCAAAGGCGAGATCAGCGAGGCAGACCGCCGCGTTCAGCAACAGAGCCTCAAAAGCTGGGCAGGGCTCTGAGTTTCAGCCAGCACCAAGCGTCAACTCTGAAAACATCCGCTCCGGCTCGCCCTTCGTCCGGCACCAAAACAAAAACGCAGCCAATGGGCTGCGTTTTTGCTGTCAAATCCACCCGTGATAAGCCTTTTCAGGAAGCCAGACTCTCTTCCGGCATCCAGCTGTCTGCGTTTTCCCACACCTCCTGCACCATAGCCTCGGCAAGCTCCTTGTCCTCCTTGCTGGCGCGGCTGACAGTCAGGGACATGCTGCTGCCCGGGGCGACGCGGACATGGAGATCGGGGAATTTCTCGCCCAGCTGCTTGAGCAGCTCCTGGCGCAGCGCTTCCATGGTGGAGGTCGGGATCTGATGTTTTTTGTCGATGATGATTTCCAGACGCATAGGATACTTCTCCATGATGAATAACTGTATTTTTATACAGTATCCTGGAAAAGTAAAGTACCCGACAAAAAAAGAGGCAAATGACCCCTAAAAAAGATCGAGCTGCTGGCCGCAGATCCGCTCGAACGACTCGCCGACAAAGGGGAGGATCGCATCGGCAATGGGTTTGAGCTGCTTGTCGATATAGTGCTCGTAGTCGATGGGAGTACGCCGGTACTCCAGCGGTTCGGGGCCATTAAGGGTCATCAGATAGGCGATAGAGCCCCGATGCTGATAGCGCTGGGGCAGACCGCGGCGCAGGTTCTCCTCATCCGCCAGACGCGCCGCCCGCACATGGGGTGGCACGTTCTTCTGGTACTCCTCGAGCTTCTGACGCAGCCGCTTGCGATAGACCAGCAGCTCGTCGTGCTGGCCGGCTCGGGTCTCGTCCACCATGGTACGCACATAGCTGCCGGGATCCTGGTCGTGAAACACCATTTCGTAGAGGCGGGTCTGAAACGCCTTGGCAAGGGGCGTCCAGTCGGTGCGCACCGATTCGAGCCCCTTGAACACCAGTTGCTCCTCTGCCCCCGCCTCCTTGCCAGCCACCAGCCCCGCGTAGCGTTTCTTGCTCCCCTTCTCCAGCCCGCGGATGGTGGGCATCAGAAAGCGGCGATAGTGGGTCTCGTACTGGATCTCCAGATAGCTCGGCAGGTCGAATTCGCGCTTGATCAGTGCGGCCCAGTTATCGTTGATCATCTTTGCCAGCCGCCGGCCAATCTCGTCCGCCTGTGCGGGACTGGTCTCCTTGCCAAGGTGCACGAAGGTGGAGTCGGTGTCGCCATAGATCACCTCGAAACCCTCCCCTTCGATCCACTCCCGGGTCTGCTGCATGATGCCGTGACCGCGCAGGGTGATGGAGGAGGCAAGCCTCGGGTCGTAGAAGCGGCAGCCCCCTGAGCCCAATACCCCGTAGAAGGAGTTCATGATGATCTTGATGGCCTGGGAGAGCGCCTTGTTGCTGGCAGCCTTGGCCCGATCCCGCGCCGCCCACAGGGTGGCGATGAGATCCGGCAGGAAGTGCCGCTCGCGGGAGAACAGGGCGCCGCGAAAGCCCGGAATGGCGTGCTCAGGATGCTGCAGCCCCTCGATAAGCCCCATGGGGTCGATGCAGAAGGTGCGGATGATGCTGGGATAGAGGCTCTTGAAATCGAGCACCAGCACGTGGCGATAGAGGCCGGGTTTGGAGTCCATCACATAGCCGCCGGGGCTCGCCAGCCCACCGTCGGCCGGCAGATTGGGGGCCACGTAGCCGCCGCGATGCAGCCGCGGCAGGTAGAGGTTGGTAAACGCCGCCACCGAGCCCCCCACCCGGTCCAGCTCAAGGCCGGTGAGTGAGGCACGCTCGATGGCAAAGGGGATGAGGTGGCAAAAATCGAAGATCTCCCACACCAGCTTGCAATCTTCCAGGTTGTAGCGGGCCAGCGCCTCCTTGTCGGAGTGGAACAACTCGGTGATCTTCTCGCCCCGGTTGGCCACATCCTCGATATCCTTGCCGCGGCCAAGCAGCTCGCTCGCCACCGCATCCAGGCTGTAGCTGGCAAACTGCCAGGTGGCGCTTTTCAGGGTGTCGATGCCATCTAGCACCATGCGCCCGGGGATAATAACGTTGCCAGTCTGGGGGTCGTTGCGCGATGAGCGCCAGAAACAGAGCTCGTGGCCACGACCCAGCCGCAGCCGCCGCTTGTTGAGCTCGGCGCGGCGCAGCAGCAGGCGAAAGTCGAAGTTGACCACGTTCCAGCCGATAACCAGATCGGGGTCGTGCCGCACAAACCAGCGCTCCAGCGCACTCAGCAGGGCGCTCTCGTCCGTCACCCATTCGACCCGGGTACTCCAGCTGTCGGCGTCGGCCTCCGGCGTACCGATCATGATGACCCGCGCATCCTCTTCGCTGTAGAGCCCCACCGAGAAGAGCGCGCCGTCCATGGCGCACTCCACGTCCAGCGACACCCAGGAGAGGGTCGGCGTCACCGCCTGCGGTGCGCAGCGCGCCTCGTTCACCTCCCAGTAGCCGTGCTTGCCCCCTTTCTTGAGGGTGCGCCCCTCGAAGCGCACGCCGGCGGTGATGAAACGCTCCATCAGATAGCGCTCCGGCAGCCGGATATCCGCCTCGAAGTGCTCCAGACCACGGATGAGCAGCAGCTCGATGGCGCGGTGAAAGGCACTCAAGGTGGCAAAGTAGCAGCCCACCACGGCGCGGCCATCGAAGGTGTGCATCGGCAGGCGGCGAAACCGCCCGCTCACCCCGGCCCCCTTGAACAGCTCGGCGGCTTCTTCCATATGGCTCTGCGGCAGAAAGAAAACCGGCTCCTGCCCCGGCACTACCACCCGCACCGCCCCCTGCTCGCTCCAGAGCCACATCACAATCTCGGTGCGTTCGCCATGTCCGTTGCGGCCGCGCATATCCCGCCCGTGACGGGTCAGAATAAAGCCGTCGCGTGGCGGAGTAACGGGTGGGATGGACGGTTGGTCAGTCATGCAAGTCATCGGGATCAACATGGAGATGGGAGTATTGTACGTTCATACAGTGCTTTGCTGCAATTGCCACGCCAGCCACCATGGCCTAACCAAGCTGCGAGCCGCGCCGCAAACTGGTAAGCTCGGCCAGAATGGCAGCTAATGCCGGTGGCGGCTGTATTCGCGATGCCATTCATCCCCCCTACTCTTCACCCGATATCAGGAGGTCATGGTGGCGCTTTACTCTCTGCTGGATCAGCTGGCCATTCCCTATCAGCGCATCGATCACGCCCCCGTCTTCACCTGCGAGGAGGCCAGCCGGCTGCTGCCCGACCTGCCTGCCGCCAAGAGCAAGAATCTCTTTTTGCGTGACCCGAAAAGCGAGCGGCTGTTTCTGGTGGTTACCCCTGAAGAGAGCCGGGTCGATCTCAAGGCACTGGCTGCCGCCCTTGGCGTCAAGCGGCTGAGTTTTGGCTCGCCAGAGCGGCTCGAGGCGGTACTTGGCCTTACACCGGGTTCGGTCACCCTGCTCGCCATGGTGCGCGACAGGGAAAACGCGGTAGAGCTGGTGGTGGACGAGGCCATCTGGCAAGCGGAGCAGATGCAGTGCCATCCGCTGGTCAATACCGCCACCCTGATTATCCGCCTCGACGATGTGCGCCGCCTGCTAGCTCACCTCGGCCGGGAGGCCAATGTCATGACACTGCCGGTCGTGGCCGCAGATTGAATGGCAGGTGAAACCCCCACTGCACAGGTGCAGCCACTGCCGACCCGCTATGAATGCCGCCCGGCTCGCCTGACTGATGCTGCCGCCTATCGCAACTATGTGGCCGAGTGTGCCGACGCCGGGTTGCCCCTCTATCAGGTCGCGCAATTTGATCCTGACAGCTGGCTACAAGCGCTGCTGGATCATGCCAGAGGGCATAACCTGCCCAGCGGCTATCCGACCACCACCACCTATTTTGCCCTCGATGCCGGGGAGATCCTCGCCACCTTGCGCCTGCGCCACGGTGACAACGAGGCCAGCCAACAGTGGCTGGGCCACATCGGTTACGAAACCCGTCCCTCCCGCCGTGGCGAAGGGGCTGCGAGCTTGCTGCTTGGCTGGGTACAGCAACACATTTTGAACAAGCCGGTATTGATCAGCTGCGACGAACAGAATCAGGCCTCCCGCAGGGTGATTGCGAAAGCAGGCGGAGTATGGCTGGCGCGACGCTTCCATCCGGGAGATCGCTGCTGGTTGGCGGTGTACCGGATATTCCCTCTGCCCCATCCGATAGAACACGCCCCAACATAACCAGCCGATAGCAATAAAAAGAGCGCCCCGAGGGCGCTCTGGTGGCGAGAGTGGCAAACCCTCAGTAGCTGTCTTCCTGCTCTGCCTTCATCCGTGCCTGACGGGCATAAGCCTCCTCTTCGGCACTGGCGATTTCGTCAAGCACGGCATCGAGATCGATGGCCTCCCGGCTCTCCTCGTACTGACCGGTCAGCTCGCTCTGGGGCGTGAGCTTGCCATCCTCGTAAAGCGCCCACATCTCTCTGGCGTAGTTCGTTTTGAGCAGCTCGGGGGCATACATGCCGTAGTAGTTGCGCATGTTGTTGACGTCCCGCTCCAGCATGGCTCTGGCCTGATTGTTGGCGGCCGCATCCACCACCTGTGGCAGATCGATGATCACGGGGCCCTGCTCATCCACCAGCACGTTGAACTCGGAAAGATCGCCGTGAATAAGACCGGCGCAGAGCATGCGTACCACATAACCAATCACCTTGGCGTGATCCGCCAGCGCCTGCTCATGGCTGAGAGCCACGTCGTTGAGGCGGGGTGCCACGTTGCCATCGGCATCGGTGACCAGCTCCATCAACAACACGCCATCGAGACAGACATAGGGTTTGGGCACCCGCACGCCAGCTGCCGCCAGCTTGAACAGGGCATCCACCTCGGTGCTCTGCCACACCTCTTCGTGCTGCTTGCGGCCGTACTTGGAACCCTTCTCCATGGCGCGGGCACTGCGGCTGTTGCGCACCCGGCGCCCCTCTTGATAGACCACCGCCTGCTTGAAGCTGCGCTTGGACGCCTCCTTGTATACCTTGGCGCAGCGAGTTTCGTCGCCGCAGCGCACCACGTAGACATCGGCCTCTTTGCCGCTCATCAACCGGCTGATGACCTCGTCAACCAGGCCGTCATCAACCAGGGGTTGGATTCGATTTGGAACTTTCATGACCGCCCTTTCACTCTCTCTGCCCGTTGCAAAATTGTCTGTTGCACGTCCACCTGCCCATTTTTCTGTCCGGACACTCAGTTATCCACTGCCTGCCCGCTGTTTGTCCATCTCCCAGCACTGAAAATTCCCCTACGGGCTTGCCACGGCAACAAAAATGGCCCGCAAGCGGGCCAGTTCAACTCAGGGCTCGGGGGGCAATCCCTGACGGATCCGCTGGATCCCCGCCTCATAGAGGCCATCCGGCCCCTCCTGATGCTCCTGAGTTTCGAAAATCTTGAGAAACCACATGTACTGCTCGGGGTGGCGAGTCACCTGCTGTTCCACCATGCGGTTCATGGCGACCACATCCGCCATCGCATCCGCAGTGGGGTAAGGATCGAACGGCGGTTCAATCTCCAGCAGATAGCAGCCGGCATCCTCGTCATAGCTGGCGAAGATGGGCACCGCCTTGGCGCCGGTCAGCTTCACCAGCTTGGGTAGCGCCGGCAGGGTCGCTTTGGGATGGCCAAAGAAGGGGGCGAAGACGCTCGCCTCCCGACCATGATCCTGATCCGGCAGGTAGAAGAAGCTGGCACCGCCGCGCACGGACTTGATCGCCGGCTTGATGCCTACGCTGCGCTCATACACCTTGCCCCCCTTGGCCCGCTCCCGGTTGATATACCAGTCGAACACCTCATCCTTGGCGCTCTTCATCATGGTGCACATGCTCATCCCCTGTAGCGGGAAGTAGCGCCCCAGCATGTCCACTGCCCATGTGTGGGGAACGACCAGGATCACCGATCGGCCAGCGGCCTGCTCTGCCTCGATATGCTCCCAGCCACTCACCTTGATGTTGCGCAGCAGGTGCGCCGAGCTACGCCAGGTCAGCTCGCCAAAGCCCATAAAGGTCTTGAGGCCGACCCGGATTGATTTAAGCAGCAGGGCTGCGCGAGCCGCCTCATCCAGCTCGGGAAAACAGATCTTGAGGTTGGTATCGGCGATATAGGCCTGCTTTTTCGAAAAACGCAGCAGAGTGGGCGCCACCAGATTGGCAAAGCCGTCCCGCACGCGCGCCGGGATGAATGCAAGCAGGGAGAGCAACCCCAGTGCACACCAGCTACCCCACCATTTGGGGTGGAGCAGACGGGGATGAAATGTGGTGTCAAATACCGGATCTAATGGGGACATGTCAGCCATCAAGTCATGAAAAACAAACGGTTATTGTAGTTATCCTGACATTTTTTTCTACCCTGTGCCCCTTGGCTCCCATTCGCAGAGGTGATGGCCATCCCACTCGGGATCAAAAAATGGCCCTCTCAGGGCCATTTTTATCCGGCAGACCGCAATAGCTGCCGCCAGGCTGTGCGCACTCAGGCGTAAGGAGAGAGCCCCTGACGAATGCGCTGGATGCCCGCCTCGTAGAGGCCATCGAGCCCCTCCTGATCCTCGCGGGTATCGAAGATCTTGAGGAACCACATGTACTGGCCGGGATGACGGGTCAGCTGCCGCTGCACCGTGTCGTTCATCCGGCAGGTATCGGCCATCACATCGGCGGTTGGATAGTTGTCGAACGGTGCCTCAATCTCCAGCCGATAGCAGTGATTCTCTTCGTCATAGCAGGCCAGCAGCGGTACCGCCTTGGCGCCGCTCACCTCCACCAGCCGCGACAGCGCCGGCAAGGTGGCTTTCGAGTGGCCAAAGAAGGGGGCAAAGATACTCTTCTCGCGACCATGATCCTGATCCGGCAGATAGAAGAAGCTGCGACCACTCTTGATGGTACGGATCACCGCCTTGATGCCGGCGCTGCGCTCATAGACGCGGCAACCATTTTTGGCGCGGGCCCGGTTGAGGTGCCAGTCAAAGACCGGGTTGCGCGCCCGCTTCATCATGGTGCACATGGGCACGCCACGACGGGTAAAGCAGTAACCGGCGGCATCCACCGGCCAGGTATGGGGTACCACCAGGATCACCGGCCGACCGGCCGCCTGCTCCGCTTCGATATGCTCCCAACCGCTCACCTGCATCCGGCTCAGAAGATAACGCTCGCTGCGCATGGTGAACTCGCCGAAGCCAAGCAGGCTCTTGAGCCCCACCCGGATCGAGGTCAATGCGATGGCATCGCGCTCGGCCGGACTCTTGTGCGGAAAGCAGATCTCCAGATTGGTTCTGGCGATATAGAGCTGTTTTTTCGAGATACGAAACACCAGCGGGGCCAGCCCCTCGGCCAACCGGTCGCGCAGACGCACCGGAACAAACGCAAGCACCATCAACACACCGAGTGCCAGCCAGCTGAACCAGTAACGGGGGTGAAGGAAACGAACTTCAAAAGCGGGGTTGAACAGGGGATCTTGGGGGGACATGATTCACGGTTTACGTCAAAAAGGTGGTGTATTGTAGACGCCCTGACAGGTAATACCAGTTAAATCCGCTATATCGCGCACGATAGGAAGTTTCGTACGACAGAAGTGGCGAAAAGGTAAAAAAATGCCCCGCATGGCGGGGCATTTTACCTATTACACAACCAGCGGGTGGCTCTTTGTCCATCCATCGTATGACTGGTCGTTTATCCCGTCGCTCCCAGAGCGCACTGCTTATCCATTTTCCAATGTCGCATCTTCAAGATTTAACGATGAGCCCCCTGGCGGGCAATGCCGTGGTTCATTTCAGTATCACGCTGCGGCAGAAAAAACATCAGGTAACGCAGGGCCACATAACCGACGATGACGGTAGCCACCCCCAGCTCGAAGTGAGCCAGCATTCGGATCTGCTCGACATAGTGAGCGCTCTGCTCAAACCCTTCCACCAGATGAGCCACTTTGAACAGGGCGGTGGCACCGATCACCAGCGGGAAGGTAAAGGCGGCATAACCCGGCGAGAAGGGCAGACGCAGCAGTTTGATGAAGGCCAGATAGATGATGCCGGTCATCAGGATCGCGATACCAAACAGCATGGCCACCAGCAGCAGGGAGGGATCCTGGCTGACAGTCAGGTAGCCGGCCAGCGAGAGACTTGCCGGCGCCGCCAGAATGGCGATGGTCGGTTTGGCTGCATCCGGTACTTCGTGGCTGAAGATGAGGCGATAGAGCATCAGCGGCAGCATCAGACCGTAGCAGATGACCCCGAACCAGAGCAGCACATTGGCCAGCGGCGCAAACTGGCCGCCCGGGAAGGCAACGTCAGCCACGATGATCCCGACCGGCGGTACGAACCAGCTCGGCACCATGTGGTGGATCTCGAACTCTTTGGCGCGATGCCAGATGAAGGTAGCCAGGAACAACAGGTGAACAGCCACGGCAAACAGCCAGAGCGCTTCACCCGCTTGCGGAGCAAGCATACCGAGCGCCTTGGAGACCACCATGGTGCCCATGGCATAGGTCGGCACGACGCTACCAACTACCGGGTGTGCCAGATCCTGCATCAGCAGGTTCGGGTGGAACAAAAACTTGAAGGTAAGGATCACCAGCAGCACTGCGGCAATAGCGGCGCCCAGCAGCTGCATCCGTCCATCGAAGTGACCTGCATTCTCCCAACACCAACCGAGACTGGCAATGCCCAGCGCCAGACCCGCCATGGGGGTTGGCGCGGCAGCCAGGGATTTACGGGTTCTTGCGATCATGATGACACCTTTCTATTGATGACTATGGCGATAGGATAATGGCCCCTTATCGTTTACGATATCTAAATGAATTGAATCACTCATTCAGGATTACCAAACACGATGAAACTGACCCTGCAACAGCTGAAGGTGTTCGCCACCATCGCCCGCTACGGCAACCTTGGCCTGGCTGCCAACGAACTCTGTCTGAGCAAGGGGGCCGTCTCCCAGTCACTGCAGGAGTTGGAGCGCCAGCTCGCCACACCGCTGTTTGATCGCATCCACCCCAGATTGCAGCTCAACAACGAGGGGCGCCTGCTACAGCCTGCCGCCGAAGAGCTGTTGACCCGGATGCAGGATATCGAAAACCTGTTTCGTGCCGATGCCGAGCCGAGCGGCCAGCTGCGTCTTGGCGCCAGCCAGACCATCGGTAACTACCTGCTCCCCACCCTGCTCGCCACCAGCAAGCAGGAGCTGGGGCTCCCCCCCAAGGTGACCATCAACAATACCCATCTGCTCTGCCACGCACTCGCCAACTTCGAGCTGGATATGGCACTGATCGAGGGGGAAAACCACCATCCCGATCTCGTCACCGAACCCTGGCTGCAGGACGAGATGCTGGTGATCGCCCACCCTGATCACCCGCTGGCCAACCAAGTGGATCTCTCCCTCTCCCGGCTGGGTGGTGAGACCTGGGTGCTGCGTGAGCCCCAATCCGGCAGCCGCGAGCAGTTTATCCGCCAAATCCAGCCCGGCCTGCCCAACTGGCAACCAGGCCTTGAGCTCAACACCCTGGAATCCGTGATGCTGGCGGTGGAGAAGGGGCTCGGCATCTCTTTCATCTCCCGCCTCGCCGCCTCGGATCGTCTGGCTGATGGCCGGCTGGTAGCCCTGCCCCTCACCCGCCGCTTCCCGCGCCAGCTCTCCCTTATCTGGCACAAGCAGAAGTACCACTCCGCTTCCCTGCGTCACTTTATCCACTTCTGCCGGGCCCAGCTGAACGATGCCGAGGTGATCAGCGCGGAGTAACCCACGATCATAACGCCGCAAACAAACCGGCACGCCAACTGCTGAAAGGTACAAAGCAAAGAGGGAGCCATGGCTCCCTCCCTTTTATTTGCTCGCTGAGTATCACTTCGCCAAGCTGCGCAACCAGCTGATCTCCTCGCCCCAGATGGACTCGTCGATGGTCTCGAGGATCAGCGGAATGCGATCAAAACGGTCATCGTTCATGATGTGGTGGAATACCGCCTCCCCCAGATTCCCCTCGCGCAGACTGTGGTGACGATCGACCCGGCTGCCGAAGGTGCACTTGGCGCCGTTGATATGCATCCCCTTGAGATACTGAAAACCTACCGTGCGGTCGAACTCGGCAAAGACAGTGGCGCAGCTCTCGGCGGTGCGCAGATCATAACCCGCAGCAAAGGCGTGGCAGGTATCGAAGCAGATCCCGACCCGGCTCTTGTCCTCCACCCCCTCGATAATGGTGGCGAGGTGCTCGAACGACCAGCCGAGGTTGGTCCCCTGCCCGGCGGTATTTTCGATGACCGCCGTCACCCCTTCACTGCGCTCCAGCGCCCAGTTAATGGACTCGCTCACCAGCTTTAGGCTGGCTGCCTCGGGAATTTGCTTGAGATGGCTGCCGGGGTGAAAATTCAGATAACACAGCCCCAGCTGCTCGCAGCGCTTCATCTCGTCGAGAAACGCATCACGGGATTTGGCGAGGCCATCGGGATCGGGGTGACCCAGATTGATGAGGTAGCTGTCGTGGGGCAGGATCTGCTCCGGCAGAAAACCGACCTTTTCGCAGGCCGCCTTGAAGGCACGGATGGAGGTATCCGACAAGGGAGCCGCCTGCCACTGACGCTGATTCTTGGTAAAAAGCGCAAATGCGTTGGCCCCGATGGCCTGGGCGCGGGCGATGCAGTTTTCCACCCCGCCAGATGCGCTGACGTGGGCTCCAATATATTTCATAACGTCTCCTCAGTGAGGAGCTATTATGCCGTCTCTCCCGATAGATGCCAAAACGCTGTGGCACTTTGCAACGCCCTTCCCGACACGATCACCCTGAATATGAGTAGGGGCGCGGCGTGATAACTCAATCTGGTCATGCCTTCTATCGGTTAAAATGGTACTTTTTGATAACAGTGTATGGAGATGATATTCACCTGCCAGTTGCCCGTACAAGAGAATGGTTATAGTGCGCAAATTGTGAAAAAAACGGCCCCCATATAGCGTCATTTACCGTACTCATACGGAGCACCAACAAGAGAGCGCAAGTAATATACTCCATTTACCCAAGACACATTCACCTTGCCACTGAGTGAAGGTAAAACAATTAAAAATGTGCATCCCCCCTGACTAATAGTGTCATCAGGCGATAAGCTAATTAATGCGCACTTATACTCTCTAGTAGAGAATTTATTTAATGAAGTAACCTACAGGATGCCAATCACCACTATTTTTACTCAAAGTAATAGTCTCAATAGCAGATCCAGCATACTCAAACTTGGTAATAAACTGTATGGTCATGTACTTCCCATCAGATCTACCAGGAAGGCACTCTGATTTCTCCTGTGCAATCTCAGAACGTAGAACAACCATACCTAAAGGATGACGAAACTTGTCCAATGCATCATGCCATTGAGAGACAGACAATTCAGACTTGAATGCATTATCAGTTAATTCGTAGCTTTGGTTATAATATCCAGCATCAACGGTTTCAAGCCATGCTCTCACTACTGATAGTGCATCATTTTCTTGAGCTGCAACAAAAAATGAAACCAAACAAGTAAAAGTAATAAGCCCCTTTTTCACCTTAAACTCCTTTATTATATTCGTGCATTCTGGGCAACAAGGAAGCCCCCTATTTAGGTCTGCAACCCGGTAGCACTTGGATCAAGCCTAATGGCTTATCCCAAGAAACCGACAAATCCTGACGATGGTCAGCCTTGCGAACTGCCACAACAAGAAGACTCACAGGATTGCGTTGCTCGCTTTTTTAAAATGGAATTTCCGTAGTCCTTTTTCAGCTCTTCAACAACAGCTTCAAAAAATTCGGCCTTTAGCCTCATTTGCTCCAACTGTTGCTCGAGCTCCTTGATGCGCTGTTCGGCTGTCTGTTTGTCGAGATACAACATGGCGTTGCTCCTGCCGTTTTTCCTGAATTGGTAAAATGGCTAGTGCTTGCAAGCAGGCTAGCCTTTTCGTTCAGATCGTTCTGCGACAGTTTAAAAGTCAGTGGGATATAGTGCAGTCTGCATTTTACACCTGCCACATCTTGGCTACCTCCAGCTTAAGAAGAAGGTATAAACCATACGAAGGGCCAGATATTAAATAAAAAATGTGGTCATAGGAGTGCGAACCCGATAATAGAACAGCTTCCCTACCATGCTATTTGCAACTACCCTATGACCACCAAAGCCGTCGCTACGAAAATTGCCAGATTACCAGACCAGAGGAACCAAGGGTTGGCTCGACAAAATACGTAGTGGCAAAGGACGGCACTACTTGCATCTCGAGCACAGGTGTTAGCTCGATATCAAAAACTTGCGTTTTACACTATCTTGAAAATTATCAACATTAGACTTGTCGGCGCTGACTGTGAACAGCCAGATGCCTGTTTAGGTGAAATCGCGACATAATTTTCTTAAACTCTTTGATATCTTCTGCATGAAGCGTCAAAGCCCAATGGGCGCGGTGTTCACCATAATCCAGTCCACCAGTGTAAATAATCGTATGATTTTGAATGCGTAGTTGGTTTCGATGAGCCTCCATCTGCAGGCCTATCTCAGGAAACCAAATGTGCAATGCTCCTGATGTAGTAAATGTAAATTGAGCAACTTGCTCATTTTCCCCTGCAAGCCTAAATGTCTTTTCAAAAACTTGGATTTGCATAGCAGCTCCTAGTTGTTGTCAACATCTGATTTTCATTCTATGCATTGACTACAATGGGATCTAGCCATTTAGGCTTTAGCACGTCATTATCAGAATATTCCGAATCAGTATGCGCTAAAATTAAAATAGTAAGACTAGCTTTCCATTATTTATATGATCTATTTTTCTAGGGCGTTTAGGGAAGGTGGGAACGTGACTCATGCTGAACCTCATCCACGAAACCGACGGGGACTCGTTCGATAAGAAAATGACTTGTTCGTATCTTCCCCTAATCACCCAGCCACAGTGTCATAACAAGCAGTGTGAAGGGATGAGGCGAAGAGTCTTTTTGGGGAGGGAGAATATGCCGTACATCAGACCCGAACTGTTTACAGCACCGGGATATTGGCACGTCTACCAAGAAAAGCGCAGCTGACACATAGAGAACCGTATCAGCTGCGCCATAGCTATGCCTCAATGCTTCTGATGGCGGGTGCTCATCCAGCCTATCTGGCCAAGCAACTTGGTCACAAAGACTGGGGGATGATCCGCACCATTTATGCTCAGTGGATTAGCAAGGACAACCCTAATTACAGGAATGAACTGGCTGAAAAACTGGGTGTTGTTGACCCATATATGACCCACGAGCAACAGGCCAAAGCATAAGGCATTGAACCTAAATGGTTTTATGCCTTAAAACGGCATCTTAAAACCTGGCGGCAATTGCATGCCACCGGTCAGTTCGCCCATCTTGGTCTTGTTCTGCTCTTCCACACGACGCACGGCATCGTTGCAAGCGGCGGCAACCAGATCTTCCAGCAGCTCCTTGTCATCTTCCATCAGGGAGGGATCGATCTCGATGCGACGTACGCTGTGGCTGCCCGTCATGGTGACCTTGACCATGCCGGCACCGGCTTCACCGGTCACTTCCATCTGGGCAAGCTGCTCTTGCATCTTCTGCATACGCTCTTGCATCTGCTGGGCCTGTTTCATCAGGTTACCCATTCCACCTTTACCAAACATATGTCGTCTCTCGTCTTGAAATCCGGCATCCAGCGCCGGGCTGTGGGCTTGTCTGTCCTAGATGGGGACAGCCAAACTGCTTTTCAACCGGGAACCAGCTCCCGGCCACGGAATTTAGCGGTTGAGGGGCTCGATGCTCTCGTGATGGAGCACAGCACCAAACCGCTGAACTAAAAACTGTACGTTGGGATCCTGTTCCAGATCCCGGGTCACCTGCTCGCGTACCCCCAGATAGAGGCGATGCTCGATCTCGAGGGGGGTCTCCTTGTCAGGCACCACGCCAAGAGTCACCTCGACCTGTACCGGTTGCCCCAGCGCAGGCCCGATGATCTCGGCCAGATCGGCGCGCGCCTTGTCGCTCACCAGATGGCGCTGCTCGGGTTTGAGGGTCAGCAACACCTTGTCTCCCTCCCGCGTCATCACCGAGTTGATGGCGAGCTGGCGCAGCCGGCCGCCTACCTGGGTGTGAGCAATCAGCTCGGCCCAAGCGTCACCACAACCATTGAGCAGTGAGGAAGGAATAAGGCGGGTCGCCTCCCCCTCTTGCTGCGCCTCATCGCTCTCGAGCTCGTCCCAATCGATGGTCTCCATCACTGGCTGGACAGGCTCGCTCTGCGCCACAGGGGCAGCAGCTACCGTCGTGGTCATTGGCTGGGTCGCAGGAGCAGGCGTCACTGCAGGCGCTGTGGCACTGCGCTCGCCAGGTCGATAGCTCGGCTGCCCAGCCAGATCCCAGGGGGGCAGATCGGTTGGCTGCGCAGGCTGGGTAGCGGGAGCCGCAGTGCGATTGGGCGCACTGCGGGCAGGCTCAGGCACGGGCGAGGCCATAAAGCTCTGGCTGAGATACTCCTCGTAATCCCCGTTATCACCCGCCTCGTCATAATTTTCGGCGTAGAGATCCACCGGCGGCAACTCGCCAAACTGGCCCATGGCGGGGCCACTCGGGGTGGCCGTTTGGCTGATAGCAGGTGATGGCGCGCTCTGCGGCTGAGGTGCTGGCGCAGAGGCAGTAACCTGACGCACTGGCGCAACCGGCACCGCCCGAGGAGCAGGAACAGCTGTACTGCTCTCTCCACGCTGGCGACTACGCAGCATATTGCGTTTGCCAAGCAGGCTTTGCATGCTCGATACCGCCGACACAGGTTCGGGCGCTTCCGAAGCAGATGCAGCCGGAGCGCTATCCATCGGTCCAGACGTCATCTGCGCAGGCGCCATCTCTGCAGCGGCCATCTGCGCAGTGTCGGTTGGTACCGATGGGTTAGGGTTTGCAACGGCCCCCTCCCCCCAGCTCGCAGTATCAACCGTCATGCCGCTATGCGCGCCAGAGAGCGGGGCCGGCTCTGCCTGATAACCCATACCGGCCGCCTCGCGCAGCAACTCATCCTGCTGGCTGAAGAGTTGGGCGGCTTGCACCTCCTCTTCACCGCTCTCCTCATCCTGACCGGTTACCTCGGCCGTGGCCGTCATGGCATCGGCAGAAACCGTCTGTGCAGGGTGTGGAGTATGAGTTGCAGGCTCAGCGGCCGGACGCTTTCCCGGCAGCGTCGGGGCAGCCCCCATCCCCGTGCTGGCCGAGCCAGTCATGGATGGGGGAAGCGCCGTCAGCGTGGCGGGGTGCAATACCTCGCGCCGTGGCGAGAAGGCGAGCATCCGCAGGCAGGTCATCTCCAGCGCGGTGCGGCCATCGGGTGCCCAGGGCAGATCTTTACGGCCACCCAGCACAATCTGGTAGCAGAGCTGCACCTCTTCCGGGCTCATCGCCTTGGCCAGTTGCAGCAGGGCATCAGCATCCGCCCCCTGCTCCTGCACGCTGGCAGGCAGCAGCTGGGCCATGGCGATACGATGCAGCAGCCCTTCCAGCTCGGCATGGAGCTGATCAAAATCGGGGCCAAGGGTGGCGATCTCGCTGATCTTGGCCATGGTCGCGGGGGCATCTTGCCGCAGGATGGCTTCCAGCAGCTGGTGCAGGTGGCGGTGATCGAGTGTGCCCAGCATCGTCAGCACGCTGTCGAGGCGGACGCTGCCGTTGCCGTGTGCCAGCGCCTGATCGGTCAGGCTCAGGGCATCGCGCATACTGCCGTCAGCCGCTTTGGCCAAAGCCAGCAGGGCACGCGGTTCGAAGGGCTGCCCCTCCTGATCCAGCACCCATTCGAGCTGCTTGGCGATCTGGGTCTGATCCAGACTCTTCAGATGAAACTGCAGGCAGCGCGAGAGAATGGTGATCGGCAACTTCTGCGGATCCGTGGTGGCCAGCAGAAACTTCACATAGGGGGGCGGCTCTTCCAGAGTTTTCAGCAGCGCGTTGAAGCTGTGACGCGACAACATGTGCACTTCGTCGATGAGATAGACCTTGAAGCGACCACGGGCCGGGCGGTACTGCACGTTGTCGAGCAGCTCGCGGGTATCTTCCACCTTGGTACGCGACGCCGCGTCAATTTCAAGCAGGTCGACAAAGTTGCCCTGATCGATCTCGCGGCAGGTATCGCAGACGCCACACGGATGGCTGCTGATCCCCTGCTCGCAGTTGAGGCTCTTGGCCAGAATACGGGCGATGGTGGTTTTGCCGACGCCGCGGGTGCCGCTCAGCAGATAGGCGTGATGCAGCCGTCCCTGATCCAGGGCGTTGGTCAGGGCAGTCAGCACATGTTGCTGACCAACCACTTGTTCAAACGTATGGGGGCGCCATTTACGCGCCAGAACCTGATAGCTCATAAATCCATCATGCAGGGAAGACAGGGCATTGAGGCCGGATGCTAACACAAATGGACGGGAGGCTGTATCGGCTATCGGTCAGAGCGGGAGGGATCGCTTGAATTTCAAACCGATGCCCGCACGGGCACCGGTTTGGAGGCTGGCAACAGGCTGACGATAGCAGCCTGTTGATCAAACCGGGGGCTTATTCGCCCGGCAGTTCAACCAAAGAGACCACCTTGACGCCAGCGGCGGTCAGGCGGGCATCACCACCGAGAGACGGCAGGGAGATGATGAATGCGGCATCAGCCACAGTACCGCCAGCGCGACGGATCAGCTTGACGGTGGCATCGACGGTGCCGCCGGTCGCCAGCAGATCGTCCACTACCAGTACCTTGTCACCGGGCACGATGGCGTCGGTGTGCAGTTGCAGGGTGTCGGTGCCGTATTCGAGGGCATAGGACTCCTCGATGACAGCGCGGGGCAGTTTGCCCGGCTTGCGGACCGGCACGAAGCCCAGACCCATGGCGTAGGCAACCGGCGCGCCAAAGATGAAGCCGCGAGCCTCGGTACCAACAATCTTGGTGATCCCTTGATCACGATAGTGATTGGCCAGCAGATCGATGGTGGCTTTGAACGCCTCGGCATTTTCGATCAGGCTGGTAATGTCGCGAAACAGGATGCCCGGCTTCGGATAGTCGGGAATGGTCTTGATGCTCGCTTCGATAAATTTCAGGGTTTCCGGATTCATGGTTTGACCGTTTGTTTTTCGACCCAGATGGCCGTTTTATCTTAGTCTTCCCGCCAGCGGGAAATAAAAAAGCCTGTCACGCAAGAATGACAGGCCGACTCCATAGCATTATTGCCGCAATAGCTTAGGGACTTCACTTCTCCATTGCAACTGGCTCCAGCACCGGCAGGCGCATTAACCAGGTGAGCAGGATCACCATTATGAGAAGCAACAGCCCCCTGACCCATAGCAGCGGCACCACCGCCAGCGACACCGAGAAGGTGAGCAGAATGAAGATAATGGCGCGCCGCCGTGCATGCCGGCGAATACCGCGATACTGCTGCCAGTCTGCAATGGGTTGGCCAAACCAGGGATGGCTTAGCAGCCAGTGGTGAAAACGGGGGGACGAACGAGCAAACAGAGCGGCTGCCAGCAGCATGAAGGGGGTGGTCGGCAGCAGTGGCAACACGATGCCGACAATGCCGGTCACAAAGGCCAGCCACCCCAAGATCATCAGACACCAGCGCTGCATTGCCACCTCTCATCTCTGTTTTTACCTGTCTAGCCTAACAGAGTTTGGCTGATAGCTGACAGCGGGGCACAACCCCACTACAATCTGCCCTCTTTTTTCTCCTTATCTCTTCGGAAAGCAGTTATGCGCGTTATTTTGGCCCCCATGCAGGGGGTACTGGATCACCTGATGCGGGAGGTACTGACCTCCGTCAACGATTACGATCTCTGCGTAAGCGAATTTATCCGGGTCGTTGATCAGCTGCTGCCCGCCAAGGTGTTCTATCGCCTCTGCCCCGAACTGCTGCAAGATGGCAAAACCCGTGCGGGAACCCCGGTACGGGTCCAGCTGCTGGGGCAACATCCCGAATGGCTGGCTGAAAACGCCAGGCGCGCTATCGAGCTGGGCTCCCCCGGGGTCGATCTCAACTTCGGCTGCCCCGCCCCCACCGTCAACAAGAGCAAGGGCGGCGCAGTGCTGCTGAAAGAACCCGAGACCATCTATCGCATCGTCAAGGCAGTGCGCGACGCGGTGCCCGCCCATCTGCCGGTCAGCGCCAAAATTCGCCTTGGTTACGATGACAAGGATCTCTATCTGGATAACGCCCTGGCAGTTCATCAAGGCGGCGCTAACGAGCTGGCCGTCCATGCCCGCACCAAACGTGAAGGCTACAAGGCGCCCGCCCACTGGGAGTATGTGGATGCCATTCGCCGCGCCTTGCCAATCCCCGTCACGGCCAACGGCGAGATCTGGGATCATCAGGATGCCCTGACCTGTGCCAGCGTCTCCGGCTGCGACTCCCTGATGGTCGGGCGCGGCGCCATCTCCCTGCCCAATCTGGCCAACGTGATGAAAACCGGCTGCCCCCACATGAGCTGGGCCGAGGTACTGCAATTGATGGTGAGCTACACCGAGCAGGACTTGGCCAGCGAAAAGGCTGACTACTACCCCAGCCGGATCAAACAGTGGTTCAGCTATCTCAAGCGGGAATACCCGGAAGCAGATCTGCTGTTTCAGGATATCCGGGTGCTCAAAGAGACGGACCCCATCCGCGATGCCTTGCTGCAAGCGGCCAAAAGCCACGGCTAACCGTCGTTAACTTGACTCATATCATCTTGATAAAGTTATCGGATCCCTATACTGCCCCGAATCTGTCGTCTGTCCTGTGGGGGATAATGTGTGTGAAATGACGCAAGCACAGTTGACTGTCTGGCGTAATCGCCTGCTGTCCGACTGGGCCCAGGTACGAGAAACGCTGATCGGTCAGCTAAAAGCCTGTCGCCGTGACGAGTGGGCCGAAAAGCTGGATCACTGCGAACAGGATCAGCTGGTCGAGCTGACCAGCCGGCTGGATCTGCCCAAAGTGGAGCAGAGTGTGGCGCATCTCAAACGGATCGATGCCGCACTCTGTCAGATGGATCTCGGCCTCTACGGCCTCTGTTCCGACTGCGAAGAGCCACTGGCCATCGAATCGCTAGAGCAGGATCCGACCCTACAACGCTGCCCGCGCTGCGAAGCCCGCTATCGCAAGGGATTCCACGCCCACGAGCTCTGAAAGATGCACCAACCGGTGCATCCTCTCTTTACCGCCTCACTGGTGACACTGCCATTCCTGTCCAATACTCGACTATATGAGCCGGTTCGAGGGGATGAGTCGTGTACAGACTCTTGTTGTTATGGTGTTTATGCTGTCAGGCCGCCGCACAGGAGTCTTTGGTCGTTGGCTGGGGCGACTGGCAGCCGTTCAGCTATCGCAATGAACAGCATCAGCTACAAGGGCTGGATATCGAACTGCTCAATGCCATCCTGCAGCGGGCTGACTATCAGGCTCGCTTCATCGAAATGCCCTGGACAAGGGTGCTGCACGAATTGGAATTTGGCACGGTTCAACTGGCCATGTCCGCCAACATCACCACCGAGCGTCAGCAATATGCTCGCTTCAGCCATGCCTATCGGGAAGAGGAGACGGTCATCATCATCCGCAAGGAGGATGAACCACGCTGGCGCACCATCACCACTCTGGAACAGCTGATCAATACTCCCGATTTTCATATCGGTCTGCTCAAGGGGTTTGACTACGGCGAAGCCTTTCGCCGCCTTGTCGCCGACCCCAAGGTGAAACCTCGGCTACAGGAGCGATTCACCCTGGAGCAACTGCTCAAGATGCTCAACGGCGGGCGGATCCAGGGGTTTATCCTCGATCCGAACAGTCTGCAGGAATGGGAGCATCAGGGCATCACCCTGAAGAAGCTCCATATCCTGCTGCATATCGAGCGCACTCCGGTTCACCTGATGCTCAGCAAGAAGAGCACATCGCAAGCCCAGCTGGATCGGCTCAATCAGGCGATCGACCAACTCAAGCAAAGCCCCGAATATCAGCAGATCCTGACCCGCTATACCTCTGGGTTGCTCGCAGAATAACAACGGGAGAGCCGATGGCTCTCCCGTCCTCTACGTTGGTTTCGTCAAATAACCTATCAGGAACCACTTCAACTCCGCGACTGACCAAGCACAATGCCGGCGAGATGAGAGAAGTGATGGATCTCGTGAGTGGCATCGCACTCACTATTCTGTTTGCCCGGGTTATACCAGCAGGTGGCCAACCCCTGCGCAGCCGCACCGGCAATATCGGTCTTGGGATTGTCGCCCACCATCAGCACTCTGGCCGGATCCGGAGCCCCCATCAACGAGAGGGTGTGCTGAAAAATAGCGGGATCTGGCTTGGTAACCCGGATCTCGTCGGAAATAACCAGCGGGGCGAACCACTCGCTCCAGCCCAGCTTGCCAAGTCGGCCTCGCTGGGGAACGCTGAAGCCGTTGGTGATGATGCCCATCTTCACCTTCTCCTTCAGCAGCTGTAGCGTCTCCACTACCCCATCAAGGGGCATGCTCAAGGCAACGATCTGCGCCAGAAAGGTGTTGTTCATCACCATGGGGTCAACATTGACCTGCTCGGCAAAAAGGGAGAAGCGGGTCTCTTGCAGCGCTGTAGCATCAATTTCGCCATTGTTGTACTGCTGCCACAAACCGTGGTTAAGGGTGTGATAGGCCGCCATGCCAGCCTCATCCACCTGTACGCCATAGTGGCGAAGGGTTTGCTCCAGCGCCTGTGTCACCGGGAAATCGAGCAGGGTCTCATCCAGATCGAACAGCACCCAGTCATAGCTTGTCTTGTTCACAAAAATCCTTGTCATCAGTCAGGTTGTTCCATGCTGTGGCGCCCCGTTCTGCCCAGCGGACTGGCCAGCAGATCCAGCGTCAGACGCACGCCAAAGCCTGTTACTTCGCTTGAAACCACCCCGTTGCCTCCCTTGTTGCGAAAACCGCTCAGGTCAAAATGCAGCCAGGGAGTCTGCTCGGGGACGAAATGGGAGAGAAAACGGGCCGCATCGATATGATCCGGGGAGCTGCCCGGCGCACACTGCAACAGATCGGCCCATTCACTCTCGATGTTGTCGTCATAATCCTCATCGAGCGGAAACGGCCAAACCCGCTCGCCGCTACGCTGCCCCATATTGACCAGCGACACCAGCCATTCGGTGCGGTTGGTAAAGACGCCGCAGTAGCGGCTTCCCAGCGCCCGTTTGCAGGCACCGGTCAGGGTGGCGTAGTCGATCAGCAGATCCGGGGTATCCTGCGCCGCCATCGCCAGCGTATCAGCCAGCACCATCCGCCCCTCCGCATCGGTATCGACCACTTCGATGGTGGTACCGTTGATGGCCGTGACGACCTCCCCGGGCCGATAGGCATGAGGGCCGATATGGTTCTCGGCAATAGCCAGCCAGCAGTGAACTTCATAGGGTAGCTGAGCTCTGCTGATGGCATAGAGGGTGCCGAGGGCCACCGCGCTGCCTCCCATGTCGAGATGCATGCCATACATGCTGCCGGAGATCTTGAGGTTGTAGCCGCCGGAGTCGTGGCAAATGCCCTTGCCTACCAGCGCAATACGGCGCACTGGCTTGGGGGGGTAGTAACTGAGCTTGACCATGGCACCCTGATTGTCTTCCGAGCCACGGGCCACGGCCAAAAAGGCGCCTGCCCCCAGCTCGGCCAACTGGCCCTGATCATAATGGAGGCAGTGCCATCCCTCCTCCTGCGCCAACTGGCTGAGAAACTCGCGATAATTGGCTGCGGTCAGCTCGGAAGCGGGCAGCACCGCCAGATGACGGGCCAGCCCGTTGCCGCCCGCTTCGCTGTAGATCCGGGCCAGATCCAGCACCACCGCCGGGGACACAACTACCTGCTGATAGCTCCAGCTGCTTTCACTGCGGCTCTTGCTGGTCGGCAGCGGCATATTGGCAGCAAGCAGGGTGGAAAGCACCAGCTCGGCCAGCACTCCCCGCTCGGAGGCAGAAAAGCCCTCGAGATGAAGACCGACCCGCTCGGCTTTTAATCCGGACAACGGCGCAATCCAGCTTCGCACCTGCTTGTAGAGGCGGTGATCCCGCTCAACGCTGCCCGCCACACAGACGACCAGCAGCAGGCTGTTGCCCTGCATCAGGGTAAAGGGGGCTTTTTTGCCCAGCGCCAGCAGGGTGTTGACACCCGATAGCTGGGGATGAGCCAGGATCGTCTCCTTCTGATCTTCAGCGATCAGCAATATCTGTATAGGAAGCGCCTGCTCGAGGGCCTGGACGAGAGTGGCATCCTGGCAATCGATAGCGGGAGGAAGATAGGTAAAGGGAGTGATCACAGGCATGTACCTCATCCGTGAAGAGATACCTGATCATACCTAACAAACAGGCGGGACGACCAGTTTTGCCCTGAAAAACCAGCACAAACAACATCTTCACCACGCAAGAGTGATATTGCGCAATGTCTGTAAAGTATTTGGAAAGAGAAAAATGGAGGTGATGAAAAGCAGCTGAAAAAGGAAAAACCGAGAGAAAGTTGGTTGCGGGGGCCGGATTTGAACCGACGACCTTCGGGTTATGAGCCCGA
>NZ_JBCGFD010000021.1:0-45750 GCF_038739755.1 Aeromonas sp. SE22
AACCACAGCTTTTATACAAACTTATCCACAGAAACAGCCTTCAGGTTGTTAGAATGGCCGAAAACAAGGAGGCCAAGATGGACTTGCGACTGAGACCCTACAAAGGAAAACGCCCACAACTGGGCAAGCGAGTATATGTAGACCCCTGCGCCACCCTGGTGGGCGATATCGAGCTGGGTGACGATGCCAGCATCTGGCCCATGGTGGCGGCACGGGGGGATGTGAACCATATCCGTATCGGCGCCCGCAGCAATATTCAGGACGGCACCGTACTGCACCTGACTCGCAAGAGCGCCAGCAATCCGGCCGGCTATCCACTGCTGATCGGTGAAGATGTCACAGTCGGCCATAAGGCGATGCTGCACGGCTGCACCATCGGCAACCGGGTATTGGTCGGCATGGGTGCTATTCTGCTTGATGGCGTCGTGGTCGAAGATGATGTGATGATCGGAGCCGGCAGTCTGGTGCCGCCGGGCAAGCGACTCGAATCAGGCTTTCTATATATAGGTAATCCCGTCAAACAGGCTCGTCCGCTCAAACCCGCCGAGGTCGCCTTCCTCAAAACCTCGGCCGACAACTATGTCCTGCTCAAGGATGAGTATCTGCAAGAGACCTGATAGAGCTGCCAGAAACAGGAAGCCCGGCATGATGCCGGGCTTCGCTTCTTATATAGCTATATAGCAGTGCAAAACGGCTGACCGGAGATCAGTGGGCCTGATCCCAGTTGTCGCCGGTGCCCGCCTCCACCACCAGCGGCACATCCAGTTCGGCTGCGGCAGACATCTTATCCTTGATGATGGCGATGTACTCCTCCAGCTTCTCTTCGCTGATCTCGAACACCAGTTCATCGTGTACCTGCATCAGCATACGGATCGACTCATCTTCAATCCCGCGGATCCAGCTGTCCACGTTGATCATGGCGCGCTTGATGATGTCGGCAGCCGTACCCTGCATGGGCGCGTTGATGGCGGCCCGTTCGGCAGCCTTGCGCAGACCGGCGTTGCGGGACTTGATATCCGGCAGATATAAACGACGGCCAAACAGGGTCTCGACATACCCCTGGGCTTCCGCCTGCTGGCGGGTGCGCTCCATGTACTCCAGCACGCCCGGGTAGCGTTCGAAGTAGAGATCCATGTACTTCTGCGCTTCGGCGCGACCGATCCCCAGCTGCTTGGCCAGACCAAAGGCGCTCATACCGTAGATGAGGCCAAAGTTGATCGCCTTGGCGCTGCGGCGCATGTCACTGGTCACCGCATCAAGCGCTACACCAAACACCTCGGCGGCGGTCGCCTTGTGGATGTCCTTACCCTCGGCGAAGGCAGTCAGCAGACCCTTGTCGCCAGAGAGATGCGCCATGATGCGCAACTCGATCTGGGAGTAGTCTGCCGCCACCAGCTTGTAACCGGCGCACGGGATAAAGGCCTGACGGATCCGGCGCCCCTGTTCGTTGCGTACCGGAATGTTCTGCAGGTTGGGATCGGTGGAGGAGAGTCGACCGGTTGCCGCCACTGCCTGATGATAGGAGGTGTGTACCCGTCCGGTCTGCGGCTTGATCATCAGCGGCAGCTTGTCAGTGTAGGTGGACTTGAGCTTGGCCAACCCACGGTGCTCCATCAGGAGGCGCGGCAGCTCATAGGTCTCAGCAAGCTCGGCCAGCACCTCTTCCGCAGTGGATGGCGCACCCTTGGGGGTCTTTTTGATGATCGGCAGCCCCAGCTTGGTGAAGAGGATCTCCCCCAGTTGCTTGGGCGAGGAGAGGTTGAACTCCTGCCCGGCCAGCTCGTGAGCCTGTTTCTCCAGCTCTGCCAGACGCACTTCGATCTCCTGACTCTGCTGATGCAGCAGCTTGGGTTCGATAGTGGTACCGAGTCGCTCCATTCGCGCCAGAACCGGCAACAGGGGCAATTCGATCTCACTGAATACTTTGGCGAGGCCCGGCTCGGTAGAGAGCTTGCCCCACAGCGCCTGATGCAGACGCAGGGTGATGTCGGCATCTTCCGCTGCGTAAGGAGCCGCCTGCTCAAGCTCGATCTGGTTGAAGGTGAGCTGCTTGACCCCCTTGCCGGCGATGTCCTCGAACGAGATGGTCTCGGCGTTCAGATACTTGCGAGCCAGTGAATCCATGTCGTGACGGCTGGCAGTGGAGTTGAGCACATAGGACTCGAGCATGGTGTCGTAGGCGATACCCTGCAGCTCGATACCGTGATTGAGCAGCACGTTGCGGTCGTACTTGAGGTTCTGCCCCACCTTGAGGCGGGCTGGATCTTCCAGCAGCGGCTTGAGCTTGCCGAGTACCACGGCCTCGGTCAGCTGCACTGGCGCCCCCAGATAGTCGTGGCCGAAGGGGACGTAGGCCGCCTTGCCCGGCTCGATGGCAAAGGAGACGCCAACGACCCGCGCTTCCATATAGTCGAGACTGGTGGTCTCGGTGTCGAAGGCAAACAGCGGAGCCGCCTGCAGACGGGCCAGCCAGTCGTCGAATTCGGCCTCGTCCAGAATGCAGAGATAGTCGGTCTCGATGGCGGCTACCGGGGCGGCACCTTCATCATCACCTTCGGCTTCGCTCTCATCAGCGCCGCCGGATTCCAGCTCTTTGATCAGGTTGCGCAGCTCGTACTCGCGATAGACCGCCAGCAGAGCCTCCTTGTCGATGGGGCCGAGCTGCAGCTCTTCCAGACTCTGCTCCAGCGCCACGTCGGTCTTGATGGTGGCCAGCACATAGGAGAGGCGCACCTGCTCTTCCTGTTCACGGAACTTGTCGGCGAACGCCTTGGAGCCACGGAAACCGAGCGCAGCCACCTTGTCGAGGTTGGCGGCGATCTCGTCGATACTGCCGATCCCCTGCAGCAATGCCAGTGCGGTCTTCTCGCCAACGCCGGTCATGCCGGGGATGTTGTCGACCTTGTCCCCCATCAGGGCCAGATAGTCGATGATGAGCTCGGGCGGTACGCCGAACTTCTCGATCACCCCTTCCCGATCGGTCTTCACGTCCTTCATGGTGTCGATCAGGGTGACATGGTCGGAGACCAGCTGCGCCATGTCCTTGTCACCGGTACTGATCAGTACCGGCAGCTGCTTCTCGGTCGCCTGACGGGCCAGAGTGCCGATCACATCGTCCGCTTCTACCCCTTCCACCATCAGGAAGGGGAAACCCATCGCCTTGATCATCTGATGGATGGGGGCAACCTGGCTGCACAGATCGTCCGGCATGCTGGCCCGGTTGGCCTTGTATTCGGGATAGATGTCGTCGCGGAAGGTTTTGCCCTTGGCATCGAACACCACGGCCACATGGCAGTCGGGATACTGCTTGCGCAGGCTGCGCATCATGTTGGCCATGACACGGACGGCGCCGCTCGGCAAACCGGTCGAGGTGCGCAAATCAGCCTGCTGGGAGGCAAAGAAGGCGCGGTAAAGATAAGAGGAGCCGTCGACCAGAATAAGGGGATTGCTAGGGGCCATGAAATCGTCCTGCCAGAGATAAACAGCCGCTAGGATGCCACAGGGGCCCCCTCACACCAAGGGGGGCAGAGAGCCGGCAGAAAGAGCCACACAAGCCTCAGTTCTGTGGATAACTCTGTGCTCAAAAATGGAGTCGCGGAAAAACCACAGTGACAACGCTGTGGATAAAAAACAAAAAATACATATATAACAATATATTGAGATCACAAAAACCGATCGCTAGACCATGAGAATGATCTCGATCAATGTGGAAAAAAATTTAAGGGAGTAGGTACGGCAGGATCCGAAACGAAACAATCCTAGCACAGCAAGATGACTTGACCAGCGGATGACGAGCGATAACCATACAAAAGTACAACAATCCATCTTGGCTCACATTTTCAACAACAAGGAGTTTGCCATGAAAAAAGTGGCCGTGATTTTGAGTGGCTGCGGCGTCTTTGACGGGGCAGAAATCCACGAGGCCGTCATCAGCTTGCTGGCACTGGCACGCCAGGGTGCTGCCGTGCAGTGCTTCGCTCCGAACGTCACGCAGCTCCATGTGATCAACCATCTGACCGGTCAAGTAAGCGAGGGGGAGAGCCGCAACGTGCTGGTCGAAGCAGCGCGTATCTGCCGTGGCCAGATAAAGGATGTGGCCGAGCTGGATGCGGCCGATTATGACGCCCTGCTGGTACCCGGTGGCTTTGGCGCAGCCAAGAACCTGTGCGACTTCGCCATCAAGGGGGCGGAGTGCCAAATCCAGCCTGACGTGCTGAAGGCGTGCCAGAGCTTTGCCAATGCCAACAAACCGGCCGCCTACATCTGCATCGCTCCGGCCATGATCCCGCTCATCTACGGCGCCGGCACCCTGGCCACCATAGGCCATGACGAAGGCACCGCCAACGCCATCGAAGCGATGGGTGGCAGCCACCTCAACTGTCCGGTCAACGAGTTCGTGGTGGATCAGGAGCGCAAGGTGATCTCCACCCCCGCCTACATGCTGGCCAGCAATATCGTAGAAGCGGCAGACGGCATCGAGAAAACCGTCAAACAGCTGCTGGCACTCTGATTGCCCGGCTGACCAAAGCAAACGGGCCGCTCATGGAGCGGCCCGTTTTCAATTCTCGCGGATAGCGACCGATCAGATGCTTTCGCCCATCTGATCCATCTTGCCCAGCAGGGCACGCAGACGCTCCTGCCATGCAGCGTGCTCGTTGCGCAGCTGATGGTTCTCGTCTTGCAGCTTGGTGTTCTGCTCTTTCAGATCGTCCAGTTCCATCTTCAGCAGGGAGATGTTGTCGACGGCGGATTGTACTTTGGATTCGAGTTGCTCAAGGACTTCTAGTGACATATGCATACCTGTTTGTTCAATTGCGATGCCCCACAGAGGGCGATTCAAGCGCGTGGAGCCAGCATACCCCGAGCCTATCGGCACAAACAAGCCAGTGCGCTGCAAAATGCCTCTTCCACAGAGGTATTGTCTAAATATGCGTCTATTTTTCTCGCATCCCGCGCAGCTCACCGGTGAAGAGCGATATAGCCCCCCATCAGCAGGCAGCCAACCCCGTACATCAGCAGGCCATAGAGCAGGTTGCCACGCAAGATGGCGGCAGCACTCAGGTTGTAACGGGAGGCCAGCGCCAGATTGGATCCGGAGAGCGGGCTGGTGCCCGTGGCAATCCCCCACCCCAGCAGAAAACACATGCCGAGCAGGCTGGGATCCGGTGACAGAGGCCAGAGCAGCGGCGCCAGTCCGGAGATACTGATGAGCGGGTGTACCCCGACTATGGCGACCAGCAGGATCAGCAAGAGTGCGAGAGATGCCTCCAGCCAGCCGAAGTGGTTGAACAGCGGCAAACCGTGCCCGCCACCGAGATCGATGACCGACACGGCGCTGTTGATGCCGGCTGCCAGCAGGCCAGCCCCCAGAAACAGCACCAGTTGACCACCGATGGCAGGAAAACGCTCCACCACCTGCCTTTTGAGCGCGGCCTTGCGGCCGGTATGCGGCATAAACAGCAGCGCCAGCAAGGGTGCTACCAGAGCGATAACGGCCATGATGCCGAGATCTGGCCAGATCTGCTTGATGAGCAGCACCAGCCCGGCCAGGGTGATCGGCAGCCCCAGGGTCTGTAGCCGCAGTGGATAGCCGGCAAAATCCGCCACCCCGACCCGCTCCACCTGCCAGGCCGTTATCGTCATTGCCAGCAGGGTCGCCACCACGCCAAACGGCAAGATGTTCGACAGCTTGAGACCCGGTGCGTAAGTGAGTGCCACCGCCATGGCGACAAAGAAGGGGGACCAGAAAGCGGCGACACAGAAGATGCGGCTCAGCACCAGCACCTGACGTCGCTCAAGGGTACCGTTACGTTCCAGCCGCTCCCCGATGATAAAAAGCACCGAGAGGTTGATGACGGCCCCCAGCAGATTGAGACTGGCCATGGTGCTCCACAGCCCCTTGCGCCCTTGCCATGAGGTAGTACCGGTCAAGAGACCCGAGGTAGCGAGATTGAGGGTGCTCACCGCAGCAAACATGGTGAGCATATTGATGTTGGGCAGCAGCCAGGCATCGGCACTGAAGCTGGCCCCCCGCCACCAGGAGAAGAGCAACAGCACAAACGCAGCACCGTAAAGTGCCAGCGCCTGCCGTCTGGCGGCGCCGGCCAGCCATGGCCAGGTGAGCAGAGAAGCAGCCCAAGCCGCGATGGCCGCCGGCCAGGGAGAGAACCCCAGATAGAGATGCAGCAGGTTGAGCAGCCACATCCCCAGGATCAGATAACCCGACCAGCGTTTGGCCATCGACTACTCCGGCCGGGAGATCAGAGGCACTGATCCATATCCAGTGAAGGCTTGTCGCACTCCGGACGGCCGACGATCTTGGCTGGTACGCCCGCGACTGTGGTATGGGGTGGCACCGGATTGATCACCACACTGCCGGCACCAATCTTGGCGCCCATGCCCACTTCGATATTGCCGAGCACCTTGGCGCCCGCCCCTATCATCACCCCTTCGCGGATCTTGGGATGACGATCGCCACTCTCCTTGCCGGTACCACCGAGGGTCACGCTCTGCAGGATCGAGACGTCATCTTCAATCACCGCTGTCTCGCCCACCACTATGCCGGTGGCGTGGTCAAACATGATCCCCTTGCCGATGCGGGCGGCCGGATGCACATCGACCCCGAATACCACCGAGATCTGGTTCTGCAGGTAGAGCGCCAGCGAGCGGCGCCCCTGACGCCACAGCCAGTTGGCGACCCGATAGCCCTGCAGAGCATGGAACCCCTTGAGGTAGAGCAGCGGAGTGGAGAAGAGGTCAACCGCCGGATCGCGATCCTGTACGGCACAGATGTCGGCGGCAACCACGGTCAGCAGCTCCGGCTCGCTACGCAGCGCCAGCTCGATCACCTCGCGCAGGGCGATGGCGGGCATGGTGGCGCTGTCGAGCTTGTTGGCCAGCTGGAAGCTGAGGGCCGAGCGCAAATTTTTGTGATTGAGAATGGTGGAGTGGAAGAAGCTGGCCAGCATCGGCTCCTGGGCCGCCATGCACTGTGCTTCTTGCTGAATTTTCTGCCAGGTTTTGGCAACCAGATCATCCATGTTGCAGCCTACTGTTGTTCAGGGTGAGGACTCTGTTGTTCTTTTGTCAGCACCGAGATGGGGTCCATGTGGATAATAACGTCCATTCGCTCGAAAGCCTGGCGCACGGCCAGCTCGGCTTCATCGGCGATTTGATGGGCCTTGACCAGAGGGATCTGGTCATCCAGCTCCAGGTGCAGCTGCACAAAGCGGGTCGGCCCCGACTGGCGGGTGCGCAGATCGTGGACGCCGTGAACCCCTTCGACGGCGCAGCAGAGGGCCATTATTCTCGCTTGTTCTTCGGCTGGCAACTGACGATCGAGCAGCGCCTGCACCGATTCGTAACCAATATGCAACGCACCCCACAGCAGGAACAGACCGATCAGGATGGCAAACAGGCCGTCGGCCCAGTACCACCCCTGCCCCGCCAACACCAGCGCCAGCAGCACCCCGGCGTTGAGCAGCAGATCAGAGCGGTAGTGCAGCATGTCGGCCTTGATGGCGACGCTGTTGGTCTTGCGAATGACAAAGCTCTGGAAGCTGACCAGCAGCAGGGTCAGCACGATGGAGCCACCACTGACCCAGAGGCCCGCCTCCAGCCGCTCGATGGGTGCCTGCTTGAGCAGCGACGAGATGCCGTGCATCACCAGCAGCAAAGCGGAACCCGAGATAAAGGCCGACTGGATGAGTCCGGCCAGCGACTCGGCCTTGCCGTGACCGAAGCGGTGCTCGTCATCGGCAGGGGCCAGCGCATAACGGATGGCCAGCAGGTTGATGATGGAGGCGCTCACATCCATAAAGGAGTCAGTCAGGGATGCCAGCAAGGTTGATGAATCTGTCATCAGCCAGGCGATCAGTTTGCCGATGATGAGCAGGGTGGCGGTCGTGACGGCCGCCATGCTGGCAAAGGTAACCCAACGGGAATATTGTTGATGGCTCAAAACCGGCTTTCCTCTGGCGATGAAAAACTTATTATACCCTGACCCCGGCGTCAGTTTGGCGCGAAAATCTGCGGAATAACACCCGATGAACAGAATACTCCTGGTCGACGACGATCTTGAATTGACCCAGTTGCTCACCGAAATTCTGACCCTGGAGGGATTTCAGGTCACGGTCGCCGAGGATGGTGAAGAGGGGCTGCAACGACTGGCAGAGCAGAGCTTCAATCTGGTACTGCTCGATGTGATGATGCCCAAGCTCAACGGCTTCGCCATGCTGGCCAAGCTGCGCAAAACCCATGAAACACCGGTACTGATGCTGACCGCCCGTGGCGACAGCCAGGATCGGGTCAACGGTCTTGAGGCGGGGGCCGACGACTATCTGGCCAAACCGTTCGATGATCGGGAGCTGCTGGCCCGGGTGCGTGCCATCCTGCGCCGTACCCAGAGCGCCCCACCCCAGCGCGGCAACTCCTCCGACGAAGTCAGCTTTATGGACATAGTGCTGCAACCCGGCCTGCAGCAGGCACGCTGCGGCGAGCAGCTGCTGGAGCTGACCGCCACCGAGTTCGGTCTGCTGGAGTGCCTGCTGCGCAATCCCGGCCAGATCGTCAGCAAAAGCCACCTCTCCGAGCAGGTGCTCGGCAAGAAGCTGGAACCCTTCGATCGCGCCATCGACATGCACCTGAGCAACCTGCGCAAGAAGCTGCCGGAGCGCGTCGATGGCCAGCCCCGCTTCAAAACCGTACGGGGGCGCGGCTATCTGTGGCTAGAGCAAGAATAAAGGGGGGCACCTCCCTCAACGGGATCTCGACCCACATCTTCCTCTGGTTCTGGTTTATGTTGCTGGTGATCCTCGCGGCAGTGATCAGCCTGCCGACGCTCGATCCCCGCAACCAGATCCCGCTGCCCACCCACGAGGTGGCGCGGATGCAGAACAATGTGCAGGCGCTACTCAATGCCGCCGACCCGGATCAGGATTTCGATCTGGCCAAGGCGATGGACAAGATCGCCATGCTGCCGGTGGACAACGTCTATATCCGCGACGAGAAGGGGCAGATCCAGTCAACCACCCATCCCCGCAAGTTCGTGGTGCGCTTTATGGTGGATGCCGATGACCCGGGCAAACCCATGCTGCGCAACGAGCACCGCAAGGCGATCGCCGGCCCCTTTCTGATGCAGCATCACGGCCACAGCTACCACGTCTATTTCGGGCTCAATGCCGAAAACCCCTACCTGTTCCTGTTCATTCAGGTGCTGGATCACCCGATTCGCATTCTCGGGGTGGCCATGCTGATCAGCACGCCGCTCTGTCTGCTGCTCGCCTGGCGACTGACCCGCCCGATCCTGCAGTTGCAAAAATCGGTCTCCCAGCTGGCAGCCGGCAACCTTGAAGTGCAGATCCCCAATCTCGGCCGCCGCGACGAGATCGGCCAGCTGGCCGACCATGTCAGCCGCATGGTGGATACGCTCAAGAGCATGATCCAGAAGCAGAAACAGCTGCTCTCAGACATCTCTCACGAGCTGCGCAGCCCCTTAACCCGGATGCAGCTGGCGCAGGCGCTGATCCGCCGCAAGCAGGGCGATAGCGCCGAGCTGGCCCGGATCGAATCGGAGATAGGCCGACTGGACAAGCTGATCGGTGACCTGCTCGACCTGTCGCGGGTACAGCAGCATGTGGAGGCCCCCGTCGTGCAGCCGCTGGCCGACCTGCTGGAACCCATGCTCGAAGATGCCATGTTCGAGGCGAACCAGAGCGGCAAACAGCTCAGGCTGCCGCAACTGCCGACCGAGTCGATCCAGATGTGGCCGGAGCTGCTCTCGCGTGCCATCGAGAACCCGCTGCGCAACGCCCTCAAATATGCCCGCGAGTTCATCAAGGTGGAGTGGTATCGGGATGGCAAGGAGTGGGTGATGACCATTCGGGATGACGGGCCCGGTGTACCTGACGAGCAGCAGCCGCTGCTGTTCCAGCCCTTCTTCCGGGTCGATGATGCCCGCAATGCCAAGACCGGCGGCACCGGGCTGGGGCTGGCCATCGCGGCGGAGGCGATCCAGCGCCATGGCGGCACCATTGCCGCCAGCAACAACCACCCGACCGGCCTCACCGTCACCATCAAACTACCGGTCGCCTGACCCTTTTCATCGGCACGGGCGCTGGGTATGCTGGCGCCCCTTCTTGCCTTTACATCTCTTTGCAGGAGCTCGTCATGCTCGATATCGTCCTCTACCAGCCGGAAATTCCGCCCAATACCGGCAATATCATCCGGCTTTGTGCCAACACCGGATACCGGCTCCATCTCATCGAGCCACTGGGATTTGAGTGGGATGACAAGCGGGTAAAGCGGGCGGGACTCGACTATCACGAGTTTGCCGAGGTGAAGCGCTGGCCGAACTATGACGCCTTTCTGGCAGAAGTGGCGCCCAAGCGGGTATTTGCCTGCACCACCAAGGGACGCACCGCGCACTCGGCCGTGCAGTTTGCTCTCGGCGACGCCCTGCTGTTCGGGCCGGAGAGCCGCGGTCTGCCCATCGAGATTATCGAGAGCCTGCCATTCGAGCAGCGGGTACGCATCCCCATGCTGCCCCAGAGCCGCAGCATGAACCTCTCCAATGCGGTTTCGGTCTTTGTCTACGAGAGCTGGCGCCAGCTCGGTTATCCCGGCGCCATGTAAGCGCCACCGATGATCAGTGGCGGGCGTCCAGCAGGCGCCCGCTTCGCTCCAGTCGCCAGCAGCTGATCCCGAGCGACAAGCCACGGCCAACCATCAGCGCGGCCATCGCAGCCCACAGTGCCGCAACACCCCACGACTGACAGAGCCACCAGATCGGGAAGAAACCGCCAAACGCCGCCAGCAGCATGCTGTTGCGCATCTCCTTCGCCCGGGTCGCCCCGATAAAGACACCATCCAGCAGGAAACACCAGACCGCCAGCAAGGGCATCACTACCAGCCAGGGCAGGTGGCGGGTTGCCTCTGCCACGACTACCGGAATATCGGTGATGTAGCCGATAAGGTGGCTACCGAAGAGGGCAAATACCAGAGTAAAACCACTGGCAATGAGGGCCGCCCAGCCCAGATTGAGCAGGATGGCCTCCCGCAGCCGGTGCCGATCCCGCAAGCCGATGGCCCGCCCGACCATGGCCTCGACGGCATAGGCGAAGCCATCGAGCCCGTAGGAGATAAGCATCAGGAAGTTGAGCAGCACCGCATTGGCCGCCACCGCCACATCGCCCAGTCGGGCACCTTGCAGAGTCATAAAGGCAAAACAGAGCTGCAGGGATAAGGAGCGCAGGAAGATATCGCGGTTGAGGCCAAGCAGCCGCACCATGGGAGCAAGTTGGCGCCAGCGCTGCCAGCCATCCTGCCACACCGTCGGCGCCAATTGCCGCAGCTGACGAGATACCAGCCAGATGCCGCCCCCCAGTGCGCAGTAATCGGCCAGCACCGAGGCCGCCGCTACACCGCGCACCTGCCAGCCGAGCCCCAGCACAAACAACGCATCGAGCGCCATGTTGACCAGATTGGTGAGGATCAGCATCACCATGGGGCTGCGGGCATCCTGCATCCCCAGCAGCCAACCCATGATCACCAGATTGCAGAGCGCCGCCGGAGCGCTCCAGATCCGGACCGCCACGTACTGGCCAGCATAGAGCTGCACCTCGGGCGAGCCGCCGCTCAGGGCAATCAGCCGTGGCAACAGGGGAAACAGCAAAAGAATCAGAGCCAGCCCGAGGGCAACAGCCAGCCCCAACCCGCGCAGCAAGGTATCGAGCTGGGCCCGCCCGTCGGCGGCGCCGTGCGCCTGCGCCGTCAGTCCGGTGGTGGACATTCGCAGAAAGCCGAGCAGCCAGAAGATGAGATTGATGAGGGTCGCCCCGACCGAGACGCCCCCGAGAAACCAGGCCTGCCCGAGATGACCGATCACCCAGGTGTCCACCAGACCCAGCAGGGGGGTGGTGATATTGGAGAAGACCATCGGCAGGGCGAGGGCAAAGACGGCGCGGTGGCGAGAGGGATCTCGCCACCAGGGAGCAACAGAGTGCGTCACTCTCAGTGACCTGTCAGCTTCAGGATGCGGGAGAAGTCGGAGAGCATGCTATCCATCTGCACCAGCGGTACCTGGCCGCGCTCCACCTTGGGCCTAAATACCCCCTGCAACTTGCCCTTGGGGTTGATGAGGACGATGGAGGCAGAGTGATCGATCAGGTAATCCTTCTCCCCCTCCTTGGCGATGGAGTAGACCAGCCCCAGATTGCGCACGAACGGGAACAGCTTGTCGTGGGGCGCCGTCGCAGCCTTGAACTCGGGGTTGAAGAAGGCGGTATAGGTTTTGAGACGGGCCGGATCATCGCGCTGGGGATCCGCCGAAACAAAGACCACCTGAGTAGTCGGCGCCAGCTTCTTCAGCTGATCGTAGACGGAGCGTATATCCGCCAGCGTAGTGGGGCAAATATCGGGGCAGAAGGTGTAACCGACGAAGAGAAAGGTCCAGTGGCCCAGCAAGTTGGCCGGGGTGAATGGCTTGTTGTCGGCATCGATCAGCTGGAAGTTGTTGATGTCCCGCCCGACCGGATAGTAGTCAGCATGCTCCGGTCGTTTTGGCTGGGTGAGATAGAAGGCAAGGATCAGGCAGCCTGTCAGCAGCAGAAACAACAGGGGATAGCGAAGCTTCATCATAACAAGAGACCCTTTCGGTTCAGTACACACAGCATCGATAGCCAGACAGGTGGGGATTGTACCCCAGCAGGGCATGAACTGGAGACTCCTTGTACACGGCTCTGTCAGGAACAGACCGTTTGGTTCAATTAAGCAGCAACCGCAAAAACAAAAACCGGCTCTTGAGCGAGCCGGTTTTGTGAGTCTCTGGCGCCATCCATGCCCTTCACGGGCGGTTAATGCGCCTCTGCTGCAGCATTTTGCCGAGCGCTCTGGCACTGATGGGGATCACGGGTGCCAACCAGTTTTCCTGCGACTTGGCAACACCACGGCTCCGCTTGAACAGCAGTACCAGCTGTACCACCTTCTCTTTCGGGCAACCCAGCCAGAGCGTCCAGTGCGAGCCCTTGTGGTGCAGCCAGAGCCCGTAAAACCAGGTCAACCGGCTGCCTCTGAAAAAACGGGTGATGGAGGATACCGGTGCCAGTTCCCTCACCCCTGTATCCCATGGAGATCTCGATGCCATAACCAGTCCTCCCTGACCGACAAGTTATGCTGTTTCGCCTGCCCGACTCTGCCGGCAGCACGGCGACTTGCCATACCACGAGTGACGCCCCATGGCAGGGGTGCCCCCTCTCCCTTCATATCCCGTGAAGGTGCATTGTCCACGTTTGTTCTGACTTTGCCCCAATTACCCGCCACAGGCCGGCAACGCATGGCAAGAAGTCTCTTTATTGGCGAGACCCTGATTTGAGCATATATCCGAAATGAATGATTGGCAGCCACTCCCTTCGTCGAACGCCTGTCGAGTCTCGTAGCAATAGGCGAGTGGCAGGGCCAACAGGAAAGGCGCAAAAAACAAAACGGCCTCCCGCAGGAGGCCGTCTCATGGCAAAGGGATAATTACATCCAGTCGGCGTTGCGGATCACGCCAACGGCCAGACCCTCGATGGTAAGGTGCTGGCTGGAGAGATCCACCTCGATGGGGGAGAGCTCTTCGTTTTCCGGCAGTAGCCACACCTGGCTGCCCTTGCGCTGGAAGCGCTTGACGGTGACATCCTCATCGAGACGAGCCACCACCACCTGACCGTTGCGCACCTCCTGAGTCTTGTGCACCGCCAGCAGGTCGCCATCCAGAATGCCGATGTTCTTCATGCTCATCCCCTGCACTCGCAGCAGAAAATCTGCCCGCGGATGGAACAGGGCGGGATCCACCTGATAGTGGCTCTCGATATGCTCCTGCGCCAGGATAGGTTCGCCGGCAGCCACCTTGCCAATCAGGGGCAGGCCGCTCTCTTCCAGCACCTCTTCCTCCTCTTCAAGCAGCAGGCGGATGCCGCGGGACGTGCCCGGCATGATCTCGATGACCCCTTTTTTGGCCAGGGCCTTCAGATGTTCTTCGGCCGCATTGGCCGACTTGAAACCAAGCTTCTGGGCAATCTCGGCGCGAGTCGGCGGCATGCCGGTTTCGCTCATATTCGCCTTGATCAACTCCAGCACTTCGGCCTGGCGGGGAGTAAGGGGTTTCATAGAATGGGCACCTGTCTTTTTATACAGCACACTGGCAGTATATACAGTGCAGTGACCAAGGCAAGGCAGAGCTGACATTTGTCGCGACAAACCGCTCATTTATCGCTGTTTTGATCCTGCGCAGCTGACTCATCGTACCTCTCGGCGACAAGGGGCCGCCGATTTGCTATGCTCACGCCGCATTTTTTTGGAGAGCAGACGCACATGTCCCTAGGACAGAAGATTTCCAGAGCCATCTTGCAATGGCCGGTCAGCGGCTTGGTCAATCACAAGAGCCTGCCGGAAAATCCCATCACAGAACTCAATCTGGATCCGGCCAGACCCATCGTCTACGCCCTGAAGACCAGTTCGATCACTGACCTGATGACCCTGCAGCAATGCTGTGAGGATCTCGGTCTGCCCGGCCCCTTCACCCCGCTGGAGCTTAACGGCCAGCTGCTGCCGCGCTATGTCTGTCTGGATCGTCCGCCTCCCCTGTTTGGCAAACGTAGCAAACCACTCCCCTTCCTGCAGGAGTTCCACCAGCTGCTGGATCTGCACAAGCAGGATCCCGAACTCGATATCCAGGTGGTGCCCGTCACCCTGTTCTGGGGTCGTGCGCCGGGTCGGGAAGGCGAAGAGGCTTCCGGCTGGAACATCATCAGCAGTCTGGCGCCGAACCGGCTGAAGAAAGCGCTCATCGTGATCCTCAAGGGTCGCGAGAATCTGGTGCGCTTCTCGCCGCCGCTCTCCCTGCGCTATATGGCGGACAAACACGGCACCGACGAAGGGATCGCCCACAAACTGGCGCGGGTGGCTCGTACCCATTTCAGCCGCCAGCAGCTGGCCGCCACCGGCCCGAAACTGCCGAACCGCCACCTGCTGTTCAAACAGCTGCTCGACTCCGAAGTGATCCAGCAGGCGATTGAAGAGGAGGCCCAGCGCGAAGGGATCAGCCTCGAGAAAGCCAAAAAGCGGGCTCACGGCTATATGGACGAGATCGCCTCCGACTTCTCCTATCGGCTGATCCGTCTCGGCGAGAGTTTCCTCGGCTGGCTGTGGAACAAGCTCTACCGCGGGCTCTCCGTCAACGGCGCCGAGAAGGTACGCCAGCTGGCACAGGAAGGGCATGAGATCGTCTACGTCCCCTGCCACCGCAGCCACATGGACTACCTGCTGCTCTCCTACGTCATCTACCACCAGGGGATGGTGCCGCCCCATATCGCGGCAGGCATCAACCTCAACTTCTGGCCGGCGGGCCCGATTTTCCGCCACGGCGGCGCCTTCTTCATCCGTCGTACCTTCAAGGGCAATCCGCTCTACAGCACGGTATTTCGTGAATACCTCAACCTGCTGTTTGCCAAAGGTTACTCGGTGGAGTTCTTCACCGAGGGTGGCCGCTCCCGTACCGGCCGCCTGCTGCCACCCAAGACCGGCATGCTGGCGATGACCCTGCAGGCGATGATGCGCGGGCTGGACAGACCGGTCACTCTGGTGCCGGTCTATCTCGGTTACGAGCACGTGATGGAGGTGAACACCTACCACAACGAGCTCAAGGGCAGCCGCAAGGAGAAGGAGAGCTTCCTGCAGGTGCTCGGCATCCTGCGCAAGCTGCGCAACTACGGCCGCGGCTTCGTCAACTTCGGCGAACCGCTGACCCTCAACAGCTACCTGAGCGAGCATATTCCCGACTGGAAACAGCACATCGGGGAAGAGGAGCGTCCGGAGTGGATGGCGGGTACCGTCAACGAGCTGGCCGAGCTGCTGATGACCCGCATCAACGGGGCTGCCGCGGTCAATGGCCTGACCCTGAGCGCACTGGCACTGCTGGCCGCCGAGCGTCACGCCCTGACCCGCGACGAACTGCAGGCCCAGCTCAACACCTATCTTGATCTGCTCAAGCAGGTGCCCTACAGCCCGCACAGCACCATGCCGGCCGAAGATGCCGCCACCCTGCTGGATCAGGCGATGGAGCTCAACAAGTTCGAGGTGAGTGAGGACAAGCTGGGCCAGATCATCAGTCTCGACCGCTATCAGGCGATCCTGCTGACCTACTACCGCAACAACATCCTCCACCTGTTCGCCATGCCCTCGCTGGTAGCGGCCCTGATCGAGCGCTGCGAAGGGATCTCCCACAGCGAGCTGCTGGCCCGCTGCATCGACATCTATCCGCTGCTCAAGACCGAGCTGTTCCTGCGCTACGAAGAAGATGAGCTGCCGGAGCTGGTCGAGGCCCTGCTGGCCGAACTGCAGCGTCAGCAACTGATCGAGGCGCGCGATGGCGGCTACTGGGTCAACCCGGCCAACCAGATGCGCCTGCTGCTGCTGGCGGAGAGCATTCAGGAGACCCTGCAGCGCTACGCCATCGTGCTGACCCGGGTGCTGGCCCAGCCCCATATCGAGGCGGAGCAGCTGGAAGCGGACGGCCTGATGATGGCAGAGCGCCTCGGCACTTTGCACGGCATCAACGCCCCCGAGTTCTTCGACCAGAAGCTGTTCAGCACCCTGATCCACACACTGCGCAAGGAGGGTTACTTCTCCTCCGACTGCAAGCCGGATCTCGGCCGCTTCCAGGCACTGGCCGACAACATAGTGCCGCTGCTGAGCAACAAGATCCGCCGTACCATTCAGGCTGGCAACCAGCTCTGATCTGCAACGCAAACAAAGAAGGCCGCATGATGCGGCCTTCTTTTTTATCGGAGTTTGCGCGGGAACAGGTCACGCCAGCAGGTAATCGAGCACCACGCCGATGAAGATCAGCGCCCCAACATAGTTGTTGTTGAGAAACGCCTTGAAGCAGGCTTCACGCTCGCGCTCGCGGATCAACCGCTGCTGGTAGACGAAGAGCACCCCAGCCCCCAGCAATCCCCAGTAATACCAGCCCCCCAGCGCCATCAGCTGGCCAACCACCAGCATGATAAGCAGGGTGCCCAGTTGCAGCACCCCGATGATCCGCTTGTCGTTGCGGCCAAACAGGATGGCGCTCGATTTGAGACCGAGCTTGAGGTCATCGTCCCTATCCACCATGGCGTACTGGGTGTCATAGGCGACGGTCCAGAGCAGGTTGGCCAGGAAGAGCAGCCAGGCAACGAGGGGTAGAGCGTTGGCCTGCGCCGCATAAGCCATGGGGATTGACCAGGAGAAGGCCAGCCCGAGCACAAACTGCGGGTTGGAGATGAGCCGCTTCATGAAGGGGTAGCAGACCGCCAGCAACAGAGCGATAAACGACAGGCTGATGGTGAGCGGGTTCATGGTCAGCACCAGGGCAAACGAGATGAGCGCCAGCACAAAGAAGAGTGCCAGCGCCTCGCGCGGATCGACCCTGCCGGTCGGCAGCGGACGCCCTGAGGTGCGTTTGACGTGGCCATCGAAGTCGCGATCCGCATAGTCGTTGATGACACAGCCTGCCGAGCGCATCAGAAAGACGCCCACGGCAAAGACGATGAGATTCCAGAGGTTGGGGACGCCACCTGCCGCCAGCCAGAGCGCCCAGAGGGTGGGCCACAGCAGCAGCAGGGTACCGATGGGTTTGTCGATGCGAGCCAACTGCATATAGGCCAGCCCTCGCTCCTTGGTCAACAGATTCACTCCAGCTCCTTGTTACAAACGAGAGAAGGCAGAAACAGCTCGTGCACCAGCAGTGGCCACGGCCCCAGAAACAGGCGGGAGCGGCGCCCCCAGACCACGGCTGCCGGACAGCGGGGGTTGGCGGCGATCTCGAAGCGCGCCACTTGCAGATGATCGCGCCGCGCCGGCTCGTGGCCGAATATCCGCTCGCCGAGCGGCTGCTCGCCAAGATCGGCCAGCCCGCTTCCCTCCAGCGCCACATCGGCAAACAGGGTCCAGCCCAGAACCGCCGGCCCCCGATCGCCGTGCAGGATCACCTCGCGGCAGACCCCGGCCGGGGTGGGCGCATCCACCAGCCACTGCTCATCGGCAGTGAGAGAGACCTGATGATTGCCAAGCCACTCGACCGAGAAGTGGCTGTTGTGCTGGCGCAACCGCCGGGTCATGGAGCCCGGCTCCAGCAACCAGGGGCGCAGCGAGGCTGGCAATTCACAACTTTCCGGAGCCAGCCAGCTACCCGAGAGTGTGAGGGGAACAGTCAACTCGGACTTCACAGCATCACCATCCAGAGATTTCCGTGTTCAGGTTAAAATCCGGTTTATTATCCGTAAATCAATCGCGAAATGTAAGAACATCCGTGCTTGACGGCCCCGATGGCAGCATCAAAAATGGGGTATCTCTTGCTGATGAGCCATCCATATGAAGCTATTCAAATTTCTGCTGGTGTTGTTGCTGAGCTGCGGTGCACTTCAGGTCTATGCCTCCGAAGGAGAGGAGCCGCCCGCAGAGGGAGAAGCGGCCGCCGCTCCCAAACCCGGCTTCTACTACCACCTGCTCGATCCGGACATCATCACCAACTACCTGAGCGATGGCAAAACCCTTGGCTACGTCCGGGTGACGGTAGAGTTGATGGCCGCCAACGAGGGCGACCTCAAGCTGCTGGAGCAGCATGATCCGCTGATCCGCGACGCCATCATCCGCCTGATGGGCAGCAAGAGCACCGAGCAGATCAAGTCTCTGGTGAGCCGCGAAGAGCTGCGCAAGGAGTGCGAAGCCAAGGCAAACGAGCTGCTGGTGAAAGAGACCGGCAAGAAAGCGGTGCGCGAGCTCATCTTCACCAAATTCCTCTACCAGTAACGTTTCATTCGCAAACCCGCCAGCAGGATTATCCCCGGCTGGCGGTTTTGTCGTTTATTCGAAATGAAAATTGATTACAATACGCCCGTCGAGTCGTAGAGGTAATCGTTATGGGCAGCAAGACCCTGTGTGAGTGGCGCCGCCACGAAATCCCCACTGATCTCAAAGCGCTGCGCAAGATAATCCGCAAACCCAAATTCGTCTGCGGCAAATGTGCCCGCAGTGCCAACGAGAAAGGCTATCTCTGCCAGCCGCTGCGGCTGAAAGAGGAGTAACGCCTCCCCGTCAGGACGTTATTGATCCGTCCACCCCTGCCGTCCCTGTTCGAACAGCCGGCGGGCCTGCATGTCGTTCGGGCAGACGCCGCGATACTCGCCACCAGAGCGACCGGCCAGATAGAGGTGCTCCGGGCGGCAATACCAGGCCAGCCCTTTCTGGCGCCCCTGCTCCCACAGTTCGCTATCCACCTTCTTGCCGCACTGGGCCTGATGGAACTCGACCCGATCGGCGGTGAACCCCAGCTTGCCATCCGCCTCCCCGACATCACTCCACACCTTCTCGCAGGGATCGTTGTTGGAGGCGCAGCCACCCAGCAGGGCTGCCAGCAGTATGATGGTGAGTCGCATAGTCATCCTTGAGTGTCGTTTGAGCAGTTCATTCTTATCCAGCCACCCCGTGACCACAAGAGGCACACGCCAGCCCTGTGAGCGCCGCAAAAAAATCAGGCGGGCACAATGCCCGCCTGTTCATTCAATGCTGTGGTTCACTGGTCATCGAAAGGGTCATCATCCTGCCAGCTTTCGTCTTCCCACTGATCCAGCTCCTCTTCCCAGGATTCCGGCTCCCAATCATCGTCTGACGAGTCGTAATCCGGCTTGTGTCCACCCATCTTCACTCTCCTTGGATAGTTCACCCGCAATCCAATTTTATCCGGAAATGTCGGGCTCGCCAGTCGTCAGAGTTCAAAGTTTGACCAGGGTGCGCCCCGCGATTTGACCCAGCGTGATGGCCTCGGCAGCCTCGACCACCTGCTCCAGCACGATCTCGGTAACCGCCTGAGCAAAGAAGCTGGCAGGCAGATCCCGTGCCAGTCGCTGCCAAGCCAATTGACGACGTGCCAGCGGGCACATCACCGAATCGACCCCCTGCAGCCGCACATTGCGCAGGATGAAGGGCATCACGCTGGTCGGCAGATCGAAGCCCCCCGCCAGCCCGCAGGCTGCCACGGCGCCGCCGTAGTTCATCTGGGCCAGCAGTTTGGCCAGAACCTGACTGCCGACAGTATCGATGGCACCGGCCCACAACTGTTTCTCCAGCGGTTTGGCAGGCTCCAGAAGCTCGCTGCGCGGCACGATGCGGCTGGCACCGAGCGCAGTCAACATGGCACCCTGCTCTTCGGGGCGGCCGGTCAGCGCCGCCACCTGATAGCCAAGGGCCGCCAGCAGGGCGACCGAGGTGGCCCCCACACCGCCTGCCGCACCGGTGACCAGCACCTCACCGCTTGCCGGGGTAATGCCCGCCTCTTCCAACGCCAGCACGCAGAGCATGGCGGTAAGGCCGGCGGTGCCGATGCACATGGCCTGCCGCTCATCGAGCCCGGCGGGCAACGGCACCAGCCAGTCGCCCTTGACCCGCGCCTGTTCGGCCATGCCGCCCCAGTGCCCTTCGCCCACGCCCCAACCGGTCAGCACCACCTTGTCGCCGGGCTGATAGCGGCTATCGGCAGATTCGAGCACGGTACCGGCGAAGTCGATGCCGGGCACCAGCGGCCACTGACGCACTATCTTGCCCTTGCCGGTGATGGCCAGCCCGTCCTTGTAGTTGATGGAGCTGTAGCTCACCGCTACCCGCACCTCTCCCTCCGGCAACTGGCTCTCGGTCAGTCGGGTCAGGGTCGGAATGGTCTTGCCGTCTTGGTTTTCCAGTAACAGAGCCTTGAACATGGTTGCCTCTTTGATGGGGATTGAAAAGGAACGGTTAGCTGCTTTGGCGCTTTTGCAATTCGAACTCGAGGATCCGGGTCGTCTCTTGCACCTCGTCGCCAGCCAGCTTGTGCAGGATCATCTCGGCAGCCATGCTGCCCATTTTGCGATAGGGAACCTGAACCGATGTGAGGGCAGGATAACAACTCTTCGCCACATCGGAATCATCAAAACCGGCGATAGCCAGCTTGCCGGGCACGCTCAGGTGCCGTCGTTGGCACTCGAACAGTACGCCGGCGGCCAGCTCGTCGTTGACGCAGATAAGTGCATCGAGCTCTGGCCAACGCAGCAGGAATTCACCCAGCATGGCAGCACCGGTGCTGAAACTGGGTGCCTCCGAGGTATTGATCACCATATCGGGCGAGAGATAGTTCTCCAGCATCGCCTGCTGCCAGCCACGCATGCGCTGCTGCAGCATCCACTGCTCCTGACGGGCACAGAGAAAACCGATATTGCGGTAACCCCGCTCGATGAGGTGACGGGTCAGGCGATAACCGGCCTCCTGATTGGAGCCGCCGACACAGAGATCCATGGGATGGGGCACCAAAGCCCCCACCTCCACCACCGGCAGACGACTGTTACGCAATAGCGCCTTGTCATCTGGCGACTCAAGGCAACCCAGCACGATCACGGCGGCGGGGTTGTATTGCAACAACTGCTCCAGATGCTCGCTCTGCTGGCGCAGATGCTGGGCGTCGCCCAGTACCAGCTGATAACCGGCCTTCATCAAGATGGGTTGCAACCCGGCCATCAATTCGGCACTGGCACGATCAAGCAGGCTCGGCACTATCACCAGAATCACATGGGAAGTACCCGACGCCAGCGCACCGGCGGCACGATTGGGGATATAGCCGAGCTCTTCCACCGCGGCTTCGATACGCTCGCGCATCTTGTCGGAGACCAGTTCGGGGGTGCGCAGGGCACGGGAGACCGTCATGGCCCCCACTCCGGCCAGCTGGGCCACATCGTTGAGGGTCACCCGACCCGTGCTACGGCGCTTTTTCGCTTCTGACATCCATCCCTTCCTCGGCTTGCGGCTGCTCACTTTAAGGCAAAAGAGCGCCACTGACTATTTGCTCAGGGCCGATTCTACTCTCTTTCCCCTACCGCAGGGGCAGGATGGCTCCCGTTAATGGGTGAAGTGATAGCGCTATCACAGTTTCATGTTAGCGCTATCTGATAGCGCTAACTTTCGCGATCACCCTCACAGTTTCACCACCGCAAGATCGATAGATTGGCGCCATCTTAACTAGCCGGATCACCACCATGCTGACTCAACTGCTGACCGAGGATGTCATCCGCATCGAACCCGCAGCCCGCGACTGGCGCCACGCCATCGAGCTGGCCACGGCGCCCCTGCTGGCCAATGGCACCATCGAACCCTCCTACGTGGCGGCGCTGTTTCGCTCTCATGAGGAGCTCGGCCCCTACTACGTACTGGGCCCCGGTCTGGCGATGCCCCACGCTCGCCCCGAGGACGGAGTCAACCAGCTGGGTCTGGGGCTGACCGTCATCAAGCAGGGTGTCAACTTCGACTCCGAGGGCAACGACCCGATCCAGCTGCTGATCACCCTGGCCGCCAGCGACAGCAACTCCCACGTGGAGACCATCGCCCAGCTGGCCGAGCTGTTTATGAATGAAGAGGACGTGGCGGCCATCATTGCGGCCGACACCAAAGACGACATCCTGCGCATTCTGGCGCGCTACTGATCTGCGCCACGGCGCACCTGACAGAGGAAGAGACAATGAAAATTCTGGTTGTATGCGGTCACGGTCTGGGCACCAGCCTGATGATGGAGATGAGCATTAAGAGCATCCTGAAAGAGCTGGCAGTCACCGCCGAGGTGGATCACCGCGATCTGGCCTCCGCCGGCAGCGAAACCGCCGAGATCTTTGTCGCCACCCGCGACATCGCCGAGCAGCTGCAATCCATGGGCGTCAATGGCCGTCTGGTGGCCCTCGACAACATGGTCGACAAGGCCGCGATGAAAGAGAAGCTCGCCACCGCCCTACGCGAACTGGGCGCCCTCTAAGGATCCTCCATGCGGCCTGCGGGCCGCATCTTCCATTGCCAGGAGCTGACCATGGAATTTTTCAACTTTCTGATGTTTGACGTGCTGTCCGAGCCCGCCGTGCTGGTCGGCCTGATCGCACTTATCGGCCTGATTGCCCAGAAGAAACCGGTGACCGAGTGCATCAAGGGCACGGTCAAGACCATCATGGGTTTCGTCATTCTGGGGGCCGGTGCCACCCTAGTGATCAACTCGCTGGGTGACTTTGCCGTCATCTTCCAGCACGCCTTCGGCATCAAGGGGGTCGTCCCCAACAACGAAGCCATCGTCTCCATCGCCCAGACCTCGTTTGGCAAGGAGATGGCGATGATCATGTTCTTCGCCATGCTGGTGAACATCCTGATCGCCCGTCTGACTCCGTGGAAATTCATCTTCCTGACCGGTCACCACACCCTGTTCATGTCGATGATGGTGGCGGTGATCCTCTCTGCCGGTGGCATGAGCGGCGTGCCGCTGATCGCGGTGGGCAGTCTGGTGGTCGGTGTCGCCATGGTCTTCTTCCCGGCCATCGCCCACCCCTTCATGAAGCAGATCACCGGCTCCGACGACGTGGCGCTGGGCCACTTCTCCACCTGCTCCTACGTGCTCTCCGCCCTGATCGGTGCCAAGTTCGGCAACAAGGCCCACAGCTGCGAAGATGTGCAGGTACCGAAGAGCCTGCTGTTCCTGCGCGATACCCCGGTGGCCATCTCCTTCACCATGGGCATCATCTTCCTGGTGACCTCCGCCTTCGCCGGCCCCGAGTTTGTCTCCAGCGTCGCCAAGGGCAAGCACTGGTTCATGTTCTCCCTGATGCAGTCCATCACCTTCGCCGCCGGTGTCTACGTCATCCTGCAAGGTGTGCGGATGGTCATCGCCGAGATCGTACCGGCCTTCAAGGGGATCTCCGACAAGCTGGTGCCAAACGCCAAGCCGGCACTCGACTGCCCCATCGTCTTCCCCTACGCCCCCAACGCCGTGCTGATCGGCTTCCTGTCGAGCTTTGCCGCCGGCCTGGTGGGGATGGCGCTGCTCTACGCCATGGGCCTGACCGTCATCATCCCGGGCGTGGTACCGCACTTCTTCGTCGGCGCCGCTGCTGGGGTCTTCGGCAACGCCACCGGTGGTCGTCGTGGCGCCATTCTGGGCGCCTTCGCCAACGGCCTGCTGCTGCTCACCATTCTGCCGGTGTTCCTGCTGCCGGTACTGGGCGACCTCGGCTTCGCCAACACCACCTTCAGCGACTCCGACTTCGGTGTGGTCGGCATCCTGCTGGGGCTGATCGTTCGCTAATTCCGGCCACCGCCAAAAACAAAACGGAGCGCATCGCGCTCCGTTTTTTTATGGCTGAGATGTATGAAAGCTGACACTCAGTCGTTCTCCAGCGCAGTGAGGCAGTGCGAGAGGGTGCGCGCCAGCGCTCCCTGATTGCGCAGCACCACGGCGCGAGCCTGCTCCCCCATCTCGCGGCGGGCGTTGCCGTCGGCAAACAGCTGGCTCACCCGCTCGCCCAGCTCGGCGGCATCGGCCACAACGGCCGCGCCACCCTGAGCCACCAGCTGGCGGGTGATATCGCTGAAGTTGAAATAGGCGGGGCCGGTCAGGCAAGGCTTGCCGAGGGCCGCCGGTTCCAGCAGGTTGTGACCGCCGATCTTCACCAGACTGCCGCCGACGAAGGCCACATCGGCCGCCGCCAGCATCAGCGGCAGCTCGCCCATGGTATCGCCGAGATAGACCTTATCCCCGGCACCCACCGCAGCACCATCAGTGCGCCGCACGCAGCCGTAAGGGGCACACAGCTCGGCCACCCGGTCGAACCGCTCGGGGTGGCGCGGCACCAGAATGAGCAGCGCGTCGGGATGGCGTTTGAGCAGCATATCGAAGGCGGCCAGCACCTGCTCATCCTCACCCAGATGGGTGCTGGCGGCGATCCAGACCGGCCGATCCGCCCCCAGCTGCTGGCGCAGGGCACGTCCTTTGGCCTGTACCTCGTCACCAAACTGGATGTCGAACTTGATGGAGCCGGTCACCGCCAACCGCGAACGATCGATGCCGAGGCGGGCGAAGCGGTCGGCGTCATCCTGATGCTGGCAGAGCAGATGGGTCAGTGGCCGGCTCAGGGCGTCGAAGGCGCCGTGGAAGCGGGCATAACGCTGGCAGGAACGCTCGGAGAGGCGGGCATTGATGATGGTCACCGGCAGATGGCGCGCCTCACAGGCGGCCAGCCAGTTCGGCCACAGCTCGGTCTCCATCACCCAGAGCGCGCGCGGCTTGAAGGTGTCGAGAAAGGCGGCAATGGCCCAGGGGTAGTCGAGCGGCGCGTAGCGATGGATCACCAGATCCCCCAGCTTGGCAGCCTGATCGGCACCGGTGCGGGTGGTGGTGGTGAGCAGGATCGGCAGATCGGGCCGCTCCGCCTTGAGGGCGCGAATGAGCGGCGTGATGGCCAGCGTCTCCCCCACGCTCACCGCATGGATCCAGAGCGGCGCCTCCTGTCCGGTGGCGGGCAGCCGCCCGAGATGCTCGGCCCAGCGCTTGCCAAAGCCGGGCTTGCCTTTCTTCGGCTTGTAGAGGGCCAGCAGCGCCAGCGGCAATCCCAGATGGATCAGCAGGTTGTAGAGCAGACGGTAGGGCATCTTACTGACTCTGCTCCAGCTTCTTGCAGGCATCGACCACCTGCTCCGGCGCCAGGTCGATCAGGCACTTGAGATGACCGAATTTGCAGGTGCGCTTGAAGCAGGGGCGACACTCGATATCGGTGTGAACGATCTCGACCCGATCCGCCAGCGGCGGAGTATAGAGTGGCGAGGTGGAGCCATAGACGCCCACCAGCGGCCGGTTGAGGGCGGCGGCGATGTGCATCAGGCCGGAGTCGTTGGAGATGACCCGGCTGGCCAGCGCCATCAGATCGATCGCCTCGTGCAGACTGGTCTTGCCCGCCAGCACGTGGCAGTTGGGGCGGGTCAGCAGGTTGACTCGATCCCGGATGGTATTGGCTACCGGCACATCCTTGTTGGAGCCGAAGATCCACACCTGCCACCCCTCGTCCAGATGCTGCTGGGCCACTACGGCGTAGTGCCCCTCCGGCCAGCGCTTGGCCGGGCCAAACTCGGCACCGGGGCAGAGCACCAGCACCGGGCGGGCGCGATCCAGCCCCAGTCGCTCCAGCGCCTTGCTCTGGTTGATCAGATCGACGTGGAGCGCCGGATGCGGAATGGTCAGAATATCGGCCCGGCTCTTCATCTGCTCCTTGGGATAAGCGAGCGCCAGATAGCCCTCCACCATCAGCGGGAAGGCGGACTTGTTGCTGCGTATATCATTGAGCAGGCCGAAGCGGTGCTCCCCTTTCCAGCCGGTACGCACCGGAATGCGGGCAAACCAGGGGATCAGCGCCGATTTCATGGAGTTGGGCTGGACGATGGCCTGATCGTACTTCTCGGCCGCCAGCTGCTTGCCGAGGCGGCGGCGCGCCACCAGCTTGAAGTCACCGTGGCCGAGGGGCATGGTGATCGCCTTGTCCACCTCCGGCATCCGCTCCAGCAGGGCGCAGCACCAGGCGGGGGCCATCACGTGCAGCTCGCACTCGGGATGGTTGGCCTTGATCGCCTTGTAGAGACTCTGGGACATCACCATGTCGCCGACCCAGGAGGGGCCGATCACCAATATTTTCATTACGCGTCTTCTCTCGGGTCTGGCCCGGCGGTTAATCATCACTGGGCGAGATTATGCCCCAAGAATGGTCGGATAAATAACAGAAGATCCTTGGTAGTCGCCTCTGCTTTGCCTCGGCCAGCCACCACCCGGGTCATGCCCCGGCCACGCTTTTAGGCTAGAATGGGCGCCAATTCGAGCATGTCCCGCCAGACGGGCAACAACCGAGAGCCCCATTTCGTGAAAAAACCGACTCTGGCTGCCGTTCTGATCGTCAAGAATGAAGCCGACAACCTGCGCAAGTGCCTCGCCTCCCTCGACGGACTGGTGGACGAGATCGTCATTCTGGACTCAGGCAGTCAGGACGAGACCCCGGCCATCGCCGCCGAATTTGGGGCCCGTTTCTTCGTCAACGCCAAGTGGCCCGGCTTTGGCAAACAGCGCCGACTGGCCCAGTCTCATGTGCAGTCCGACTGGGTGCTGTGGCTGGATGCCGACGAGCGGCTCACCCCCGAGCTGAAAACCGCCATCGCCAACGTGATGGCCAATCCGGCCAGCGACACCATCTACTCGCTGCCGCGCCTCTCCTGGGTCTTTGGCCGCTTTATCCGCCACAGCGGCTGGTATCCGGATCGGGTGCTGCGCCTCTATCCCAAGGCGCTCACCAGCTACAATGAGGCGCTGGTGCACGAGAAGGTGGAAGTGCGCGCCAACATGAAGATCGTCAACCTCTACGGCGACCTGCACCACTTCACCTATCGGGATCTGGAGCACTATCTGGTCAAATCGGCCGGTTATGCCCGCGCCTGGGCCGATCAGCGCACCGCTCGCGGCAAGAAGGGCTCCCTCAGTCAGGGGCTGATGCACGCCGTCGGCTGCTTCATCAAGATGTACCTGCTCAAGGCAGGCTTCCTCGACGGCAAGCAGGGGTTGCTGCTGGCGATCCTTTCCTCCCACTCCACCTTCGTCAAATACGCCGACCTCTGGGTGCGCCAGCAACCACAGCAGCCGGAATAGCGCCGTACCCCACCCCACCGCAAGTTCGTCAATTCGCCCCTTGTTCCAGCGGAACAAGGGGCGAATGGCATGGCGGCAGATCGGGCAGAGCCCTTGCAGAGCGCGCAATGGCCATGACGGAGGGCGGCAGGGCTTAGCTCGATCGCTATAAGCTGAATTTATGAGTTTTGCTTAAATGACCCCACTCCAGCTTATACCGGCAGGAACCGTGTCAGCAGGGTGCTGACAGGGCCGCAAAAGGGCTGCCGGGGCCATGTCCGATCTGCTGGTCTGTCAGCTGCGATCATCACCATACAAAACAGGGCCCCGCGGGGCCCTGTCTGCATTGCTGCATGGGTTACTTGCGCCAGAAGGGCGCCGCCCAGCGGGCCATCTCCGGCACCATGGCTTTGGGATCGAGCTGGCTCATATCCTCCGGGTGATCGCTGTCCTCCGGCGGGCTGAAGGCGAGGTGGCGTCCTTCGCTGTTGAGGGGCTTCCAGCGCAGCGGGGTGGCGGAGCGGCGCATCGGGAAGAAGCCAATGGTCGGCACGTCGAGCGCCCCGGCGATATGGAGCGGGCCGGTACTGCCGGCGATAAACAAAGCGGCGTTGGCCAGCACCTGACAGAACATCGGCAGACCGTCGCTGGAGCGGTAGATCCAGCCGTTGCCACCGTGGGCCAGCAGCTCGGCCGCCAGCTGTTCGGCCATCTTCTCCTCGCCCGGGCCGGCGGTCAGCACGCACTGCAGCTCGGGGCAGGCCTGGTTCAGCTTGATGATGATGCGGGCATACTGCTCGATGGAGAGGTTGTTGGCCGAGCCACCGCTGCCGGCGTGCACCATCAGCCAGGGGCGGCTGGCATCGAGCTTGAGCTTGGCCGCCAGCTGCTCGCGCACCTGCTGCAGGCTCGCCTCATCGAAACTGAGGAAGGGAGTCTTGGGCTCCACCACGGCGACCTGATGATCGGTCAGGAAGCGACGGATCAGCTCCAGATTGTATTCGGACTCCGGCTTCTGGGAGCGGGATCGGCGTTGCACCAGACGCTGGTTGTAGAGCACCTGCGCCAGCTTGGTCGCCGGCGCCAGCCGGTAAGGGATGTGTGCCTTCCACACCAGCATGGCGTTGCGGGAGTTGGAGAAGAGGCAGATGGACGCGTCGAACGCCGCCGCCTTGATCCGGGCCAGCAGTGCCCGCTGTTGCTCCTTGTCGGCTCGCACGCCCGGATCGATGATCACCTCGTCAATCCAGGGGCAGAGCCGGGCCAGCGGGGCCGTGTAGGCCGGAACCAGGGCAGTCACATGACACTCCATGGAGCCTTTGAGCATGGCGAAGCTCGGCCACGCCAGCATGAAGTCACCAATCTTGTCATTGCGAACGACCAGAATACGTTTCATAAAAAATCCCTTTGCTCCCTGTCACCAATGCAGGGAGGCTTGATGCGCGATGGCGTATTCTTGCCTGATGCACTGCTATTCTCAAGCGACGACCTTATAATGCGACCAAATTTCCAGGTTGCAGGACCGCAAAGATGACTACCAGGGTGATCTATCCCGGGACATTTGATCCCGTTACCAATGGCCATGCCGACCTGATCGGCCGCGCCGCCAAGCTGTTTGACGAGGTGATCGTCGGTGTCGCCAACAGCCCGAGCAAGCGCCCGCTGTTCGATCTGGCGGAACGTGTCCAGCTTGTCCAGCAAGTGACCAGCCAGCTTCCCAACGTCAAGGTGGTCGGCTTCTCCGGGCTGCTGGTCGATTTTGCCAAAGAGCATCAGGCCAACGTGCTGATCCGCGGCCTGCGCGCCGTCTCCGACTTCGAGTACGAGTTCCAGCTGGCCAACATGAACCGCCGCCTGATGCCGGAGCTGGAGAGCGTCTTCCTCACCCCGGCCGAGGAGAACTCCTTTATCTCCTCCACTCTGGTGAAAGAGGTGGCGCTGCACGGTGGCGACATCCGCCAGTTTGTCGACCCCGTGGTGGCCCAGGCCATCGCCGCCAAACAGCAGCAGCGCTAATCCCTCCCCTGATGGGCTGAAACGAACAAGGGCTACCCGTGGGTAGCCCTTGTTGCATCAACGCACTGCACGCCTAACGGCGGGCAAACTGCTCGCGGATCGCCAGCTCCAGCTGATCGAGCCACTCGTAACGACGCCGGTACATGGCCCGCTTCTTGGAAGCGATCTCCTCCAGCGGCTTGCGCGGCTGCAACTGCAGGGCGACAAAGTTGGCATCCACATCCTGCGAGCCAAACTCCTGCCACAACTCGTCGTAATCGGCTTGCAGGTTGGCTTTCTGCTTGCTGCTGTAACGCTTGGCCTGAAACACGTGAGCCCGTTTGCGCACCGCCAGCACCTCGCCGCTGCCCATCGCCAGCGCCAGCTGCTGCACCAGTTGCACCAGCAGGGATTTGGGCCGCAGACCCTGCCCCTCCTTGGTCAGCTCGCGCACCTTATCCTGCGCGTTGGCCACTCCGGGTTCCGGCCCCTGCATGGAGCCGATCACCAGATGCAGCTGCTCGGCGCTGCCAGCCAGCGAGAAGGCACAGCTGTAGAGACGCAGCCCCTCGCTATCGATGATGGAGAGGGCCAGCTCGGCCTCGCGGCGGAAGGTGCCGTCATGGCGCAGCACGATGCGGCAATCGCTCTGGGGATAACGCCCCAGCTCGATGCCGCCCGCCAGATAGAGCGGCTCAACCAGCTGTGGATAGCAACTCAGCTGCAGCTGATAGTGGTTTTCCAGCATCTCGGCCCGCTGACGGGCACTGGCACTGGCGAAGCGATAGGGACGCATCGGCTTGTCGAGCAGCTCGGGATAACGGGCCGGCAGCGCCTTGAGCGGCTCGGCCTGAAACAGGGTAAAGACACGGGTCAGCTGCTCGCGGTAAAGCAGGCTGCGCAGCACGAACTTGCCGCGATTGAAGGTCTGGCGCTCGCTTCCCTCCGGATAGAGGTAGCTGGCCATGGATTTTGCGCAATAGCGCTCCAGCCGGGATAAATGCTCCCAGTCTATTGATTTAACAGTCATTTTTATTTCTCAAACCGCCTGAACGGACGAGATACTAGAGACAACTGTGCAAATCTTCAACAGCCGGGAAATACGCTGTTACAACTTTCCGCAAATTCGGCGAAAAAGTGCCCTTAACGCTGGCAATGGGAGCAAAATACCGTGGTTCTCTGGCCTATTTTTACTTCGCTCAGCAAGGTCTGACAGTGGAAACAGGGCTGGCCGCCACGGCCGTAAACCTGCAGCTGCTGCACGAAATAGCCAGGCTTGCCATCGGCACTGGTGAAATCCTTGAGGGTGGTACCGCCCTGTCTGATGGCTTCGGCCAGTACCCGCTTGATCTCGGCCACCAGCTTCTCCAGCCGCTCGCCACTGATATTGCCCGCCGCCCGTTTGGGGTGGATCCCCGCCGCAAAGAGCGCCTCGTTGGCGTAGATGTTGCCCACCCCGACCACCACCTGATTGTCCATCAGGAACTGCTTGATGGCTGTGCTGCGCCCCTTGGCGCGCTCACGCAGGTAATCGCCATTGAAGGCATCGGTGAGCGGCTCAGGCCCCAGCTTGGCCAGCAGGGCATGCGCCTCGGCCGGGTCGCGAGTCCAGAGCAGAGCGCCGAAACGGCGCGGATCGTTGAGCCGCAGCAGCTTGCCATTCTCCAGCTCGATATCCACATGGTCGTGCTTCTCGGCCGGGGTGCCGATATCCAGCACCCGCAGGCTGCCTGACATCCCCAGATGGAGGATGGCGGTGCCGAAATCGGTCTCCAGCAGCAGATACTTGGCGCGGCGGCGTACCTGATGGATGGTGAGGTCCACCAGCTCCTGAATTTCGCCTGGCACCGGCCAGCGCAGGCGGCCATCGCGCACCACCACTCGGGTGACCTTGATGCCGGTAAGCCAGGGGGAGATCCCCTGCCGGCTGACTTCTACTTCTGGCAATTCAGGCATTGGTACCTCGCAAACAGAGTCGACTGGTGGACAATCAGGGGGCAGGACGCATCAGGTCGCGATACTGCTCGGCAGTGAGGGAGAGCCAGAGGCCGGAGGGGAGCTGAGCACCATACTGGCCACTGTTCTGATAGAGGGCGATCGTCTGCGGGTCATTTTGCCCGGCAATCCACACCCTGAGGGTAACGGGGGCACCGCGTACCGCTTCGCCGGGTGGCAGCAGCCAGCCCTGCCAGCGCTCGATATGGGCCGCCAGCTGATTGCTGTCGAGCCCCAAATCCGGCCCGCTGCGCCAGCCATGGCCGATCCGCTCAATCTGCCAGCTTGGTCCCTGCCAGGTGAGCACCACCGCATCCTCCGGCAGCAGCGGACGCGCGCGTTTGGCGCTGTTCTCCTGCTGGGCCAGTTCCAGCCGGTGCAGCAGGGTGATCACGATCAGTACCACCACGATGATCACGTTGTTCCAGCCTTTGCGGCTCAATTTGAACATGGCAAGCCTCCCTTTGAACCGGCAGTGTACTGAATTCGGCGCATAAAAAAACCCGGCACAAGGCCGGGTTTTTGGGAATGCAGCATCAAGTAATTACTTGATTTTGCCTTCCTTGTAGATCACATGCTGACGAACAACGGGATCAAACTTTTTGATTTCCATTTTTTCGGGCATGGTGCGCTTGTTTTTGGTAGTGGTATAGAAGTGACCAGTACCGGCGCTGGAGTTCAGGCGAATTTTCTCGCGAATACCTTTAGCCATGATCTAATTCCTTATACCTTAACACCGCTGGCGCGCAGTTCAGCCAGAACCACTTCAACGCCACGCTTGTCGATGATACGCATGCCTTTTGCGGATACGCGCAGGCTTACGAAGCGTTTTTCACTCTCAACCCAGAAACGGTGAGTGTGCAGGTTCGGCAGGAAACGACGCTTGGTAGCGTTGTTAGCGTGCGAACGGTTGTTACCAACTGCCGGGCGCTTGCCGGTTACTTGGCATACTCTAGACATGTCAGTCTCTCCAAATCTTACTTCATTGCTCGAGCAAATATCTGCCCCGCTGGCCTTCGATTGCGGGGCAAACAGAAGGCGGCATTTTATACAGCATCCGTGATCAAAGATCAACTAATACGGTGCCAGAGCACAGTTATAGCCAACCGCGCTCGGCAAAAGAAACCGTGATGCCATCACCGATCACCAAGTGATCCAGCACTCTGATATCGATCAGGGCCAAAGCGGCCGTGATCCGATCCGTGATCTGGCGGTCGGCCCTACTGGGCTCGGCGACGCCGGACGGGTGATTATGCGCCAGAATCACCGCGGCTGCATTATGTTTGAGCGCGATCTGCACGATTTCTCTTGGCCAGACGCTCGCCGAATCGATTGTGCCGTAAAAAAGCTCAACAAATTGAATGACTCTGTGCTGATTGTCGAGCAACAGCAGGGCAAACACCTCGCGCGGCCGATCCCGCAACTGGGCCTGTAGATAGTCGCGGGTCAGCTGGGGTGAGGTGAGAGCATCGCCCCGCTGCAACTGCTGCGCCAGATGGCGTTTGGCCATCTCCAGCACCGCCTGCAACTGGGCATATTTGGCCGGGCCGAGGCCGTGTGCCTCGCAGAAAGCGCGCTGATCCGCGCCCAGCAGATTGCGCAGCGATCCGAACTGATTCAACAGGTTACGGGAGAGATCGACCGCACTCAGGCCATTGACGCCGGTGCGCAGGAAGATGGCTAGCAGCTCGGCATCGCTGAGCACCGTCGGCCCCTGTCGCAGCAGCTTCTCTCTGGGACGTTCATCTTCCGGCCACTCCTTGATGCTCATTTGTCTCTCCTCTCTCCCTGTTGAGGAAAAACATAGCAAATATTTGCGTGTTCCCCGCCACAACCCCTTGATGCCAACCCCTGTCGTCATCCCCTGCCTGTGGTATCTTAACCGACCAGTCAAAGTGAGCCGGATAGAGAAACAGCAGATGAGATTGGCCGATAAACGCATCCTGTTGGGTGTCAGCGGCGGGATCGCCGCCTACAAGAGTGCCGAGCTGGTACGCCGTCTGAAAGATCAGGGTGCCGAGGTGCGGGTGGTGATGACCCGCTCCGCCAAGGAGTTCATCACGCCGCTGACCCTGCAGGCGGTCTCCGGCCATCCGGTGGCGGACAGCCTGCTGGATCCGGCTGCCGAAGCGGGCATGGGTCATATCGAGCTGGCCAAGTGGGCCGATCTGGTATTGATCGCCCCCGCCAGCGCCAACCTGATGGCCCGTATGGCCGCCGGCATGGCCGACGAACTGCTCACCACCCTCTGTCTGGCCACCCCGGCACCGGTCGCCCTGGCGCCCGCCATGAACCAGCAGATGTACCTCAACGCAGCCACCCAGGCCAACCTCAAGACCCTGGCCAGCCGCGGCGTCCTGCTGTGGGGGCCGGACTCCGGCAGCCAGGCCTGTGGCGATGTGGGCCCGGGCCGGATGCTGGATCCCCTCGAACTGGTGGAGCGCAGCTGCCAGCAGCTGGCCGCCGAGCCCTTGCTGGCGGGCGTCAAGCTGCTGCTGACCGCCGGCCCGACCCGCGAGGCGCTCGATCCGGTGCGCTACATCAGCAACCACAGCTCCGGCAAGATGGGCTACGCCATCGCCCGCGCGGCTCATGAAGCGGGCGCCGAGGTGACGCTGGTGAGCGGCCCGGTTGCTCTGACCACTCCGGCAGGGGTCACCCGCGTCGATGTCGAGAGCGCCGAGCAGATGCATCAGGCGGTGATGAGCCGGGTGGGCGAATGCGACCTCTTCATCGGTTGCGCCGCGGTTGCTGACTATCGGCCCGAGCAGGTCGCCAGCCAGAAGATCAAGAAGAGCAGTGACAACGATCAGATGGTGGTGAAGCTGGTGAAAAACCCCGACATCATTGCTGCCGTCGGCGCCCTTTCAGACAAACCCTTCACTGTCGGATTTGCCGCCGAAACCGTGGATGTGGAACAATACGCCCTCGATAAATTGCAGCGAAAGCGGTTGGACATGATCGCCGCCAACGATGTATCCCGCGAGGGGCAAGGCTTCAACGCCGATGACAACGCCCTGACCGTGTTCTGGCAAGGGGGCCAGGCGCCTCTGCCGTTGGCCGACAAGCTGACGCTGGCCCGTCATCTGGTTGCCCTGATTGCGTGTCACTATCGGCGCTAAGCGTCCCGAAAGAACAAGACTCACGGCGCCCCGCCTTGCCAAGAGGGGCGCCAACACAAGATCCAACTGAAAAAGCGATTCATGACAACACAAATTGAACTGAAGATTCTGGATGCCCGTATCGGTAGCGAGTACCCGCTGCCCGCCTACGCCACCCCCGGCTCTGCCGGCATGGACCTGCGCGCTCTGCTGGATGCACCGCTGACTCTGGCTCCGGGCGATACCACTCTGGTACCGACCGGTCTGGCCATCCACATCCAGGATCCGGGTCTGTGTGCCACTATTCTGCCCCGCTCCGGTCTCGGCCATAAGCACGGCATCGTGCTGGGCAACCTGGTCGGTCTCATCGATTCCGACTATCAGGGTCAGCTGATGGTCTCGGTCTGGAACCGCGGCAAGGATGAGTTCACCATGCAACCCGGCGAGCGCATCGCCCAGCTGGTGATCATGCCGGTAGTTCAGGCCAGCTTCCAACTGGTCGATGAGTTCAACCAGAGTGAACGGGGTGAAGGCGGTTTTGGTTCTTCTGGTCGCCAATAACAGACCACACCAGCCTGATGGGCGGTGCCTAATAACAGAATCAAGCCATTGTTTTTTTAGGGGAATCCATGGCAAGCAGTAATCAGAAACAGAGTCGGCGCGATCAGATCCTGCAGGCGCTCGCCCATATGCTGGAAACCAGTCCCGGCCAGCGCATCACCACGGCCCGTCTGGCGGCCGAGGTCGGCGTCTCTGAAGCAGCCCTCTATCGACACTTTCCAAGCAAGGCGCGGATGTTCGAGGGGCTGATCGACTTTATCGAGGATTCCCTGCTGTCACGGGTCAATCTGATCATGGCGGAAGAGAAAGACACCATGGCGCGCTGCCACCACATCCTGCAGCTGCTGCTGGTGTTCGCCGAGCGCAATCCCGGCATCACCCGCATCCTCAACGGCGATGCCCTGCTGGGCGAGCACGACCGGCTGCGGGATCGCATCAGCATCCTGTTTGACAAGCTGGAGACCCAGATCAAGCAGGTACTGCGCGAGAAACGGCTGCGCGAGGGGCAGGGCTTCCAGCTCGACGAAACCATGCTGGCCAATCTGCTGCTGGCCTATACCGAGGGCCGCATCAGCCAGTTTGTCCGTTCCGAGTTCAAGCTCAAGCCTACCGCCGGCTTCGAGGATCAGTGGCAGTTTATCCGCAGCCAGCTGCTGCAAAGCTGAGCGCAGCGCTTTTCACCGAGCATAAAGAAGGGAGGCCTTGGCCTCCCTTCTTTTTTGTGGCAGCTTTTTATGGCAGTAAAATAAGCACCAGATGCGACCCGGACTGTCGCGCTGCGATGTTAGATTCATGCGCCATAAACCTTTAGCACCCGAAAGGACATCCTATGGAACCCGAAATCATTACCGAAGCGCAGACCTGGCTGGTCAATAACCAGAGCCTGCTGATCGAGTATGCCGTCAACATCGCGGCCGCCCTGCTCACCCTGCTGGTCGGCTATATCGCCGCCAATCTGCTCAGCGGTGGCGTGGTAAAAGTGATGCAGGCGCGCAAGCTAGACACCACAGTCACCCACTTCGTCGGCAGCATCCTCAAATACGCCATTCTGGTGTTCGTGGTGATCGCCGCGTTGGGCCGGGTCGGGGTGCAGACCGCCTCCTTCGTCGCTATTATCGGTGCCGCCGGTCTGGCCATCGGTCTGGCGCTGCAAGGCTCGCTCTCCAACTTCGCCGCTGGCTTTCTGCTGATCATCTTCCGCCCCATCAAGGCGGGCGAGTTTATCGAAGTGGCAGGCACGTCTGGCGTGGTGCAATCCGTTCAGCTGTTCACCACCACCCTCACCTCCGGTGACAACAAGATGGTGGTAGTACCGAACTCCGCCATCCTCAACGGCACCATCGTCAACTACTCGCGCATGGATACCCGCCGCGTCGATATGACCTTCGGTATCGGCTACGGCTCCGACCTGCGCAAGGCCAAGCAGATCCTTGAGCGTCTGGTGAACGAAGAGCCGCGCATCCTGAAAGATCCGGCTGCCACCATCGCCGTCGCCGCGCTGGCCGACTCCTCGGTCAATATCGTGGTGCGCCCGTGGGTCAAGACCGGCGACTACTGGGGTGTCTGGTTCGACTTCCACGAGAAGGTGAAACTCACCTTTGATGCCGAAGGGATCGAAATTCCCTTCCCGCAGATGGTGATGCACATGCAAAAACCGCAGGCGTGATCGCGGTAAAGCAGCAACCCACAATGCCAGCCTTCGGGCTGGCATTGTCATTTCTGGCGCGCCATCCGCTGCATAATCAGGCCGGCGGAATGAAAACAATTTCAGAGCTGCGGGCCAGCCCCAATCATGAGCGAGCGCAAGATCCCCCTTGCTTTCGTGACTCATAATCCCGATGTTCTGGTTGTATACTCCCGACGGTTGCCCCATTGCGGTAAAAGACAATCGGTAAAACTCTGTTACACGGGCCGCCCGGTCGGCTCGCTATAATGCTCGGATAATAAGGTTTGGCGGGACCTTGCCTGCAAGGTTCAAACACAACTTGGCATTTCAGGAATCCTATGAAAAACATCAATCCAACCCAAACCCAGGCCTGGCAGGCACTGGAAGCCCACTTTGCAGCAAACAAAGAGACCCGACTCAAGGATCTGTTCGCGCAGGACCCGAAGCGCTTTGACAAGTTTTCCCTTACCTTCGGCGGCGACATCCTGGTTGATTACTCGAAGAACCTGATCACCGAAGAAACCCTCAAGTTGCTGGTTGATCTGGCCAAAGAGACCGATCTTCGCAGCGCGATCGATGCCATGTTCAATGGCGACAAGATCAACATGACCGAAGGGCGCTCCGTACTGCACGTGGCCCTGCGCAACCGCTCCGACCGCCCCATCGAGTGCGACGGCAAGGATGTGATGCCGGAAGTGAACGCCGTACTGGCCAAGATGAAGGGCTTCTGCGAGAAGATCATCTCCGGCGAGTGGAAAGGCTACACCGGCAAGGCGATCCAGCACGTGGTCAACATCGGGATCGGTGGCTCCGATCTGGGCCCGGTGATGATCACCGAGGCACTGCGTCCCTACAAAAACCACCTGCAGATGCACTTCGTCTCCAACGTCGATGGCACCCACATCGCCGAGACCCTGAAGAAGATCGATCCGGAAACTACCCTGTTCCTGGTGGCCTCCAAGACCTTCACCACCCAGGAGACCATGACCAACGCCCTGACCGCTCGCGACTGGTTCATCAAGATCGCCGGTGACAAGGCCCACGTTGCCAAGCACTTCGCTGCGCTCTCCACCAACGGCAAGGCCGTGGCCGAGTTCGGTATCGACACCAACAACATGTTCGAGTTCTGGGACTGGGTTGGCGGCCGCTACTCCTCCTGGTCAGCCATCGGCATGCCCATCGCCCTCTCCGTCGGTTTCGAGAACTTCGAAGCCCTGCTGCAAGGCGCCTTCGAGATGGACATGCACTTCGCCACTGCCTCCTATGAGCAGAACGTGCCGGTGCTGCTGGCGCTGATCGGCCTGTGGTACAACAACTTCTACGGTGCCGAATCCGAAGCCATTCTGCCGTATGATCAGTACATGCACCGCTTCCCTGCTTACTTCCAGCAGGGCAACATGGAGTCCAACGGCAAGTACGTGGATCGCAACGGCAAGCCGGTTGACTACCAGACCGGCCCCATCATCTGGGGTGAGCCTGGCACCAACGGCCAGCACGCTTTCTACCAGCTGATCCATCAGGGCACCAAGCTGATCCCCTGTGACTTCCTGGCGCCGGCCATCAGCCACAACCCGATCGGTGACCACCACCCGAAACTGCTGGCCAACTTCTTCGCCCAGACCGAGGCGCTGGCCTTCGGCAAGAGCAAGGAAGAGGTCGAAGCCGAGTTCCTGGCTGCTGGCAAAACCCTGGAGCAGGTCAAGGATCTGGTGCCGTTCAAGGTGTTCGAAGGCAACCGCCCGACCAACTCCATCCTGTTCAAGAGCCTGACCCCGAAGACCCTGGGTGCCCTGATCGCCATGTACGAGCACAAGATCTTCGTACAGGGCGCAATCTGGAACATCTTCTCCTTCGACCAGTGGGGCGTGGAGCTGGGCAAACAGCTGGCCAACAAGATCCTGCCGGAGCTGGGCAACAACGAGGCTGTCACCAGCCACGACTGCTCCACCAACGGTCTGATCAACACCTGGAAAGCGTGGAAAGCCTGATTTATCCGGCCTTTCTGAATGCAAAAGCCCCGCTCGATGAGCGGGGCTTTTTATGACCATCTTTTATGACTGTCAGGCTGATTTTTCTGGCTGGCCGGTCGGGTGTCCAGTCCGACCGGCGACGGGGATCGTCATCCCCGCCCCTTCATCCTCCAGCCCGATGCGGGCTTAACCGCCAACGGCGATGCGTTTCATGTCTTTCATATAACCACGCAGTACCTGGCCGATTTTCTCGATCGGATGGTTGCGGGTCGCTTCGTTGGCCGCCAGCAGCGCCAGGTTGTCGACGCTCTGCCCTTCCGCCTTGCTGGCACCCAGATCGCCCGCTTTCAGGGTCGGCATGAAGTGCTCGCGCAGCAACGGCACGGCGGCGTTGGCGAACAGGTAGTTACCGTACTCGGCGGTATCGGAGATGACCACGTTCATCTCGTACAGACGCTTGCGAGCAACTGTGTTGGCGATCAGCGGCAGCTCGTGCAGGGATTCGTAGTAGGCGGACTCCTCGTAGATACCGGAAGCCACCATGGTCTCGAACGCCAGCTCGACACCCGCCTTGACCATGGCCACCATCACCACGCCATTGTCGAAGTACTCCTGCTCGGCAATCTTGCCAGCGAACGCAGGGGCATTTTCGAAGGCAGACTTGCCGGTCTCTTCGCGCCAACCGAACAGCTTGGCATCGTCTTCGGCCCAGTCGGCCATCATGCCGCGGGAGAACTCACCGGCGATGATGTCGTCCATGTGCTTCTCGAACAGCGGGCGCATCAGGGTCTTGAGCTGCTCGGAGAGCTCGAAGGCGCGCAGCTTGGCCGGGTTGGAGAGGCGGTCCATCATCAGGCTGATGCCACCCTGTTTCAGGGCTTCGGTGATGGTCTCCCAGCCGAACTGGATCAGCTTGCCGGCGTAGGCCAGGTCGGTGCCTTCGGCAACCAGCTTGTCGTAGCAGAGCAGAGAACCGGCCTGCAGCATGCCGCAGAGGATGGTCTGCTCGCCCATCAGGTCGGATTTCACTTCCGCCACGAAGGAGGACTCCAGCACGCCGGCACGGTCGCCGCCGGTGGCAGAGGCCCACGCCTTGGCGATGGCCATGCCTTCGCCTTTCGGGTCATTTTCAGGGTGAACGGCGATCAGGGTCGGTACGCCGAAACCGCGCTTGTACTCCTCACGCACTTCGGTGCCCGGGCACTTGGGCGCAACCATCACGACTGTGATGTCGGAGCGGATCTGCTGACCCTCTTCCACCACGTTGAAGCCGTGGGAGTAGCCCAATGCGGCGCCCTGCTTCATCAGCGGCATCACGGTTTTCACGACGTCGGAGTGCTGTTTGTCCGGAGTCAGGTTCAGCACCAGATCGGCGGTCGGGATCAGCTCTTCATAGGTGCCGACCGCGAAGCCGTTGTCGGTGGCTTTCTGCCAGGAGGCGCGCTTCTCGGTGATGGCGGCCTTGCGCAGGGCATAGGAGATATCCAGCCCGGAGTCGCGCATGTTCAGACCCTGGTTCAGACCCTGGGCACCACAGCCCACAATCACCACCTTCTTGCCCTTCAGCACGTTGCAGCCGTCCGCGAACTCTTCGCGCTGCATGAAACGACACTTGCCCAGTTGGGCCAACTGCTGACGCAGGTTCAAGGTGTTGAAATAGTTAGCCATGGTGATTGCTCCGTTCGATTGATTCCATGCCGGATGGCGGCGTTGTCTGAACCACTATAGCGCGGGACACTTATTGCCTGAACTGATATATTCGAAACAGTACATTGCAATAATTGAAACGTTAACCCTTCATAATCGCCTGCTGAATGTACCGCGAGATGGCAGAAACAAGCCGCCAACCGCTGGATATCGGGCACACATGCCGCGCCAGGAGCTGAAAGATGGACCTTCGCAATCTCGAGCTGTTTCTCCACCTCGCCGACTCCCTCCACTTCGGCAAGAGCGCCGATGCCATGGCGGTCAGCCCCTCCACCCTGAGTCGTGCCATCCAGCGCCTGGAGCAGGAGACCGGCTGCGTCCTGTTCGAGCGGGACAACCGCTCGGTGCGGCTCACCCCCGCCGGCGAGAAGCTGCGGGAGTTTGGCGGCGGCCTGTTGCAGGAGTGGCGTCAGCTCAAGCAGGAGCTCAAACGCAGCGATGAACCGCTGCAGGGGCGGCTACGGGTGTTCTGCTCGGTCACCGCCAGCTACTTTCTGCTGCCCGAGGTACTGGAGCGCTTTCGCCGCCGCTACCCCCAGCTGGAGATCAAGCTGGAGACCGGTGACCCGGCGCTGGCGGTGGACAAAATCCTGGCCGACGAGGCCGATCTCGCCATCGCTGCCCGCCCCGATGCCCTGCCCGCCAAGCTGGAGTTCGCCAGCCTGCAGCAGGTGCCGCTGGTCTTTATCGCACCACGCAATGCGCCCCAGCTGAACCAGTGGTTCCGTCAGGGCGAGCCGGATTGGGAGCAGCTGCCGGTCATCCTCTCCGAGCAGGGGCTGGCCCGCAAACGCAGCGATCAGTGGTTTCGCAACAAGGGGATCGCCCCCAACATCTACGCCGAAGTGGCGGGTAACGAGGGGATCGTCGCCATGGTGGCGCTCGGTTGTGGCGTGGGGCTGGTGCCGGCGGCGGTGATCGACCACAGCCCGCTCGGCGACAAGGTGCGGATCATCGACCTCAAGCCCGCCTTCAAGCCATTTGATGTGGGGATCGGGGTGCTCAAGAAGCGACTGGAAGAGCCGCTGATCCGCGCCTTCTGGGATACGGCGCAGAACCAGAACTCACTGCGTTGAGACGGGCTGGTAGATGAGCGTCGGGTCGGCCATCATCTTGCGACTCGACAACGGCAGATCAGGATTGTTCAGCTCGAGGCGCTGCCGCTGGTCGAGCTGCAAACGGCGGATGGTGCTGCCAAACCCCTCCTCGAAGATCCGGTCAAAATCCCCGGTTTGCCGCGCCCGCTGCAGGCCAAGCTCGATGCGCTGCGCCAGCTCCGGATATTTGGGCGAAACAAAGAAGAGCAGCGCCAGCGGATAGCGAAACACCAGATGGGGCTCGATGGCCAGATCCGGGTGCTGTTTCAGCTCATCCTCGACCTCGATGACGGAGCGCAAAAAGCAGTCGAAACGCTGCTTGCGCAACATGTTGAACAGCGCTTCGTAGAGGTTGCCCGCCATCACATTGAGGCCGTTGGCCCTCAGCAACTGGGTGTCAGGCCAGGATCTGTGCTGGCCGATGATGAGCCCGGAGCGGCGCCAGTCGGCCAGCGAATGAATGGCGGCAAAGCGCCCCTCATCCCCCTGCCGGATCAGGCAAACCCGCCAGCCGAGCAGCCCTTTGGCCAATGGAATGTGTACCGCCAGCAGATCCCTTTCCCGCTCCTCATCGGGGGCAAACACTCCGACCTGAACCAGCTCGCCGCTGTGCAGCTCTTTCACCGTCCGCCCCTGTTCCATCGGTGGGCTGGAGACCAGCTGGTAGGGGCCATATTCAGGCACCGTCAGATCTAGAGAGAGCCGCAGCAACTGCACCACTGCCGGGTTGGGATGCTCCAGCAGCAGATTCCAGGTGCGGATCGACTGCACGGCAGCCGACGTATCCGCCGCCCACAGCCACAACACCATGCACCACAATCCGACTCGCTTCATTCCCTGCACCATCCAAGCGCCATGCTTCTGGTCATACTATAACGCCAGCCAAGGGCCTGATGCGGCGTTCGCTGCCAGATGTGTGAACCTTCTCCTGTCCCGTCTCATGTCAGAAGTGACAATAGGCAAACCGGGCAAGGGATCGCAGACTGAATATTCGCCATCATCGAACTACATCAGGGAGGAGCACCATGAAACAGCATCTGGTCGAGATCAAGGGATCAACCCTGTTTGAGGAGTATTTGCAGAGCATGGGTCTGCCCAGCACCTTGCTGGACAGGGAGCAGGAGATCTATCTGCAGGAGCGTCACCTCGGTGCCATCCGCCGGGTACAGGGGGAGCTGCGCTTTTACCTGCGCGCCAACGCCCTGAACAAACGGTGATCGGGAGCCGGTCACAGAACCTGCAACAAAGAGGTATTAGACTGGTATCTTCCCCCTTTCGACGGGAGTGCCCATGAACGCAAGCGGTCTGGATCGGCTGTTCAAACCCCAATCAATCGCCATCATCGGCGCCTCGACCGATCCGCACAAAGCGGGCCATGTCATCGTTCGCCATCTGCTGGCGGGCCACTTCAAAGGGCCCATCCTGCCAGTCACCCCGCGCAGCAAGGCGGTGGCCGGCGTGCTGGCCTATCCCGACATTGCCAGCCTGCCACTGGCTCCTGATCTCGCCATCATCTGCACTCGCCGGGAGCGGGTCATCCCCCTACTGGAGGCGCTTGGCCAGAAGGGCGCGGGCGCAGCCATCATCCTCGCCGCCGATTTTTCACAAGATGAGCGGCAAGAGCTGAAACGGCTCTGCAAACAATACGGTATCCGCCTGCTCGGCCCCAACAGCATGGGGATGCTGCTGCCCGGTCAGGGGCTCAATGCCAGCTTTTCACCGATTGCCGCCAAGCCCGGGCAAGTCGCCTTTCTCTCCCAGTCTGCCGCGGTCAGCACCACCATTCTCGACTGGGCCAAGCAGCATGAGCTGGGATTCTCTGCCTTTATCTCCCTTGGCGATCACTGCGACATCGACTTCGGCCAGCTGTTGGACCAGCTCTCCCGCGACAGCGTCACCCGCGCCATCCTGCTCTACATGGACAAGCTGCACGATGCCCGCCATTTTCTCTCGGCGGCGCGAGCGGCCTCGCGCAACAAGCCGATCCTGGTGCTCAAAAGCGGACGCCACGATCCGGCCCACGGCCTCGACAACGTCTATGACGCCGCCATCCGCCGCGCCGGCATGTTGCGGGTGCGGGATACCCACGAACTGTTTGCCGCAGTGGAGACCCTGAGCCACTCCATGACCCTCAAGGGCGAACGGCTCGCTATCATCTCCAACGGCCGCGGGTTGGCCAATATGGCGGTGGATGTGCTGCTGGAACGGGGCGGTAAACTGGCACGCCCACCGCTCGATATCGGCAGCGATGCCACCATCACCACCTATCAGGAGGCGCTGGACAACCTGCTCGGGGAAGAGGGGATCGATGCCATCCTGATCATTCATGCTCCTTCGCTCACAGCTCCCAGTGCACCACTGGCCAGCCATCTTATCGCCCACCTGAAACAGCACCCCAGAGCACGCCGTTTCAATATTCTTACCAACTGGGCGGGCGAGTATTCGGCACAGGAGGGGCGCAAACTCTTTACCGAAGCGGGCATCCCGACCTACCGTACCCCGGAAAGCGCCATGGCCGCCTTCATGCATATGGTGGAGTACCGCCGCAACCAGAAGCAGCTGATGGAGACCCCCGCCTCCCTGCACGGCAACCAGCTCAATATCGAGCTCTGCCAGCAGCTGATCCGCCAGGCGCAGGAGCGCAAACAGCTGAGGCTGGATACCCATCTCGCCCACCCCATCTTGCAGGCAGCCGGGCTCGCGACCCTGCCCACCTGGATCGTCACCGACGCCATCGAGGCAACCCTGACTGCCGAGCAGATCGGCTACCCGGTGGCAGTCAAACTCCGTTCGCCCGATATCCTGCACAAATCTGCCGTGCACGGTGTGGTGCTCAATCTGCGCACTTCGGCCGAAGTAGCACAGGCCGCCGACGCCATTCTGGACAGGGTGAAACAGCACGATCCCGGCGCCCGTATTGAAGGGTTGCTGGTACAGCGCATGGCGCGGCGTAGTGGTGGTCTGGAGCTGCGGGTTCGTATCCAGCAAGACGCCATCTTTGGCCCCGTCATCCTGCTCGGTGAATCGGGCGCGGAGCCACAGGAGATGGTTGCAGCGCTGCCGCCGCTCAATCAGGCTCTGGCCCGTTACCAGATCATCGGTGCGCTCAAGAGTCGCAAGATCCGTGAACATGCCACTCCTGATCGGCTGGATATCGATGCCCTCGGTCAGGTGCTCTGCCAGCTCTCCGAACTGCTGCTCGCCTTCCCGCAAATACAGGAGCTGGATCTTCATCCGCTGCAAGCCTGTGGCACCGAGATGGTAGTGCTGGATGCCAGCGTCACGCTGGCCGACCCTGCACTTCCACCCGCCAGTCGGCTGGCGATCCGCCCCTACCCGACCGAACTGGAGGAGGGAGCCTGGCTCAAGGATCAGAGTCATGTTCTGCTGCGACCCATTCGCCCGGAAGATGAACCGGCTCACAAACAGTTCGTGCTGCAGGTTTCCGATGAGGACAGGTACAAACGCTTCTTCGCCGACGTGGGTGAGCTGGGTCACGAAGAGTTGGCTCGCATGACCCAGATCGATTACGACCGCGAAATGGCCTTTGTCGCCGTAGGGCAGGATGGGGAACGTAAAGGTCAGATTCTCGGGGTAGTGCGCGCCATCTCGACGCCGGATCTCAGCGATGCCGAATTTGCCATTCTGGTTCGTTCCGACCTGAAAGGACTGGGGCTCGGCAAACTGATGATGGAGAAGATCATCCGCTACGCCTGCGAGCAGGGGATCGGCCAACTCTCCGGCATGACCATGCCAAGCAATCGCGGCATGGTAACCCTCGCCAAGCGACTCGGCTTTACCATTGACGTTCAGATGGAGGAGGGAGTGGTCAATATGGCCCTTCCCTGTGGCGCTGTAGCCCAGTGATGGGGATGGGTGGCTACGAGTAATCCAGTACAAATGGTTGCGAATCATCCGAAAAATGACCGCAATTACATACCAAAAGGAGGGAATAGCGGGCCTGTCAGCGGCCCTCCCTTAGGCAAGAGCCACTGTTCAGTGGCCTCTCGATGCTGAAAACACAAAAGCCCGGTCTGATAACCGGGCTTTTGTGTCTATTCTGGCGTGCACCGCTGTGGCCAACAGGCAAATCGCCCATAGCAAAAAGGCCTTCCCAATCGGGAAGGCCTTCTATTTAGTGGCGGAGCGG
>NZ_JBCGFD010000022.1:0-36757 GCF_038739755.1 Aeromonas sp. SE22
GGTAATCAGGTAATCAGGTAATCAGGTAATCAGGTAATCAGGTAATCAGGTAATCTACCGTTTTATATACTCAGGATATGGCAAGTTATTTTTATAAAATAAAACATATTAATACCTGTTACGAAAAATGAACTGAAGAACCTATTAGATTTAGATGAATGGGAGTCATTTACTATGGTCATAACACTCAATACAACGGATGTGTGCTTGATATCCCAGACTTTTTTAGGATGATTGATTTCACAAAGTGGGGTGTTATCATCTACACATAGAGTAAAGGGCAAACCGATCGAAAGGTCGGGACGCAAAGCCACCGGTCTAAGGGTTACCATGCCTAAGACAGCGGAGCCGCCATCTGAGAAGATTGATGTCGTTGTTTGTGTGCATCTTCTTCATATTGCGTTGCCCTTTTCGTACCACCCAGTGACGAAAAGGACATTAAAATGAAAGCTCAAGACTTCCTCTCCCGCTTATCTCGTAAATCCGCATTGTCAATCTGTTCTGCGTTGCTTGCTGGCACATCGCTGATGCCAATGGCAGCATCTGCATACGATGGCACTGTCACTTTCAGTGGAACCATCTATGAGACCCCATGCAATTTTTCTGACAGCAGCGTGACCTGCTATTCAGGCTCCAGCCAGCAGAGCATGGCTTTGAATAAACTGTGGCAAAGTGGTCAAACCCATCTCCTCAGCAACACCATCAGCTATAAAGTTGCTGATAGTGGCAGCATGACCATTGTGACTGTCAGCTATCTCTGAGGGCCCTTCGCGGCATTAGAGGTATATCGCTGGATTTGCGGCTAACAACGGGTCTGCCGCTCTCTAGAACCGGCCAACACCGGGATGAGAGAGCGGAGGTTCATTCAGTCAACAGACCTGGCCTCAATAACCGGATGTGATGTTGCTCTCATTTTCGTGATTTCATCCCATACATGAGAATGTCTCATGTGAGCCTTTACTACTGCTGAAGCACCCTCATACCACCCGCCCGAAAAATAAAGCACATCTTATTGATTTTTATCTTTTTTAAATCACCATTGATATTCTTTTGAATCCCTATAAATTGCCTGTCGGTTACAACGCAGACAATAACAAGGGATAAAAATGAATCGTTCAGGTTCCGGGTGGCTGCTATTGGCAGCACCTCTGCTTTTTGCCTCCTCAACACAGGCCAACTACTCCCCCAGCGACTGGCAACAGTACCAGCTGACCGGGGAGTCGAGCCGGCAACTCGCCGCGCGCATCACCGAGATCACCTACGAGCTCAAGGCTCGCAGCACCAGCGCGCCCTATCAGCAGCTCAGGGTCTATCGCCGCTTTGACTGGCAGGGGAGCGACCTCGCGGCCCTCGCCGAGCAGCAGTGTGGCGAGCCTCAGCTCAGGGTGGAATCCGGCTGGCAGATCCGCTTCGTCCGCTGCGAAGATCGGGTTCCGGCCGGCAAGCTGATCCCCGCCAGCAGCTATGACTTCGGCTATGGCATGAAACAGGGCCGCTGGGAGCAGCTGGCTGGCACGCCGACCGCCACCCGCCAGGATCGCCTGCCACTCCCCTCTGCGGTGATCCTGGGGCAGAGCGAGCGCGAACTGGACCGCTGTGAACTCAACGCACAGGGGCGCTGCGCCGAGCCGGAGTGGCACTACCAGCCACAGGATTGGCAACAACTGCATGTGCTGGAAGAGAGCCCCAGCGAACGGGATGGCCGGCTGGAGCAGATCTTCTTTCGCCTGCAGCCGAACAGCGGCTCTCAGGCGGCCGCTCAAGTGAGCGAGATCCACGTCTGGCGCCGTTATCAGTGGCAGCTCGATCAGCTCACGCCACAGCAGGAGTGCGACGAACCGCAGGAGCGCAAGGAGGGAACCAACACCATCCGCTATCGCATCTGCCGTCAGGTGATCCCGGCTGGCAGCAACGTCGCCGTAACCCTCAAGGACAGTGGTTACCAATACTCGATCGCCGGGGGCGAGTGGCAGCCGCTGCCGGAAACCGACGAGTGGCAGGAGAGCAGGGTTCTCAATCGCCCCATCATCCTTGATAGCAAGGAGGAGCAGCTGGAGTGTCGCCGCGCCAACGGCCGCCCCTGCTCGGAGCCCGAGCAACCCGATACGGATCTGCTCGATGCCGACGCCGCCAAGCTGGTGGCCGATGTGAGCGGGCAGAACAGCCCAGCATGGCAGCCGGACTATGGTCACGACGATGCCAAGCTGATGGCGGTGGTGCGCGGCATGCGTGCCCTGCTGGCGGCCAATCAGCCGACCCATCCGGCGATGGACAAGCTGCTCTATTATGTGCGCGCCCACAACTATCACGGCGGTATCAAGCAGGAGAGCGATCAGGTCGCCCGCGCACTGGCTGGCGTCATGATTGACCTGCTCAACCACCCCTTGCTGCTGGGTGCGGAACCGCAGGATCAGGCCGGAACCGTGCTGGAAGCGTGGAGCGTGGCCGCCCAGGGGCAGCTGGGACAGGAAGCCTTCCGGCAAAGCGCCGCGCCCATGCTGGCCCAGCTCAATCAGGCGCTCGGCTATGCAGTGCAACATGCGGCGCAGATCAATGGCCACAAGCCCTGGGCTGACGGGCTGTTCGAACTGCTCAATCTGGTCGATCAGAGCGCATCCTATGGCCAGCAGGCGGACTTCACCGCCACCGTGCTGGCGCAGGAAACGGCCATCCGCCAGAACCTGCGTCTGCTCGGCATGAGCGAGCTGGCACTCTGGAAACAGCGTGACGGTTCACGGGATCTGTTTATCTTCAACAACATCCTCGATGCCCACAGCCGCCTCTATCAAATGATGCGCTACACCAGACCGGACGAGGCAAACAGCTATCGCCAGCAGCTCGACCGCGATGTCATCGCCATCATGCGCCAGCACGGGCTGGTTCCGGGAGGCAACCATCCCGCAGCCCTGCTGGAAGAGGTCTCCCTCACCCTCTCCAGCTACTACCTCACCTACACGGATCGCACCAGCGAAGCCTGTGTCAGCGGCGAGTTTGCCGGGCTCTGCACCCCAATCCGCATGGAGGATATCCTGCCCTTCGAGCACACCTGTTCGCCGACCCTGCGCCTGCGTGCCCAGGATCTTACCCAGGCTCAGGCCGAAGGGATCTGCCGCGAGCTGGGTGAGGAAGAGCAGCATTTCCACCAGCTGATGGAAACCGGCGAACAACCGGTGGCGGATGATCACAACGAGGCGCTGGAGCTGGTGATCTTCAACTCCTCCGCCGACTGGAGCCGGTACGGCGGCGCCCTCTTTGGCGTCTCCACCGACAATGGCGGCATCTACATCGAAGGAGATCCGGCTCGCCCCGGCAATCAGGCCCGCTTCTTTGCCTATGAGGCCGAGTGGAAACGCCCCGCCTTCCAGGTGTGGAACCTGCGCCACGAGTATGTTCACTATCTCGACGGCCGCTTCAACCAGTACGGCAGCTTTGGCCACTATCCCCTCAATCGCACCACCTGGTGGGCCGAGGGGGTGGCGGAGTACATCGCCCATGGCCAGTGCTTTGCCAGAGGTCTGGACAATGTGAGCAACCGCCCCGCCAACCAGCGGCCGACTTTGGCATCCATCCTGCACCTTGATTACGACCAGGGGGGCGAGATGGTCTACTCCTGGTCCTACACTGTGCACCGCTTCCTCAACGATACCGGTCGCAATGCCAGCTGGCTGGCGATGGCGCAGGCACTGCGCAATCCGGATCGGCAGCAGGCGCTGAGCGACTTCGAGGCAGAGCTCGACAAGCTGATCGCCAATGACAGCGCAGCCTATCAGGAGTGGCTGAGCCGGGATCTGTTGCCATGGTGGCAAGCCAACAAGGAGTCGGAAGCCTGCAAGGCCAATGACTCGGCTCACTGATCCGGGCCTGCAAACGTCGAGGGGCTGCCAGCGCAGCCCCTCTTTATATCCGTGATTTCCTGCGACACACCCTGCCCCAATGCGTTCCGCTACTGCTATCAAGCCTGACGCCAACAGCCGAGTTGTAATAGAATGCCGGAAGCCATTCCCAATTTCAGACCCAAACCGCATCGCGCATGAAGAAGTTTGCCAAGATCCTCCTCGCCTGCCTGCTGTCACTGCTGGCCCTGATTGCCTCGGTGCTGGCCTATAGCGAGTGGATCGTCTCGGATGCACGCCACTACACCTTCGACAAGGTGAGCGACGTGCCATACAACCGGGTTGCCGTGGTGCTGGGCACCTCCAAATACCTCTCGGGCGGTGGCCCCAACCACTACTTCAAATACCGCATCAAGGCGGCGGCCGAGCTCTACAACAATGCCAAGGTGGACTACATCCTGGTCTCCGGTGACAACGCCACCCTGCAGTACAACGAACCGCGCCAGATGCGGCGCGCCCTCATCAAGGCGGGGATCCCGGCCTCCGCCATCTACATGGATTTCGCCGGCTTTCGCACCCTCGACTCTGTGGTCAGAGCCAAAGAGGTGTTCGGTCAGGATCGCTTTACCGTGGTCTCCCAGGGCTTTCACAACGAGCGAGCCATCTTCATTGCCCGTCACTTTGGCATCGATGCGGTCGGCTTCAACGCCGATGATCCCAGCGCCTATCAGGGCATCCGTACCCGGATCCGCGAGGTGTTTGCCCGGGTGATGGGGCTGGTCGATCTCTACGTGCTGGACAAGGGGCCCAAGTTTCTCGGCGAACCAGTCCATATCGGTCTGCCGATCCCCTGCCTGTCGCTCAGCACCATCGGCACTGTGCAGCCCTGCATCAAGCCGCCCAAGCCTGCCGAAGAGCCGGCCAAATCGGCTATCGAACTGCCGATTGCCCCCTCAGCAGCCAGTGCCAGCGTTGCCTCCTGAGGGTGACGCTTGATCAGGAAAAAACTGCCTGACCTTCGGATAACCAGTAAAAGCAAAACGGCCACCCCATAAGGTGGCCGTTTTCTCTTGGCTAATCCGCTATCAGATATTGTTGGCGGGCGAAGGGAGTGCTATCCCCAGCAGCATGTGATCCATCATCCCCACCATCCGCCCAATCTCGGGTTTGGTGATGGTATCGTTCGCCCCCAGTTGCAGCGCCTTCTGGCGGTTGTCATCGCTCATCAGCGAAGAGAACATCACGATGGGCATCTCCTTGTAGGAGGGGGTCTCCCGCAACCGCTTGAGCAAATGCATGCCGTCCATGCGCGGCATCTCCACATCGGTGATCACCGCGTTGACGAAGCCGGTCACCGGCATCCTCTCCTCCTGGGCCAGACGATCGAAATCCGTCATCATCTCCAGTCCCTCTCCCCCATCCTTGGCAGTGATCACGTTATAACCGGCGGTGCGCAGGGTGGTTTCGATCATCTTGCGGATAAAGGCCGAGTCGTCCACCACCAGAATGGTTTTGCTCTGACGCAGCGCCATCATGCGATCGTCGATGATCACCTTGCGATCCTGAGTGACGTCGTACTTCTCCATGCTGAGCTCGGGGTTGATATCGGCGATGATCTTCTCGAAATCGAGGATCATGATGAGGTTGCCATCGCGCCTGACCACCGCCACCACGCAGTCATTCTCCCCCGCCTCCAGAAACTGGCTGGGTGACTCCACATCCTCCCAGGAGACCCGGTGAATCCTGCTGACGCTGTCGATCAGAAAGCCGTTGGCCATCTTGTTGAAGTCGGTGACGATCACAACCTTGTGGCTGGGGTCCGGGTTGGTCTTGATGCCGAGCCAGCCCGCCAGATCCACCAGCGGGATGAGGCGATCCCGCAGGGAGAATACCCCCACCATGTGGCGCTGGGCATTGGGGTAATCGGTGGTTTCTGGCACCCGGATCACCTCGCGCACCTTGGCGACGTTGATCCCGTAGTAGGCGATCTTCTCGCGCCCGTCCGGCAGCTGCTTCTTGAGGTGAAATTCGATGATCTCGAGCTCGTTGGTGCCGCTCTCGGTCAGAATGGATTTACGCTCTTCCCCGTCTTTGGCCATCATGGTGACTCTCATGCTCTGGTTGCGCAGGCAGCACTCCGCTGCGGTTTTCCCTCAGTATAGGAATGGAATTAGCCCAGCGGCTCGGATCTCGGCAAGATTGCAGCCTTAACCGCTTGATCCCGCAGGCTGGCACGATCGTATCTGCAAATCAGGACAACATTGGCAGATGGTGACCCCCACCATGCCCTCATAAGGAGCCAGAGATGAGTGAAGGTGTCGTCGTGATTGGCGCTTCTGGCGGTATCGGGGCGGCGCTGGTCGCACACTGGTTGGCGGCTGGTGTCGGGCCAGTGATTGCCATCAGTCGTCAGCCCGCACCAGCAGGGGCCTCCTCGCCGGCCTTGCACTGGCTATGTTGCGATTACAGTGATGAGCAGATGACAGCTGCGGTAGCCCGTATCGCGGAATTGGCGCCGCGACCCCATCGGGTGGTGATCTGCAACGGCATCCTGCATCAGGGGGAGATCCAGCCGGAGAAGCGGCTAGAAGCACTCAATCTCGCGGCCATGACCCGTCTCTACCAGACCAACGCCTTGCTGCCGCTGCGCTGGATCAGCCAGCTGTTACCGCTGTTTGGCCGCGAGCCTTGCACTCTGGCCGTTCTCAGCGCCCGGGTCGGCAGCATTGGCGACAACCGGGCGGGCGGCTGGTATGGCTATCGCGCATCCAAGGCCGCCCTCAACATGCTGCTCAAGTGTGCCGCCATCGAGCTGGCCCGGCGGGCGCCCGGCGTCAAATTGCTGGCCTTCCATCCCGGCACAGTGGATACCCCACTCTCCCGCCCGTTTCACGCCAACGTACCAGCGGGAAACGTGCAGAGTCCCGAGGGGGTGGCCGGCCATCTGGTTAACCTGATGAACCGGCTGCAACCGGATGGCGAACTGAGCTTTCTCGACTGGCAGGGCAAACCTATCGAGTGGTAGGGGAGATCAGGAGACGCGCCAGCAGCGCCCGCAGCGCCTTGATCACGGCGGGCTTGCCCGCCAGTTGCAACCTAGCAGCCAGCGCCCCCCACTCTGCGTATTGCCAGATGGGGGCAATCAGCAGAGCACGTTCGTCAGGAGTCAGTGAAGCCAACACATCCAGATTGCCCGCCAGCCACAACTGCAGGCTCGACTGGCTCAGTTCGAACGGCTTGTGATGCAGGGCAAAGCACTCAATCTCGTCGCGCTCGAACTCGCCAAGCTTGGGCGCGGTGACGGTACTGCCTTGCAGGCATTGCCATACCAACTCGGGATCCAACGCGCTCAACTCGCCCGCCAGCAGGGTCGGCAGCTGGCGTACAAAACGCTGCTGCCATTGATTCAACTCGATCTCATGCTCGGGTTTCAGCGCTTTGAGCAGCAGGGCTGCGTGGCAGCCGCTGGCGGCATCCCGCTGCAGGCCGATGCGCAGCACCGCCAGCCCGGCCTTGCGCCAGAAGGGGAGCAGGTCGACGCTGGCCGAAAAGGCCGAGCCGAGGTAGTCGATACCTATCTGGCGATAGTGCTCCTCAAGCTTGCCAAGCAGCAGCGAACCCAGACCGTGGCGATGCAGCTCGGGGTGGATGGCGATGCGCATCACCCGGGCGTAGCTGCGCCCCCCCGCCGTTTTGAAACCGGCGTGGGCCAGCAGCGACTGGGGCAGCAGATGGCCGCGCGGACGGCGACGTCCGGCCCAAATCGCCTCGGCCAGTTCGGGTTCTATCCCCCCTTCCCGCGCCACCAAGGCCACTCCCAGCAGGCTCTCATCCTGCTCCAGCAGATGGATGTCGAGATCCGGGCTCTCCAGCAGGGACCTGAGATCGCTCGGCGTGGTCTGGTAGTGAGCCAGCACCAGCAGGCCGAACAGCTGGTTGAGCAACGCCTCGTCGCTCGCCAGCGCCTCCTGGCTGACCAGACGCCAGCTCGGGCTGACCGGCGGCAAGGGCGTTGCCACTTCGGCATTGAGGCCGAGCAGGCGGAAAATCAGCGGCTCCAGCGGATCGCGCTCACTCCAGCGGATGGGCTCAGAGAGGTGGAGCTCCTGCCACTCCGGGGTCTGGCTATCGAGCACCCGTTTGAAGCGCAGGTGAAAACCGCGCCCCGTCCCCTCGTAACCGTGCTCGGTGGTGGCAAACACAATGCGGCTGTGGCGGGCCAGCATGGCCTCAAGCAGCGGGGTCGGAATGGCGGCCGCTTCATCCACCAGCAGCAGATCGGGATTCATCGCCTCGTGCACCAGCCGATCCGGCGAGCAGTAGCTCAGCCCGCTCAGCTGTTCAGGCGTGGTATCTAACCCGCGAGCGGCGTGGGCAAACAGGGTGGTGACCGTCGCCTGCGAGGGGGCCGTCACCACTATGTTCAGCCCGGGTTGCTGGCGCAGCAGCTCGGCGGCGGCCAGTCCCAGCAAGGCACTCTTGCCGCGACCACGGTCGGCGCTCAGCACCAGCGGCCGGCGGCGATGACCGTGCAACACCTTGTGGATGGCGGGCAGTGCCCGCGCCTGATCGCAGCTCAGCCTGCGTTCGGGCCCAATCGGTTGCCAAGGCTGCGAGCAAACCGGCGGCTCCAGCGAGAGGGCAGGATCCCCGTCCAGCAACCGCACCAGCCGGGCGATAAAGCCGTGACCGGCCCGACCGGCCTCCTCTGGCTGGGCCACCAGCCGAATCCGGTCGGGATCCGGCCATGCGGGCCAGATCTCTCTGGGCGGCGTCAGCAGCAACAGCAAGCCACCAGCGCGCAGAGTGCCCGCCAGCGCCCCGAAGGCATCGGGATGAAAGCCGCTGAAGGCGTTAAACACCAGCGTGTCGCACTCCTGACCGAGCCGCTGCAACGCCTTGGCGGCGGGTTGCGGGACATAGCACTCGGGCCCCGCCCCCAGCCAGAAGACGGTCTCGCCGAGCAGGGATTGGGCGCGGGCAATGCAGTCGGCCTCCTCCCCCTCCAGCCAGATCAGTCGCCGCTCACCGGCGCGGGCCAGCGCCTCGCGCAGGCTGTTGAGCTCTGGCGGCGTCATGAAGCCTGGCTGTCAGCCGGTTTGCGGGGCTCGAACATGCGCTCCCCCATCTGATCGATAAAGGTGTGGGCCTTCTGCACCATGAAGCGCTCGGCATCGGCCGGATTGGCAAACAGATCGGAGCGGATAAAGCGGTGGGTTTGCAGCACGCCATCCACCTCTTTGGTGATGCGGCCTGCCAGCCGGTACTGACCACCTTCGGCCATGGGTTCCGGATAGATGAGATAGCCGGCATATTCGGTGGGGGTGACTTCCGCAGCCTTGGCTGGCTCGCCCCCGAACAGGGCGCTGAACAGTTTCTTGAGCATGATGGTTCCCTCTGTATCAGGGCATTCTCCCCAAGGGGGTGACAAGTGGCAAGCGGGGGATCTTATTACCAATGGTTATTTGCATTGCGAACCACTCTCATTTAGATTTCACTCAATTTCATATGAGGTAATCCACCATGTACGTCTGTTTGTGCCGCGGCATCACAGATACCCAGATCCGCAAGGCGGTGCAGTCAGGTAACAGCGAGTTCCGCCAGCTCAAGCAGTCGCTCGAGGTGGGCGCCCAGTGTGGCAAGTGCGTGCGCATGACCATGGAGATTATCGCTGCCGAGCTCGACAAGATGGAGCAGGAGCAAACCCCGCTCTACTACGAAGTGGCATGATCCGCCGCCATCCCGAAGTCGTCATGTTTCTCGACTAAGCTCTGATGATTGCCACTTCAGGCACGAACCAAGGAGCACTGTCGATGAAAGGAGACCCCAAGATCATTGCCCACCTCAACAAGGTACTGGCCAATGAGCTGATAGCCATCAACCAATACTTCCTGCACGCCCGCATCTACGATGACTGGGGCCTCAAGGCGCTCGGGCACAAGGAGTACCACGAATCCATCGACGAGATGAAGCACGCCGATGAGCTGGTCAAGCGGGTGCTGTTTCTCGAAGGGCTGCCCAACCTGCAGGATCTCGGCAAGCTGCGCATCGGTGAAACGGTGGAAGAGATGCTGCGCTGCGACCTCTCGCTGGAGATGGATGCCATTCCCGACCTGAAAGTGGCCATTGCCTACGCCGAATCTGTGCAGGATTACATCAGCCGCGACCTGTTTCAGGAGATCCTGGAAGATGAGGAGGAGCATGTGGACTGGCTGGAGACCCAGCTCGATCTCATCGATCGCATCGGGCTGGAGAACTACCAGCAGGCGCAGTTGCACCACGGCTCCTGATCGTCCAAAGAACTCAAATGAAGAGACCCGCTGCTGGCGGGTCTCTTCATTTGGGCCACCATTGCCCGAAAACTTTCCGACAGGATCACAGTTAATACGCCCGACACAGCATCTGTCATGGCTTTCGATTAGGATACGGCTCAATTCCAATCACAATGCTACGGATACCTTCATGGAACAGATTGCACGCGAGATGGCACCCCACAAGCGGGTGGCACTGGTCGCTCACGACAACATGAAAACCCCTCTGCTGAACTGGGTCATGCGCCGCAAGGAGGAGCTCAAGCTCCACCACCTCTATGCCACCGGCACCACCGGCACCATGCTCGGCAAAAAAGCCGAGTTGCCCATCACCTGCCTCTTCTCCGGCCCCATGGGTGGCGACCAGCAGCTTGGCGCCCTGATTGCCGAAGGGAAGATCGACGTGCTGATCTTCTTTTGGGATCCCCTCAATGCGGTGCCGCACGACCCGGATGTGAAGGCGCTGCTGCGACTGGCTGCGGTGTGGAACATCCCGGTTGCCACCAACGAAGCGACCGCCGACTTCATCATGGATAGCCCCCATATGCGGCAGGCGTTCAGCGTGCAGATCCCGGACTACGCCGGCTACCTCAAGGCACGTACCGAGTAACAGATACACCAAGGGCCGCAGCAAGCGGCCCTTGTTATTGCCGGGGATAGCCCCTGGTCAGCGCGGGTTGACCGGAAGATCGGCCAGCGGGATCGGCCAGCACTGATGAAACAAGTCGCTGGCGTGGTCGCGCGATTATTTCATCAGCGCAACAAACAAATTTTATAGCCAGCTTTTCTTGCAACAATCTTGTTTGGCGCTGACGCCTGCCACTCTGGCAGAGGGGTGAGAGCAAACCTCCGATCGTCCCTTCTGGCCGTTCAAAGCGCCTGGGCGAGGATCCGCGCTACCTGATCCGGGTCGATATCCTGCTGCTCCCCGAGTGCGGTGCGCCCGACCCGCTTGAGGTTGGAGCAGACCGCCGGAATACAGCTTTCGCTCAGACCATAGTCAGAGAGACGGGTGCCAAGCCCCATCTGCTGGAAGAACTGTTCGGTGCGGATGATCGCCTCTTCGATGCGCAGGGCATAATCCTCACGGCTGGAGTGCCACACCCGCTCGGCAAACTGGGCCAGCTTCTCCTGCTTCTGCGCGGCCCGCTCCCGCAGCAGGGCGGGGAGCACCACCGCCAGACTCTGGCCGTGGTCGAGCCCGTAAAGCGCCGTCAGCTGATGGCCGATGGCGTGGGAGGCCCAATCCTGCGGCACCCCGCAACCGATAAGGCCGTTGAGCGCCAGACTGGCCGCCCACATCAGATTGGATCGCACCTGATAGTTGGTCGGCTCCGCCAGCGCTTTGGGGCCGTTCTCCACCAGCACCTGCAGCAGCCCCTCCGCCAGTCTGTCCTGCACCTCGCCCCCCACCGGGAAGGTGAGGTACTGCTCGGCGATATGGACGAAGGCGTCCACCACCCCGTTGCCGGTCTGGCGCGGCGGCAGGCTGTAGGTGGTGGTCGGGTCGAGCACCGCAAACTGAGGCTGCACCAGCGGGCTTCTGAAGGAGATCTTCACATCTCCCCGGCTCACCACCGAGGTGGGATTGCTCTCTGAGCCGGTCGCCGGCAGGGTCAGCACACAGCCCATCGGCAGCGCCTTGTGTACGCTCGCCTGCTTGCCGCAGATATCCCAGGGATCATCCCCCTCGTAGCAGGCGGCGGCCGCGACAAACTTGGTGCCATCGACTACCGAGCCGCCACCGACCGCCAGCAGGAAGTCGATGCGCTCGCGCTTCACCTGCGCCACCGCCTCCATCAACAGCTCGAATCTGGGGTTGGCGCCGATGCCGGAAAACTCCTGCCACGTCACCCCCTCCAGCGCCCGGGTCAACTGCTCATACACCCCGTTTTGCTTGATGCTGCCACCGCCGTAGAGCACCAGCAGCCGGCTGCCGGGCGGGATCAGTTCGGGCAGGCTGGCGATCTGCCCTTCGCCGAAACAGATGCGGGTCGGATTGGCATATTGGAAGTTGTACACGGCGGACTCCTCGACTGGCTCAATGCGCGGACATTGTGCGCCTGTGGGGAGGTGAGGTCAAAAGAGGTGGCAGAAGCTTGCCCATCGGCGGTCGACACTGGCCCATCTGTGCCGACCGGGTATCTCACACAACAGTGACTGGATCAGGCGGTTTTGGCCTCATCTTTGGATGAGCTCTTCTTGCCGGTCAGGCGATCCATTGCCTCTTTCAGCATCGCATCTTTCTGCTCGTTGAGCGGCTTGCTCTGCTCGGCCCGCTCTTCCGGGGTCAGCTTCTTGTTGTCGGCGATAGCCTTGAGTTTGTCTTCTATTTCGTTGAATTTCTTGCGATCAAACCCGAGTGCCTTGTCCACCAGCTGCTGCACCACGCCCCCCTTGTCGGAGCTCATGTCGAGCGCCGGTGGCAGCTTGCTGTTCTTGGCCAGATGTTCATAGGTGAGCACCTGCTGGGCCTGACCGGTCATGCGCTGGGTGGAGAGGCTGACCATCTCCTCCCAGCCTCCACCCTGTCCGCCGCTACTGGCACTGTTGAGGGTGGCGAGGGCGCGGTTATTGGAGGCGCTCTGGGCAAGCTGCTGGCTGTAGGGTTTGATATCCATGAAGACTCCCGTTCTGTGTGCCGACCCGCCGGAGCGGGCCGACTGAATGCGGCGCTATGGGGTCTAGCCCCACCTTTGACAATAAAACCAGCAAGTTACAGGCCAACTTGTCAGATTGGGCGAGATCCCCGCGCTGGCAAGCCTGGCAGCGGTTACAGCCCCGATGCGGCGTCAGAATCATGACTCATCCGCTGCTTTTACCCCGATTTCCGACACATACCGCTGCCCTAAAAACACTGCACCCTATAAACCGCAGGAACGCTCCGTCGATCACAAAACAAACAACCAGCGAGGCATACAATTTTGGCGCACATCACAACCAGCCAGCCGTGTCATGGATGATCTGTTCGTAAAACCAATAACAGGCAGACCAATCTGCCGAGCTCGCTCCGCTGCCAGTTCGGAGTTGCGGCCTCCCCACACCTCATCCCCTCGTCTGACTCTCACTCACCGCAACCTTTCGGGCATAACTATGAAAAAACACACCTTGAGTCTTCTCTCCGCCACCCTGCTCACCCTGCTTGGCACCAGTGCCGACGCCTGTACCGGCCTTATCGTCGGCAAGGGGGCCAGTGCCGATGGCAGCGTGATGATCGCCAGAAACGAGGACTTTGGCGTCAACAACTGGAACAAGTACCTCGCCTTCCGGCCCGCGCAGCAGAACGAGGGCAAGGTCTGGAAGCTGGGCAACGGACTGGAAGTGCCGATGCCAAAGGCGTTTTTCGCCTACTCAGCCATTCGTGACTGGGATGCCACAGCCAGCGACCCCGACGGCAAGTATTACGAGGAGCGCGGCATCAACGAGTTCAACGTCGCCATTTCGGCCACCACCAGTGCCGAGGTCAACGACAAGGCCCAAAAAGCCGATCCGCTGATCGAGAAGGGAGTGATTGAAGCCATCATCCCCACCCTGATCCTGCCGCAGGCCAAAACGGCCAAAGAGGGGGTCGAGCTGCTCGGCCGCTATGTGGAGCAATATGGCGCCGGTGAGGGCAACAGCCTCTATCTAGCGGATGTGAACGAGGCCTGGCTGATGGAGATCGGCTCCGGCCACCACTGGATTGCGGTGCGGGTGCCGGACGACAGCTACGCCATGGTGGCCAACGGCCTGCGCATCCACGGCGTCAATCTCGACAGCGCCGATGTGCAGCACTCGCCCAAGCTGCTGGAGTTCGTACGCGAACACAAACTGCTGGATAACGCCGACCCGAAAGAGTTCAACTTCGCCAAGGCGTTCGGGGTCATCGCTGACCCGTATAACGTGGATCGGGAGTGGCTCGGCCAGAAAATGCTGACCGCCAGCCACCCGCAGCCGACCCGGCAGGCGCAATATCCGCTCTTTATGAAGCCGGATGCCCCCATCGCCGTGCCGGACGTAGCCAAACTGCTGAGCGCCACCTATGAGGGCACGCCGCTGGCGGACAAGGCGGAGCGGCCGATCCGCATCGATCGCCAACTGGAATCCCACGTCATCCAGCTGCGCAAGGAGATGCCCAAAGAGCTGCAGGGATTGATCTGGCAGAGCTACGGCGTGCTGGCCGAATCTGTGATGGTGCCGCTCTACAACACCCTGGAATCCTACCCCCTGCCCTATCGCACCGGTAGCGACAGCTACTCCGATGACTCTGCCTACTGGCAGTTCCGCAGCCTGACCGCGCTGGCTAGCGCCGATCCGGACAAGTACCTGCCGCTGCTGCGCGGCGTCTGGAGCAAGGAGAGCAACAAGCTTTACAAGGAGGTGGCGCTGCTCGACAAGAGCCTGAAGCAGGCGTATGCCAGCGACAAGGCTACCGCCATCGGGCTGGCCGCCGACTACTCCTATGGCCAGTTGGAGCAGACCTATCAGATGGCCAAAACGCTGCGCTACAAACTAATGACGGATCTCACCAAGCGCACCGAGAAGAAGTATTCGCCGGAGGAGTTCAAGAAGATCATGAGCCTGTGACCGGCTCGCCAACGCAAAGAGGCTCCCACGGGAGCCTCTTTCATTTCAGCCAATGCAGCGATCAGCGACGGCTGATATTGAGCGGGCCGAAGGTCTGCGCCACCGGCATGATCTCGATGCTGTTGATGTTGACGTGAGCCGGTTGCTGGCTCACCCAGAGCACGGTATTGGCGATATCTTCCGGCTGGATCGAATCCACCCCCTGATAGACGGAGGCCGCCTTGGCGTCGTCACCGTGGAAGCGCACGTTGGAGAACTCGGTGCCACCGCACAGGCCCGGCTCCACGTTGGTGACGCGGATGGCGGTGCCAGCCAGATCGGCACGTAGGTTGAGGCTGAACTGCTTCACGAACGCCTTGGTGGCGCCGTAGACGTTGCCGCCCGGATAGGGGTAGGTGCCGGCGATGGAGCCGATATTGATGACGTGGCCGCGATTGCGCGCCACCATGCCCGGCAGCAGCAGGCGGGTGAGCAGGGTCAGACCGCTGATGTTGGTGGCGATCATCTGCTCCCAATCTTCCAGATCCGCCTTGTGGGCCGGCTCCAGCCCCAGCGCCAGACCGGCGTTGTTGACCAGCAGATCCACCTCGCTCCACTCGGCTGGCAGCCCGTCGATGGCAGCGCGGGTAGCCGCCTTGTCTTGCACATCGAACGCCAGCGGCAGGAACTGCTCGCCCAACTCGTCGGCCAGCGCGGCCAGCCGCTCGGCGCGGCGACCGGTACCGATCACCTTGTAGCCCGCCTGCACCAGCTGGCGGCTGATGGACTCACCAAAACCGGACGAGGCGCCCGTTACCATTGCTATCATCTGAACCTCCATTATCTCAACCGATATTGTTATTTATGTTGTTGAAACCAATCTGATTTATTCATCGCTCAATTCACGTCCGGTCGCCTTGCGCCAGACAAATACCACCAGATGGAGCAGCAACAGGCCCGAGCCACCCAGCGCAAACAGCAGGCCGGTGAGGGCGTTGACCGAGGTGTCGGCGCCGCACCACCACCAGACCAGCCAGCCGACCATGCCGATGACAAAGGTCTGGCCGGCGCAGACCGGGCAGCACCCCAGCCTGGCCCTGATGGCGGTGGCAAGACAGTTGTCGCAGCTCATCCCCTCTCCTCTTCTCTCCTCTCTCCGGCCAGCTTCAGCACCAGCCGATGGGCATGCTGACCCGGGCCATAGTAGTCGGGCAGACGCTGGGTGGCTTTGAACCCCAGCCCCCGGTAGAGCGCCAGCGCCTCGGCGTTGGCATCGCCGACCTCCAGCCGGATCGCCCCCCAGCCAGCCTCCTGCCCTTCGCGGATCACCTGCTCCAGCAGGCGCCGCGCCCAGCCCTGACGACGGATGGTCCAGCGGATGGCGAGGGTCTGCACGATGAGACGATCCCACCCCTTGTGCTCCAGCAGACAGAGATAGCCCATCAGCTGCTCCTTCTCATCCAGCACCAGCAGGGTGCGGCCTCTGGACTGGGCGAGCAGATAGTGCCAGCGACTGCGGCCAAAGGCGACCTCGGGAGGAAAACAGTAGCGTTCCAGTTTAACGATGGCGCCCAGATCGCTGGGTCGGGCGGCGCGGACGGTCAACACGGGGAATCCTTGTTCGGTTATTTATCCTCAGCACCAAAAATGCGACTTGTATCACAAGTTACCAAGGCAGAATATTAGGCACTGTAACCTCTTGTTTCCCCTCGCGCCATTGTCGTGCTTGTCGGTGCATCGAAGCCCACTGGGGATCCTGCCGCTTAAGGCAGTTTCATCTGTGGAGCCGAAAAATATGAGTACCTACGTCATCGTCGAAGAGCTGGGCGACTGGCCTTGCCATGCCGATTATCTGCTGACCGCCCGCACCTACCTGCAACACGGGGTGCCCACCACCGGCGGCCGCCCCCGCATCATCAACCTCTGCCGCAATCTGGAACACCTGAGCGCCGGCTACTACTGCTCGCTGTTGGCCCAGGCCCGCGGCCACCACTGTCTGCCGGGTTTGCAGGCCATCAGCCAGCTGCAACCCCAGCAGCCACCGGCCAAGCTGTGGCGAAAATTGCAGGGGTGGCTTGCCCAGCAGAGCGAGGACCGAATCCGGGTGCGCGCCATCTTCGGCCAGTGTGAACAGAGTGAGCTGGCGGGGCTGGCCCGCTACTACTACGGCCTCAGCCAGCTGCCGCTGCAGGAGCTGACCCTCAAGCGCGGCCGCCACGGCTGGTCGGTGCGCCAGCAGCAGAGCCTGTCACCGCTGGCGCTGAGCCCAAGCGAGAAAGAGTTGATGCTGCACCACGCCCAGGCACTGGTGGGCACCGGCGACGAGGAGCAGGCGGCGCCGCTCTACCAGCTCGCCATTCTGGTCGACCCCAACGACGGCCGCGCCAGCAGCGATGCAGTGGCGCTGGAGCGCTTTATCAAAGCGGCCGCAGCGCAGGGGATCCGGGCCGAGATCCTGGCGCCGTCAGCCATCGAGCGGCTGCCGGAGTTCGACACCCTCTGGCTACGCTCCGAGACGGCAGTCGGCCACTACACCTTCGAATTTGCCCGCCGCGCCGAGCAGCTCAAGATGCCGGTGATCGACAGCTCCCGCGCCATCCTCGCCTGCAGCAACAAGCTCTATCTCTACGAGCTGATGGTGCGCAGCGGCGTGCCCATGCCACCCACCATGGTGGTGACCCGCCGCGGCCGCCACCATGTCGACGAGCTGGTGCAACGGCTCGGCCTGCCGCTGATGGTGAAGGTGCCCGACGGGGCACAGGGGCGGGATCTGGCCATGGCCAGCGACGAGCAGCAGCTGGCTCGCCTGCTGGACGAGGGGCTGGGGAGATCCGCCCTGCTGCTGGTGCAGAGCCGGATCCCCGCCGAGTTCGACTGGCGCATCGGCTTTCTCGATGGCTCTCCGCTGTTTGCTTGCCGCCGTTTCCGGCCCGAGCCCGGCAACCGCATCCGCCGCCGCAAACACCCTCTCGACATGAGCCGGATCGAGGCGCTTCCGCTCAATGAGGTACCGGAACGGGTGTTGCAGACTGCCCGCCGTGCGGTGCATCAGCTCGGCAACGGCCTGTTCGGAGTCGACCTGCGCCAGCAGGGGCGCGACTGCGTGCTGCTGGAAATCATCGACAATCCCTGGATACGTGGCGATATTGAGGACAGAGAGGCAAAGGACCTCTACGAGCGCCTCGCCCGCGCCTTCCGCCAGCGGCTGGAGAACCGGGGACAGAGCGCGGCCGGATAACAACAAGCATCGATTGCAGAGGTGGATATGATGACGACTGATTGGTGGGACATTGCTCCCCTTGGCTGGGAGAACATCCTGGTCTGTCTGGTGTGCGGCACTCTGGTAGGGCTGGAGCGCCAGCTGCGCGGCAAGCCGGTCGGCATCCGCACCTCCTCGCTCATCATCCTCGGCACCTACTGCTTTCTCGCCATCGGCGCCGCCCTCAGCCCCCAGAGCGCCGATCAGGCGCGGGTGCTGGGCCAGCTCATCACCGGCATCGGCTTTCTCGGTGCCGGGGTAATGATGACCCGGGATGGCCAGGTACTGGGGGTCACCTCCGCCGCCACTGTCTGGATGCTGGCCGCCCTCGGCGCCCTCATCGGCATGCAGATGCTCCATCAGGCGCTGCTGCTCACCGGCGTCACCCTCTCCATTCTGGTCGGCGTCGACTATCTGGAGACCAGCTTCAAGAGCCTGCGCCGCGGGGTGCACAACCGACTGGAGAGCTGGCGCAATGGCAACGGCAATGGTCACCCGCCAGCCGCTCCCCGCCCGGATGAGCTGGGCAGCGGCATCGAGAAGTAGAACGACACCGCGACGGGTATCGCCATGAAAAAGGGCTCCGCTATGGAGCCCTTTGCATTGGGTCGTGGTCGCGCTATTGCAGCAACAGGAAGCGACCGGTGAGGGGTGGCAACTCCACCGTTACGCTGCTGCCGCCAATGGCCAGGCTCTCGCCACTTTGCAAATCCACCAGCGCACTGCCGCTGCGCAGTTTGCCGACCGGCACTGCATAGCTCTGGGGGGTGCTTGAGACGTTGAGCAGGTAGACGATCTGCTCCGCTGCCGTCTCCTTGATGTCGCCATAGAGGCTCCCCTCGGCCACCAGCTTGACCCGCTCCCCCTGATAGAGGGCGGGGTGTTTGGCGCGCAGTGCCAGCAGCTGGCTGAGCCACTGCTTGAGCTCGGCCTGTTCGCTGCCCGGCACAAAGCCGGTGACTGCGGGCACCTTGCCGTCGCTGCGGGCCACGTGATCGTCGCACAATCCCAACGTCGCGCAGTCACCGCTCACCTTGGCGGCAAAGCCCGGTACCTCGTCGCCAAACTCCTCGCCGTAGTAGAGAGTGATGGGGCCGGAGCGGGCAGCGAGGAAGCTGAAGGCCGCCTTGTGGCGCTGCCAGTACTCAGCCAGATTGAAGTGACCTCGCTCCAGTAGATCGCCGAAACGCACCAGATCGTGGTTGCCCAGCATCAGGTTCGGCATGGCGTGATTCGGGTAGTTCTCCACCTTGTTCCAGCTGGCGTCGAGCACGCTGGCCCCCTGCCCGCCCTTGCCGGACTCCTCCACCGCCAGCGCCTGTACGATGCCGTAGCGCAGCGGGAAGTCGAACGCAGACGAGAGCGCCGGGTTGTCGCTCGACCCATACGCCTGGGCGCGGATCTCGTCGGCGCCCTTCCACACCTCGCCCACCATGTAGCCGAGGGTGCCCCACTGCTGACCGGCCGCCTTGCGCGCCGCGCTGGCCTGCGCCACCTCGCGGCGAATGGCGCGCCACTCATCGAGGCTCAGCTGATAGGCCTGATCGAGACGCCAGCCGTCGATGCCGTACTGCTCGATCCAGTAGCGGGCCACCTCCTTGAAGTAGGCGAGACTCTGGGGCTGGCTGTAATCCACCAGCTGACCCGGATAACCGGCACCGCCGCTCTTGAGGGCGGGCAGCAAGCCGGCCGGTGAAGGTTTGCTCACCCCCACCTTGTTGACGTGGCCAAACACCCCGTCGAGGAAGACGTAGAGGCCGCGCTGATGAGCCCCATCCACCAGCTTTTTCAGCTGGGCGTTGCTGCCGAAGTTGGGGTCCACGTTGAAGAAGTCGCAGGCGAAGTAGCCGGTGGCATCGAGCTTGTCATCACCCCCTTGCCCCGCGCAGGAGTCGAACACCGGGGTGAGCCAGATGGCGTTGACGTTGAGGCTCTTGATGTGGTCGAGGCTGTCGATGATCCCCTGCAGATCACCGTTGTGGCGGGAGGGGCCGTAACCGACGCCGTAGTTGGCGCTGCCGTCACCGTCGACGAAGGACTCCACCATCACCTGATAGATGCGCAGATTGCAAGCGAGTTGCTCATCGCCGTAGCAGGCCCGACTGGCCGTGGCGACCGGAGGGTGAGTGACCGGAGGATTGACGGCAGGAGGCGTACTCCCCCCGCCAGAACTTCCACTGCCGCCGCAGGCGGCGAGTAACAGGGCGGCCCCGATGAGGCCGCCATAACGCAACGTTCCCTGTTTCATTGTCATGTTCCCGCTGTGAGCACAAGTGTCTGAATGCACCTGCTTTTCGCCATGATAGCGAGCGCTCGCAGAGGGGTCTGTGACTGAAAACGTTACCCGCTCGTCTTGCTCAGAGCACGCCGTCGGAGGCAAAACGGTAGTTGACCGAGATCCAGTAGGCACGCCCCGGCTCGGGAATGCGACCGCTCTGCTCATAGCCCAACCCGGCCTGACTGCTGTGTACCGACTTGGAGAGGTGCTCGTAGTAGAAGGTGTCGAACAGGTTGTCTACCCCGGCCGAGAGCTGCCACCCCTTGGCAAACTGCCAGGCGCCGCTCAGGTTCATGGTGAAGAAGCCAGGGGTCTCGCTCTGATCCTGACCGGCGACCGTGCCGGAGCCGACGTCTACCCGATCCTGCGCCGCCACGGCGCGCCCCAGCAGGGTGAAACTCAGCGATTCATCCGGCTGCCAGCCCAACGCCAGCTTGCCATCGAGGGGCGGCATCTGGGCCAGCGGTTTATTGTCGCTCTGGTTTTCGCCGTAGACCACCGCCAGACCACCATCGAGACGCCACTGCTCGGCAAACTGCCAGCGCCCCTCCAGCTCGCCGCCCCGGGTCTGGGCATCGATGTTGCGCACCTGGTTCGACTTGCTGTTGTAGAGCAGGTAATCCTTGATGTTGGCGCTAAAGAGGGAGAGGGTCAGATCCAGCTCGCGGCTGCGCAGAGCCAGCCCTGCATCCCACTGACGGCTGCGCTCCGGGTTGAGGGTGAACGGGGTGCTGTCCTTGTTGCGCTCCCAGTAGTCCGGCGCCCGCTCTGCCTGTCCCCACGCCAGATAGCTGGACCAGCGGGGCGACCACTGATATTCGTAGCGACCAAAACCGCTGTCGAGGTGCTCGGTCTCGCTGTAGAGGGTCTGATCCCCCGCACCATAACGGGTTGTCTCGACCCGATCCTGACGATAACCCCCCTTGTAGCTGTGGGCCCCCTGCTGGCGTCCCAGCTCGGCAAAGCCGCCCTGCTGCTCGAAACGCAGGGTGCGCTGGCGATCCTTGGTGGCATAGTCGACGCCACTCCGGCTACGGTGCTGATCCCGGTTGCTGTCGAGCCCGGCCGTCAGCAACCAGTCGGCTGGCAGAGCGATGTCGTTGGCCCAGCGCCCACCGGTGTTGCGGCGATCCGGGTTGGAGAGCATCTTCATGCCGCTGTTTGGCCGCAGACTGAAGTTGTCCATGATGTGGTCGATGTAGTTGTCCCACAGGGTCAGCTCGCTGCGCTGCCAGTGAGTGGTGATCTCCTCCTGCTTGAGCTTCAGCCCGAAGGATTCGCGATCAAACATGGGGCCATCCATAGTGCGGTCTGCATAGGCGGCGCGGGCATTGCTGCGCTCGGCGGTGAGTTCCAACCAGGTGTGCTCCCCCGGCGTCCAGCCCAGCTGGGCGGTGCCGTTCTCGCGGCGATAGAAGGATCGCACCTTGTTGCCATGGCCATCGCGGTAATCGTCGCTGTCAGAGTGGGTGAACTGACCGCGCAGATAACCGTCGGTCGAGCCTGCCGTCATGTCGACCATCTGGTCATCGCGGCCGAAGCTACCAAAGAGGGCCGAGGCGTCGCTCTTGAAGCCCGGCGCCATAAACTCGGGTCTGTCCCGCTCGAACAGCACGGTTCCCGCCAGGGTCGCCCCCTGCTCGAGGGATTGCGGCCCCTTGAGCACCCGGATCCGGTCAAAAGATTGGGGGAACACATAGGCAGTGGGCGGGTCCATGCGGCCGCCACAGCCACCAGCCAACATGCCGCCATCCATCTGCACGTTGAGACGGGACATCCCCATCCCCCGCAGCACGGGATCGCCACCCAGCCCCCCCTTGCGCACCATACTCATGCCGGTGACGTTTTTGAGATAACCGGCACCATCGGCCGCCGGCATGGGAGAGCCGGGTTTCTTGGGATCGAGGGTGACCTCCAGGGTGCTGGCGGGGCGACTCGCCACGACCACCATGGTTTCCGGTTGCTGAATCTGCTCCTGCCCGGCAGCGCCGTGACAGGCCAACCCTCCCACCAGCAGGGCAAGAGGAGTGCGCATATGACAAGCCATACATTTTCCTTATGTATTTGTTTGTTATGTTTTTTTCATCTTGCCAGCCAAACCTTTCAGCAAGGGAAAGGTTTGGCCTCTGGTCGCAAAAAAGGCCTGCTGCATGAGTGCGGCAAGCCTTGATCAGACGAAACAAAGCCAGGTTGGCAAAATGTTGCGCTGTTTTTACCCAATTTGATTCAGGAAGGCAAACGCCCAAACATTCCAGTAACAGGAATCTGGCGTTGGCTCACAAAAAGCAGGGATTAGCGGAAAGCTTCCCGCTCGTCCATCGGCATGATGAGGTGATAGACCTCATGGGCGGATAGCGTGCAGCCGACAGGCCACTCCAGCTGGTGGTGGCGGTTGATGAAGACCCGGGCGCAATGACGCTCCGTCCCCAGCGCAGCAAACAGCGGCTGACCTCGCCACGGGGTCAGATCCAGCACGCCTGTTGTGCCATCCGACAACACCAGAAACAGGCGCCATCCCTGCAAATAGTCGACATCGATAAAGACCGGCATCCTTCGGCTCCACCCAGATAATTCGCGGCAATTATAAATAGCTGTCATGACCCCATTAGCGCGTGGGCTCACACTTCCGGCAGCAGGTTATGCTGTGTGCAATGGCGGTCGGATGTCACACTTTTGCATAAGCAGCACGCAATTTATCTCTTTTACCGCGATCAGCGCGCAACCTTCTCCCCATCTCCTTGTCATATCTCCCAACAAAACAAAAAAAGCATCTGTGGACAGATGCTTACAGGCTCAATCAGGAACAACCATGACAACTCTGAAACAGCGGCTAGGCCCGTTCTGGCCTTTTGCCGTCTTCTGTGCGCTTGCCCTTGGCTCTCTGACCCTCAGCCGTATTGCGCTGGGGATTTGGCAACTGGAACGGGTCGATGCCGTCGCCGGCTGGCAGGAGATGCTGCTGCAAGGGATCCGGGTCGATTTTGCCACTATCTGCTGGCTCTGGGGTGTTCCGGCCATGTTTACCCTGCTGCTGGCCGGGCCTCACGCCATCGGTCGGGGCTGGATGCAGCTGATGCGCGTCTGGCTGACCGTCGGGCTCTGGCTGATGCTCTTCCTCGAGATCTCCACCCCCTCGTTTGTCACCGAATATGGCGTGCGCCCCAACCGCCTCTATGTGGAGTACCTCATCTATCCGAAAGAGGTGCTCTCCATGCTGTGGGCAGGCCGTAAAGCCGAGTTGCTGCTGGCGGTGGTCCTCAGTGGCGCCGTGCTGACCGGAGGCTGGTGGCTGAGCGGCCGTCTGCTGCGCGATCTCACCTTCCCGCGCTGGTACTGGCGGCCCGCCTTCGCCCTGCTCATTCTGGCCATAGGTTTTCTCGGTGCCCGCTCCAGCCTGGGCCATCGCGCCCTGAACCCGGCCATGGTCGCCTTTGCCGATGACCCGCTGGTCAATGCGCTGACCGTCAACTCCGCCTACTCCCTCTTCTTTGCCATCAAGCAGATGGGAGCAGAGGAAGATGCCAGCCAGTTTTACGGCAAGATGACTGACAAGCAGATTATCGAGATTGTGCGTCAGGAGAGTGGCCGGGCCGCCCATGAGTTCAGCTCCGACACCTTGCCGAGCCAGACCTTCAACGAAGCTAGCTACGGCGGCAAACCGAAGAATCTGGTGATCCTGCTGCAGGAGAGCCTCGGCGCCCAGTTCGTCGGCTCCCTCGGCGGCCTGCCGCTCACCCCCAACATCGATGCCCTGTCGCAACAGGGCTGGGCGTTCGAGCAGCTCTACGCCACCGGCACCCGCTCGGTGCGCGGCATCGAGGCCGTGCTGACCGGCTTCACGCCGACCCCGGCACAAGCTGTGGTCAAGCTCGGCAAGAGCCAGACCAACTTCTTCACCATCGCCGATCTGCTCAAACAAAGGGGCTACGACACCAGCTTTATCTACGGCGGCGAGAGCCACTTCGACAATATGCGCAGCTTCTTCCTCGGCAACGGCTTCACCACCATCGTCGAGCAGAAGGATTTCACCAACCCGGTCTTCAAGGGCTCATGGGGCGCCTCCGACGAGGACCTGATGGCCAAGGCTGACGAAACCTTCAGAGAACTGCACAAACAGGGCAAACCCTTCTTCAGTCTGGTATTCAGCTCCAGCAACCATGATCCGTTCGAATTTCCCGACAATCGCATCGCCCTCTATGAGCAGCCCCAGCAGACCCGCAACAACGCGGCCAAGTATGCGGATTACGCCATTGGCGAGTTCTTCAAAAAGGCGAGAAATTCGGAGTACTGGAAAGACACGCTGTTTCTGGTCATCGCCGACCACGACAGCCGGGTCAGTGGCGCCAGTCTGGTGCCCATTCCCCGCTTCCATATCCCGGGGGTTATCGTGGGCGACGGCATAGCGCCGAAGAAAGATCCGCGCATCGTCAGCCAGATCGACATGGCACCGACCCTGCTCTCCCTGATGGGGATCAGTGCCGACTATCCGATGCTCGGCAAGGATCTCACCCGCATGCCCGCCGACTGGCCGGGGCGCGCCATCATGCAGTACGACAAGAACTTTGCCCTGATGCGCGGCCAGGATGTGGTGATCCTGCAACCGGAACGTCCGGCGGAGGGGTATCGTTATGACGATGCCACCGAAACGCTGACGCCGGTGGCACAACCAGCCGCCATGAAAGAGGCGACGCTGGGGCTGGCGCTCTGGGGCAGCCTTGCTTATCAGAAGGGGCTCTACCGGACGGCTAAAGATGAGCGAACCGCCGCTGCCGAAGAGGCGCCATCAACCAGCGCAACCCGATAGAAAAAACCGCCGAAAGGCGGTTTTTTCACACTGGCGTTATGGCTGGGGGAAACAGGGCAGCGAGCGGCTGAACCTGTGCTCGAACACCAGCGAGGTCTCGAGATGCACCACCTCTTCGCGGGAGGTGAAGTGATCGAAGACAAAGTTGCGCAGGTGTTCGGTATCGGCCACGCAGAGGTGCACCAGGAAATCATCCTTGCCGCCCATGTGGAACAGGCTGATCACCTCGGGCAGCACCAGAATGGCATCGCGAAAATCATCGATGATCTGGCGGCTATGGCGGGCCAGTTGCAGGGAGACCATGGCCTGAATGTGACCACCGAGGGCCTGATAATCGACCTCGCAGTGCGCCCCTTTGAGCACCCCGTCCTGTTGCAGCTTGCGTACCCGTTCCAGACAGGTGGAGGGAGCAACCCCCACCAGCGCGGCCAGATCCTTGTTGGTCATGCCTGCATCCCGAAACAGATGGGCCAGGATATCCAAATCCAGTTGATCCAGATTTCTCATCTTCACTCCTCTAACCGCTCAATTTTTTAGACTCTGCCCGTAAACCGGGCCAAACACAACGGCCATTGACATCCCCCCCGCCCTGCCTATGCTTGGCGCCATTCGCCGGGCTCGGTAAACCGGCCACCACACGAGGATCCGCCATGCACCCGTTTCATCCCTTCTGGAGCCTGGAGCTTCCCCGCGTCGATGGTCAGCTGCTGCTGACCCCCTGTCCGGGCACCCAGCAGGTGCCGCTGACTCTCGCCCTCGACCAGCTGCGACTGGCCGGTGCCCACGCCGTCATCACCCTGATGACTGACGCCGAACTGACCCGCTTCGACCTCGCCCACCTTGGCGTGCAGGTCGAACGGGAGGGAATGCGCTGGTTCCACCTTCCCATCGAAGATGATCAGGCCCCCGACTCCCGTTTCGAGCAGAGCTGGCTGCAACTTCTGCCCCGGCTGACCGAGCTGCTGCACGATGGCAAACATCTGGTCATCCACTGCAAGGGGGGAAGCGGTCGCACCGGACTGCTGGCCGCCCTTCTGCTGATCTCCCTTGGCCAGCCCCTCGACGAGGCGATGGCCACCGTCAAAGCCCACAGACCCAAGGCATTCACCCTGGATACCCACCGCCACTGGCTGCAGCAGCAGGCCGAGCGACTGGAGAACAACGCCTGAACTACTTGCCGCTCTGGTCGTAGGTAAAGACCTTGCCGATATCCTCCACCCGGTAGCTGGTGAGCTGATAGACATAGTAGTTGAGCCAGTTGGAGAACAGCAGATGGCCGTGGCTGCGCCAGCTGGCGCGTGGGGTCTGGCTCGGGTCGTTGTTCGGGTAGTAGTTGACCGGGATGATGGGGTCGAGCCCCGCGGCCAGATCCCGGCGATATTCACCGTCAAGGGTCAACGCATCGTACTCGGGATGGCCGGTCACGAAGACCTGACGACAATCCTTGGTGGCCGCCAGATAGACGCCCGCCTCTGCTGACTCCGCGAAAATCTGCAGATCGGTGTGAGCACGGATCAGGTCGCCATCGAACGCCGCATAGCGGGAGTGCGGTGCGACAAACTCGTCATCAAAGCCGCGCAGCAGCGGCTCGTGTTCATCGAGACGGTGGTGGTGATAGACGCCGGAGAGCTTCTCGCCCCGGGTCTGCTTCTCCATGCCATATAGGGCTTTCAGCGCCGCCTGCACTGCCCAGCAGAGGAACAGGGTGGAGGTCACATGCTGATGGGACCACTCGATGATCTCGACGATGCGCGGCCAGTAAACCACCTCCTCGAACTCCACCAGCCCGAGCGGAGCCCCGGTGATGATCATGCCGTCGTAGTTGTTGCCACGCACCTGCTCGAAGTCGTGATAGAAGTTCTCCAGATGCGCCTGCGGCGTGTTCTTCGACTCCCGATCGTCGATGCGCAGCAGATCCACATCAACCTGCAGCGGCGAGTTGGAGAGCATCCGCATCAGCTGGATCTCGGTCTCAATCTTCTTGGGCATCAAATTGAGGATCAACACCCGCAGTGGGCGGATGTTCTGGGTGACGGCCCGTGATTCCGTCATCACGAAGATGTTCTCCTGCCCCAGCACTTCGGCGGCGGGTAACTGGTCCGGGATCTTGATCGGCATGCTTACTCCCTGTACTGCATCGGTAAATATGTCTGGACATCCAGAAGCCTATAATAAAGCGTTCACCCTGTCATCAGATACCTTTTGTATTCACCCTCGCCTTTGACTAGCATACGGCTCAGTATCTCCCCTGCATCCAAGATAATGACCGGTATCAAGATTTCCGTAGATCGACTGCAAGTCGGCAACTATGTATCCCTGCCACTGGGGTGGCGCGAACACCCGTTCCTGTTTTCCAGCTTCAAAATCAAGAATGAAGAAGAGATCGAACTTATCCGTCGCCTAGGCCTAAAACTGGTGACCATCATTCCCGACAAGAGCGATGTGCCGCCCAAGCCTCTCGAGCAGGCACATGCCGTCACCCAGCCATCGGAAAACGCCGATGCAGCCCAGCGTCAGGCCCAGATGCAGCAGGAGAAGGATCGCCGCATCGAGCAGTTGCAGCAGTATCGCCGCAATCTGCAGCAGTGCGAAAAGCAGTTCCAGCAATCGCTGGCGCAGGTGCGCAGCGTAATGAGCAAGATCCAGTCTCGCCCCCTCAATGCCATCGGCGAGGCGCAGGAGCTGGTCAACGCCATGACCGAGCAACTGCTCTCGGTAGACGAGATGGTGCTCCATCTGGTCTCTGACGGCGAGGATGGCAACAACCTCTACTTCCACTCCCTCAATGTGAGCGTGCTCAGCATGCTGCTCGCCAAGGAGTGCTGCATGACGGCCGACGAGATCCGCCAGGTCGGCATGGGGGCACTGTTCCACGATATCGGCAAGCTGAAGATCCCGAGCCAGATCCTGCGCAAGACCGAGCCGCTGACCAAGCCGGAGCAGAACCTGATGGCCCAGCACCCGCGCTACGGGCTGGACCTGCTCAATCTGGCCAAGGATTTTCCGGCCGAAGCGAAGGGCATTGTGCTGCACCACCACGAATATCTGGATGGCAGCGGCCCGGAGGGGCTCAAGAAGGGGCAGCTCGATCCGCTCACCCAGATGGTCTCCCTCATCAACGAATACGATAACCTCTGCCACATGCAGGCCAAGGTGCCCTACTCGGCCCTGAGCGGTCTCTACAAGCAGCGCAAGGCCCAGTTCAATCCGGAGTACCTCAGCATGCTGATCCGGCTGATGGGGATCTACCCGCCCGGCAGCGTGGTACAGCTCTCCAACGGCCAGGTAGGGCTGGTGATGTCGGTCAACGCCTCCCGCCTGCTCTACCCCTCGGTGCTGGTGTACGATCCGCGCATCCCGCGTCAGGAAGCGGCCATCATCGACCTGCAGCAGGCCGAGCTCTCCATCGCCAAAGTGATCCATCCCAAGCGGTTGCCACCTGCGGTGTTCGAGTACCTCAACCCGCGTACCCGGATCAGTTACTACTTCGAGCACAACAAGCCCTGATCCCCGCAGGCCAATAGCCCTCTCTTTTCCCCGTTTCAGCACAAGGAGCCCGCCATGCGTATCGAGATCATCAGCACCGGAGACGAGATAGTGACGGGACTGGTGGTGGATACCAATGCCGCCTGGCTCAGCGCTCTGCTGCTGGAACAGGGGTGGCAGGTGCGCCGCCGCCTGACGGTGGGGGACAACCTCACCGACATGAAAAACGTGCTGCAGGAGAGCGCCAGCCGCGCCGAGGTGGTGCTGGTGTGTGGCGGGCTCGGTCCCACTGCCGACGATCTCACCGCCCAGGCAGCGGCCGAGGCCTTCGGCCAGCCGCTCACCCTGTTTCCGGACTGGCTCGCCACCATTGAAGCGCGTTACGCCAGCCGCGGCCGTACCATGCCAACCAGCAATGCCAAGCAGGCCTGGCTGCCGCAGGATTGCGAGATACTCGACAACCCGGTCGGTACCGCTTGCGGCTTTGTGGTCAATCACCCGGCCAGCCACGGCCTGAGCCGCCTCTTCTTCACCCCGGGCGTCCCCTTCGAATTCAAACAGATGGTTCGCGAGCAGATCATGCCGCGCCTCAAGGTGCTGGCCGGCGTCCGGACCGATACCGAGCTGCGCCGCTTCTACACCTTCGGCATCTCGGAATCAGCCCTCAGCGATATGCTGGATGTGGCCCCCTGGCCCAGCGGCATCGAACTCGGTTACCGATCCGCCATGCCGCTCATCGAGCTGAAGCTCATTGGCCACGGTGCCAGCACGGCAGACATGGATGCAGCCGAAGCGCGGCTGCTCGCCACCATCGAGCCCTGGCTGGTCGGCAGAGGGGATATCGAACCGGCGCAGCAGATCCTCACTCTGCTGGGAGAGAAACCACTCGCACTGTATGAATGTGAGAGCCAGGGGGCCTTGCTTGCCATGTGCCATGAACACGCAGCGTTGGAGGCCAGTTTTAGCAGTGCCTTGGGCTGTGAGCTTGCCCAGCTGACGGGCACTCCCCATGGAGTGAGTCTGACCATAGGCCGGGCTGGCCCGAACGGCGTGCCACTGCTGCTCTGTGCCGATGGACAACCGTTTGGTCAGACCCTCAAGGTCAGCCACCCGGATCCCGAGAGCCGCCGCAAGATCCTCGCCTTCGCCGCCCTCGACATGCTGCGCCGCCATCTGCTGGGATTGCCGGTACTGGCCGATTACCTCACCCTGACCAGAACAGCCCGGCTCGGCGACTGACCTACGCTGAAAACCAATCCTGAATCTTCTGCGCCGCACAGGCTCGTTTCCATGATCCGGCATTGGGCCGGGTCATCTCCAATCAGCACTGTCATTTCTTACGATCCCGTCACCCATTTGCACTCAATCCATTGACCTTCCAGCAGAAATATCCAAATACTGCACACTCTTCGGCTCAGTGATTCGCTTTATCCATCATTGAGAGATTTAATGACAGTAGAGGGGCTATTCCCTCTCCCACCCAGCAAGGAGAGCCGGTGTTAAGCAAAGAGTGGCTGCTGCTATCAAGTGACATGGATCAGGTCTGCCTGCGCATCGCGCCGGGTCTCACCAAACCTGTCACCGAACAGGATGTGCAGACCCTGCTGCTCGCCTCCAACTGCCGCCGCTATCAACCTCTGACGGAGGGGATCAAACAGTCGATCGCCCTGCTCAACATGCTGCAAGGCAACCCTGCCGCCTCTGTTCCAACGACTCCCATCCCCATCGCCAAGCGGCACGATGCCAAGGTGCTTATTCTGGTCGAGAAAGATCGGATGAGTGCCAGCGCCCAGCTCACCGCCGACTGGGGTGGCAAGTACCTGACCCTCGAACAGTTGCAAGAGGCGATCTCCATCAGCGAGGTGAAGCAGGGGGTCAGCGAGGCTCTGCTTGCTACCGCCATCCTCTCCGCCAAAGAGGCGGCCCCCGGCAGCATGCTGAAACTGGTCATCGCCCGTGGCCAGGCCGCCGTCAACGGTCAGGACACCCGCTACGAGCGGCTGGTGGAGACCCCGGCTGAACGTATTCTCAAACCTCAGGAGCTGGATCATGGCCGGGTCGATCTGAGGGATCTCGGCTCCATCGTCACCGTCAAGGCAGGTGCCCAGCTGATGCGCCGTCACCCGGCCACTCAGGGCGTCCCCGGCTTCACCGTGACCGGTCAGGAACTCCCCGCCAAGCATGGCAAGGACAGTCCCATGAGTGCCGGAGAGGGCACCTTCTTCTCGCCCGATGACCCGGACCTGCTGATTGCGAGCCGCGCCGGACTCCCCTGTCAGGAGAAGGCGGGAATGAAGGTGGATGAGGTGCTGAGCGTCAAGCGGGTGGATGCCCGCCATGGTCACATCACCTTCGAGGGAGGACTCATCGTCAATGATGATGTCAATCCGGGCATGAAGATCTCGGTCAGCGGTGACATCGTCGTCGGCGGCTTTATCGAAGGGGGCTGGATTGAAGCGGGGGGAACTATCACTGTGCGCCACGGCATCATAGGTCGGCGCAATGAACAGGGCGAGTACCTATGCCAGCTCAACGCACAAGGGGAGATCCACGCCAACTACGCCCAATATGCCCAGCTGGAGGCCGGCGGTGATATCCAGATCCAGACCCAGCTCAGCCACTGCTACAGCCGCAGTGGTCAGGACATCAAGGTGGGTGACAGCGGGATGCGCAAAGGAAACCTGCTGGGAGGGCTCGCCATCGCCAACCGGCTCATCATCTCTCCCGTGCTCGGTGCATCGGCCGGCAACCATACCAAGCTGCAGATCCTTGGCGGCTACTTTACTCACAAGGAGCAGGAGCATCAGCTCAAACAACAGCAACAGCTCTGTCAGGAGCAGCTCGACAAGATCAAGGAGCTGGTAATGCGGCTGGTGCAACTCCCCACTGAAAAACGCAATCCCGATACCCTGCGCAAGCTCAAACCAATCCGCGAGCGCCATCAGCAGGAGCTCCGTCAGCTGGAAGAGCAACTTGCGGCCAACCACGAAGAGCTGCAAAAGCTGATGGCAGAGATGGACATCATCGCTACCCAGCATCTCTTCCCCGGTATCGAGGTAGAGATGGCCCATCACCACAACCGGGTAGATATCGAACACGGCCCCATCCACTTTTGCATCCGGGAGGATCAACTTCAGATGATCCCCTATGAGGGGCATAAATAGGCCAAACTGCCCCTATTCATATCAGTCGTGACCGTGATCCGGCCGCCGATTTTCGCTACACTCGCCACTTCCCAGGCCCCATTGGGCGGGCCGCCCAGACTCAGGTAGTGAATGATGTACAAGCTGATCGCATTGGATATGGATGGCACCCTGCTCAACCCGCAAGGCCAGATTACTCCCCGCACCCACGCCGCCATCACGGCGGCTCGTGCCAAAGGTGTCACCGTGGTACTGGCCTCTGGCCGGCCGCTGGAGGGGATGAGTCGTTATCTGGTCGAGCTCGGCCTCACCGGGGAGCATGACTATGTCATCTGCTACAACGGCGCTCTGGTACAGCAGGTTGCCGATCAGCGCATCATCCGCAGCCAGCTGCTGACCGGCAGCGATGCCAGCGCCGTCGCCAAACTGGCCGACGAGCTGGAGGTGAACGTCCACGGTTTTTCTGTCACCAAGGGGCTTATCAGCCCGCGCGTCAGCCGTTACACCGAGCATGAATCCCGTCTCATCGGCATGCCCATCAATCTGATCGACTTCGCCACCCTGCCGGCCGACGAGCAGATCATGAAGGTGATGATGATCGACGAGCCGCCCCAGCTCACCCGTGCCATCGAGCGCCTGCCTGCAGAGCTCTATGAGCGCTACACAGTGGTACAGAGCGCTCCTTTCTTCCTCGAATTCATGAACAAGCAGAGCAACAAGGGGACCGGGGTTGCCGCACTGGCCGATCACCTTGGTCTGACCGCCGATCAGGTGATCTGCGTCGGCGATGCCGGCAATGACCACCATATGATCGAATACGCAGGACTGGGTGTCGCCATGGGTAACGCCACCGATGAGATCAAGGGGTTGGCCCAGCACACAACGGCTCGCAACGATGAAGATGGCGTGGCTCAGGTGATTGAACAGTTCATTCTGAACGCCTGACGAGTCAGCGAGAGCTCTGTATTCAATAATAAAAAACGGGGAGGCTTCACAGCCTCCCCGTTTTTATCTCTGTCTGCTACTCACTGAGTGGCCAGACACTGGGTATGGGAACCCGGTTGCAGATAGGGGATCAGCAGCGGCGCCATCCCCTTGAGCACCTGCACCGGCAACGCCGAGGTGAACCGGAACTTGTCGGATTGGCTGCCCGGCACGTAAGCCGTCAGTGTGCCGAAGTGATCATCCCCCAGATAGAAGACGAAGGTCGCGGTACGGTTGCGAGCCTGCGAGCTGGTCACATTGCCATAACGCCCGACCGTCTCGATCCGGTTGTCACCGGTCCCCGTCTTGCCGCCCATTGCCAGCACGGTGCCGTCCGGCATGGTAAAGGCACCGGCAATCCGTTTCGCCGTCCCCCCTTCGACAACCTTGGAGAGTGCATTGCGCAGCGCTGTCGCCACCTCGGCCGGCAAGACGCGTGTCCCTTCGGTATGAGTCGGATCGAACTCGGTCTCGAAAGGCGTACCTCTGGCAAACGAGAGATGCTCGATGCGCAGCGTCGGTACCCGGATCCCGCCGTTCTGGATAATCCCCATCAACTCGGCCAAGGCTGCCGGACGATCGCCCGAGCTGCCCAACGCAGTCGCCAGCGACGGCACCAGATGGTCGAATGGATAGCCCAGCCGCGCCCAGCGCTGATGGATATCGAGGAAGGCCTCAACCTCCAGCATGGTGCGGATACGACTGTCACGGGCACTGCGGTGACGGGTCTTGAACAACCAGCTGTAAACCTCCTGGCGCTCGTCACGGCTTGCCGCAACCGCATCGGCAAAAGTCGCCTTGTCGAACTCCTTGAGGTAGGAGAGCAGCCACAGCTCCAGCGGGTGCACCCGCGCGATGTAGCCCTGATCCGGCAGTGAATACTTGCCGGGGCCGTAACTGACATAGAGCTGCTCGACCCGTTTTGCACTCAGCTTCTCATTCGGCAGACGCTTGGCAAGAAAGGCTGAGAAGGTCGCCAGGTCAGCATCTGGCATCAGATAGCGGTGAACCGCCGCCAAACGCACCGCACTCGGCTTCAACCCATCCAGGAAGGTATCGAGCTGCTCATCGGCACTCTTGCCGTGATACTTGCGCCAGAAGCGCAGCAGATAGGTCTGACCCTCCTTGTCGGCAAACTTGGCCAGATACTCCTGACGACGGGGATCCTTGTCATCCTTGAGCAGCTGGGCGCGGTTCCCCTCCTTGTAGAGGCTGTAACGCACAATGTCACGCAGCAGGCGGACAAACGGCAGGTTGATAGACTCGCGCAGCGCATCGCGAATCGCCGGGATGCGGCCGTTATCCTCTTTGCGGAAGTTGTTGAAGGTGTGCATACCGCCACCGGTAAAAAAGCCTTCGCTGGGGCTTGCGGAGTATTGGCGATCCAGCGCGGCTTCCAGCATCGGGGGCAGGCTCTTGTCCTTCGCGGTCATCAGATAGGAGATGGCCCAACGGCTGAGATTATCCTGAGAGGCATCGGCCAGCTTGCGCAGGCTCGCTGCCGGCATGTCGGCATAGTTGTCATGCAGCTCGGCCACTATCTCCAGATAGGTGGTCAGCACCCGCAGCTTGGCAGTGGAGCCCAGCTCGAGCTTGGATCCTTCGTTGATGTCGAACGGCTGATCGGTGTTGTCGGTCTGTACCCGCACCTTGAACCCTTCCGGCGACTTCTCGAACAGGGTGAAGCTGTAACGCACATCACCGGTCTTCTCTGGCGAAAGCAGGCGCTCACCAAACAGGCCGACCTGTGCCGCAAAAGCGGGGTCAGCCAGCTGCTGCAGATAGTGAGAGATCTCGTTCTGCAGCGGCATATTGAGGCTGGTCTCAGCGGTCAGATCCATCCGGTCGAGATCGTAAAGCTGCACCCCGAGCTGCCGGCTCAGACGGGTACGCGCTACCTGCAACCCCTTGCTGTTATTGACCTTGGTGACCGCCGGAGATTGCAAAAAGTCGCGGAAAGTTACCTTCGCCTTGAGGGCGGCTTCCATCAGCGGAGGCGTAATCATCCCCTCCTGCACAAACAGGCGCAGATAGCTGTCGGTCAGCGTTGCCAGCGCACTCCGCCCCTGAGCCAGATAGTAGGAGGGACGGCGGTGGGCGATCATCAGAGACACCACCTGACGCAGCGCCAGGCCCTGCTCTGCCAGCGAGGCATTCTGGTTACGCGCCGGATCCAGCAGACGGTTCACATCCTCGACATTGGCACCAAACCAGACCCAGAGCCCATCACCCAACCCGTGCACCTCGCCGTAGCCGGGAGCAGCCGAGAGGGGCACCGAGTTGAGATAGGCCCAAGCCACCAGTTTGCGCGCCTCCAGTGTCTCTGGCCCAAGTCGGTAGGCTCGCACACTGGCAGATGCCATCTGGCGGATCTTCTCGGTGGGGGACATGGTCAAGCCATCCGGAGAGTGACGATACTTCTCCACCTGAGTCGCCAGCGTACTGCCGCCAGCAGATTGATCCTGCATATCCAGCGCTTTGCCTACCTGAGAAACAGCCGCTTTGGCAAAGCGTGGCCAATCCACAGCCGGGTTGGCCAACGGCTCCTCATTGCTCAGCAGGTCGCGGTTCTCGATAAAGAGCAGCGACTGGATGATGAGCGGCGGGATCGAGGCAAAATCCGGATAGTGATGGGTCGGATACCGGAACTGGTAGAAAGGTTCGGCGCGGCAATCATAGAGCGACAGCCCGGCCTGAACCTTCTCGGTATAGGGGACAAAGAAGCCACGCTTGGCGTAGTCGTAGAGCGCATCGGAGAAATGCACCTGCTTGCTCACCTGATAGCCCCGTTGCAGCAGCCGTTCCTGCATCATTGGCAGTTGTACGTAGCCAAGTCGCTTGTCGAACGGCCCATCTTCAGGGAAAGCGATTTGCTTGCTCTGGCCGGGCTCAACCTGATAGGTAAGCTTGGCGGCATAGCGCGAGATCTCCTGAGATTGCAGCTTCGAGGTTTTCATCTCGTAGCCAACCAGAGCGATCACAGCCCCAAGACACGCGAGGAAGAGGAAACAAAACAGCCAGCGCCACCAGGGACGACGCTTGCGCTTGGGGTTCCCGTCCGTGGTCTGGACAGATGAATCTTGAGATGCCACTTGTGTCAAATCCGTCTGTTCTGATGCGCCCATAAAAGCCCCACCATGGTTGCGCAATTTATTGTGTTTCAATCAAGCTTAGTCGTTTCAAGTCAATGGCTTGAAACTATTGACCGCTTTGCATTGATGGTAACAGGGCAACTCTAAAAAGGGGAGCCGATTGTTGCAGGAGTGGCAGAGATCAGAGCTGATAACAAAACACCGGCCAATGGCCGGTGTTGTTTAACATGGTAAGCGAAGCATTACTTGTGGGAGCTCATGCTCTTCAGTTTGGTGCTCAGCTCTTTGCGCTCTTTGGAGAGCTCGGCGTTCTTGATGATGTGGTCATCCACTCGCTCTTCATAGTCGGTACGCATGTTGGCGATAATGGCCTGCACTTCATCGATGCTCATACCCGGCTTGATATAGTCGCTCAGGTTATCGAGCAGCAGTACACGCTTCTGGTTGTCACGGATCTTCTTCTCGTTATCCGCAATTTCACGCTTGAGTTTGTTCTGGCGACGGGACATACGCACATATTCCAGTACATCGCTGAAGGTGGACTTGTTTACTTGTTCCATATCGATACCACTAGCTTAAGGTTGATAAAAACTGGCCAAGTTACACCTGGAACCCGGCGAACTCGGCGCGGGACAGGCAAACTCAAGATGCCCTTACTCTACCGAGTTATAAGCGAGATACAACCCTAATCGCGCACCACAAGCCAAAAGCAGACCAGTAAAAATAAACAAGCCGGGTGGATTTCCATACGAAAAAGCCCGGTCATCAGACCGGGCTTTGGTGTCTATTCTGGTGTGCAACGTTGTGGCCGAACGGGCAAATCGACCATAGCAAAAAGGCCTTCCCAATCGGGAAGGCCTTCTATTTAGTGGCGGAGCGGACGGGACTCGAACCCGCGACCCCCGGCGTGACAGGCCGGTATTCTAACCGACTGAACTACCGCTCCGCATTCGGCTAGCTTATTGCTAATTGGGTGCCTGGCAGTGTCCTACTCTCGCATGGCGAATGCCACACTACCATCG
>NZ_JBCGFD010000023.1:0-31350 GCF_038739755.1 Aeromonas sp. SE22
CAATACGCGCCTCTTCCGCCGCACGGGCTTCAGCGGCAATACGCGCCTCTTCCGCCACACGGGCTTCTGCGGCTTTAACCTCGGCGGCAACACGGGCAGCTTCGGCAGCTTGCGCCTCTGCGGCGGCACGCTCCTCTTCTGCCATCAGGGATTCGTTGACGATCACCGGCTCCAGATCGGAGGCGCACTCCTCCACCACCAGCGGACCATGATCATCCAGCTCGGTTGGCGGGCAGCAATCGTCGTGCAAAACGGGATTCTGTGCGCTGGCGGGCACTTCGGGTGCAACGGCCGGCGTACTATCGGAAACAATCACATCGGAAACGGGAGCGGGGGTAGCAGCGACCTCAGGCTCAGCGGTAATCGGGGTGGCTTGGGGTGTCTGTGGTTGGACAGCCTCAGCCTCTTCTTTCTTGCGGCCGAAACCCAGCCAGGAAAACAAACCTTTTGCCATCTAAAAAATACTCACTTCGTTGGCTGACTGCTAAGATAGCCGTCCCTTGGCGGGTCGGCATAAAAATGAACCGCCTTATACTACCACTTTATTTTCTGACGATGAAACGCGATGCCCAGAGTGAAATCCAGCCGTAGCAACCCGAGCAAAAGCCCTGTCCCGCAAGGAAAATCAGGCTTTGTAAGAATCATCAGCGGCCAGTGGCGAGGCCGCAAATTGCCGGTCAAGGATGTGGAAGGGCTCAGACCCACCACGGATCGCGTCAAGGAGACCATCTTCAACTGGCTGGCTCCCCACATCCGCGGCACCCGCTGCCTCGACCTGTTTGCCGGCAGCGGCGGCTTGGGTCTGGAGGCGCTGTCGCGCTACGCCGAGCAGGTAACCCTGATCGAGATGGACAGAGGGGCGGCAGAGCAGATCAAAAAGAATCTGGCCACTCTCGGCAGCACACAGGGTCAGGTATTCCAGACCGATGCAGTGAGCTGGCTGCAAGGCCCGGCGACACCATTTGATCTGGTGTTCCTCGATCCGCCATTTCGTCGGGATCTGCTGCCGCAAGTTTGCGAACTGCTGGAACAGCGCGGCTGGCTGGCCCCCGATGCCCTCATCTATCTGGAGCGGGAGAAGGAGATGGCCGATCTGGCGCTGCCCGCCAGCTGGCAGTTACTCAAGGACAAACAAGCAGGCCAGGTCTGCTATCAACTCTATGTAAGGGAGGTAAACAATGAAGCGGATATTTAATCTGCTGGCGATGGGGCTGGTGCTGTTCTTCTGGTTTGGCGTGCTGATGAGTCTTATCGCCCCCCTGCCCGGCAAACTAAACGGCTTTTTGCCGGTCTGCGGCGTGATTGTCGCCCTGTTCCACTGGCTACAGGCCAGCATGATCAAGGCTGCCTGCAAACGCTACTTCGAAGTGACCAAGGCCGAGTTTGTCGGCGTGCTGGTCTTCGGCGTATTCGGCATGGTGGATATTCGCCATCGCCTGCAGGAGATTGTCAGTGCTGCCCAGCGACCAAAAAATCAGGATCAGGCATAAAAGAAAAGGGGACGGCTTTCGCCGTCCCCTATAGTCGTGTCGTCCTGTCCGTAGAACTGCAATGCTCCCTGCAATCCCTGACGTTATCCTAATCCCTTGGAATATCCCCTTTCCAATCCGTTGGCGTGTCCTCAGCCTTCCTGGCTTGGCAATTCATCCCGAACTGCTTCACTGTCTCCGTCCTGGAGGTGTCCATTACCACGTCCTGTGGGGTTCCCTGCGTCTTCCTGACCGATAACCATCCGGGTTATCTCGCTTCATCCTGAAGAATCCTGCTCGCATCCAGCGAGTTCCTGCTCATCCTGAAGAACGATGTCCTGTTCGTCCTGCTCTCGTCCTGAGAGTATCCCTGCCGCATCCCGCGGTGTTCCCTCGTTCATCCGTGACGACAGTCATCCAGACCATCGAACTCATCCTGAGGTGTCCCTGTTCGCATCCTGCGAACTATTCCATCTTTATGCGCTGCTCTGCGTCCTGCAGAACCAGCTCCGTCCTTGTGAGACCCATAGTAAAGCGTTGCCGGATCAGAACAAGGGGGATTTCTGGAGAAAGATCCTGCCAACCGTTTATCAGACAAAGTGGACTGCAAACATAACAAATTAAAATCAATAACTTATTTAGTTTCAATGGAAAGTGGACTCCACCCTGACTAGCTTCGCGCACGGGTTAAAGCGCCAGCCTCCTACAGCAGCTATGGCAGATCTCTTACACGGCAATCCAGCACCGGAATGGCCAGGGAAAACGGTTCAATTTCGCCGTAAAAGCTTAAAAATAAGTTGAATAAATATGCTCAAAAAAACCGCAAAAAAAAGCCGGCACTGGGCCGGCTATTTGCGATGTTCACTATGGTGCCAAACGTACCGTTCAGCTCACCCGATTGCCCGGGTTGAGATAGGCTCTGCGCAGCGACTCGGGGGCCAGCACCTCCAGCTCACCACCGATATTGTTCAACCAGCTGCGAAACTCCGGGGTGTCCTGCACTTCGGTCTCCACCACCACGCTGCGCTTGTCATAGCGGGTCATCCGCGGGTTGTTGCCCGGGATCTGGTTATCCACCAGCGACTGGCTGTTGGCATCGATCCGGCCGACAAAGCGGATCGGGCCGCTCACATCCTGATAGCCCTGATCGCGGATCAGCTTCTGGATATTGAAATCCTTCGGCTGGGTGGCGCTGAAGTTGGTCAGCTCCACGTTCTTGATATGGTCGAACGGAATGCCGTAGACCTTGGGATCCAGCTCGGACAGGGTGCAGAGCAGGATCGGACCATCCGGCTGATTGAGAATGCCGAGCGGATTGATACGGTCGTAGCAGAGCCACACGGTACGCTCTTTGATCACCCGCTGGATCTCGGCGCTGAACTTGCGGCCACGCCACAAGGCATCGCGGATCAGGGTGCTGCGGCGGATCTCCGGGTTGCCGGCAAACGGGCGCGGCGACTGGTGCACGCTCTCCAGCCAGCGTTCGGCCAGTTCACTCTGGCTGTCGCGGATCACCTGGCTCGCCTTGTCGACCAGCGGGTTCAATTCGGTCAGCACACTCGCGGGCAACAGCTGGCTGGCCTGGTCGCTCCAGGTTTTCAGCGCAACGGCCAGCGAGAGCGGCATGATGTTGGCAAAGTCATTGAGGCCGTGGCGCTCGAAGCACCAGCCATGGGGTTTGCTGCGCTCGTCCGAGGTGAGGTCGAACAGTCCCATGCCGGACATCTCTTCCAGGTCCCGTTGCACGGTACGCAGACTGACGTGGATACCTTCCTCTTCCAGTTTTACCTGAAGTTGGCTGGCGGTCAGCTTGTAAGGGCGGTGCGGGATGCAACGCGCCAAGGTCAGTTGTCGTAACAGCTTCTTACTCATGGTGCATGCCTTCACTGGTTTAGCGTTGACTGTATGCTAAGGGCATCTTACGACAGTCTATGTCGCAAGTTTTGCCGCGACAACTGTCGCCATTTTCATACAAAACGCACTATGCAATTGATTTATAAACAAAAACAATCAGTAAGGAAGGCTAAAAACTGAAAAGATTTGCAGAAAAAACATCAAATTAAAGCTCTGCATCAAATGAATGGGGCAGCATAAAAAACCATTCAATCAATGATTAACAGCCAATCGTATAAAAAGAGGAGGAGAAAGCTCTCCTCCTCACCGGATTTACATCAGCCATGACCAGGGCGACTTGGTGACAGCGGCGCCAACCATATAGCCAAACACTGCCAGTGCAGCCAAGCCGGCCACCAGCTTCTGGCCACGGGCCGGACGCTTGAGCGCCATGACACCCAGACCGATATAGAGCACCAGAGCAATCAGCTTGGCCAGCAGCCAGGGTTGCTGACCCGGACTCAGCTGCAAGGCCACCGCCAGCAGAACACCGAGCAGCAGCAGGAAGGTGTCGTTGATATGGGGCAGGATCTTCAGCCACTTCTGTTGCAACCGCGCGCTGCCGGACAGTGCCAGACTCCAGCGGTAGGCGAACAGCAGCAGGCTGACCAGCGCCAGCGTCATGTGCAGGTGCTTGAGCATGGGGTAATAGGCAATCATTTTGCTTCCTTGTCGTCGTCGGGTAGCCCGCTGTTCCAGTTGTGGGCATGAATACGCTCCTGCCCCTCCTCATCGTCTTGCAGCAGATCGGAGAGGATCTCCCGGTATTGCAGGCTCTTGTTGATATAGGTGTGTTCGTCGTCGAGATAGTTGACCTGCTCGCGCAGCAACCAGTTGTCGTGTTGTTTGAAGGTCTGGCCAGCCCGCCAGGCCTGATTGGCGCGAAAACCGAGTTGAGTCAGGGCCTCCACCCCCAGATCCACGGCGGAGCCCAGCGTCTCCCGATATACGCTGTCGACACCGTGGCGCAGGATCTCGTGGGCATGGGGACGATCCTGCGCCCGCGCCAGGATCTTCAGATGGGGGAAGTGCTTCTGCACCATCTCGATCACCGCCAGCGAAGTAGCGCTGTCGTTGATAGAGAGCACCAGCAACTTGGCCTTGTGAGCGCCGGCGGCATGCAGCAGATCAAGGCGACTGGCATCGCCATAGAAGACCTGATAGCCATACTTGCGCAGCGTCTCTATCTGGCTGGCATCCTGCTCGAGGATGGTGGTGCCGATGCCGTGCCCGTGCAGCAAACGCCCCACGATCTGACCAAAACGACCGAAGCCCGCGATGATCACCGGATGCTCCACCAATTCGGGTTGCTCATGCTGCGGCACCTCGCTCTGGTTACGGTAATCGAACCAGGGTTGGATCACCCGATCGTTGAGGATCAGCAGCAGCGGGGTCAGCGCCATGGAGAGCGCCACCACCAGCGTCAGCAGGGAGATGGTCTCGCCGGGCAGCACCCGGTTTTGCGCGGCAAACGAAAAGAGCACGAACGCAAACTCACCGCCCTGAGCGAGTGCCAGCCCGAAGGTCCAGCGCTGGCTCGGCGAGATGCGCAAGACGAAGCCAAGCGCCATCAATACCAGCCATTTGAGCACCATCAGCCCCACCACCAGCGTCGGGATGAGAAAAGGGTGTTCGGCAAACAGGCCAAAGTTGATGCCCGCCCCCACCGACATGAAGAAGAGGCCGAGCAGCAGCCCCTTGAACGGCTCTATGTCCGCCTCCAGCTCATGACGGTATTCGCTGTCGGCCAATACCACGCCCGCGAGGAAAGAGCCGAGAGCGGGCGAGAGGCCGACCGACTCCATCAACACGGCGATGGCGATCACCAGCAGCAGGGCGGCAGCGACAAAGATCTCCCGCATGTGGGACTGGGCAATGGCCCGGAACACCGGCCGCATCAGATAGTGGCCACCCAGCACGATGCCGGAGATAGCCGCCACCACCAGCAGGCCGTGCTGCCAGCCCGCCAGCTCGGAGCTGCCATTGTTGCTCACCGGCGCCATGGCCAGCAGCGGCAGGATCGCCAGGATCGGAATGACGGCAATGTCCTGGAACAGCAGCACGGCAAAGGCGGAGCGACCGCTCTCGCTCTGTATCAACTTGCGCTCCTGCAGGCTCTGCAACACGATGGCGGTGGAGGAGAGCGCCAGAATGAGGCCGATGGCCAGCCCCTGTTGCAGCGGCAGACCGATCAGGTGCGCCACGCCGGTCAACGCTGCCGTGGTAAGCAGCACCTGCAGGCCGCCCGTGCCGAGGATCGGCCCCTTCAGCTGCCACAAGAGGGCCGGACGCAACTCAAGACCGACCAGAAACAGCATCAGCACCACGCCAAACTCGGCGAAGTGCATCACATCCTTCTGCTCCCCCACCAGCCCCAACAGGAAGGGGCCTATGATGATCCCCGCCAGCAGATAGCCGAGCACCGAACCGAGCCCCCAGCGCTTGGCCAGCGGCACCGCAATAACCGCTGCCGAGAGATAGATAAAGGCATCAAACAGGATCCCGTGGCCCATCAGTCAGCCCTCCGTTTCAACGTCTGATCCGGCTCATAAGCTCGGCCAAAATGCAGCCCGTGTTTCATCAGAGCACCTCCAGCAGATCGCGCAGATAGGAGCGGCTGGCCAGCAGCTCCGGCGTGAGTTGCTCGTCACGCAACGCCGTCAGCAGCTGGCGATAATCCTGACCGCAGCGACGCAGGGCGGCGGGATCCTTGATCTTGTGGAACGAGTGGAGCACAAAAGGCGGCAGCCAGCTCATGCCGCACAATCTGGCCGCCTGCTGAAAGGGCAGCAGAAAATCGAGCAGCGGCCGGCTGTTGTACCCCTCGCTACAGTAGGACTCCGGCGCACCGCCGGTGGTGATGGCGCTCAGCCACTGCTTGCCCTTGAGGGCATGAGCTTCGGGGCCGTAGGCGTAGCCATACTCCAGCACCAGATCCATCCACTCCTTCATGATGGCCGGGCAGGAGTACCAGTAAAACGGGTGCTGAAAGACGATGATGTCGTGCTCCGACAACAGAGTTTGCTCCCGCTTAACATCGATGAACATGTCGGGATAGTGGTGGTAGAGATCGTGAACCGTGACCCCCTCCAATCCCTCAATCGCCTGCAACAGCTGCTTGTTGGCCCGCGAGCCCTGCAAGGCGGGATGGGAAAAAATAACCAGAATGCGTTTCATGACAACATCACCCGAACAAGCGCCAGAGCTGGCGCGATAAAAGAGAAAAGGGGTGTGACAGACGCATCGTAAAGATGCACAGGAAAGCGACCTTATCAGGAAGCACCGTGGCCTGCCAACTCGGGGATCAGCTCCCGCAGCGCCGGATTGAGGGTCTGATGAGCGGGGTAACAAAGCCCGATCCGGCGAAACATCCGCGGCCCGCTTACCGGCAGGGTACAGAGCCCCGCCTCATCCTCCACCAGCCCGTCCGGCAGAAAGCTGATGCCGACCCCGGCCAGCACCAGCGCCATCACCAACCCCTTGCTCTCGGCCTTGGCCACCAGATTGAGGGTAAGCCGATCACAGGCCAGCAGGCCTATAGTCTGCTGGTGGGCCTCACAGGGTGGGCACTCAATAAAATCATAATGTTGCAGCTCGGCCAGCTCGATTTTCTCGCGACAGGCCAGGGGATGGTCGACCGGCACGCAGAGCACGTAATCCTCTTCCCAGAGCGGCAGAAAGATCTCGTCCTCCCGGCGCAGCGCGTCCAGCGTCAGCCGACAGTCGGCTGGCGTGCCGTAATCGGAAAGGGTGAGATCAAGCTCGGGCAGTACCGTCTGTACCCGTTGCAGCAACCCCGCCACCCGACGCCGGCTCAGGTCGGGCATGATGGCGATATTGAGCCTCGCACGCGTCGCTTTCTGGCGAAACAGCTCCGGCAGACGACGCGCCTCCTCCACCAGCTTGACCGCATGGGGATAGAGATAGTGGGCAGGATCGCGCGCCTCCACCCCCTTCTTGCCGCGGATGAAGAGGCTGTCACCGAGCGCCTCTTCCAACTGGCGCAGCCCAGCCGAGAGAGAGGGCTGGCTGACGTGGCAGCGTTCGGCCGCCGCCGTGATGTTCTTCTCTTCATAGATGGCGATGAAGAAACGCAGCAGTCGCAAATCCAGCATAAACCCAACCATAGTTTTTTCAGATGATAACCAGCGGAAAACAATATTTATCACTTATAGATGCAGTGACTATAGTGACCCTGTTCCGCGCTGGCCAGCAGCTTGTTGGCTCAAACCGACTATCGAATCTGAAGGAAAAAATCATGTCCAAAGCTCTCGTCGTTATCACCGGTGCCTCTGCCGGGATCGGTGCCGCCATCGCCCGTGCCTTCTCTGCTGCCGGTCATCCGCTGCTGCTGCTGGCCCGTCGGGTCGAGCCGATGCAGGCACTCGGTCTGCCGAATACCCTCTGCATCGGGGTCGATGTGACCGACACCGCCGCCATGAAGGCCGCCGTCCAGCAGGCGGAAGCCAAATTTGGCCCGGTCGGCTGCATGGTCAACAACGCCGGCGTCATGCTGCTGGGTCAGGCTGACGTGCAGGATCCGGCCGAGTGGCAGCAGATGCTCAACATCAACGTGATGGGGGTGCTGAACGGCGTCCATGCGGTACTGGCCGGGATGAAGGAGCGCCGCAGCGGCACCATCATCAACATCAGCTCCATCGCCGGTCGCAAGACCTTCCCGAACCATGCCGCCTACTGCGCCACCAAGTTCGCCGTCCACGCCCTGACCGAAAACATCCGCGAAGAGGTGGCCGATGTCGGCGTGCGGATGGTGACCATAGCTCCGGGTGCGGTCGAGACCGAGCTGCTCAGCCACACCACCGACGAGAGCATCAAGGCCGGTTACCACGACTGGAAAGATCAGATGGGCGGCGTCATCGCGCCGGAAGTGATCGCCGAGGCGGTGCTCTACGCCTGGAACCAGCCGGCCAACGTCTGCGTGCGCGAGATCGTGCTGGCGGCCACCCGTCAGCAACCTTAATCTGCGCTGACGGGCACTATGGGGAGGGCTTGACCCTCCCCGGGGGCACAGGGTTACCATGTGCCCCTTGTTATTTCCGAGTCACTCCATGGTTCTCACCCGTCGCCAACTCGCTCACGCCCGTCGCTGGCTCCCCCTGTGGAGTCTGGTGCTGGTGTTGATGTCGTTTGGCAGCCGGGCCGCAACCGACCTCTGTACCCTGACCACCCACTGCAGCCAGAGCGAACGCTCGCTGGAAAAAGCGATGCCCTGCGGCAGCTTCACCACGGCGCTCTCGATGACGCTGCTGGCCAGCGACAGCCTGACGGTGGCGGTGCTGGAACCGGATAGTCCCGACTTCTCTTCTCCCTCTCTCTATATGCCGGAAGCGCCGCTGGAGCGGCTCGAACGCCCCCCTCGCACTCAGGCCTGAAAGTCATCCCGTATCGGGCATCTTTTCTTTCATCTGAGGTGAGTTATGTACAAACCCCTGTTACTGGCCATGCTGGCCGGTACCGTCAGCTTTTCAGCCCTCGCGGCCGAGAAGATGACCGTCTACAAATCCAAATATTGTGGCTGCTGCCAAAGCTGGAACGAACACATGGAGCAGAATGGCTTCGAACTGGAAGTCATCGAGACCGAGCAGCTCGGCGCAGTGAAACAGCAATACGGTATCGCGCCGGAACTGGCCTCTTGCCATACCGGCATCGTAAATGGCTATGTGATCGAGGGGCATGTACCGGCCGCCGACGTGAAGAAACTCCTCAAGGAGCGGCCTGCCATCCGCGGTCTGACCATTCCGGGCATGCCCCAGAGTGCGCCGGGCATGGATATTCCCGGCCAGCCCTATGAGGTATTGAGCATCAGCAACGAGGGCACGACCAGCAGCTGGTCGCGCTACCCGGGCTGACGACAACTGGCCATGAACCGGCACTCCACTATCATGTGAGGCACACCTGAGCGGACTCTTGCCGCTCATGGCCAGAGAAGGGGCCGCTATCGCGAGATGGCGGCCTTTTTTGTTTGCTTTTCCTTCAATAACAAGGGATTGCTTGCAACAATCGGCAACAAGGGGCAGATTTAACCCCAATTCATGGAGCCGATGCTCAGGTCTGCCAACCCTTTCCAGCGCCAAGGATGCGACATGTTTACCTTTTCCCGAGGAGTTCTGCTGCTAGCCTTTCTGACAGTTCTCCCCCCTACTTATGCCAATGAAGAGCCTGCCATGACGACACCTGACACCTCAATCCAGCCGCCCGTGGCCGCCAAACATCCCCGCACACTGAAAAAGCACGGGGACACCCGGATCGACAACTACTACTGGCTGCGTGACGACCAGCGTCAGGCGCCGGAAGTGCTGCAATACCTCGAGGCCGAGAACGCCTATACCGAAGCCATGCTCAAGCCGACCAAGCCGCTGCGCGAGCAACTCTACAAGGAGATGGTGGCCCGCATCCCCCAGCAGGATGAGTCGGTTCCCTATGTGAAGAACGGCTACCGCTACCAGACCCGCTATGAACCGGCCAAGGAGTACGCCATCTACTCCCGCACCAGGCTGGGAGAGGAGCAGGCAAACCTGCTGCTCGACAGCAACCAGCGGGCCGAGGGGCACGAGTTCTATGCCCTCGGCGCCCTCGAGGTGAGTCGCAACAACCGCTGGCTGGCGGTGGCGGAGGATTATCTCTCCCGCCGCCAATACAAGATCCAGTTCCTCGATCTGGAGAGCGGCAAGTGGGCCGCCGACACGCTGGAGAACACCTCCGGCAATCTGGTGTGGGCCAACGACAACAAGACCGTCTTCTATGTGCGCAAGCACCCGCAGACCCTGCTCCCCTATCAGGTCTACCGCCACACGCTCGGTACGGATCCGGCCACGGACAAGCTGGTCTACGAGGAGAAGGATGACTCCTTCTATGTCAGCCTCTACGCCACCACCTCGGAAGATTTCATCGTCATCGCCCTCTCCAGCACTACCACCGGCGAAGCGCGGCTGATCGATGCCAACCTGCCGGAGCACTTGCCCCGTCTGTTCCTGCCGCGCAAGGTAGATCACGAATACAGCCTGGATCACTACCGCGGCCGCTTCTATGTCCGCTCCAACAAGGATGGCAAGAACTTCGGCCTCTACGAAACCAAGGAGAGCCCGGTCGATCGCTGGAAGCCGGTGATTGCCCCGAACCCCGACGTGCTGCTGGAGAGCTATGCCCTGTTCAAGGATTGGCTGGTGCTGGAAGAGCGCAGCAAGGGGCTGACCCGCTTGCGTCAGGTCAACTGGCAGAGCGGTGAGCAGAAGGAGATCGCCTTCGACGACCCTGCCTATGTCACCTGGCTCGCCTACAACCCGGAGCCGGATACCAGCGCCCTGCGTTATGGCTACTCCTCCATGACCACCCCCTCCTCCACCTATGAGCTAGACATGGCGACCGGCCAGCGCACCCTGCTCAAACAGCAGCCGGTGGCGGGCTTCAAAGCTGATCAATATGCCAGCGAACGGCTCTGGGTCACCGCCCGCGACGGCGTATCGGTGCCGGTTTCGCTGGTCTATCGCAAGGACAAGTTCAAGAAAGGTCTCGCCGATTCGGCCAAGAATCCGCTGCTGGTCTATGGCTACGGCTCCTACGGCGCCAGCATGGATCCCGACTTCAGCAGTTCACGCCTGAGCCTGCTGGATCGCGGCTTCGTCTACGCCATCGCCCATATCCGGGGTGGCGAGGAGCTGGGTCGCCCCTGGTACGAAGATGGCAAGCTGCTGAAAAAACAGAACACCTTCAATGACTTCATCGATGTTACCAAGGCGCTGGTCGAGCAAGGCTACGGTGCCAGGGATCAGGTCTACGCCATGGGCGGCAGCGCCGGCGGTCTGCTGATGGGCGCTGTCATCAATCAGGCGCCCGAACTCTATCGCGGCGTGGTGGCGCAGGTGCCCTTCGTCGATGTGGTCACCACCATGCTGGACGAGTCCATTCCCCTCACCACCGGGGAGTATGACGAGTGGGGCAACCCGAACCAGAAGCGCTACTACGACTACATGAAGAGCTACAGCCCCTACGATCAGGTCAAGGCGCAAGCCTACCCCAACCTGCTGGTCACCACCGGACTGCACGACTCCCAGGTGCAATATTGGGAGCCCGCCAAGTGGGTCGCCAAGCTGCGCGAGCTGAAAACGGATGATAACAAGTTGTTACTGAACACCGACATGGACGCCGGCCACGGTGGCAAGTCTGGGCGCTTCAAAGCCTACGAAGATATCGCGCTGGAGTACGCCTTTATCCTGGATCTGGCCGCCCCGGAAAACTGATCTCATATGACGCTAGCCCTTGCCACGCAAGGGCTACAAAAGAAACCTTCCGCAACTCCCCACCCGACTCCCGCACAATTAATCCCCGATCAACAAATTAATGATCGGCATCAAACTTTTCGATATTAAACGCTGCTTTTTTGCCCTTTTGTTTGATTGTTGTTGGCGAGATGTGCTTAATCGAAGCCGTTACAACTTTTTCTTTGGCCCCTCAGGGGCCAAATTATCTTCTGCCGGCAGGATGCCGGTTATCTCACCGCAGGATGATGGTGGCTTTTTTGGGAGGGGGTAACAGCCCGACCTTTTCCTCGTACGAGGCCCTATCGGCCAGCCCGGCTCCCGCCGCAGGCTCGCCATAAATTCACTCGTGGAACGGGTGAGATAACTCAATGAAAAGGATGGAAAACATGAAAGGATTATCCCTGGCATGCGCCCTGTCGGCTGCTCTGGTCGGCGTGTCGTTTGGTGGCCCGGTACAGGCGCAGGAGCGCTTCGTGACCATAGGCACCGGCGGCCAGACCGGCGTCTACTACGTGGCGGGCCAGTCGATCTGCCGCTTCCTCAATCGCGGCGCGTCCGCTCACCAGATCAAGTGCAATGCCCCGGCCAGCGGCGGCGGTGTGGCCAACGTCAACGGCATCCGCAGCGGCGAGTTCAACTTCGGCATCATGCAATCCGATCACCAGTTCAAGGCAATGAAAGGGCTGCCCCCCTTCCAGGCGGAAGGAGCCATGGATGACATGCGCGCCGTCTTCTCCCTGCAGAGCGAGGTGTTCACCATTCTGGCCCGCAAGGACGCCAAGGTCGCCGGCTTCGATGATCTCAAGGGCAAGCGGGTCAATATCGGCAACCCGGGCTCAGGCCAGCGCGACACCATGGAAGAGATCATGGCGGTCAAGGGCTGGCAGAAGGGCGACTTCGGTCTGGTTTCCGAACTCAAGCCGGCCGAACAGGCCTCCGCCCTCGGTGACAACAACATCGACGCCATGAGCTACTTCGTCGGCCACCCCAATGGCGCCATTCAGGAAGCCTCCACCACTACCGACGCCGTGCTGGTACCGGTCACCGGCGCCGAGATCGACAAGCTGCTGGCCGAGAAGAGCTACTACACCAAGGCTGAAATTCCGGGTGGCATCTACAAGGGCAGTGACCAGCCGACCCCCTCCATCGGCGGCAAGGCGGTGCTATCCACCAGCGCCAAGACCGACCCCGAAGTGGTTTATCAGCTGGTGAAGTCGGTGTTCGACAATCTGGATCGCTTCAAGCGCCTGCACCCGGCCTTCGCCGACCTCAAAGAGGCCGACATGATCAAGGTGGGGCTCTCAGCTCCGCTCCATGAAGGGGCCGCTCGCTACTACAAAGAGCGCGGCTGGATCTAAGCGCGGGCCCCCGGGCCGCTGTCACTCTCACCGACACCCGTCTGCCGCGCCCCTGATTGCGGGGGCGGGTGTCGCTCTTGTTGTACTGGTGGGCACAAATTAACCCTATGCAAGACAAACAACTCTCTACCGAGGAGCTGATCGCCCAGGATGTGGGCGCACGGCTCCCTGCTGGCGCCATGGGTGGCATCATCACCCTGCTGGCGCTGGCCTGGTCGCTGTTCCAGCTCTGGATCGCCTCGCCGCTCCCCTTCATGCTCGGCTTTGGCGTGCTCAATGACACCGAAACCCGCTCCATTCACCTCACCTTTGCCCTGCTGTTGGCATTTCTGGTATTTCCGGCGTTTCGCACCTCACCGCGAGATCGGGTCCCCTTTAGCGATATCGCCCTCGCCCTGATCGCGGCCGGCGCGGCCTCATACCTCTTCGTGATGTATCAGGCCCTGGCCCAGCGACCGGGCAACCTCACCACCGCCGATCTGGTGACGGCCTGTATCGGCATTCCGCTGCTGCTCGAAGCGGCGCGTCGTGCGTTGGGGCCGGCGCTGGCGGTCATCGCCATCGTCTTTCTCACCTACAGTCTGGCGGGCCCCTGGATGCCGGGGCTGCTGGCCCACCGCGGAGTGAGCTTTACCGCGCTGGCCAACCACCAGTGGATCACCACCGAGGGGGTATTTGGCATCGCCCTCGGCGTCTCCACCAGCTTCGTCTTCCTGTTCGTGCTGTTCGGCGCCTTGCTGGAGCGGGCCGGTGCCGGCCACTACTTCATCCAGCTTGCCTTCAGCCTGCTGGGTCACCTGCGCGGCGGCCCGGCCAAGGCGGCGGTAGTTGCCTCCGGTCTCACCGGCCTCATCTCCGGCTCCTCCATCGCCAACGTGGTCACCACCGGCACTTTCACCATTCCCATGATGAAGCGGGTGGGGTTCTCGAAAGAGAAGGCGGGCGCGGTTGAAGTGGCCTCTTCGGTCAACGGCCAGATCATGCCGCCAGTGATGGGGGCTGCGGCTTTCCTGATGGTCGAATACGTGGGCATCCCCTACGTGGAGATCATCAAGCACGCCTTTCTGCCTGCGGCCATCTCCTACATAGCGCTGCTCTACATCGTCCATCTGGAGGCGCTCAAGCTCGGCATGCAGCCCATCGGCAACCACCAGCCGAAACCCTGGCTGCACCGTCTGACCGGCTTTGCCTTTGGCGCGGCCCTCATCAGCGGACTGTCGATGGCGGTCTACTATGGCTTGGGCTGGCTCAAACCGGCGCTGGGCGACTATGCCCTGCCCGGTATCGGCCTGCTGCTGGCCATCGCCTATCTGGGTCTGCTGAAGATCGCCGCCAGCAATGATCCCCTGCCGGCGGAAGATCCGGACAAACCCCTTGAAGAGTTGCCCAACACCCGCACCGTGCTGCTCTCCGGCCTTCACTTCCTGCTGCCGGTCGTGGTGCTGGTGTGGTGCCTGATGGTGGAGCGCCTCTCGCCCGGCCTCTCCGCCTTCTGGGGTACCGTGATGCTGGTGATTATCCTGCTGACCCAGCGACCGCTGCTCAACTGGCTGCGCCGCGACGGCAAGCACGACTACGGCACCTTCAACGACGGCATGGTCGATCTGCGTGAGGGACTGGTTGCCGGTGCCCGCAACATGATCGGTATCGGTATCGCCACCGCCACGGCGGGGATCATAGTCGGTGCCGTCTCCCAGACCGGCGTCGGGCTGGTACTGGCGGATCTGGTGGAGATGCTCTCCATGGGCAATCTGCTGCTGATGCTGTTGCTGACCGCCCTGCTCAGCCTGATCCTCGGTATGGGGCTGCCGACCACCGCCAACTATATAGTGGTTTCCAGCCTGCTGGCGCCGGTAGTGGTGACGCTGGGGCAGCAGAACGGGCTGATCGTGCCGCTCATCGCGGTGCATCTGTTCGTCTTCTACTTCGGCATCATGGCGGATGTGACGCCACCGGTAGGGCTCGCCTCTTTTGCGGCAGCGGCCGTCTCCAAAGGGGACCCCATCCGTACCGGCCTCACCGCCTTCTACTACAGCCTGCGCACCGCAGCGCTGCCGTTCCTCTTCATCTTCAATACCGACCTGCTGCTCATCAACGTGGACTTCGCCCACGGCGTGCTGATCTTCATCGTGGCGACCATTGCCATGCTGATCTTCGCCGCGGCGACTCAGGGCTACTTTCTGGTGAAGAGCCGCTGGTACGAGAGCATCCTGCTGCTGCTGGTCGCCTTTACCCTGTTCCGCCCCGGCTTCTGGATGGATCTGGCCCACGATCCCTATCGCCAGACACCGCCTGCCCAGCTGGCCCGGACCATGGGTGAGGTGGAGGCGGAGAGTCCCCTGCGCGTCCGGGTCATGGGAGAGGATGCGGTCGGCAAGGCGCGTCAGTTCACCCTGCTGGTGCCCGTACCGGAAGGGGCCACGGGTGAAGAGCGGCTGGCCAATCTGGGGCTCACCCTCTATGAGCAGGATGGCAAGACGCTGATCGACAGTGTCGCCTTCGGCAGCCCGGCCGCCGCCATGGGGCTGGAGTTCGATCAGGAGATCCTGGCCGTCAAGGCGCCAACCGACCGCTGGCGCAAAGAGCTGATGTGGATCCCGGGCTTCCTGCTGTTTGGCGCCATCATCTGGCTGCAGCGCCGCCGCGTGGCGGTCAGCGCAAGCTGATGGATTCCCGCATCTGCATGAGAAACGAGAGAGGGCCGCGACATCGGCCCTCTTTTTTGAAGCGCTGATACCAGGGGATAACCCCCGCCTTCAGCCAGAAAAAAAGTGGGGTGACATATCCATGTCACCCCCTCGCAAATAAGCATGTTCCATATTGGAATCCGGTCGTCGCGGGCACCTCTCCGAACCTCCCGAAAGTTCGCTACCCATCAGAAGTCAGCGCCAGTTGCAGCGATACAAGTGGCCAGCAACCCGTTACAACCCTCTTCCACACGGCAGCAAGCCACCGTGTTTGTCCTTGCAACTGAAATATTACGCAGAAAAACAAAATAAAAAACGATTTTATGCCCAATCCATTCACATGTCGGTACAAAAAACAGCCTTATCACCACCATGAACTGGTTATAAAACAGTTAGATAGACTCGGTTATGGCTATTCACCCGCGATGTGCATCGGCAAAGACCTACACGCCTTTGCGAGATCTCGCACAAAAAATGGCCAGCTCACAACCAGCGATGCAGTGGCAACCAGTCGCTGAGCCTGGCAACCAGACGCCGTGACCACCCTTCCGCTTTGCGTGGTTCACCCTGCCCTTGCCACTGCAACAACCACGCCTGCAACTGCTGGCAGATGGGCGCACACTCCAGCTGCAACATCAGCTCGGTATTGAGAAAGAGCGAGCGGGGATCGAGGTTGAGGCTGCCAAACAGGGCGCGATCCTCTCCCAACAGGATCAGCTTGGCGTGCAGGCTGCCTTGCCCTTCATCAAACTCGCACAACCGGATCCCCTGACGCAGCAACCAACCCCTGTGACGCTGGTAGGCTCCATGCACCAGTGGCACATCCGTGCTGGCCAGCGAGTTGGTGAGGATCTCGATCACCACTCCCTGCCGACGCAACCGCTGCAAACGGCGCCGAAAACCGCCCGTGAGGATCAGATAGGGAGTCACCATGCGGAGCGTGGAAGGAGCCTCAGCCAACTGTCGCCAGAGCTGGCGAGCGGTCACCGGGCGGGAAACCAGCCCTTTGCCGGGGCGGTCAAACCAGACCTCGGCCCGACCGGTATACCATGCAAGCGCAGGCTCGTTGCCGTCAAACAGCGAGGCAGGCAGATCATAAACGGCAGCGACCGTGGGATCCGCCATGGTGAGGAGGAAATCGTTGACCACACGAATTTCGGCGGGCTGCAATCTGCGGCGCAACAGATGGCGGATAGGGTGGCTCCAGCGGCTCTGCCAGAACTGGGCAAACCCCGCCGCCATCTGCTCGCAAATGGCCCCCTGACAGGCAAGATCGAGATCCACGAAAGGGGCTTCCGGGTCCAGCCCGAAATATCGATCACCAATATTGCGGCCACCAATAAGCGCCAGCTTGCCATCCACCAGCAGCAGCTTGTTGTGCATCCGGTGATTGATGCGGCGAAAGGTGAAGAGCCCCTCCAGCAGCAGGGCCAGCGGCCGCCAGCCCCTTAACCAGAAGGGGTTGAACAGCCGCACCTCGATACCGGGACAGTGAGCCACCATCTCCAGAAAGCGGTTGTCTCCGGCATAGAGGTCATCTACCAGCAGTTGCACCCTGACTCCACGCCGGGCGGCATGGAGCAGCTCGCCCAGCAGCAGCTTGCCACTGCTGTCCTCCTCCCAGCTGTAGTACTGCGCCTGGATCTGCTCGCGGGCGGAGCGGATCCACTGGCAGCGCACCTTGAGCGCCAGGGCCGGGTCGTCGATCAGGGCAAAGGATCCGGGGATCATCTTGTCATCCTGCTGTCATGGCTAGGTGTCATAACGCAGCAAGCCTCTTCGTATATCGACACTTTTCGTATCTCGAAACAGGGAGTTGCTATGGAACTGCACGATACCCCTATGCTGCGCTATCTGGGCCAGCTCCACCAGCCTGATCAGGCCCCTGGCACCGAGCCAGCCCACTGGTTCTTGCTGCACAGGGATGGTGGCTGGCCGCTACCGACCACGCCGGAGACTCAGCCGGTCAATCGGCTCATGGCTGAGCCGCTTCAATAGCCGCAGCCTTGCCCTCGATCTGAGGCAGGCTGAAGCGATAGCCAACATAGTACTTGTAGATGGTGCCGACATAGTTGATCGACCCCTGCCCCACCTCGTTGGCCACCAGCTGATCCACGTTGCCGAACCAGACATTGGGATCCAGCCCCAGCCTGCCCGCCTTGTCCCGCAGGGCCTGAACCCGATTCGGCCCGGCATTGTAAGCTGCGAGCGCAAAGAGGTGGCGGTTGAGCAGATCCAGATTGGGATCGTTGAAGTAGGTATCGAGGATCAGGCGCAGATAACGGCAGGCCGCCTCGACGTTGCCATCCAGCGTCGTCAGTCTGGCCCCCGTGATATTGACCTCGCGACCGGTGCTGGGCAGCAGCTGCATGATGCCAACAGCCCCCTTCTCGGAGCGGATGGCGGGGTTGAGGCCGGACTCCTTGTATGCCAGCGCCGCCAGCATCAGCCAGTCCAGCTCATACTGCTTGGCGTACTTCTCCAGCACCTTGCGAATGGTTGCCAGCCGTCCCATGGGGTCAGGTGCCAGTATGTTGCTCATCTGGTCGCTGCGGGCCAGCAGGCGGCGCAGGGTCATGTCGCTATAGAGACTGTTGCGACTGGCCCCCGCCAGATAGCGGTTGACCGCTTTAAGGAGGTCGGGGCTGTTCTTGCGCAGTGCCCAGGCACTGGTGCCCTTGCTGCGCAGGGGGATCAACTTGTGCGCCTTGAGGCCTGAGATCATCCCCCCCAGCCAGATCCGCCCCTTGTAGCTGTCAGTCACCGTCAGCGGAATGATGCCGGCCGCTACCATCTCCAGCAGATCGCCATCCTGCAGATACTCGGGCACAGTCTCGATATAGACAGGAGGCAGCCCAAGCTCGCGAAACAGCCAGTTGAGCTGGCGCAGACTCTCGCAATAGCTGGAGCTGGCGCGCACCCAGATCCGCCGGCCGGAGAGCTGGGTAATGCGGTTGAAGGCGGGCAGCGTATTCTGGCTGACCACCCACTCCTCGATGGAGGAGATCAGCGGCCGGGAGAAGGTCACCTGTTCGCGCCGGGTGGGAGTCACCGTCATATTGGCCGCCACCAGATCGCCACGCCCCTCCGCCAGATAATCGAGCAGCTTGTCCTGCCGAACCGGGATATAGACCACCTTGAGCGGCACCTTCTCCCTGGCAAGATAGGTCTTGTTCAACCAGCGCTCGAACCCTTGCAGCTGATTGACCAAAATGCCGTACTGGGCACCCTTGTCGAGGAAATAGAAACCGCGCTCATAGACCACCAGAGCCCTGAGTTCGCGCTTTTGCAAAATGGATTCGAGATCCCCGGGTTGGGGAAGACGCTGAGGCTTGAGATCGGCCGCCAGCAAAGGGAGAGACCAGAGAGCCAGCAGGCCCCAGATCCAGTGCCGCATCATGATGTTGTCGCCTTCTGTTGGCCGACTCGCGCCGGGCAAAACCGTCTGTGGGATAGAGTAACTATAGAACGCAGACCCACAGCAGAAGGGTCAACACGGCAGGACCAGCCTGCCGCGTCATCAGAGGGCTCAGATAGAGCGGGCCCGCATTTCGAAGATCAGTTTTTCGGCGGTGCAGGTAAATTGCAGGCGGGCTTTCAGGATCACGCCGTTGGCGCCCTGGGTCAGTTCACTGCTGCTCTTGGCTTCGGCAGTCACCTGCTTGGCCAGTGCTTCATAGGCAGCCAGCTTGGCACGGGCATCAGCCTCGGCAGCGGCTTCGATCACCAGTTCCATCACATCATCGCCTTCACCGATGATGGTGCCGATCTCGGCAAAACAGCCACAGCTGTCGCAGGTTTCGTTCAGTTCCACTTTCTCGTCAACAGACATACTTTTACTCCTACTGCTTATTTCGGATGATTTTCATCGTCACGCATGGCTTTACGAAAATCCCTGATGGCGGTTCCCAGATCCTCACCCGCACTGGCCAGACGCTTACTGCCAAACACCAGCACAACCACCAGCAAGAGGATCAACATGTGCCAGATATGAATTCCACCGAGTCCCATAGGGATGCTCCTCAAAGAGAGATATCTATCAGTTGTATCAAAACAGAGCGCAAGAATTGTTGGGCAAAATCAAGGCGGGTGCAAGTGAGCAAATAAATCACTACAAAAAATAGGGCGACCCGAAGGTCGCCATATTGATTGTGCTACGTGTCCCCTCAACCGCTACATCCTGTACCAGTGGCTCATCCGAGCCAGAGACAAATTGAGGATAAGATCGCCAAGATATGAAAACAAATGGTATAAATTCATCTTAGAGTTGAAGGAGATTCATATCATGCTGCTGGAACAACTGGGTCGTATCGACCTCAATTTGCTGATAATCCTGCAGGTTCTGCTGGAGGAGCGCAACGGCAGCAAGGCAGCCAGACGACTGCATTTGAGTCAATCCGCCGTCAGCAAGGCGCTCGGCCGACTGCGGGAAACCTTCGACGATCCCCTCTTTATCCGCTCCGCTTACGGGCTGGAACCGACCCCCCGCGCACTGGTGCTGCAACAGCAGCTGCAACCCATCCTGCTGTCGCTGGACAACCTGATCCAGCCGCCGGAGTTCGACCCGGCCAACTCGGATCGGGAGTTTGTCATCGCCAGCATGGACAGCGCCTTCACCCTGTTTGCCCCGCTCTACCTGAGCGAGCTGAAGCGACAGGCCCCCAGATTGCGGCTGCGCTATGAGGAGTGGACCGAGAACAGCCTGACTGAGATGAGCCAGGGGCAGGTGGATATCGCCTTCACGGTGCGGGAGAACTGCATCGACTCCGACTACCGCCTCGATACCCTGCCCGGCAGCATCTGCCAGCGACTGCTCGCCATCGATGGCCTCACCTGTCTGGTGCAACAGCACCACCCCGCCCTGCAGGAGCCACGCTGGGATCTCGACCACTACCTCAGCTATCCCCATGTCCAGACCTACTGCGAAGGGCGGGATCGCTGGATGCTGGATCACAAGCTGGCAGAGCACGATCTCTACCGGCGTATCGAGGCGAGTGTTCCCTCATTCGAAGCAGCGCTGCGGATGGGCATGCACTCCGATATGATCGTCACCCTCTCCAAGCTCTATGCCCGCCACGCGACCCAGGTCTACCCGCTGTTGCAACTGCCGCTGCCCATTGAGCTGGACAGCATCTCGCACCTGCTCATCTGGCATCAGCGTCATGAGGAAGATCCCGGCCATCGCTGGCTGCGGGAAACCCTGCTGACCCTGATCCTGAGTCAGCTGGAGTCACGCGCCGATCAAGGGGTGCCCGTTACCTGCAAGTAGTGGTGAACCCCGTCCAGCAGCATCTGCACCGAGATCATCACCAGCAGCATCCCCATCAACCTCTCCACCGCAGTGAGTCCACGCTCACCCAGCAGCTTGTTGAATACCTCGTAGAACATCAGGATCACCGCGCTGGCGGCCCATGCCATGAAGAGCGCCAGCGACCAGTCCACCATCCGGGTGGGCTCCTGATTGGCCAGCAGCATCAAAGAGGCGAGGATCGAGGGGCCGGCGATCATCGGGATCGCCATCGGCACCAGGAAAGGCTCCTCGCCCGCCGCCAGTCCGGTCACCCCCCCTTCACTCGGGAAGATCATCTTGATGGCGATCAGGAACAGGATGATGCCGCCGGCAATGCTGACTGCTTCCTGCCGCAGGTTGAGGAAGCCGAGGATCTGCTGACCGACAAAGAGGAAGAGCATCATGATGGCCAGCGAGAAGAGCAGCTCGCGGATCATCACCTTGCGCCGCCGCTTGGGATCGATATGGCGCAGGATGGAGAGGAAGACCGGCAGGTTGCCCAGCGGGTCCATGATCAGAAACAGCATGACTGCGGCAGAAAAAGTATCCATACAACGCCCGGGCTACGCCTTGAATTGGGAAATGGGAGGGGGCGAAATATAGCAAAGGGCGAGAAGTTGAGCGAGCGCCATCACGCGCTCGCCAGGGGGTTATCCGTGATTGCAGATCTTGTCGGCACGGGTCTGGAACCCCTCGCCTGCTTCGATGAACTTGCCGCGAGCGGCCAGGAAGTCGATCAGCGCTTCGGCATCCATCTCGCTGGCGCTGCAGGTATGAAAACGGGCATCGGCACCGAACCGCTGCGCCATCGCCTGTTTGAGACTGGCACGGGTAAATTGACCGTCCTGTTCCAGCATCATCTCCATCACTTCGTGACCATGTACCGATTGCGACATCTTGCACCCCAATAATGAACATATTTAATGTCAATTAAATCCTCTCCCGTCAGGAGGGATCTTGATATAGGCCAATAAATAACGGATTACCCTGCTGCGAGAGTGGCCAGCGACGCAGCTTTGTCGATAATGTGGCAACCCACTGCAGGGCTCGCTACACTAGCGCCCCATTTTTGGTCACCGCAGACATTTGATAAGGATATTGGCGCCATGCTGTTCCATGGAGAGGCAAGCAAACCCTGGCAGATCTGGACTCGTCGCCCGCTCTGGCTCAAGACCCTGATCGGCATGCTGACCGGGGTCGCCCTTGGCGTCGGCTTCGAGGAGCAGGCTCAGCTGCTCAAACCCATCGGCGTGCTCTTCGTCAACACCATCCAGATGCTGATGGTGCCCCTGATCTTCTGCTCGGTTATCGCCGGCCTCACCTCACTGCTCAAGGGCAAGGCGCTCGACCGCATCGGGATCAAGGCGAGCTGCCTTTACCTCTGCTCCACCGCCATCGCCATCTGCATCGGCCTGATGATGGGCTGGCTGCTGGAACCCGGCATGGGTGCCGACATGGGCCCCTACCAACGACCCGGCATGACCACACCACCGACTCTGGCCAGCGTGCTGGGCCATCTGGTGCCGAGCAATCCGGTCGAGGCGATGGTAGATAGCAAGATCCTGCAGGTCATCGTCTTTGCCGTGGCACTGGCGGTGGCACTCAATGCCTGTGGCCGCCGCGGTCGCCCCGCTATCCTCTTCTTCACCTCGCTGGCGGAGGGGATGTTCAAGCTGACCCAGATGGTGATGGCGCTGGCTCCGTACGGCGTCTGTGCCCTGATGGCTTGGATGACCAGCAAATATGGCATCGACCTGCTGCTGCCCCTGCTCAAAGTAATCGGCGCCGTCTATCTCGGCTGTCTGCTCCATGTACTCGGGGTCTACAGCACCCTGCTGCTCCTGCTGGCACGGCTTAACCCGATCCACTACTTCAAGAGCATCGTCGATGCCCAGGCGGTGGCCTTCACCAGCAGCTCCAGCAGCAGCACCCTGCCCATCAGCCTCGCCTGCGCCGAGAAGCGGCTCGGGGTCTCACCCGCCATCACCGCCAAAGTGCTGCCCATCGGCGCCACCATCAACATGGATGGCACGGCGCTCTATCAGGGGGTCACCGCCCTGTTTGTGGCACAGGCATTCGGCGTGGATCTGCATCTGGTGGACTACCTGACCATCATCAGCATCGCCACCCTGGCCAGTATCGGCACCGCAGGCACTCCGGGCACCGGGTTGATGCTGCTGACGCTTACGCTGACTGCGGTCGGACTGCCTCTGGAAGGGGTGGCACTGATTGCGGGGATTGACCGGGTGCTCGACATGGCGCGCACCGCGGTCAACGTCTCGGGGGATATTCTGGTTTCCGTACTGATCGCCCGCAGCGAAAACGAGCTGGATCTGGCGACCTATCACGATGAACACGCCGGGGAAGATATCGACGTCCCCCTGCGCTAGGGAGGATCAGCTGTCGTGGGGATCGTGATGGCAGCGCCAGCACACTTCGAAGTTGGCGCCGTTCTCCTCCCCGCACTGACCGCACAGCCAGCCATTGCCCTGGCGCTGCTGATAGCGTTCGATCACCCGCCCTGCCTTGCTGCGATCCTCGGCGCGCACCATCAGGGTCACCTGCAGCAGATCCGCCGCCAGTTCGCCAAAGGCCCCTGACAGGCCGTCGCCATTGAGGCGCACCGGCACCCCTTCCGCCTCCAGCGCCCCTTTGAGAGCATGAGCCTCCAGAGTGTGAGAGGCGCGATAGAGATTGATCCAGTTATCCATAGCTCCCCCTTACAACAGCTTGTCGATGCCGAACTCGGCCCCGTTCTCCACCATGAAATCGATGAACGCCCGCAATTTGCGCGGCATAAGTTGTCGCTCCGGAAACAGCAGGTAGATCGACACCTTGGGTTGCTGCCACTCTGGCAGCACCGCGACCAGCTCGCCGCTGGCCAGCTCCTCCTGACAGAGCATGGCCGGGATCGAGGCCAGTCCGAGACCCGCCTTGGCCGCCTCGCGGGCACAGGTAATATTATTGACCCGAAAACGGGAGGGAGGGTCAACCAGCACCTCTTTGCCATCCAGCTCGAAGCACCAGTGGGAAGCGAGAAAGCCGTTGCTCACCGTCACCCGCTCATGGTTGGCCAGATCCTCCGGCCGCTTGATCGCCGGGCTGCGCGCCAGATAGGCCGGACTGGCACAGAGCAGCTTCCCGGTGCTCCATAGGCGGCGTGCGGCCAGATTGGAATCGCTCATATCGCCGATCCGCACCACCGCATCCAGCCCTTCGCTGATGGGGTCAACCACCCGGTTGGTCAGCTCCAGCTCCACCTGCAGGCCGGGATAGGCCTGTAAAAACTTGGCGACCAGGCGCCCGACCACCAACTGACCCGTCTCTATGGGCACGGCCATCTTGAGAGTGCCGGTCACCTCTTGCTGGCTGGCGCTCAACATCAGCTCCGCTTCCGTCAATGCCTCCACCGCCTTGCTGCAGTGCCGGTAGTACTTCTCCCCCTCCTCGGTCAGGGTGAGCTGACGGGTGGAGCGATAGAGCAGCCGCACCCCGAGCCGCTGTTCCAGCTCGGCAATCCGCCGGCTGACCATCGCCTTGGTCATCCCCAGCTCCTGGGCTGCGGCAGTAAACGAGCCCTTGTCGACAATTCGTACCAGAATTAACGCAGCATTTAGGTCCATTGTTGCACCTGTGAAACTGTATATCTCGTGAACCAATACTAATCGAAACAGTCGAGCAGTGTTAGCCTGCGCCCCTTACGTTCAGGAATCTCCAAAATGAGTCAACACAAGAAAATCCCTCTCCTGGCCGCCATGATACTGGCCCTGCTCGCTCTCCTCTTCTCCGCCTACTGGTATCTCCACGGCCGCTATTTCGAGAGCACCGACAACGCCTATCTCCAGAGCGAGGTAACCGGGATCAGCTCCAAGCTACCCGGCTATATCAGCGAAGTGCTGGTGACCGACAACCAGCCGGTCAAAGCGGGCCAGCTCATCGCCCGCCTCGATGATCGCGAATACAAGACCAAGGTCGCGGAGGCCGAGGCCGATCTGCGCCTCAATCAGGCAACCGCCGAGAATCTGGCCGCGACCCGCATGCAGCAGCTGAGCCTGATCCAGCAGGCCGAAGCCAAGGTTGCCTCCGCCAAGGCCGAGCAGCTGCGCGCCAGCCAGCAGGTAACCCGGATCAGCCAGCTCAACCAGCGCCACTACAGCTCGCAAGACAGTCTGGATGAAGTGCGGGCTGGTCTGCAGGTCAATCAGGCACAGGCACAAGAAGCCAAAGCGGCCTTGCAGGCAGCCCGTGAGCGACTGCTGGTACTGGATGCCGAGCGCAAACAGAACCAAGCCAAGCTGGCATTGAGTGAAGCACAACTTGAGCAGGCCAAACTGGAGCTAGGTTATACCGAGCTACGGGCACCAGCCGATGGCATCATCGGCAAGCGCAGCCTGCGGGAGGGGCTCTACGTCCAGTCCGGCATGCAGGTCGCCAGTCTGGTGCCGCTGCAACAGGTGTGGGTCGAGGCCAACTTCAAGGAGACCCAGCTCGCCCATATGCAGCCCGGCCAGAAGGTCGAAGTGGTGCTTGATGCCTATCCGGATCAGCCAGTCGAGGGGGTCATCGACAGTCTGGCGCCAGCCACCGGTGCCAAGTTCGCCCTGCTGCCACCGGAGAACGCCACCGGCAACTTCACCAAGATTGTGCAGCGGGTACCGGTCAAAATCCGTATCCCCGAGCCGGGTCAGCTCGCCGGCAAGCTGCTGCCGGGTCTCTCCAGCGAAGTGACGGTAGATACCCGTACTCCTGATGCCATGACGGCCGCCAACTGATGGAACCCATTCCACGTCGCCACTGGATCGCGGTCATCGGCGGCCTTATCGGCGCCTTCATGGCCATCCTCGACATCCAGATAACCAACGCCTCCCTGAAGGACATTCAGGGGGCGCTCTCTGCCACCCTGAGCGAAAGCTCCTGGATCTCCACCTCCTATCTGGTGGCGGAGATGATCGCCATCCCCTTGAGTGGCTGGCTGAGCAGGGGGTTGAGCGTGCGCCGTTACCTGCTGTGGACCACGGGCGCCTTTATCGTCTCCTCCGTGCTCTGCTCCTTCAGCTGGAACCTCACCAGCATGATCGTCTTCCGGGCGATGCAGGGCTTCACCGGCGGGGCACTTATCCCGATGGCCTTCTCCCTCATCGTTACCCTGCTGCCGCTGCAGAAGCGGGCTACCGGCATGGCGCTGTTCGGCCTCTGTGCCACCTTCGCCCCGGCCATCGGCCCAACCCTCGGCGGCTGGCTCACCGAGCAGATGTCGTGGCACTACATCTTCTATCTTAACGTCCCGCCGGGGCTGCTGGTGATGGCCATGCTGGCGCACGGGCTGGACAAGAAGGCAGTGGACTGGGAGGTGATCAAGCGGGTCGACCTTATCGGCATCGTCACCATGGCGCTTGGTCTGGGCGTGCTGGAGGTGGTGCTGGAGGAGGGTAACCGGGAGGACTGGTTCGGCTCGACCTTCATCGTGCGCCTGACCATCATCTCGGTCGTCTCGCTGGTCTTCTTCGTCATCAGCCAGCTGCTGCGCCGCCACCCGCTGGTCAACCTGCGGCTGCTGCACAACCCGCGCTTTGCCCTCGCCTGTTTTGCCTACCTGATCCTCGGGATGGCCTTGATGGGCTCTATCTATGTGCTGCCGCTCTACATGACCCAGATCCACAACTACAACGCGCTGGAAATCGGCGAAGTACTGATGTGGATGGGGCTGCCCCAGCTGCTGGTACTGCCACTGGTGCCCAAACTGACCCACAAGGTCGATCCGCGCTATCTGGTGAGCTTTGGCTTTCTCATCTTCGCCGTCAGCTGCTTTATGAACGTCAACATGAGTGCCGACTATGCCGGGCCGCAGCTCATTCAGTCGCTCATCGTTCGGGCGCTGGGGCAGCCCTTCATCATGGTGCCGCTCTCCCTGGTCGCCACCGCCAGTCTGAGTCATGATGAGGTTCCCTCCTCCTCCACCCTGCTCAACGTACTGCGCAACCTGGGTGGTGCCTTTGGTATCGCCATCATAGCGACCATGCTCGACAACGATACCCGCACCCATATGCTCCAGATCGGCAGCACCCTGCCTGCCAGCAGTATCGAGGGACAAACCTATCTGCTGCAGCTGGCCCAGAGCATGATGGCACAGGGTTCCGGTCCCGAGCTGGCCGAGCAGCAGGCGCACGCCATACTCGCCAACACCATCAACCGGGAAGCGGCCATCATGGCCTACAACCAGGTCTTCTACATCATGGGGATCTTCCTGCTGGTCGCCAGCGGTCTGATGCTGCTGCTCAAATCCCCCGCCCCGCGGGCAGCGGATGCCGAGCCGATAGAGGCGTGAAAATCAGCTGATAAATAAAACGAAAAACGGGCCAACGCCCGTTTTTCTTTATCTGTTGCCTGCTGGCGTCATCCCGCCAGCGACCCCGCAATCAGGAACTGGGCGGCAAAGTAGCTGCTCATCACCCAGGCTCTGGCATGTGGGAAGGGGCGGCGGAAGCGATCAAGCGCCAGCATGCTGTCGGAGAAGAGGAACATCAGGGCGCCGGCCAGCGCCGCGGCACTGCCTGCGGTGAGCGATGCGTGCCAGGCACCCGCAGCCACCCAGGCCATGCCGATGATCACCAGCATGTAGCAGAAGACCGGGATGCGCATCTCCCCCAGCTTGCCCCACAGCAGGCCAAACACCAGCGCGGCAATGAGCAGGAGCAGCAAACCATCCACCAGATTGAGCACCAACGGCCCCTGGGCAAAGCCGACGATGTAGCAGAGGTGCGCGACAAGAAATGCCGCCAGGCCCTGAATAAAACGGTCGCTTGGCAGCATCAGCAGCACATCGCCCGCCAGCGAGAGGCAGAGGCCGAGCAGGATCCAGGCATGGGAACCATCGTGGTCATAGCCCTGATAGCCAAACGCCAGCGCGATGATGAGCAGCATGGTCAGCGGCTTGCTGATATAGAACTGGCGGCTGTCTGAACCATAGGCGGCGCGGATATGCCACCAACCGGAAGCGATGATCAAGAAACTCAATAACATGCCCTGCTCCTCACCCGTTGCTCGCTGTCATACGGCAACCGTTTTTATATCAGGGTGCAGGGTAACAAATTCCCCCACAGAGTGGCAGGGGGCGGATCAAAGGGTGAGACTAAGCCTAAAGTCTAATTGCCGCGCCAGACCATTCAAGGCATAAGAGACGGGTCTGGAGGATCACCATGGAAGAAGCTATGAAAAACTATCTGCCCGCCATCGATATCATGATGTGCCATCTGGGGATCAGCTTTGAGCAGGCGTGTGAGCAACTGGGGCTCAGCCAGCAGGAGCAGCAGGCTCTGGATCAGTTGCAGCAACAGCAGAGCCAAGCCAACTAGCCCTCCCGTTATTGGATATCACGATGTGCCATCCGGGGATCAGCTTTGAGCAGGTGTGCGAGCAACTGGGGCTCAGCCCGCTGGAACAACAGACCCTGAGCCAGCTGCAAGAGCAGGATCACCCCGAATAAGCCGAGATGCTGGCGCCAAACCGGCGTGCAGGATCCGCCAAAGAGAAGACCGCCGATTGGCGGTCTTCTCTTTTCTGCTTGTTCAGACTGGGGCTCTGGCAATACCCGCCAGCAAGCGACTCCAATTGCGTTTACTGGCGATGAAACCATCCCGCAAGGCTCGATATTCCAGCTGCACCTTGAGCCGGTCATAGCGCGCCAGCGCCTTGCGCTTGCGCAGCTCAAGCAGCCGCTTGCGACTGGCATAGTAGTGCTGCAACTGCTGACTCAGCTTGGCGTACTCCTCCTGCAGCAGTGCTTGCCACAGTTCGCGATCATCCTGTTTGACGAGCCTTGCCTGCGCCCGTTTGAGCTGCATCTCCAGCCTGGCCTGCTCGATGCGCTCCTCCGGCGATGAGTGCAGATCTCTCGCCAACCCGCACCATGAGGCAAACCGGATCAGCCATTTGGTCGGATCGAACTGCCACCACTGGATACCGTTGCGGTAATCGTTCTCGAACAGATGGTGGAAATTGTGATACCCCTCGCCAAAGGTGAAAAAGGCCAGGATGCCGTTGTCACGGGCGGTATTGCGATCCGTGTAGGGCTGGCTGCCCCAGATATGGGCCAGTGAGTTGATAAAGAAAGTGGTGTGGTGCGTCATCACCATCCGCAAGACGCCCGCCAGCAACAACATGCCGAGCAGATCTCCGTGGATCAGGCCAAATAGCAGCGGCAGGCCCAGATTGGTTGCCAGCACCAGCGCCAGATAGTGGCGATGCTGAAACATGACCACAGGGTTGTTCTGCAAATCCCGCACATTGCTGTAATCACCATATTGTTCCCCCTGATACTCCCGCAGCATCCAGCCGATATGGGAGTACCAGAAGCCACGCCCGGCGCTATAGGGATCCTTGTTGTTGTCATCCACATGACGATGATGACGGCGATGATCCGCCGACCAGTGCAGCGCCGAGTTCTGCAACGCCAGCGCACCACCGATGGCAAACAGCCACTGCAACGCCGGATGAGCCTTGTAAGCCTTGTGCGACCAGAGGCGGTGATAGCCCGCCGTGATCGAGAGCCCGCTCAAACAGAACAGCAGCAGGAACGTAGCCCACTGCCAGAGATCGTAACCGTGGCTCATCCCATACCAGGGCACGGCAACCAGCGCCACCAGTCCGGAGAGAGAGAACAACAGGGTATTGGTGAGAATAATCGGGGGTCTAGCCATCTTCTTGCATCCTTTCAGCGAACAGCTGTTAGCCATTTTCCATGGCGACTTCGCCAGGGTCAATGGTAAAAAAGTAGGATACAAACCTGATCCTGAGGCGCCTTCGGGTTATCATTTGTCCTCGTTAAGCTGAAGGTGACTGATTTCGTGGGTATTCGCGCTCAACAAAAAGAAAAAACCCGGCGTACATTGATCGATGCTGCATTCAGCCAACTGTGCGCCAACCGGAGTTTCTCCAATCTCAGCCTGCGGGAAGTGGCTCGTGAAGCGGGCATCGCCCCCACCTCCTTCTATCGCCATTTTCGCGATATGGAAGAGTTGGGCCTGACCCTGGTCGATGAGGGCGGTCTGACTCTGCGTCAGCTGATGCGCCAGGCACGCCAGCGCATTGCCGGTGGCGGCAGCGTCATCAGCACCTCGGTGCAGACCTTCATGGAGTTCGTCGAGAACAACCCCAACGTCTTCCGGCTGTTGCTGCGAGAGCGCTCCGGCACCTCGGCCGCATTTCGTCAGGCTGTCGCTCGCGAGATCCAGCACTTTATTGCCGAGCTGACCGATTATCTGGAGGCCACTACCCAGGCACCGCGGGAAGATGCCTATATCCAGGCCGAGGCCATGGTTACCATCGTATTCAGCGCCGGAGCCGATGCGCTCGACATGACCAGTGAAGAGTGCCGGGCACTCTCCGATCGCACTATTCGCCAGCTGCGGATGATTGCCATGGGCGCCGAGGTACAGAACCAGAAGCGCCGTGAACCTCACCCATGACCACAGGATGGAGAACGATATGACTGAACAGCTTGTGATCCCCAAAAAACCGCTCGCCATGGCGATGCTGATCGGCATCTGTGGCGATGCGTCTCTGGCGGTGCTGACCAACGCGGTCGTACCCTTCTCCTTCTTCCCGCTGATCGCTCTCTGGCTGGCGGCCTATCAGCTGTTCCAGCACTATCGCCACGAACCCATGGTGGGCAATACTCCCATCTGTACCCTGCTCTGCTTCTTTATCGGCGCCTTTGGTCACTCGGCCCTGCTCAAGGTGCAATACCCGGAGCTTGGCAGCAACTTCTTTTCCCTGATCATGATGTTGCTGCTGCTGGCGGTGCTCTCCATCAAGCTGGGTCTAAGCCTCGGCAAGAAAGAGAAACCCTGATTAGTCGACAAAGCGCGGTCACAATCATCTGATAGATAAAGAAAAGAGGCCTTCCCAACGGGAAGGCCTCTTTGTTTGCGCTACGCAGATTTATCAGGCATGACCATGCCGAGCAATCGAGGCATAGTGACTCTCGCCAGGCGACTCGGCTTTACCATTGATGTCCAGATGGAGGAGGGGGTAGTCAATATGGCTCTTACCTGCGGGGCTGTAGCCCAGTGATGGGAATGGGTGGCTGCGAGTAACCCAGTACAAATGGTTGTGAATCATCCAAAAATGACCGCAATTACACACCAAAAGGAGGGAATGGCGGGCCTGCCAGCGCCCACCCTCAGGCAAGAGCCACTGTTCAGTGGCTGCTGGATGCTGAAAATGCCAAAGCCCGGTCTGATAACCGGGCTTTGATGTCTATTCAGGCGTGCAACGCTGTGGCCAACGGGCAAATCGCCCATAGCAAAAAGGCCTTCCCCATCGGGAAGGCCTTCTATTTAGTGGCGGAGCGGACGGGACTCGAACCCGCGACCC
>NZ_JBCGFD010000024.1:0-25887 GCF_038739755.1 Aeromonas sp. SE22
AGCAGGGGATTGAAAATCCCCGTGTCGGCGGTTCGATTCCGTCTCTGGGCACCACTAATAATTCCTCCTTAGCTCAGTCGGTAGAGCGACGGACTGTTAATCCGCAGGTCGCTGGTTCGAGCCCAGCAGGAGGAGCCAAACCGAAAAGCCCTTGTCGCAAGACAAGGGCTTTTTTTCTTTGGTTCAATACCGAGTTTTTACCATAACAACAATCACACACGCACAGAATGACGGCAGGATAGATATGGAAAATCAAGTAGTTATAGACTCAAAGGGGCGACTGGCCACCATCCGCGAGTGGCTTGAGCCCGTGCTGGTGCTGCTGATCCTGGGCAGCCTGTTTGGCTATCTCGGCAGCCAGATGGGCCTCTCCGCCATGGTCAACACCCTGTTCAATACCGCCCACCAGCTGCTACTCAATACCGTGCTCTTCATCATGGGGATCACCGTACTTTCCGGCGCCCTCAGCCAGCTGCTGAGCGAATTCGGGGTGATCCGCCTGCTGGAGGTGCTGCTGGCCCCCCTGATGAAGCCGGTGTTCCGCTTGCCGGGGCGCACCGCGCTGGCGGCGCTGATGACTTTCTTCTCCGATAACCCGGCGGTGATCAGCCTCGCCAAGGACAGCCGCTTTCGCAAGGGCTTCACTCCCTGGCAGCTGGTGTCTCTGACCAACTTCGGTACCGCCTTCGGCATGGGCCTGATCGTGGTGACCTTTATGGCTACCCTGCAGCTGCCGGGCGGGGAGTCTACCGCCAGCGCAGCGCTGATTGGTCTGCTCGGCGCTCTGGTGGGCTCGGTGGTCTCTACCCGACTGATGCAGCGGATGATCCGTCCGCTGGTGGGCGAGGTGCTGGACGATGAGCCAGCTGATGCCAAGAGGCACAAGGTCGGGGTCAGCAAGGAGGCTGCGCCGGGCTGGCTGCGGATCCTCAACTCGTTGCTCGATGGCGGCAAATCTGGCGTGGAGCTGGGGATGGCGGTGATCCCGGGTGTGCTCATCATCAGTACCTTCGTCATGCTGCTCACCTTCGGTCCGGGGGAGAAGGGCTATACCGGCGAAGCATTTCAGGGGGTTGCCCTGCTGCCGGTGCTGGCTGCCAAGGTAAGCTGGCTGTTTGACCTGCTGTTTGGCTTCCAGCAGCCGGAGCTGGTCGCCTTCCCGGCCACCTCGCTCGGTGCGGTCGGTGCCGCCATGTCGCTGGTGCCCCCCTTTATTGCCAAGGGGTGGATCACCGGCAACGAGGTGGCAGTGTTTACCGCCATGGGGATGTGCTGGAGCGGCTTTTTGAGCACCCACACCGCCATGCTCGATGCCCTCGGTTATCGCCACCTCACCTCCCGCGCCATCGTCGCCCACACGGTTGGCGGCCTGTGCGCCGGGGTGGCAGCGCACCAGCTTTATATGCTGCTGGGCTGAGCAGAGTGAAAAGAGAGAGGGGCGCTGCGGCGCCCCTCTCTCTATCCTGCTGACGAAAATCGCCTATTCGTTATTGCCGATCAGGCTCTGCGTGATCACCGCCTCCGGCATCATCTCCCGCAGCCCGGCAATCAGTGTTTCCCCCGCCTCATGCAGCGCAGCCAGCGGCATCTCGGGCAGGCTCTCCAGAATGAACCACATCTGGCCCGAATCGACACTCAATCGGGTGCGTACACCCTGCCGCCAGTTCCAGCGCCGACAGGTGACCCCCTTGTCATCCCGCCAGACCACCTCGCCGGGCTCCACCGGTTCGTGGGTCGGCTCGCCTCCCTTCATGGTATCGAACAGCTCGCTGCCATCGGCTACCACCAGTCGCGGCAACCCCTCATAGGCGAGCAAGTTTTCGCCCCCCACCGGAATGGCGTAGCGGATGCTGATGGCGTTGTAGAGATCGACCACGGGATCGATGGCCGGCAGGTTGCCATCGCGGGCGACCCGCTTTCTCAGAGCCTCGGCGGAACAGGGAGTCCGCTGTGGCTTGGCGCCGAACTTTCTGAACAGATCGCCCCAGGCGGCGAGATGCGCCTCTGCCCACGGCACATCGGCGGTCAGCATGGCGGTGCAGGCCTCATCAAGGGCTCGCGCCCCCACGTTCGGGTCGACCACGGCGGCGGCCTGCACCGTGATGCTCAAAGCGCGAAAGCCGGGAGCCAACTGGCTGACTTCGGGGGAGATATGGGGGGTGAGCAGGGACATAGCGACTCCATAAACGAAAAAGGCAGGGAGAAGGCGGCTGCCGGCCAGCATGGCGGTGACGGCAAATCCGGTTTGAGAGCCATCTTGCGCGAACATCTTAGATAAGAAAATTTACATGATCTTAATAGCTATAAGTTTTATGAATTAAAAATGATGTGATCGAGGGGATGGCGGGCATGTACCGGCATATAGCGAAGAGGAGCCCTGCCGCCTCCGGTCTGCTGCGGCAATGCCCCTTTGCCGCTTCGATCTGCAGCGGCAGCCGCTGGCCGCCCGGCTCTCTTGTTATGACTTCAGTTGAAATGCCCGAACACAAGGCGGCGATTCAAATCATTCGGTGACTCAATGAGTTGGTTTCGCCCTGCGCTGTTCACTAAATTCTGGCCCCGCTTATGCACTCCTCCTGGCAACACCATCAAGGGTCGTTGTCGCGGAGAGATATCATGATCAGCAGCCTGCTTCCCCTTGCCTCGATCGCCCTCAAGCTGGGCAGCCAGCTGCTTGGCAGCAGTAGCAAACCCCAGCCCGTGCAGCCTGCCGTACAGGAGGAGCACCTAGCCCCGACCGTCCAGAGCCTGTTCCAGCGGCTCGGTATCAAGGATGCTGATAGCGAGCAGAACCGCTCGGCCATCAACCACTTTATGGGAGAGCTGATGCAGACTCTGGGGCAGGAGAATGGTGGCCAATCCCTTCCTGCCGCCATCGATAGTGCCCGCAACCAGCTGGCCAACGGCACCCAGAGCACCCGCCTCGATGCCCTGCAAAGCGAGCTCGATACCCTCAAGGATTCCCTCGGTGCCAGCCATCTCAACCTCGATCAGCTGCTCGTTGCCTTTAAACAGACTCTGCCCAATGGCAAGGGGGAGGGAGTTGGCAAACTGCTGAATGCCAGCGCGTGAGTTAAAAACAGCTATTAAAAATGCGATAATTCCAGCGGTAGTTTTAGTTATCAAACCAAATGTAGTAATGCTGAGCAGGTGCGCTGATATGACTGTTAACCGAAGCTGTGTAGAGATAAGGAAATATAAAGCTGGTGATGAAACTCGATTATTTAGCGTTTTCTTGTCGGCAGTGCACGATATAGCCTCATGCGACTATACCGCTGAACAGATTCAAGCGTGGGCTCCTGATGATATATCTCCAGAACTGTGGGCTGACCACATAAGAGCCTTGAAGCCTTTTGTAGCCGAAATTGATGGTGACATTGCCGGGTATGCAGATATTCAGCCAAATGGTTATATTGATCATTTCTTTGTGGCTGGACATTACGCTAGACAGGGGGTGGGAACCAAGTTGATGACGCGTATTCATGAAAGCGCCAAGGAGCAAGGTATTTTCGAATTAACGGCTGATGTAAGCAAAACCGCTGAGCCTTTTTTTTCATATCATGGTTTTCAGGTGGAAGAGCGGAGATATCCTGTTCGTCGTGGTGTGACATTGCAAAATGCATTGATGCGGAAAAAATTATTACCAACAGGCTAGTTTGGTGAAACTGAAAAGCATCAGCGAAATCTGTTGTTCAATCTAATTTCTCCATTACTTATCCTGAATTGAATTCGTTATTTACCATAAAAATGGCAACCATTGGTTGCCATTTTTGTTCAATGCCAGGTAACGATCATCGTGGATTAACCCACCCGCTTGGCCAGCCACTGTTCGGCGGCGGTAAGGGCTGTTTCTACCTGCTCGCGGGCAACACCGCCTTTGGCAACCCGCTTGGCCAGGGTCGCTTCCAGCTCCAGATTGGGGTAGACGTCGAACTCGATCACCGGGCTGAAGCGCTGGAACTCGCCGATGGAGAGCTCCTCCAGCGGGCGGCCCACGCTGATGGCAAAGACCACGGTTTCGCCGACGATATGGTGCGCCTCACGGAACGGAATCCCCTTGGCCACCAGATAGTCTGCCAGCTCGGTGGCGTTGGCGTAGCCGCCCTGGGCCGCCGCCATGGTGCGCTCGCCATTGACCTTCAGATCGATCAGCACCAGCGCCGCCATATCGAGGCAGTCGTGCCAGGTGTCGAGGGCATCGAACAGCCCCTCCTTGTCTTCCTGCATGTCCTTGTTGTAGGCCAGCGGCAGCGCCTTGAGGCTCATCAGCATGCCCATCTGGGCGCCGACCACCCGGCCGGTCTTGCCGCGGATCAGCTCGAGCGCATCGGGGTTTTTCTTCTGCGGCATCAGCGAGGAGCCGGAAGTGACCGCATCAGAGAGCTCGACAAAACCCGCCTCGCCGGTGTTGTAGAAGATAAGGTCTTCGGCAAAGCGCGACAGGTGGGTCATGGAGAGGGACGCCACGTGCATCAGCTCCACCACGTGATCCCGATCGGAGACCGAATCCAGACTGTTGCGGGTGGCACCGGCAAAGCCCATGTCGAGCGCCAAGGCTTCGCGGTCGATGGCATAGGCGGTGCCCGCCAGCGCGCCGCAGCCGAGGGGGCTGGTGTCGAGGCGCTTGAGGGCATCCTGCAGACGGGAGTAGTCCCGCTCCAGCATCTCCACATAGGCCAGAGCCCAGTGGGCGAAGGTGACCGGCTGGGCCCGTTGCAGGTGGGTGTAACCCGGCAGCACCGCAGCCTGATTGGCGCGAGCGGAGGCGACCAGCCCCTGTTGCAAGGCGGTGATGGAACCGAGCAGCAGCTCGCCCTGCGCCTTGCACCAGAGTTTCAGGTCGGTGGCGACCTGATCGTTGCGCGAGCGGCCGGTGTGCAGTTTCTTGCCAAGATCGCCGACGGCGGCAATCAGCTGGCTCTCGACCCAGGAGTGGATATCTTCGGCATCCGAGCTCAGGATCTGCCGGGGATCCTGCTGCACCGAGGCGAGCAGCACCTCCATCGCCTGTTGCAGTTTGCCCTGCTCATCGGCGGTCAACACGCCCACCTTGACCAGCGCTTTGGCCCAGGCCATGGAGCCCTGAATATCCTGCTCCGCCAAGCGGTAATCGAACCGCAGCGAATCGTTGAACTGCTTGAACCGGCTATCGGCTCCCTGACTGAAGCGTCCACCCCAAAGTGCCATACTGCTCTCCTTGAATGCGTTGTCGGCGGCGCCCTGGCCGCCGAGCTTGAAATCGTGCCCTGTTTTTCTGCGAGCCTGTTATCTCACAGAAGCGGCCGGGGCGCTGCCGCTCTTGTCACACCTGCCGATGATGGCTAAGGGGCCATCATCGGCCTATAGAAGAGGGGGCCATGCCCCCTCAACGGAATCAACGGGTTATCGCGCTTGCTTAACCGTGGGTGTGGTCGCCACCGATAGCCTGATGTTGCTCCTTCATGGCGCGGATCCGGCTGGCTAGGGTGTAGAGACGGATAAAGCCTTCGGCATGGCTCTGGTCATACACTTCATCGGCCCCGAAAGTGGCGAAGTCTTCGGAGTAGAGGCTGTTCGGCGACTTCTTCTGCACCGCGGTGACCTGACCCTTGTACATCTTCAGCACCACTTCACCGTCCAGATCTTCGGCAATGGCGTTGGCAGAGGCGAGGATCGCCTTGCACAGCGGGGTGAACCAGCGACCGTCATAGACCAGATGGGAGAACTCGGCACCCAGCTTCTCCCGCCAGGCGCGGGTCGGGCGATCCAGTACCAGCTCTTCCACGGCGCGCAGCGCAGCGACCATCACGGTACCGCCCGGGGTTTCGTAGCAGCCGCGGGACTTCATGCCCACCATCCGGTTTTCGGTGATGTCGATGCGGCCCACGCCGTGCTTGCCGGCACGCTCGTTCAGGGTCATCAGGATCTGGTGCGGGCTGAGTGGCTGGTCGTCAACGGCCACCACTTCACCCTGCGCCACGGTCAGCTTGACGTACTCCGGCTGATCCGGTGCCTGTTCGGCCGGTACGGTCCACTGCCAGACCGCTTCGGAGGGCTCGTTCCAGGTGCTCTCCAGCTCGCCACCCTCGGTGGAGATGTGCCAGGCGTTGGCGTCGCGGCTGTAGATCTTCTTCAGGGTCGCCTTGCAGGGGATGTTGCGGGTCTCCAGATAGGAGAGCAGATCTTCCCGGGAGCGCATGTCCCAGATCCGCCACGGGGCGATCACTTTCAGCTGGGGCGCCAGCGCGGCGACCGCACCTTCGAAACGCACCTGATCGTTACCCTTGCCGGTGCAACCGTGGGAGATGGCATCGGCCCCTTCCGCCAGCGCGGCCTCGACCATCGCCTTGGCGATCACCGGACGGGCCATGGAGGTGCCCAGCAGATAGGTGCCCTCATAGACGGCGCCGGTCTTCAGGGTCGGGTAGACGTACTCTTTGACGAACTCTTCGCGCAGATCCTTGATGATGCACTTGGTGGCGCCGGAGGCGATGGCCTTCTGCTCGATCCCTTCCAGATCGTCGCGCTCCTGACCCACGTCGGCCACGAAGGCGATGATTTCGGCGTCATAGTGCTCTTTCAGCCAGGGGATGATGGCCGAGGTATCCAGTCCACCCGAGTAAGCCAGTACGATCTTGTTGATTCCGCTCATTTTACTTCTCTCCATGATGATTCGATGATGATTCAATAAAGGTGTCGTGATTCAGGTTGAGTGCCGCGTTACTTGTTGCCGAGAAGGGTCAGCAACACGGCGTTCTGGATATGCATCCGGTTTTCGGCCTCGTCCATGATGAGGGAGGCGGGGCCATCCATCACCTGCGAGGTGATCTCCAGCTCCCGGTGCGCCGGTTGGCAGTGCAGCACATGTGCAATGCCGGTGCGGTCGAGCAGGGCCTGGTTGATCTGGTAAGGCATAAAGAGGTCTTTGACCTGCTCCATCGGCGTGTTGTCACCCATGGAGACCCAGGTATCTGTGTAGGCCACGTCGAACCCTTCAATATCTGCCACGTCATCGCTGATGTGGATGGTCGCTCCCGACTTGGCCGCCAGTGCCTGCGCCTGCAGGAAGATCTGGGTATCCGGGCCGTGGCCTTTCGGGCAGATGAGGGTGACGTCGGTGCCGAGGGTGGCCCCCAGCAGCAGCAGAGAGTGGCTGACGTTGTTGCCATCACCGAGGTAGGCAAGCTTCACCTTCGACAGATCGTCGTAGTGCTCGGCAATGGTCATAAAGTCGGCCAGCCCCTGACAGGGGTGGTAGAGGTTGCACAGGCTGTTCACTACCGGCACTGTGCCGTGCGCTGCCAGCTCGACCAGGGTCTGGTGATCGAACACCCGGGCGACGATGGCATCACACCAGCGCGACAGGTTGGCGGCGAAATCCTTCACCGACTCCCGCTTGCCCAGCGCGCCGTTCTGCTGATCCAGATAGACGCTGTGGCCGCCCAGTTTGGCGATGCCGATGTCGAAGGTGACCCGGGTGCGCAGGGAGGGCTTCTCGAACAGGGTGACCACGCTCTTGCCCGCCAGCGCCTGGCTGTACTTCTTCGGGTCGGCCTTCACTGCTTTGCCCAGCGCAATCAGCGCTTCAATCTGGGCTTTGTTCAGATCACTGTCTTTCAGAAGATGTTGCATCGGATGTTCCTTGTTCCGGTGGAGATCAAATGGACACTTGGGTGCCGACGGCGCCGCCAGCCAGCAGCTTGAGCAGCTGATCCGGGTAACGCCAGCTGGCGACACAGACCGGCTTGCCAAGGGTCTGGGCGGCGTGCAGGGCCGCTTCTACCTTGACCGCCATACCATCGCGGATCACCCCTTTCTCCATCAGGTCCAGCGCGGTTAGCTTGTCGAGCTGGGGCACCAGCTTGCCCTTGCCATCGAGGATGCCGCTCACGTCGGAGAGCATCACCAGATCGGCACCGAGCGCCTCGGCAATGGCGGTGGCCGCCTGATCCGCGTTGACGTTCATCAGTTGCCCGTCGGCGGTGATGCCGATGGAGCTCACCACCGGCAGGAAGCCCTGACCGAGGATGCCCGCCACCAGTGCCGGGTTGCCCGGCTTGCACTCGCCGACCGCGCCGAGATCCGGGTCGAGCTGGGTCACCTGACACAGGCCGCCATCTGCCAGACAGAGCCCCACTGCCGGAATGCCGGTGGCGATCGCCTTGGCCATCATCTGCTTGTTGGCAGTGCCCGCCAGCGCTCCGGCAATGAAGGGGATCTGTTCGAACGGGGTTACCCGCAGGCCGTTCTTCTTGGTGGAGGTGAGACCCAGTCCCTTGAGCAGGTCATCCACCAGACAGCCACCGCCGTGCACCAGCACCAGCGGGCGGTGCTGCTCGTCGAGAAAGGTTTTGAGGGTAGCGAACAGGGCGGTCAGCGCCTCGTCGTTCTCGATAAGGGCGCCGCCCAGCTTGATTACCAACGTCTGTTTGTCCATGTTCGAGATCCTTCCTAAGTCCTTAAATCAGGCCGGTGGCCGGTTCAAATCCAAATTTGATATTTATGCACTGCATGGCTTGCGAGGCGGCGCCCTTGAGCAGGTTGTCGATGGCAGAGACCACCACCAGCATGTTGCCCTGCTGTTGCCAGGCGATGTCGCAGTAAGGGGTGCCCGCCACACCGCGAATAGAGGGCATCTGGCCGGTGAGGCGCACCAGCGGCTTGCCTTCATAAGCCTTGAGGAAGGCCTGATCCACCTGGGTGGGGGTGACGCCGTCCGCCAGCTGCACATAGATGGTGGCCAGAATGCCGCGCACATAGTTGCCAAGGTGGGGCTGGAACAGCACCTCCTTGCCGAGGTGATGGCTGATCTCCGGCTGGTGTCTGTGATTGAAGGTGCCGTAAGGGTTGAGGCTCACTTCGCAGAAGCTGGTGTTGATGGCTGCCTTGCGCCCGGCACCGGAGACCCCGGAGACGGCGTTGATGATGGGCTGCCAACCCTTGGCAATCAGGCCATCCTGCTGCAGCGGCTTGAGGGCGCACAGCGATGCGGTCGGGTAGCAACCGGGCACGGCTACCAGCTGGGCGCTGGCGATGGCATCGGCATTCCACTCGGCCAGACCGTAGGCGGCCTGATCCAGCCACTGTTCGCTCTGGTGGGTGAAGCCGTAGAAGCTGTCGTAAAAGCCCTGATCCTTGACCCGGAAGGCGCCGGAGAGATCGAACACCGGCAGCCCCTTGGCGAGAAACTTGGGTGCCAGCTCGGCACTCACCTCGTGGGCGGTGGCCAGCAGCACCAGATCGGCCTGGGTCAGGATCCGGGTCATGCCATCCTCGTCCAGCGGCAGCAGCGGCTGATCGAGGGCGCCGACCCACTGGGGATGCAGGGAAGAGAAGCGCTTGTGGGCATCCTGACTGCCGGCGGAGACATAGAGGCCGAACAGTTTGAGTTGTGGATGGTTCTGTACCAGTGCGGCCAGTTCGGCTCCCGCGTAGCCACTGGCACCGACGATAACGGTGTTGAGCATGTTTGAATATTCCAAATCAGAGTTCGAGATTCACAGCGTGGTGCTGCGGTGCACAAGGGTGTTCGATCGCCCCTGTGCACAAGTGCGGAGGGGCAATTCAGGCGGGTGTGTGTCGTCGGTTATAGATCAGGTGACAGAACATTAACTTTCCCTTACAACTAGAAGCCTTTGTTGGCGAGCTGCTTATCCTGGCAAAAAGACAGAATATTCATGCACTCGCATTGCATTTGTATTTTCTAACAGAAACGTTTTGGGGAAGCAAGGAGGAGCTGATGGCCAATCTGGGTTTTTTTTCACTCTACAAGAATATTATTGCGATCCCCTCTATCAGCAGCACGGATCCCAAGTGGGATCAGAGCAACGAGGCGGTGATCCGGCTGCTGGCCGACTGGTTCGGTCAGCTCGGCTTTCAGTGCGAGGTAACAGCGCTCCCCGATCTGCCGGGCAAGTTCAATCTGGTGGCGACGATCGGTCAGGGGGAGGGCGGTCTGCTGCTGGCGGGTCACACCGATACGGTGCCGTTCGATGAGGGAGGCTGGAGCAAGGATCCTTTCAAGGTAACCGAAGAGGGCAACCGCCTGTATGGCCTCGGCACCATCGATATGAAAGGCTTCTTCGCCTTCATAGTGGAAGCGCTCAAAGAAATCGATCTCACCAAGCTGACCAAGCCCCTTCGCATTCTCGCCACTGCCGATGAAGAGACCACCATGGCGGGGGCCCGCGCCATCGCCGCGGCGGCCGAGCTTAAACCCGACTACGCCGTGATTGGCGAACCGACCGGGCTGGTGCCGGTGGTGGCCCACAAGGGGCATATGTCGGAGGCGATCCGCATTACCGGCAAGAGCGGTCACAGCTCGGATCCCGCCAACGGCGTCAACGCCATGGAGATCATGCACAAAGCGATGGGGCAGGTGCTGCGCTTGCAGCAGGATCTGAAAGATCGCTATGCCGACCACCGTTTTGCCGTGCCGCAGCCGACCCTGAACCTCGGTTACATTCAGGGCGGTGACAGCCCGAACCGCATCTGCGGCTGCTGCGAGCTGCATATCGACCTGCGACCCACCCCGCAGGTGGGGCCGGACGAGCTGATGGGGATGCTCAAAGAGGCGCTCTCTCCCATCGAGATTCACCAGCCCGGTTGCCTGCATCTGCAACACCTGCATGAGCCCATTCCCGCCTACGCCTGCGCCGACGACTCTGTGCTGGTGCGCGAAGCGGAGAAGGCGAGCGGCCGGGCTGCCGAGTCGGTCAACTACTGCACCGAGGCCCCTTTTATCCAGCAGCTTGGCTGCGAGACCATAGTGATGGGGCCCGGCCATATCACCCAGGCGCACCAGCCTGACGAGTATCTGGATCTCTCCTTCGTCAAGCCCACCACTGCGGTATTGCAGCATCTGGTTCGTCGCTTCTGCCTCTGAAAAGGGCAGCAAAGGGGGTCAAAGCTGTAAGTAAGTTACATAACAAGCCGGTGCGGGAGTGGTGAGGGAAATACATCTTCTGAATCGGCCTGTTATTTGACCTTGCGCAGACAATCTGGGTAGATTGTCACCCTAAGATGACGGAGCATATGTTGTAATCGCACAACAATAAGTGAGGTCGTCTCGCACCCCGGATGGGTGTCAGGCACCAACAAGATAAGGATGTGGAATGAACGAAAAGTACGCCGCACTACGCGCCAACGTAGGCATGCTGGGTCAGCTGCTGGGCAAGTCCATCAAGGACCATCAGGGTCAGGCCTTCCTCGACAAGATCGAAACCATTCGCCAACTGGCCAAATCTTCCCGCAAAGGCAATGAGGCAGACCGGGAACGTCTGCTTGATACCCTGCGCACCCTGAGCGACGACGAGCTGCTGCCGGTGGCCCGCGCCTTCAGCCAGTTCCTCAATCTGGCCAACGTGGCCGAACAGTTCCACACCATCTCCCGTCGCTGCGAAGAGCAGGTCTGCACCCCGGACCCGCTGGAGCAGATGTTCGACAAACTGAAAGCATCCAACCTGTCGCAAGAGGCCATCATTCAGGCCGTGCGCGAGCTGGATATCGATCTGGTGCTGACCGCTCACCCTACCGAAGTGACCCGTCGCACCCTGATCCACAAACATGTGCAGCTCAACGACTGCCTCGAGGCGCTGGAGCTCTCCGACCTGCTGCCCCGCGAGCGGGACAAGATCCTCAATCGCATCGAGCAGCTCATCAATCAGGCGTGGCACACCAACGAGATCCGCGAACAGCGCCCGACTCCGGTCGACGAGGCCAAGTGGGGCTTCGCGGTGGTAGAGAACAGCCTGTGGCCAGCCATCCCCGAATTCATGCGCAATCTGGACGAGCGTCTGCAACACCATCTGGGTGTGCGGCTGCCGCTGGATGCCGCGCCGGTCAAGTTCACCTCCTGGATGGGCGGTGACCGTGACGGCAACCCCTTCGTCACCGCCAAGGTGACTGCCGAAGTGCTGGAGCTGGGCCGCTGGATGGCGGTGAGCCTGTTCTACAAGGACATCCGCGAGCTCACCTCCGAGCTCTCCATGTCCGACTGCACCGACGCCGTGCGCGAGCGGGTTGGCGATCACCCCGAGCCCTACCGCGCGCTGGTGCGCGAGCTGCGCGAACAGCTGCGCGAAACTCAGGAGTACCTGACCGCCAAGGTGCAGGGACAGGCGAGCGAGAGCCGGGATCTGGTCAAGACCACCGCCCAGCTGCGCGAGCCGCTGGAGCTCTGCTACCACTCATTGCACGCCTGCGGCATGGGCAACATCGCCGATGGCATGCTGCTGGATGTGCTGCGCAAGATCGCCTGCTTCGGCATCCATCTGGTCAAGCTCGATATCCGTCAGGATGGCGAGCGCCACGGTCAGGTTTTCTCCGAGCTGACCCGCTATCTGGGGCTGGGGGATTACGCCGAGTGGAGCGAGGATGACAAGCAGGCCTTCCTGCTCAACGAACTCAACTCCCGTCGCCCGCTTATCCCCAACGACTGGGAGCCGAGCGACGAGACCCGCGAAACCATCGAGACCTGCCGGGTGATTGCCCAGCACGATCCCGATGCGTTCGGTATCTACATCATCTCCATGGCCGGCGCGCCATCCGACGTGCTGGCGGTGCAGCTGTTGCTCAAAGAAGCTGGCTGCAAGTTCCGCATGCCGGTCGCCCCGCTGTTCGAGACTCAGGAAGACCTGATGGCGGGCACCGCCGTGATGGAACGCCTGCTGTCGGTGGACTGGTATCGCGGCTATATCCAGGGCCGTCAGTACGTGATGATCGGCTACTCCGACTCCGCCAAGGATGCGGGCATGATGGCCGCCGGCTGGGCTCAGTACGCCGCCATGGAGTCGCTGGTAGCGCTGGCCGAGGCCAACAATCTGCGCCTCACCCTGTTCCATGGTCGCGGCGGTACCGTCGGTCGTGGCGGTGCGCCGGCCCAGCAGGCCATCCTGTCGCAACCGCCGGGATCCCTGCGCGGTGGCCTGCGCGTCACCGAACAGGGCGAGATGATCCGCTTCAAGTTCGGCCTGCCGAAAGTGGCGATCAAGAGTCTGGAGCTCTACACCAGCGCCGTGCTGGAAGGGAACCTGCTGCCGCCGCCCAAGCCGAAAGCGTGCTGGCGTGAAGTGGTTGAGCAGCTGGCGACCGTCTCCTGCGATCACTACCGCAGTATCGTGCGTGGCCATCCGGACTTCGTGCCCTACTTCCGCGCCGCCACCCCGGAGATGGAGCTTGGCAAACTGCCGCTCGGCTCCCGTCCCTCCAAGCGCAAGCCCAACGGTGGGGTCGAGAGCCTGCGCGCCATTCCGTGGATCTTCGCCTGGACCCAGAACCGCCTGATGCTGCCGGCCTGGCTCGGTGCCCACAAGGCGCTGCAGCAGGCGATCGACGACGGCAAGCTGGCCGTGCTGGAGGAGATGAGCGCCCAGTGGCCCTTCTTCCGCACCCGCCTCGAGATGCTGGAGATGGTGTTCCTCAAGGCGGACGTATGGCTCGCCGAGTACTACGACACCCGTCTGGTGCCACAGGAGCTGTGGGGCCTTGGCAAACAGCTGCGTCAGGAGCTTGCCGAATCCATCGAGGTGGTGCTGAAACTGAGCCCGCGCGGGGATCTGCTGGAGGATCAGCCGTGGATCAAGGAGTCCATCAAGCTGCGCAACCCCTACACGGACCCGCTCAACGTGCTGCAGGCCGAGCTGCTCAACCGCTCCCGCAACCACCCGGAGACCCTGCACCCCGAGCTGGACAAGGCGCTGATGGTCACCATCGCCGGTATCGCCGCAGGTATGCGCAACACCGGTTGATCGCTGACCACTAAAATCACAGAGACAAAGGGCGCCCATCAGGCGCCCTTTCTGTTTCTGGTGTTCCCTTGGTCGGCTCGATTACTGGCTCTGGCTCTGCTGCAGTGCCTGTTTCAGGCAGAGGATGTCGAGATCGTCTTCGCTGATTTTCAGGCGAGCGGTGAGCGCGGCTTGCCCTGCCGGGGTGGTCAGCTGGCGGGTGAGCAGCAGTCGTTCGGCCCTGAGATCGGCCAGATGCTGCTCAAGGTCGAACCCCTCGGGCCTTGCCTGAGAGTTGGGGAGTGTCTCTTCCGTGCAGAGTGTGATCAGGGTATCCACCTTGCTCTGGTACTCCTCTGCATCGGGCTGGTGAGCGCAGCTGGTGAGGAGCAGAGGGAGTACGAGCAGGGACATTCCCGTCGGTAGCCAGCGTGATCGGGTCATATAACCTCGTTGCCTATGGTGGGTGGCGCCCGGGTGTCGGGCGTAACCGATACGATGGGCGCCATTGTAACCCAGCTCAGCGCGGGTTCGCGCCGTTATGCGGGATGGCCTGCAAAATGGCGATGGGGCGATTTTCCTCGTCGAGATCCTCCTCGATCTGCTCGAAGCCGCAGCGCTGCCAGAAGGCGAGGGCGGTAGGGTTGCTCAGCTGAACGCAGAGACGAACTGGCGCCGGGTTGAGTTGTGCCAGATGGTGGCAAAGCTGACTGGCAGCACTGCGCCCCACCCCTTTACCCGCCATTTCACTATCGATCACCAGCAGACCAATCCAGGGATGGCCATCAAAGGGGTTACTGGCCAGCAGATGGGCGATACCGACAGCCTCTTGCTGCCTGCGAATGGCCAGATAGCGGCCGCCGGCGGCCAGCACTGCTTCGGCATCCTGCCGGATGGCGCTGAGGGAAAGCGCCGCAGGGCCGCCCAGTGCCAGATTGAAGGTGGGTTGCGAGTTGATGACCCGCTGCTGCAGGGCAAGCCCGCCGGGGCTCAGGGTCTCTTCGGGGGTAAGGGGAACAAGCTCGATTTGCATGGGAAATGAGGGCGAATATCGGTGAAATCGGGGGGGTGAGGATAGCATGGGGCGCTGTTGGAAAGGCACTGCCCGGTGGCGCGGCTCGTCCCAAATTGCCCTTGCGACTTGCATCACCCTATCGTGAGGCGCAGACTGTTTGGCCTTGTTTTAATGCGATTCGATTCAAGGCAACCATCATGACTCCTGCCATCAACCTGCTGAAGAAGCTCAAAATCCCCCACAAGCTCTACCCCTACGAGTGCGAAGCCCACGACGATTTCGGCAAGCATGCCGCGACTCAGCTCGGGCTGCCGGAGGCGCAGGTATTCAAGACCCTGATCGCCCACCACGACAAACAGGCGGTGGTGGCCATCGTGCCCTCATCCGGCATGTGCAGCCTGAAGCAGCTGGCCAAGGCGACCGGCCTCAAGAAGGTGGAGATGATGAAACCGGCGGAAGCGGAGAAGCTGACCGGCTACAAGGTGGGCGGCATCAGCCCGCTGGCCCAGAAGAAGCTGCTGCCCACCGTGCTCGACGAGTCGGCCATGCAATTTGACGAGATCCTGGTGAGCGGCGGCAAGCGTGGCCTCTCGGTCGGCGTGGCACCGCAGGATATGCTGACCTTGATGAAGTGGATTGCCGCTCCCATCGGCGAAGAGTAATCGGTGAAGAGTCAGCGACGAAGAGTGATGCCCCGCACGGCCTGACGCTGCCGCCACGGCACGCTAGCGGGCTGGCTGGTATAGTGGAAGGAGACTGGCTGCCAAGGATATGGCCCCATGCGAGCATCTGTCAGATCCCTGCTGTGCGCTGTGCTGCTTCTCCCCGCCACGGGTAGTGCTACCCCTGCCTTTACCCTGCACTCCTGTTTTGAAAACAGCGACTCCTACCCCTGGCTGCTGCAGTCGGGGGAGGGGATCGTTCAGTATCACCTAAAGCTGGTGGCAGAGCGCCTTGGCATCGAAATCCTGATGACTCCACTCCCCTGGAAGCGCTGCCTCTCGCTGGTGAGTAGCGGCCAGATGGATGCCGCCTTCAAGATGAGCTATAGCGCGGAGCGGGCGAGCAAGATAGGCAGTTACCCGATGCGCGGTGACAAGCCGGATCCCGACAAGCGCTTGCTCATCGAAAGCTACAGCCTCTATCAGCTCAAGGGGGGCAAGAGCCAGTGGGATGGCACCACCCTCAGGGTCAAGGGGATAGTGGCGGCCCAGTCCGGTTTCTCCATCGTCGAGTACCTGCAGGGGGCGGGAGTCGAGGTGGATGACTCCAGCCGGGATCCGCTCATCATATTGAAAAAGCTGGTGATGGATCGGGCCGCCGCCACCGCCTTGCAGACCGAAGTGGCCGACAGCCTGCTGGCGGCCCATCCCGACCTGCAAGGGCAGATCGAGCGACTGGCGCCGGTGCTGGTGGAGAAACCCTACTATCTGGTCTTCTCCCACACCTTCCGCCAGAGCCATCCGCATGAGAGCCAGCAGGTGTGGGATGCCATCGAGGCGGTGCGCAACTCGCCCGCCTATCAGCACTATGTGGCCAGTTTCAGACAGACCCACCGGGCAGGGGACTAACAGGGATGAGAGCGATAAGCCATGGAACGGCAGAGCGGTTTGCAGGGCGGTGGCTGGCGCTGCTGGTGGCCAGCCTGCTGGCACTGTTCCCGCTGGCGGTCGAGGCGGTGACCCGCTTTACCTATATCAGTCCCGAGAGCGAGCGGGATCCGCGCACCACCTACGATCGGGAACTGCTGCGTCTCGCCCTCGACAAGACGCGCGACCAGTTTGGTGACTATGTGATGGAGGCCGCGCCTCCCATGACCAAGGCTCGCGAGCGGGTCAGCATGCAGCTCGACAGCTTCCCCAACCTCTTTGCCATGGACAGTTACAGCAGCACCCGCGAGGGGCTGGGGCTGGCCTATGCCCGCTTTCCGGTGCATCTGGGGATCGTCAGCTACCGCATCTGTTTTGTCAGCCCGCAGCAGCAGGCGGCAGTCAGGCAGGTGACCGATCTTGCGGGCCTGCGCCGCTTCACCTTCGGTCAGGGCAAGGGGTGGCTCGATGTGGATATTCTGCGCCACGCCGGGCTGGAGGTGATGGAGGTGGATGGCTACGAGAAGCTGTTCAAGATGGTGGCGCGCGGCCGTTTCGATCTCTTCTGCCGCGGGGTGAGCGAGCTGCGCAGCGAACAGCTCACCCACAACGAGGTGGAGGGGCTCAAGGTCGACGATGCCCTGATGATCTACTACCCGCTGCCCCGGGTTTTCTATACCAATGCCAACAACCGCGAGGCGCTCAAACGGGTCGAGCAGGGGCTGCAAATCGCCTGGCAGGATGGCTCGCTGCAGGCGCTGTGGCGCAAGAGCTTCGGCCCGGCCATCGCCTTTGCCCACCCCCGGCAGCGGCGGCTGATCAAGCTGGAGAACCCCTTTCTCAAGGGGATCAGCTTCGATTACCGCCCCTATTTCTACAATCCGCTCACCGATCGCTTCGGCGATCAGTGAGGCTCCCGCCACTTGCGGCACAGCTCCAGCCAGGCCTCGGCAGTGTGCGACAGATAGCGCTCGCGCGGCCAGATCACCCCGAGTCGCCAGCTCAGCTCGAGCTCAAGTGGTCGCAACACCAGGCCGTCTGGTATGAGCCGATTGCAGACCGGCTCCGGCAGAAAGGCGATCCCCATGCCGCTGCGCACCATGGCGGTGAGAAAATCCCACTGACTGCTGCGTGCCGCCACCTGCGGCACAAAGCCAGCTTCCTGACACGCCTGCTCCAGCCGTTCGCTCAGGGTGAATGCCAGAGTCTGGGTATAGAGCAGGAAGGGCTCATCCTGTAGGGATTCCAGTCGCAGTGGTGCATCGCCGTGCCAGCGTGGCTGGTCCGGCAGTACTACCCGAATCGGGTATTGATCCAGATCTAGCGCGTTGAGGGCGCCTCCCTCCTTGGTCGGCAGCATGGTGATGGCGATATCCAGCTCCCCCTCCAGCACCGCCTGTTCGATCAGGCGGCCACCATACTCCACCAGCGTCAGCTCCACCTTGGGGTAGCTGGTGCGGTAGGCGCGAATGAGATCAGCGTAGAGGTGACCCACCATGGGGGGAATGCCGAGGGTGAGGCGGCCATGCTGCAGGCTCTGCAGATCCGCCAGCTCCGCCTCCAGCTGCTGCATCTCGGCCAGAATGGTCTGGGCCCGCTGGAACAGCACCTGCCCGCTGTCGGTCAGGGTAAAGCGACGCCCCTCCCGGTTGAGCAGGGGCAGGCCCAGCTCCTCCTCGATATTGCGGATCATCTTGCTGATGGTGGGCTGGGTGACGAACAGCTTCTCCGAGGCGCGGGTGAAGCTCTGCTCCCGAACCAGTTCGACAAAGTAGCGCAGGGCGCGAATATCCATGGGCTCTCCCGGGATAACAAGGGCTCTAATCATGCCAATATGGCATGAAATGACTCATTCTAATTCATTTCATGAAGGATCTGAGCCTCTCAACGGGGTGAGGCGTGCTGCGAGCAGGGGATAAACAGGCTGGCCGATCGGATGGCAGGAAAAACGTGGGGCGGCCAGGGTGCCCGCCCGTATGTATTCAGTTGCCGCGCAGGGCGGCGGTGAGCGCCGAGAGGGAGAGGCGCTGGCGCCCGCTCTGGTCAAAGTTGGCATCGTCCAGCCAGCGGGCAAGGGTCGCCTGCAGGGCGGGCCACTCGCTGTCGATCACCGAGAACCAGGCGGTATCGCGCGAGCGCTCCTTGTCGACCCGGGCCTGCCGGAAGATCCCCTCGAAGGTGAAACCGAGCCGCAGCGCCGCCTGCCGGGAGGGGAGGTTGAGGGCGTTGCACTTCCACTCGTAACGGCGATAGCCGAGGGCGAAGGCGCGCGCCATCATCAGCGCCATGGCGGCGGTGGCGAGCCGGGTGCGGCGCATCGCCGGGGCGAAGTGGAGCCAGCCCACCTCGATGCTGCCAGCGAGAGGGTCGATGCGCAGAAAGCTGGCGAGCCCGAGGGCGCGCCCGCTGGCGGCATCGACGATGGCGTAGAACTGGGGATCCCGCCCCGCCGCCATACGCGCCAGCCATCCCTGCCACTCGGTGCGGCTCGGGAAGGGGCCGCTGGTGAGGTAGGTCCAAAGGCTCCCGTCATCCTCGCCGAAGGCTTGCCAGAGGCTCGCTTCGTGGCGGGCCGGATCGAGTGGCTCGCAGCGACAGCCCCACCCCTCAAGCCGTTGCGCGTCGGGGAAACGGGCGCCATCCCAGCCGGCGACCAGTGGCCCGAGCGGTTGGCCAAATTCGTTGAGCTCAGCAGCCACAGCGCACCTCCTCGTTGGCCAGCTGACCCGGCTCGTCGCCGAGCGCGACCGCAAAGCCATCCCGCTGCCACCAGTGGAGGCCACCGATCAGCTCCTTGACCCGAAAACCGAGGCGCGCCAGCTTGTAAGCTCCCCGAGTCGAGCCGTTGCAGCCGATGCCGTCGCAGTAGCAGACGTAGATGGCATCGCGATCGAGCCCGGCCACCCGCTCTGGCACCATCTCCCGGTGCGGCAGGGAGATGGCCCCGGGAATGTGGCCGGCGGCGTAGTGCGCTGGCGAGCGGGTGTCGATGACGACGATGCCGGCCGTTGCCGCCATCAGGTCGGCGGCCAGATCGGCGGCATCGGTGCGGCAGGCGAGCTGGGCCTCGAAGAAGAGGGCGGCCTGCTCGGGCGAGAGCAGACCGGTGGAACGAACGTGACTCATGATTAACTCCTTGTCTGATGGCAGAGCTCCACTCTAGCGGCATAATGGTTCACACGGATGTACCAATTCTGCTTGATGGAGTAGACCAATGAGCGCCTTGCCGACCCTGTTTGCCGAGAACGATGCCAGCCTGCCGGTGCAGGAACGGCTGGTGCGCACGGTGCGCGATGCCATCCTCGCCGGTCACCTGCCGCAGGGCAGCCGCCTGCCGCCGAGCCGGGTGCTGGCGCGGGATCTCTCCCTGTCGCGCGGCACGGTTGAGCAGGCTTATGGCCGGCTGGAGGCGGAGGGCTACCTGACCCGCCGGGTCGGCGTGGGCAGCTTCGTAGCGCTGGCGGTGGTGCCCGCACCGCGCAGCAGCCAGTGCGGTGGTGCCCCCCTGTCCAGGCGCGGGGCGGCGATCCTCGCCAGCGGCGCCTGTCAGGAGGAGACGGGCACCCCGCACAGTTTTGCCAGCGGTCAGGGCGATACGCTCGCCTTTCCCCGCGAGCTGTGGGGGCGGTTGTTGCAGCAGCAGTGGCGCCGGCACGGGCCGCGCCTGATGCAGTATGGCGATCCCGCCGGTCTGCCCGCCCTGCGCCAGGCCATCGCCGCCTATCTGGTGCAGTCGCGCGGACTGGTCTGCCACCCGGAGCAGGTGCTGCTGCTCACCAGCTCCCAGCAGGGGATCCAGCTCGCCGCCCAGCTGCTGCTCGACCCTGGTGATACGGTCTGGCTGGAGGAGCCGGGTTACCTCGGCGCGCGCAATGCGATGCAGGCCGCCGGGGCGCACCTCCATCCAGTGCCGGTGGATGAGGAGGGGCTCAACCCGGCGGGCGATCATCCGGCGCCGCGCCTCATCTACACCACCCCTTCCCATCAATATCCCCTCGGCATGGCGATGAGCCTGCCCCGGCGCATGGCGCTGCTGGCCCGCGCCGAGCGGGAGCAGGCCTGGATCCTGGAGGATGACTATGACGGCGAGTTTCAGTACGACCAGCGGCCGCTCCCCTCGTTGCAGGGGCTGGATCGCAGCGGCCGGGTCATCTATGTGGGTACCTTCAGCAAGGTGCTGTTCGGTTCGCTGCGCCTTGCCTATCTGGTGCTGCCACCGGCGCTGCTGGAGCCTTTCGCCCGCGCGCGCGCCGCGTTCGACGGCCACAGCAACCAGCTGTTGCAGGCGGTGACTGCCGAGTTTCTGCAGGGGGGCTACTTTGCCAGCCACCTGCGCCAGATGCGGCTGCTCTACCGCAGTCGGCGGGATCTGCTGCTGGCCCAGCTGGCCGAACAGTGTCCGCAGCTGACCCCCATCCACACCGGTGCCGGCTTGCAGTGCAGCGCGCTGTTGCCCCCCGGCGGCGAGGCGCGCTGGACAAACGTGGCCAACCGGCAGGGGTTGGGATTGCGACCTCTGCGTCCCTTCTATCTGGGAGAGTCGGATCGGGAGGGGTGGCTGCTCGGCTATGCCGGCCTCGATAACGGCACCCTGCGCCAGCTCTGCCGCGACCTTGGCCGCATACTGCGGGAGGGGTGATGCATTCCTTTCAGGCATGAAGTTGATAATTTAAATTCATTTCTGGAAGGTTTTGCCTCTCTCTATACTGTGAACCAGTTCACAGAAAGACCCTTAATCATGAAATCCCTTGCCCTGCGCTGGTTACAGACTCCCTTCCAGATTGTGTTGCTGGCAGCCATCTGGTTGCTGGCCGATACCGCGGTTCGAACCCTCCACCTGCCGCTGCCCGCCAACCTCACCGGCATGCTGTTGCTGCTGGCCTGCATCCTGCTCGGGGTAGTCAAGGCCGAGTGGTTCAGTGCCGGTGCGCGCTGGCTGCTGGCCGAGATGCTGCTCTTCTTCGTCCCTGCCGTGGTGGCGGTGGTCAACTATCAGGAGCTGCTGCTGCAAGAGGGGTGGCGCATCATGGTGGTGCTGCTGGTGAGCACCACTCTGGTACTCGGCACCACGGCACTGGTGGTGGATCGGGTGTACCGCCTCGAACTGAAACTGGCCCGCCGGAGTCGCCGTCATGTCTGATACCCTGCTCGGGCTGATCTGTTTCGCCCTCACCCTGCTCTTCTACTACGCCAGCAAATGGCTCTACGGCAAAAAGCGGATCCTGCCGCTGATGCCGCTGCTGCTGGCGCCGACCCTGCTGGTGGCCGTGGTGCTGCTGTTCCACATCCCCTATCAGGACTACATGGCGGAATCCCACTGGCTGCTCTGGCTGCTGGGCCCGGCGACCGTCGCCTTCGCGGTGCCGGTCTACGAGAACCGCCAGCTCATTCGTCGCCACTGGCTGTCGCTGTCGGTGGGGGTGGTCGCATCGGTCATCATGGCGGTGGGGAGTACCGTGCTGCTGGCCCGCTGGCTCGATCTCTCCGACATGTTGCAGCGCAGTCTGGCGATGCGCTCCATCACCACGCCGTTTGCGGTGGAGGCGACCCGCGCCATCGGCGGTCAGAGCGATCTCACGGCGCTGTTTGTGGTGCTGACCGGCGTCATCGGCATGGCGGTGGGGGAGAGCGTGCTCACCGTGCTGGCCATTCGCAGCCGTCTCGGCAAGGGGGCGGGGTTTGGCGCCTCGGCCCATGGCGCCGGCACCGCAAAGGCTTATCAGATGGGTAACGAAGAGGGGGTGGTCTCCAGCATGGTGATGATGATTGCCGGTATGGTGACCGTGCTGCTGGCGCCCCTGTTGGGCCGGATGTTCTGGTAGGCTGAGCTTCCCTTTACAAGGCTGCCCATCCCGGCGCTACACTCTAGTGAGCGTGTATTCCCGGGATGAGCAGTATGACCTTTCATCGCCTCGCGTCCTTCTTGCTGCTGTGCAGCCTCTCACTTCTTGCCGCCCCCCTGCGGGCGAGCGACGTCTTTACCCATATCAGCCCGGAGAGCGACCGGGATCAGCGCACCATCTATTTTCGCGAGCTGCTGCAACTGGCGCTGGAGAAGACCCGCGACAGCTTCGGCGACTACGAGCTGCGGGCTGCACCACCGATGAACCGGATCCGGCTGCGGCAGGTTCTGCAGACCAACCTCTATCCCAACTTCTTTGCCGTCGATACGCCGCAGCCCGATAGCGGTGAGGCCCTCGACTATGTCCGCTTTCCGGTTGAGCTCGGCATCCTCGGCTATCGCATTTGCTTCGTCAGCCCGCAGCAGGCGAAGGCCATTGCCGGGGTGACCCGCTTCGAGCAGCTCAAGCAGTACCAGAACGTGCAGGGGCGCGGCTGGCAGGATGCCGCCATTCTGCGGGCGGCCGGTCTGCAGGTGCAGGAGGTGGACAGCTACGAACGGCTGTTCAAGCTGGTGGCACGCGGGCGGGCCGATCTCTTCTGCCGCGGCGCCAACGAGCTCTTCACCGAGCTGGAGCAGCACCGGGATCTGCCCGGCCTCACCGTGGAGCAGCATATCGCCCTGCACTACCCATTCCTCCATCTCTTTTACACCTTCAAGGAGAATCAGGCGGGGATCCGGCGCATTCAGGCCGGGCTCAAGCTGGCGTGGCAGGATGGGTCGCTGCAGCGACTCTGGCTGCACCACTTCAAACCCTCCCTCGATCAGGCCAGGCTCCATGAGCGGCAGTTGTTCGAGCTGCCCAATCCGTTGCTCAAAGGGATCGACTTTGATTACGACGCCTACCACTACGATCCGGTGACCGGGCGTTTTGGCCCCGGCTTGCCCTGAGTGAAGCGAAAACACGGCCAGCCCTGCGGCTGGCCTTTTTGCGGTGCAAATCATTCCAAAGTGGCATGATGTTTATTATTTAAATTCATTTTTAGAATGATTTTCTGCTGCATATACTGGCTTTGCTTCACGGTATCGGCGCAGCGACACTGTCCGAACCGTCCAGTTCAGGCGTCTTGGTGTCCGACATGAAGGCGTCCATCACCGATCGGGGCATGCCCCGGATTTGTTACCGCTGACGGAGCCTTCACATGTTCTCTTCTGCTACCAACGCGCTCATTGTCGAAGGGGGCGCCATGCGCGGCATCTTCGCCAGTGGCGTGCTCGATGCCTTCGTGGAAAGCCACCACTACCCGTTCGATTTCGTCATGGGCGTCTCGGCCGGGGCGACCAATCTGGTCTCTTACCTGAGCGAGCAGCCACGCCGCAGCCATCACATCATCACCGAGCTGGCCTGCAGCAGCGACTTTCTCGACCCGCTGCGCTTCGTCAAGGGGGGCGATCTGGTGGATATCAGCTGGCTCTGGCGAACCAGTCGTTACCGTTTTCCCCTCGATCTCGACACCTTCTCCGCCTGCCGCATTCCCTTCTATGCGGTCACCACCGATGTGGCGACCGGTGAAGCCGTCTACCTGCCGGTGCGCCCCGACAACATGGACGAGGTGCTGACTGCCACCTGCGCCCTGCCGGTGGTGCAGCACGAGACTCCCTCTGTCGATGGCCGTCCCATGGCGGATGGCGGCATCAGCGACTCCATCCCGGTGATCGAGGCCTATCGACGCGGGGCACGGCGGATGACGGTGGTGCTCTCCGAGCCGCGCGGTTATCGCAAGAAGCCGGCCCGCTTCTGCTGGATGGTGAAGGCGCTGCTCAAGACCCAGCCTGCACTGGCACAGGCGATGCTGGCACGGGATGTGGCCTACAACCGCGCCCTCGACTTTATCGAAACTCCGCCCGCCGATTGCGAGATCGAGGTGATCGCGCCACCGGCCGGTTTTCCGGTCTCCCGCTTTACCCGCGATCAGCTCAAGCTGGAGTCCGGCTATCTGCAGGGTTACTGGCAAGGGCGCCAGAGTCTGCTGCGGGCGGCTGGCGAGGTGATGGCAGTCGCCTGAGGGCCAAACATTGATTGGATGAGTCTGGCTATATCAAAGGTCGGTTCATTCCTCTATTTGCGTTGTAGCTGTTGATCCGCCATCGGCATGACTTGCTAGCCGGCAGCAACCAGGTGACATATAGATTCATCCCATTATTTGATGGTTGATGACGGGGCATCTTTTTCCCTTATTTTCACCTATGTTGTTTTTGGTCGCTATTTATATGCCAGGGAGGATTATCTGAAAATTGAAAAGGAATATTGTTATGGCAACCCAAGAGTTGGAATTGTGCGTAGCTGAAAGCCACTATTACAATATTGTCGCAGAGCTGCTTGAATATGCCGGTGTGACGATTAATGGCCCCCAGCCATATGATATCAAAATAAATAATCACCTCTTTTTCTCCCGGGTTATCAAAGAGGGGTCGTTGGGACTGGGTGAGAGCTACATGGATGGCTGGTGGGATTGCCCGCGGCTTGACATGCTGTTCCATCGCCTGCTGGTGGCCGGAGTTGAAGAGCGTATTCCGCGTCACCTCTCCGACATTGCCTATGTACTCACCAGCCGACTGGTGAACAGGCAGAGTCGCAGACGTGCCTGGCAGGTCGGACGGGAACATTATGATCTTGGCAACGATCTGTTTGAACTGATGCTGGACCCCTATATGCAGTACTCCTGTGGTTACTGGGCCAGTGCCGATAATCTGGAGCAGGCGCAGAGCGATAAACTGCACCTGATTTGCGAGAAGCTGCGGCTGCAAAAGGGGATGCGGCTGCTGGATATCGGATGTGGCTGGGGTGGACTGGCACGTTTTGCTGCCGAGCATTATGGGGTGTCGGTGGTCGGTGTGACCATCTCGGCGGAGCAGCAGGCGCTGGCACAGGAGAACTGTTCCGGGTTGCCGGTCGAGATCCGCCTGCAGGATTATCGCGACCTCAACGAGCAATTTGACCGGATTGTATCGGTCGGGATGTTTGAACACGTCGGGCCGAAAAACTATGCGACCTATTTTGAGGTGGTTGCCAATAATCTGGTAGAAGATGGCCTTTTTCTATTGCACTCCATCGGCTCAAATAAAACTGATTTGAATGTTGACAAGTGGATTGATAAATATATTTTTCCGAATGGTTGTCTCCCCTCGATATTGCAAATAGCCCAGAGCAGTGAAAAACAATTTGTTATGGAAGATTGGCACAATTTCGGTGCCGATTATGATCGCACCCTGATGGCCTGGCTGACTCGTTTCAATGCGGCCTGGCCGAAATTGAAGGCGCATTACAACGAGCGCTTCTACCGGATGTTCACCTATTACCTGAATGCTTGTGCCGGGGCATTCCGGGCGCGGGATATTCAGCTCTGGCAGGTGCTGTTCAGCCCTAAAGGGGTAACCGGCGGGATCCGTGTGCCCCGTTAGGGCGCGGGGCGCTGGTGCGAATGAAAAGGGGAACCTCGCGGTTCCCCTTTTATCTTTCTGATCGGCAGGCGCTGGTTACAGCATCTGCTTGAGGCGATAGAGCAGATCCAGCGCCTGCCGCGGGGTGAGCTCGTCGGGGCGCACCGCTTCCAGCTCATCGACTACCGGATGGCTCTGGGGCGCCATGGCCATCGGGGCTGGGCGGGTTTCACCGGCGGCCACCGGGGTGGCACTCTCCAGCTCATGCAGTTTGTGGCGGGCCTGCTGGATCAC
>NZ_JBCGFD010000025.1:0-19822 GCF_038739755.1 Aeromonas sp. SE22
CTCGCGACCCCGACCTTGGCAAGGTCGTGCTCTACCAACTGAGCTATTCCCGCATTACTGCTTTCGTGCCAGTTGCCTGACAACGAGGCGCATTATACGTACCCCAAGCGACAGCACAACCCTTTTTTCGCATTTAAGCGCCGCAACCGGATCGTTTGCTCACCCTTTAGACGGGTTGCTGCAAAATCAGCCGTTCAGCTGTGACCAACCAAGCGAATTTGGGATAAAGTCGTTGAAATGATTACGCTTTAGTTCGAGACTTGAGCCGCTTAATAACCGGATTCTCAATTGAAATTCACAAGATGAAATGGATCTTCAGGCTTCGTGGACTCAGGCCGCAACTAATGCTGGCTTTTTTCATGTTGGGAATGGTGCCATTCCTGGTCGTCACCCTCTTCTTCCTCTACAGCCACGGCAAGGACCTCACCACCCAGACTTCCAACCATCTGGTCTCCGTTCGCAACATCAAAAAGAGCCAGCTTGAGGATTATTTCAACAACCTCAAGGAGCAGATCACCAACTTCTCCCAGCAGGACTTTGCGGGTAACAGTATCGGCCGCTTCTACGGTTTTGCCGGTGCCTTTGAAAAACTGGGCACCACACCGCAAGAGGCCCGGGCCCGGGCACAGGCACGCTATGTACCGGGCTCCTGGGATCAGCTGCAAAAGCCGGATCCCGAAGTCGAAATCGAACCCTCCATCAGTGCCCTCATTCTGGCTGACGAGATGTATGGCCGGGTACATCAGCGCTTTCATCGCGGCTATGCCGACATGGTGCGCAAATCCAACTACAGCGACATCTTTCTGGTCGACCTCAACGGCGATGTCGTCTATTCGGTCACCAAACACCCCAACTTTGCCACCAACCTGCTCTCCGGCCCCTATCAGGGCAGTGGCCTCGGTCAGACCTTCGCCAAGATCAAACGGCGCCTCGATGGCGGCCAGAAACCGCAACAGCTCTTCGAATTCACCGACTTTGGCCGCAACGAGTTGACCGGTCAGGTGGTCGCCTACATGGCCGCTCCCGTGATGCAGTACGACTATGTGCGCGGGGTGGTCATCTTCGAGCTGCTGCCAGACAAGCTCAACCAGATCATGGCGGAGCGGGAGGGGCTCGGAAAAACCGGCGAGACCATTCTCATCGGCCCCGACAAACGGATGCGGGCCGATGCCTGGCTGGCGCCGGAGTACAGCGTCGAGAACAGTTTCAGCCAGAATTTCCGCCTGCTGCAGACCCCTCTCGTCACCAAGACCCTCTCTGGCGAGCAAGGGGTCGGGCTGTTTCGCTCCTATCAGGATGACGATGTACTCGCCGCCTACACCCAGGTGAAGGTATTCGATACCGAGTGGGCCTTTATCGCCGAGATCTCCACCCGCGAGGCCTATGCCCCGATCCGCCAGCTGGAGACGCTGGTCATCGTGCTGGGGGCTGGCTCCCTGCTGCTGCTGATCCTCTTCTCCCGCTGGCTCTCCCACTCCATCACGGCGCCGCTGCGCTCCCTGACCGAAGCGGCAGAGCAGGTTGCCGATGGTGCACTGGATCACCCCATCGCCATCGAACGCACCGGCGATGACATCGACCGGCTGGCGCAGGCGTTTCGCCATATGCAGCGCTCGGTGAAGGAGAAGATCGAACTCATCGAGCAGCAGACCATAGAGCTGCAGCAGCAGGTCAAGCTGACCCACAAGCAGAACCTCAGCCTGCAGCAGGCTGACAAGCTCAAGGATGAACTGCTGGCCAATACCTCCCATGAGCTGCGCACGCCTATCCACGGCATCAAGGGGATGGCCGAGTCGATGCTCGCCAGCCAGCAAGATTTGACGGAAGGACAACAGAAACAGCTTGGCCTCATCATCAAGAGCGCCGACGGTCTGGCCCGTCTGGTGGACGATCTGCTCGACTACCACCAGATGCGCTACGGCCAGCTGGAGATCCACCCCCAGCCCGTCTCCTCCAAGGGGGTGATCCGGCTGGTGCTCGATCTCTGCCAGCATCTGGTACAGGCCAAACCGCTTACTCTGGTGGATATCAGCCCGGCCGAGCTGCCCCCTGTGCTGGCTGACGAGCAGCGCCTCGAACAGGTGCTCTACAATCTGGTCGGCAACGCCATCAAGTACACGCCGCAGGGCAAGGTGGTGCTGAGCGCCATGGTGGAGGGCAACTTCCTGCGCATCAAGGTGACCGATACCGGCATCGGCATCTCCCCCGAGCATCTGGAGCATATCTTCGAACCGCTGGTACAAATGAGCCCGGAGGTAAGCAAGCAGGGAGCCGGCCTTGGCCTCTCCATCACGCGGCAGCTGGTGCACTTGATGGGTGGCGAGCTGAGCGTGCAGAGCGAGCCGAGCGTCGGCTCCACCTTTGCCTTCACCCTGCCGCTCGCGACCGGCAAGAGTGCTCCGCTGACTCAGGGCAGCCGTCAGATAGAGCTGCAACTGGTGCGCCAGCAGCCGCTCATCCTGCCCGACTGGGAGAGCGAGGATCTGCCTCCGCCGCCCGAAGGGGCCCCCCTCATCCTGGTGGTGGACGACGAGCCCATCAATCTGCACATCCTGCGTCACCTCTTGCAGCCCTGCGGCTATCGCATTCTGCCCAGCAGCGATGGCCACGATGCGTTGGCCAAGCTCACCCAGGAGCCGGTGGATCTCATCCTGCTCGATGTAATGATGCCGACCCTCTCCGGCTTCGATGTCTGCCGCCGGCTCCGGGAGCATCATCCCAAAGAGAAGCTGCCGGTGCTGCTGCTCACCGCCCTCAACCAGCCCAAGGATATCGAGGAAGGATTCAATGCCGGCGCCAACGACTATCTGGTCAAACCCTTCTGCAAAGAGGAGCTGTTCGCCCGGGTCAAAGCCTTGCTGGAGGCCAAGGCAGGGCGAGCCTCGCTGGTAGAGAACCGCTTGCTCAAACAGGAGATAGAGCACCGCCTCACCCTGCAAGAGCGACTCCATCAGGATCAGATGCGCCTGCTGGCGCTGCTCGGCGAAGGGGCCGACCCCATGCTCTTTATCGACGAGCAGGGTACAGTGCTGTTCGCCTCCCGGGTACTGGCTCGCCTGCTGGGTCAGGAGCCGGAAACCATGGAGGGACAAGCTATCGACGAGTGGCTGGCCGAGCCACTGAAAGAGCAGTGGCCCGATCTGGCTGGCCAGCGGGAGCATATTGTCGAGTTTCTGGTTGCAGGCCAGAAAGATGAGCTCAACGCCCGCGCCCTGCCCATCACCCTCGGGGGGCAAGCGGCCTTTGCCCTTACCTTTACCACTGAACAACGCCAGGATGAGAGCCGTATCGTGGCGCTCGAGAACGCCCTCAAAAACCTCTCCCGGCAAGCCATCATCGAAGATGAGCAGCTGCTGGGCGAGCTGAGCCGACTGGGCGGCGAGTTCCGCTCGCTGGCCGACAACCTCATTCGCCAGCAGGATGACGAGCCCCTGCGCCGCGCCTTGGTGGAGACCATGCAGCTCACCCTGGATGCGTGGCAGCAGGGCACCGGCAAGGGCAAAATCGTGCTGGCGGAGAAGAGCAAGCTGTGGCGCGTCTATATGGACAGATCCAGCCCGCAGACCCGCACTCTCGACAAGTACCTCAATCTGGACACCCTGCCCAAATCGCCGCGCTGGAAGACGGTCGTTGCCACCACCGAGTATGTGCTGGGCCACTGCCCGCTCAACGAGCAACAGCGCCAGCAGTTGCAACAGAGTGCCCAGACCCTGCGTCAGCTTGCCAACCGCAAGGTGTGAGTCGGCGCAGGATGCGCGCTGGCTCACACTTGGCAAACCGGTTTCTTTTTCCAGCAAAACAAAGCCCGATATACCCCCTGAAATCCGAGCCGATCCACGTCACATATTTGTCATGAACGTTGTTTTCAAGGCAACTTTTAGCGCAGAGAGAACGAACTTAACGATATGATTTACAACAGATAAAAATCAATTTTGACGAAATTGACGTAAGACCCGGGATTTTTACGAAAACAACGAAATCAACAGTTGTTGTTTTCCTGTTAACTCTGTTTTGCTAAGGGCGTTGGAAAACAAAACGACAAGGGTGCAGACACCCAACCAACAACGAGGGCCGGTCTCATCAGCATGCGAAACCGGTGCTCACACAAACAAGGCGAACCCTCGGGAATGCCAAAAAAATAAGAAAGGAAAACATATGCTTGCCAAAGTATCCAAAATCTCTACCGCTGTAATGCTGGGAACCATGATGCTTGCCGGTACTGCCGGCAATGCCATGGCAGCCGAAAACAAGACTGTGCTGACCATGGTTGCACAGCAGGAAACCGCCTGGGTCAAGAACTTCAACCCCTTCCTGCAAGCAGGCTTGCTGCACACTACCCGTCACTTCATCTATGAACCGCTGGTGATCTTCAACGATATGCAGGGTGGCAAACCCGTCTATCGTCTGGCCACCAACTACGAGTTCAGCAAAGACCTGAAATCCGTCACCTTCGATCTGCGTGACGGCGTGAAGTGGTCAGATGGTCAGCCCTTTACTGCTGATGACATCCTGTTCTCCTTCAATCTGGTCAAAGCCAACAAGGCGCTGGATGAGCGCTCAATCTGGACCCAGATCAAGAGCGTCGAGAAGCTGGCCCCGAACAAGGTCAAGTTCGACCTGACCGAGGTCAACACCAACGTGGTGAACGATCTGGTACTGGTGCCCATCGTACCGGAGCATCAGTGGAAGTCGGTGAAAGACCCGGTTGCCTTTACCAACGACAAACCGGTCGGTACCGGCCCCTTCACCGAAGTGGAGAACTTCTCCGCCCAGCTCTACACCCAGTGCCGCAACCCGCACTACTGGGATAACGCCAACCTCTCCATCGACTGTATCCGCATGCCGCAGATGGCCACCAACGATCAGGTGCTGGCTGCTGTGATGAAGGGCGACATCGACTGGTTCGGCTCCTTCGTACCGGATATCGAGCGTCTCTACGTCGGCAACGATCCGAAGAACAACAAGTACTGGTTCCCGGCCTCCGGTACCGTGGCGTTCAACGTCAACTTCCAGACCAAAAACCCGGGCAACCACGAAGCCTTCAATGACGTCAACTTCCGCCGCGCCTTCTCCATGGCGATGGACCGCCAGTCCATGGTGGATATCGCGGGCTACGGCTACCCGACCGTCAACGAATACCCGTCAGGGCTTGGCAAGGCGTTCGCCTCCTGGAACAACCCGGATGTGGACAAGAAGTACGGCAAGTTCAACAAGTACGATCTGGAAGGCGCAAAAGCCCTGTTGAAGCAGGCTGGTTATAAGGATTGTGACGGCGACAAGTTCCTCGACACCCCGAGCTGCAAAAAGATCGAGTTCAAGGTACTGGTGCCGAACGGCTGGACCGACTGGGTCAACACTGTACAGATCGGCGTGGAAGGGCTGCAGGCACTGGGCCTGAATGCCAAGACCGCCACCCCGGAAGCGACCGTCTGGACCGAGAACCTCATCACTGGCGACTTTGATGTGGCGCTGCAGGGCTACTTTGCCGGTGCCAACCCGCACAAGTACTTCGAAACCGCCTTCCACTCCCGCAACATGGGTGAGCGTGGCAACCGCTTTGCGGCTCCCCGCTACAAGGATCCCGAGCTGGACAAACTGATCGACGACTTCACCCAGACCGCCGATGCAGCCAAGCAGAAGGACATCATGTTTGCGATTCAGGAGCGGGTCGGTGCCAACCAGACCATCATCCCGGTCTTCAACAACCCGACCTGGTATGAGTACAGCACCAAGCGTTTCCACGGCTGGTTCAGCGCTGACAACCCGGTTGCCAAGCCGCAGCTCCACCCGGACACCCCCGAGCGTCTGCTGCACATCCTGGCACTCAAGCCAAACAGCTAAACAATCCCGGCCCCCTGCGGGGGGCCATCTTCCCCGTTGATCCCCCCTTCTGCCCGCATCTGCCGGGGTTGGGGTAGCCATGCCCGACGCGGGGCGGACTTGCAGTAAAAGGTATCATCATGGGATTCATACTGAGACGCTTTTCCTTCTATCTGGTTGCCTTTCTGGTAGCCGCCACCATCAACTTCCTGTTACCCCGAGCCATGCCAGGCGATCCTGTCTCCGTGATGTTTGCCCGCGCTGGCGCCATGATGGAACCCGCCGCACTGGAAGCACTCAAGGCCACCTTCGGCTTTGTCGACGGCCCCATCGGCACCCAGTTTCTTACCTATGTGAAGAGTGTCTTCACCTGGGATCTCGGCACCTCGGTGCGCTTCTATCCGCAACAGGTCTCGGACGTGCTGGGCCGCGCCATCGGCTGGACCCTGTTTCTGGTGGGCACCTCCACCATTCTGAGTTTCTCCGTCGGATCCATCGTCGGCATCTTCGCCGCCTGGTATCGCGGCGGCCGGATGGACAGCATCCTCTCCCCGCTCACTCTGGTGATGCAGGCGATTCCGCCGGTGGTGGTTTCCCTGCTTGCCCTGTTCCTGTTCGGGGTAAGTCTTGAATGGCTGCCGATTGGCTACGCCTACAGCCCGGAGATCACGCCGGACTGGGGCTGGGAGCACATCAAGAGCATCCTGACCCACGCCATCATGCCGGTCGGCACTCTGGCCATGGTGCAGGTGGGGGGCTTTCTCATCACCATGCGCAACAACATGATCAACCTGCTGGGTGAGGATTACATCACCATGGCCAAGGCCAAGGGGCTCTCCAGCAACCGGGTGATCTTCAACTACGGCGCCCGCAACGCCATTCTGCCGAGTGTCACCGCCCTCTCCATGGCGCTCGGTTTCGTCATCGGTGGCTCCCTCATCACCGAGGTGATCTTCAACTATCCCGGCCTGGGCCTGACCCTCTATCAGGGCATTCTGGCCCGCGACTACCCGCTCATTCAGGGGCAGCTGCTCATCATGACCATCACCATGCTCAGCTTCAACTTCCTGGCCGACGTGCTCTACGTCTTCCTGGATCCCCGTCTGCGTACAGGAGGCAAATAAGATGCGTATGCCGACCATTCTCAAAATCCTGCTGGGCAACAAGAAGGCTGCCTGCGGCCTCGTCATCGTCGTTACCTTCGTGCTGATGGCGCTGTTTGCCCCCCTGCTGGCCAGCAACGAGCCGACCAAACGGGTTGCCCGCCCCCACCAGCCGCCCAGCGCCGAGTTCGTGATGGGCACCACCCGCATGGGCCACGATATCTGGTCCCAGTTCACCAACGGCGCCCGTATCTCCTTGCTGGTGGGCTTTAGTGCAGGCCTGCTGGTCTGCACCCTGGCCGTCGCCATCGGCATCACCGCAGGCTACTTTGGCGGTCTGGTGGATGAGTGCCTCACCTTCCTGATGAACGTGGTGCTGGTGATCCCCAACCTCCCCTTGCTACTGGTGCTGGCGAGCTTTATCGGGGAGGCGTCACCGGCGGTGATTGCCGTGATAATAGGGTTGACCTCGTGGGCCTATGGCGCGCGGGTCATCCGGGCCCAGACCCTGGCCCTGCGCGAGAAGGAGTTCGTCATCGCCGCCGAAGTGTTGGGCGAGCCGGCCTGGCGCATCATTCTGGTGGAGATCCTGCCCAACCTCATCTCCATCATCGGGGTGAGCTTTATCGGCTCCATCATCTACGCCATCGTCACCGAAGCGACCCTGGAGTTCCTGGGTCTCGGCGACCCGACCGTGGTGAGCTGGGGCATCATGCTCTACAACGCCCAGACCTCCAGTGCCATTCTGGTCGGTGCCTGGTGGGAGATCCTGGCCCCCTGCTTTGCCATCGCCACCCTGGGGGCAGGTCTGGCCCTGCTCAACTTCGCCATCGACGAGATCGCCAACCCGCAGCTGCGCTCCCACAAGGGGCTCAACCGCTGGAAAAAACTCGCCGCGCCAACCCCTTCTGCGGTATCAGCTGTACAGGAGAAGACAGCATGAACAAGCACCCCCTGCTGTCAGTACGCAATCTTTGCGTCGACTACATCACCGAAAATGGTGACGTGCGCGCCGTCAACTCGGTGAGCTTCGATATCAAACAGGGCGAGATCTTCGGTCTCGCCGGCGAGTCGGGCTGCGGCAAATCCACCGTCGCCTTCTCGGTAGCCCGGCTGCACAAGCCGCCGGCCTACATCAGCGGCGGCGAGATCCTGTTCAAGGGGGAGAACATCCTCCACTACGGTGACGAGCGGCTGCGCTCCTATCGCTGGCAACAGGTGTCGGTGGTGTTCCAGTCCGCCATGAACGCCCTGAACCCGGTACTGCGGATGGAGGAGCAGTTCTGCGACGTGCTGCTTGCCCACAACCCCGGCATGACCCGCTACGAGGCGATCAAGCGCGCCCAGGAGCTGCTTACCATCGTCGATATTCACCCGAGCCGGCTCAAGGATTACCCGCACCAGTTCTCCGGCGGCATGCGCCAGCGGCTGGTGATTGCCATCGCCATGGCGCTCAACCCCGAGCTGCTCATCATGGATGAGCCGACCACGGCGCTCGATGTGGTGGTGCAGCGGGAGATCCTGCAGAAGGTTTATGCCCTGAAAGAGAAGTTCAACTTCTCCATTCTGTTCATCACCCACGACCTCTCCCTGATGGTGGAGTTCTGCGATCGCATCGGCATCATGTATGCCGGTGAACTGGTGGAGGTTGCCCCCTCCAAGGCGATCCTGACCGCGCCGCTGCACCCCTATACCAGAGGGCTCGGTAACTCCTTCCCGCCCCTGCACGGGCCGAAGAAGGTGCTGGAGGGGATCCCGGGCACCCCGCTCAACCTGCTGGAGGTGCCGGTCGGCTGCCGCTTTCAGGCCCGCTGCGGCAAGGTGCACGAGCGCTGCCGTCAGGAGTACACCAGATTGGCCGAGATCCGCCCAGGGCAACAGACCGCCTGCCATCTTTATGACGTGCAGGATGAACAACAAGATCCCCTGATCTATCTGGACAAGGCCGCTGGCTGTTAAGGATGTCTGTCATGCAAATCGCCAAAACCGATGCCCCCATCATCGAAGTCCAACACCTCTACAAGGACTTCCCCGTCAACTCCAATGCCATCAAGAGTGGCAAGATGCGGGCACTCTCCGACATCACCTTCAACCTGCACCGGGGCCGCGCCCTGGCGGTGGTGGGGGAGTCTGGCTCCGGCAAGAGCACCATAGCCAAGATCATTGCCAAGATGTACAAGCTCAGTGCCGGGCGCATTCTCTATCGCGGCCACGATCTGGAAGAGTTCAACAAGGGCACCGCCCTGCTGGACTATCGCCAGAGCGTACAGATGGTATGGCAAGATCCGTTTGGTTCGCTCAACCCGACCCACACCATCTATCACCACATCGCCCGCCCCCTGCTGCTGCACAGCAAGGTGATCGACAAAAGAGATCTGCCCGACATGGTCTACGCCCTGCTGGAGAAGGTCGGCCTTACTCCCGCCAAGGCGACCGCGGCCAAGTATCCGCACCAGCTCTCCGGCGGCCAGCGCCAGCGGGTCAACATCGCCCGCAATCTGGCGGTGGAGGCGGAAGTGGTACTGGCGGATGAACCCACCTCCATGCTCGACGTCTCCATTCGCATCGGCATCCTCAACCTGATGGAGCAGATGAAGGATGAGCTTGGCGTCTCCATGCTCTACATAACCCACGACATCGCCACCGCCCGCTATGTGGCGGAAGATCTGGCGGTGATGTACGTGGGCCACATGGTGGAGTGGGGCGAGGTGGACGAGATCCTGCACCACCCGCAGCACCCCTACACCCAGCTGCTCATCTCGGCGGTGCCAGACCCCGAGAAGAGCATCCACGCCGAGCTTGAGGGCGGACGAAAAGGGGAGATCCCGCTCTGGACGCCCGAGTCCTGCGGTTGCCCCTTTGCCGGGCGCTGCAATCAGGCGATGCCCCGCTGCAAGGAGAGCCTGCCAGCCATCACCAGGCTTGCCGACAACCACTTCGTGCGTTGCTACCTCTACGAGTGATGGTGAGCCTTAGACCGGCCGGACAGCACAGTCCGGCCATGCCTCGATACGGGGCGGCCATAGCCCCGTGATGTGCCTCACCGTCAGTCGGTGAACCACAGGAGTAATACCTTGATGGAACTCTTGATCAATCAGGTGGGCTACGAGTGCGACGGGCACAAGGTAGCCCTGCTGCAAGCCTCCCCCGCCCATGATCTCGGCGGCTACGTCAGGCTGCAACGCCTTGATGATGGCCAGATCCTGTTTGAAACCCCGCTACAAGCGGCTGGCAGCGTCCCCGGCTGGCAGGGGCGTGCTTACTGGCGCGCCGACTTCTCTGCATTCAAGGAGCCCGGCCACTATCGGCTGGAGGCGATCACTGCCCAAGGCATTGTCCGCTCGACCCGTTTTGCCATCGGCCAGGATCTGCTGGCCAGCCACTGCCTCTCCGATGTCATTCACTACTTCAAGGGGCAGCGCGCCAGCGGCACCTTCGATCGGGCCGACCGTTGCGCCCGCCTGTTTGGCACCGACCAGCACAGAGATGTGCACGGCGGCTGGTTCGATGCCAGCGGCGACATGAGCAAATACCTGAGCCACCTCTCCTACGCCAACTACCTCAACCCCCAGCAGACCCCCATGGTGGTGTGGTCGCTGCTCAAGTGCCGGGAACTACTGGCCCCGCGCCGCGATATCGACGGAGTGAACCTCTGCAAGCGGCTCAATGACGAGGCGCTGCACGGCGCCGATTTCCTCTGCCGGATGCAGGATGAGTCGGGCTTCTTCTTCATGACCCTGTTCGACAAGTGGAGCAAGGATCCCGCCCAGCGCGAGCTATGCGCCTACGCCACCCAGCAGGGGATCAAATCCGCCAACTGGCAGGCAGGTTTCCGCCAGGGGGGTGGCATGGCCATTGCCGCACTGGCCCGCGCTGCCCGCGAGCACATCGGCGGTGACTTCGATACCAACCATTACGCCGAGGCGGCCAGACGCGGCTACCTGCATCTGCGTGAGCACAACCTTGCCTATCTGGACGACGGGGTCGAAAACATCATCGACGACTACTGCGCCCTGCTGGCGGCGGTGGAGCTGACCCGCACCTTCGGCGCCGAGTGGCTGGCCGAGGCGAGAGCCCGCGCCAGCAAGCTCTGCGTCCGTCAGCGCATTCATCCGGAGCTGGGTCACTACTGGTCGGCCAACGAGGATGGCTCGCGCCCCTACTACCACGCAGCAGAAGCGGGGCTGCCGGTGCTGGCGCTGCTGGAATATCTGGGCGTAGAGCCGGATCAGGAGAACAAGGCTCGGGTACAAACCGTGGTGGAGCAGGCGCTGGCCGCCGAGCTGGCACTCTGCGCACGGGCGGGTAACCCCTTCTCCCTCGCCCGCCAATATGTCAAAGGGGTGGATGAAGCGCCGCGCGTCAGCTTCTTTATGCCCCACCACAACGAGTCCGGTTACTGGTGGCAGGGGGAGAATGCCCGGCTGGCCTCGCTGGCCGCGATGGCCTTTGCCGCCGCAGCACAACTGCCCCATCAGAGCAGGTTGCTGCGCACTTTCGGTCAGCACCAGCTCGACTGGATCCTCGGGCAAAACCCCTTCAACACCTGCATGTTGGCTGGCCACGGCATCAACAATCCCACCTATACCGCCGGTTACCCCAATGCGCAGGGGGGCATCTGCAACGGCATCACCTCAGGGTTTGATGACGAAAATGAGGTGGCCTTTATTCCAGAGGAGTACAGGGAACGGCTGGATCAGAACTGGCGCTGGGGCGAGCAGTGGATCCCCCACGCAGCCTGGTTTGTCCTTGCCATCAGCTGGCAAAATGCCGCAGGAGGTCGCCATGATTGAGTACTGGGTCGGGGTCGATGGCGGTGGCACCCACACCCGCGCCCGCATTCGGGATCGGGCCGGCAAGCTGCTCGGCGAAGGGCGCGCCGCCGGCTCCAATCTGGAGCTGGGGATCCCTCACGCTCATGCCAATGTGCTGGCCGCCATCGCCAGCGCCCGCCTTACGGCCGGACTCGGTATCGAGTGCGAACAACAGATGGGGGTCGGGCTGGCGCTCGCCTCCGCCGAGCTGGCCGACTGCTATCACGCCCTGCTCGAGATGCCCTTCCCCTTTGCCAGCGTGCGGCTCACCTCCGATGCCTTCGGCGCTTGCCTCGGCGCCTTTGGTGGCCGGGAGGGAGCCATCCTGATCGCCGGCACCGGTTCGGTCGGGCTGGTTTATAAGAATCACCAGATCCGCACCTGCTCTGGACGGGGCTTTCCCATTTCGGATCTCGGCAGTGGCGCCTGGCTGGGCTTACGCGCCATCCAGCAATCCCTGCTCTGCCACGATGGCATCCTGCCCCCCAGCACCCTGGCCATTCGTTTGCTCGACCACTTCAAACGGGATCAGACCGAGGTAGTGCGCTGGGCTGCTCGCGCCATTCCCGCCGACTACGGCCGCTTCGCCCCCTGGGTGTTCGATGCGGCCAGCGATGGCGATGAGCTCGCCAACCAGTTGCTGGATGAGACTTGTGCCCAACTCACCACCCTGCTGGAGGGAATGAAGTTGCTGGGTGCCACCGAGATCGCCCTGCTGGGTGGTATCGGCACCCGCCTCACCCCCCGCCTTGGCGAGCTGAACCTTGTGGCCCCCAGAAGCGATGCACTCGACGGGGCCATCCTGTTTGCCCAATCAGAGGATTATCCATGTCTACACCCCTGATCCACTCCCGGGTCACCCGACGTGACGGCGAGGATGTCTGGTTTGCCTTCACCCTGTCCAACCTGCCGGCTGAGACGTGGAAGCTGCACTTCTGTCTGGCACGCCATATCGACCCGGAATCACTGCAAGGGGGCGAGCTTGAGCGCCAGAGCGGCAGCTACAAGGTGCTGATCCCGCATGCTGGCAGCAACGAGATCCTGTTTTGCTGCCGCCAGACCCCCATCAAGAAGATCTCCGACATGCCGCAGGGCTTCTTCCTGAGCCTGCCCGACGCCACCACTGGCCCCCAGCTGCTGCCGGTGACCCCGGCCGCAGAGGAGCTGGGGCTGGAAAACCCGCTCACCCGCAAGCCAGACCTGCCGGACGTCGAGCCTCTGCCCGGCATAGTGCCGCAGCCCGCACATCTGGTGCTGCAGGAGGGATATTTTCGCCTCGCCGAGCGGGCCCACGTGAGCGCCATCCGCGATATCAGCGGCTTGCTTGGCCACTTCAACGAGCTCACATCGCTGGCACTGGAGCAGGATCACGACGCAGAGATCAGGCTGGTTGAGACAGCGCTGGCCCCCGAAGCCTACCGGCTCACCATCACCGAAGAGGAGATAGTGATTGCCGCTGCGGGCGAGAGCGGCTGGCGTCACGCTCTGGTCACGCTGGCCCAGTGGTATCTGCAGCATGGCGAGAGCCTGCCCTGCCTGACGCTGGAGGACAGCCCGCGCTTTGGTTTTCGCGGCATTTTTCTCGACTGCGCCCGCCACTTTCACAGCACGGCGACCATCAAGCGGCTGCTCAAGCTGATGAGCCTATACAAGTTCAACCGCTTCCACTGGCATCTGACCGATGACGAGGGGTGGCGCCTCGAGATCAATGCCTTCCCCGAGCTCACCACCGTGGGTGCCTGGCGCGGCCATGATCTGGCCATAGATCCGCAGCTGAGCGGCGGCCCCAACCCCTACGGTGGCTACTACACCCAGAGCGAGGTGCGCGAGCTGGTGGCCTATGCCGAAGGGCTTGGCATTACCATCATCCCCGAAATCGACATTCCGGGTCACTGCCACGCCGCCATCAAGGCGCTGCCGGAGCTGCTGGTGGAGGAGGCTGATCGCTCCCGCTACCGCTCGGTGCAGCACTTTGACGACAATGTGCTCAACCCGGCGCTGCCCGGCACCTACCGTTTTCTGGAAGCGGTGCTGGACGAGGTGTGTGAGCTCTTCCCCGGCCCCCAGATCCACATGGGGGGAGATGAAGTTCCAAGCGGCGTCTGGACCGACAGTCCCGCCTGCCAGCAGCTGATGACCGAGCAGGGTTACTCCGACTGCCGCGAACTGCAGGGCCATCTGCTGCGCCACTGCCAGCGCTATCTGGCCGCCAGAGGCAAACAGATGATCGGCTGGGAGGAGATCCTGCATGGGGACAAGGTGAGCCGCAAAGCGGCCATCTGCGCCTGGACCAGCTTTCAGGCGGGGCTGGACGCGGCCGCAGCCGGTTATCCGGTGGTGATGGCGCCCGCCCAGTACCTCTATCTGGATCTCGCCTGGAGCGCCGATATTCACGAACCCGGCCTCTACTGGGCGGGTACCCTCAATCTGGAGCAGATCTACTCATGCGATCCTGCCCCAGCCGATTTCCATGCCAGCGATAACATCCTCGGGGTGCTGAGCCCCTTGTGGTCAGAATTGATCACCTCGCGCGATCGTCTCGACTACATGTTGTTCCCGCGCATGCTGGCCACGGCCGAGGTGGCCTGGAGCGATCCCGCCCGCAAGGGGTGGGAGCACTTCGCCGCCCGGCTGCCCGGCCAGCTGCAGATCCTCGACCAGCTGCAGGTGCGCTACCGGATGCCACAGAGGTAATGTTGTCTTTACTTTGGCGGCCCTCAGGCCGCCTTTTTTCATTCAAGCCCCACCATCCCCTGATATCAGATATTCCAACCTCTCCCATGCCTTGCTCCCGGCCCCGCCGAGAAGCCACAATGACCCATCCACTCAACGGCAACAGCAGACTCTCCATGTATCACCCCTCCCATGAAAAAGTGGCCAGAATCGAGGCGATTATCGCGCTCATTCCTGCAGGCAAGGTGGCCAGCTACGGTCAGGTTGCCGATCTGGCGGGTCTACCTGGACGGGCAAGGCTGGTGGGCAAGGTGCTGCGGGAGACCGACAAGGTGCTGCCATGGCATCGGGTGCTGGGCGCTGTCGGTACCATTTCGTTGCCCAATGGGTCTGAAGGATTTGCCACCCAGGTCGGCTTGTTGCAGGAAGAGGGGGTTGCCGTGATTGGCGGGCGAGTCAGAATGCGGGATTGGCAGTGGCAGCCCGACCTGGCCGAGCTGCTGTTTTTACTGCCGTTTTGACGTTGTTCTTCACCTGAAGTGGTGATTGTTGGGCTGACGCTTACTCCAGCGGAGCCAGGATCTCGTCACTGCGTACTTGCACCGGAATGGTCTCATCTTCGCGCTGCAGCAGCACCAGCAAGCTCTGCCGATCCACTTCCAGCACATAGGCAGCCCCTTCACGGGTCATGCAGCTCATGCCCGGCCGGATCTCGTGTATCTCCATCACCACCTCCCTGTTACAACGCTGCACTCCTTGCAGCTGGTACTCAGTATATGCTGCTCAACAAGCAAAGAGGCCCCTTGTCGGGGCCTCTTTCTCATCAGGCTTTCTTCGCCTTTGGCAAACTCTCTTGCCAGGTGCCGTTATCGTAGTGAGCGGTCCAGCCGGTCGCCTTGCCGTTGACCTCGGTCATCACGTACTGCTCCTTGGTCTTGCGACTGAAGCGTACGATGGCCGGGTTGCCATCCGGATCGGTGAGCGGGGCTCCCGCCAGATACTTGTGCTTGGCCGAGATGCGATCCTTGAAGCGCTTGAGCTCCTCCACTAGCGGCGCGCGGGTCTCGCGGGATTTGGGGAAGTTGCTGGCCGCCAGGAACAGACCGGCAGCCCCGTCGCGCAGCACGAAGTGGGCGTCGGACTGGGTGCACTTGAGCTCGGGCAGCGGTACCGGATCCTCTTTCGGCGGCGCGATGTCACCGTTTTTCAGGATCTTGCGGGTGTTCTTGCAAGTCTCGTTGGTACAGCCCATGTACTTGCCGAAACGGCCGTTCTTGAGCTGCATCTCGCTGCCACAGCGGTCACACTCGATGCTCGGCCCTTCGTAGCCCTTGAGCTTGAACTGACCTTTTTCAATTTCGTAGCCATCGCAATCGGGGTTGCGACCACAGACGTGCAGCTTGCGGCTGTCGTCGATGATGTAGGCATCCATCGCGGTGCCGCACACACCGCAGCGGTGCTTGGCGCGCAGCGCTTCGGTTTCCGCCTCTTCGCCGTCAGTGGCGGAGACAAACTCGTCGGCAGAGACCAGGTTGATGGTCTTCTTGCAGCGCTCTTTCGGCGGCAGGGCATAGCCGGAGCAACCAAGGAAGACACCGGTGGTGGCGGTACGGATACCCATCTTGCGGCCGCAATCAGGGCAATCGATATCGGTCAGCACCATCTGGTTGGCACGCATGCCACCCTCTTCCGGCGCCTTGTCCGCTTTCTCCAGCTCATGGGTAAACTCGGCGTAGAAGGCATCCAGCACCTTCTTCCACTCAAGGCTCCCTTCGGCGATGCCATCGAGCTTGTCTTCCATCTTGGCGGTGAACTCGTAGTTCATCAGCTCGACGAAGTTCTCGACCAGACGGTCGGTGACAATCTCACCCATCTTCTCGGCGAAGAAACGGCGACTATCGACCCGTACATACCCACGATCGACGATGGTGGAGATGATGGAGGCGTAGGTAGACGGACGGCCGATGCCGCGTTTTTCCAGCTCGCGTACCAGCGCAGCTTCGGTGAAGCGTGCGGGCGGCTTGGTGAAGTGCTGACGCGGATCCAGCTTGACCAGTTTCAGAACCTCGCCGACAGTCACAGCCGGCAACTGGCTGTCTTCACCCTTGCGGCCCATCGGCGGCAGCGCCTTGGTCCAACCGGCGAAGCGCAGGGTACGGCCACGGGCCTTGAGCTCGAACTCGCCCGCCTTGACGGTCAGGGTGGAGGAGTCGTACTGGGCCGGGGTCATCTGGCAGGCCACGAACTGACGCCAGATGAGGTCGTACAGGCGCATCGCATCCGGTTCCATCCCTTCCAGCATTTCGGCAGTCACCTGCACGCTGGAGGGGCGGATCGCTTCGTGGGCCTCCTGGGCATTGGCCTTGGCGCCATACAGATTCGGCTCGGCCGGCAGGTAGGCGGCGCCATACTGCTCGCCGATATATTCCCGCACCGCGTCCACCGCCTCTTTGCTGAGGTTGGTGGAGTCGGTACGCATATAGGTGATGTAACCCGCTTCATAGAGACGCTGGGCCATCATCATGGTCTTCTTGACCCCGAAGCTCAGACGAGTAGAGGCCGCCTGCTGCAGAGTGGATGTGATGAAGGGCGCGGACGGCTTGGAGCCGGTCGGCTTGTCTTCCCGGTTCACCACCTTGTAGTCGACCCCTTCCAGCGCTGCGACGGCGGCGAAGGTCTCGGCCTGGGTGACCGGCTTGAAGTCGGCGCCGTTGCGGCTGACCACTTCCATGCGCAGCTCGCTCTTCTCGGCAGTCAGCAGGTCGGCGTTGAGATCCCAGAACTCGACCGGCACGAATGCCTTGATTTCGCGCTCTTTATCGACAATGAGACGCACTGCGACGGACTGCACCCGACCTGCAGAGAGGCCGCGCGCCAGCTTTTTCCACAGCAGCGGAGAGACCATGTAGCCCACGACGCGGTCGAGGAAACGACGGGCCTGCTGGGCGTTGACGCGGTCAATGTTGAGCTCGGAGGGCTGGGCAAACGCCTCCTTGATGGCGGTTTTGGTGATCTCGTTGAACACCACGCGCTTGTAGCGGCTCTCATCGCCACCGATGATCTCGCGCAGGTGCCAGGCGATCGCTTCCCCTTCTCTATCCAAGTCGGTTGCGAGATAGATGGTGTCGGCCTTCTCGGCCAGACTCTGCAACTCGCTGACCACCTTCTCCTTGCCGGGCAAAATCTGGTAGTTGGCCTGCCAGCCCGCAGTCGGGTTGATCCCCATCCGGGCAAACAGGGCTTTGCGCTCCTTGGCTGCCTTTTCGGTTTCGCTCAACTTGATGCCGCGAATGACGGGTTTCTTGGGCTCGGTGCTGGCGCTGCCGCTGGTGGGCAGATCGCGAACATGACCCACGCTGGATTTCACCACGTAGTCCTTGCCCAGATATTTGTTGATGGTCTTGGCCTTGGCCGGAGACTCCACTATGACCAGTGATTTGCCCATGCTGTAACTATTATCCTCATTGCACCCGACGGGGTTGGTGTGCGGTTTTGTGGGGCTGTATAAGAGATTTGACGGGAAAAAGCAATCTTGTGACTCAATTTGCCTGACCAGCCCCTACCGCGCTGCTTCTTTATTTATTAATGCGAAGGGTCAGCGTCGGGTGCAACCGCTTTTTCATTTTTCTGCCATACGGCCCCTCTTTTTATATCTGAAACGACATAAAAACGTCTGCTGGTTACCGGCTTGTTACAAAAACATAAAATCTCTTTATAATGGCCCCACCCCGACGCATTGTGCGCGGAAGGAATCCGCTACCCATCATAAAAATCGAAAGGATGTACTCAATGAAGCACTTCGAGGTCAATTTCGACGGACTGGTCGGCCCGACCCACAACTACGCCGGTCTCTCCTACGGCAACGTCGCCTCCCAGAACAACGCCCAGGAAGCCTCCAACCCGAAAGAGGCGGCCAAACAGGGGCTACGCAAGATGAAGGCGCTGACCGAGCTCGGCATGACCCAGGGGGTGCTGGCGCCACAAGAGCGCCCTGACCTTGCCACCCTGCGCCGCCTCGGCTTCACCGGCAGCGATGCCCGGGTGCTGGAGCAGGCCGCCAAACAGGCTCCTGCCGTACTGGCCGCCTGCTATTCGGCCTCCAGCATGTGGACCGCCAACGCCGCCACCGTCTCCCCGAGTGCCGATACTCAGGATGGCCGCATTCACTTCACCCCCGCCAACCTGACCAACAAGTTTCACCGCTCACTCGAGCCGGATGTCACTGGCCGGATCCTGCGTGCCGTGTTCAATAACGAGCGCCACTTCAGTCACCACCTCCATCTGCCGGAGAACGACCACTTCGGCGACGAGGGGGCGGCCAACCACACCCGCCTCTGCCGCGCCTATGGCGAAGCGGGGGTCGAGCTCTTCGTCTATGGTCGCAGCGCCTTTGATCTCTCCCGCACGGCACCAAAGCGCTATCCGGCCCGCCAGACTCTGGAGGCGAGTCAGGCCATCGCCCGCCTGCATGGTCTTGATGAGGAGAGCGTGGTCTTTATCCAGCAAAATCCGGAGGTGATCGATCAGGGGGTATTCCACAACGACGTGATCGCGGTGGGTAACCAGAACGTGCTCTTCTTCCACCAGCAAGCATTTCTCAACACCGAACAGGCGCTGGCCGAGGTGAAGACCAAGTTTGGCGAAGGGGAGCTGCACTTTATCGAGGTGCCGACCGCCGAGGTATCTGTACTGGATGCAGTGAAATCCTATCTGTTCAACACCCAGATCCTCACCCTGCCCAATGGCGAAATGGCGATCATCGCCCCTACCGAGTGCCGCGACAATCCGGCAGTGTCGTCGTACCTGAACAAGCTGCTGACCATGAACACACCGATCAAGGCCGTTCACTACATGGACGTCAAGCAGAGCATGCGTAATGGCGGCGGCCCCGCCTGTTTGCGGCTGCGGGTCGCCATGAACGATGCCGAACTCGCGGCGGTCAATCAGGCCTGCCTTATCAACGACAGCCAGTTCGCCCGCCTCGATGGCTGGGTCGATCGTCACTACCGCGACCGCCTGACCCTCGACGATCTGCGTGATCCGACCCTAGTGCAGGAGTCTCGCAGCGCACTGGACGAACTGACCCAGATCCTGAAACTGGGGTCCATCTACCCGTTCCAGCGCTAATCGTCGCACCAGAGATCAAGCTCAATTGAGCAAAAGACCGCCATGTCAGGCGGTCTTTTTGTCTGTCTCTCAACAAATTCTGAATTTTTCGACCTGAGCCCGCAACGGGACTGCATAGAAAAGCAGCGCACAACTTGCTGATAAGTCTGAATTTTGAGCACGATGTATCAAAAAATCGACGAACAGTCATTTTTTGCTGCCAGAAACGCTTCAAGGGGTTCACAAAGAGCGAAGATCTGTTAGTATGCGCCTCGCACTTGGGGAGGGGTTCCCGAGCGGCCAAAG
>NZ_JBCGFD010000026.1:0-15375 GCF_038739755.1 Aeromonas sp. SE22
GTACCTGGCTACGAACCAGGTGGTCAGAGGTTCGAATCCTCTCGGGCGCACCATACAGACAGCCTCGACTTCGGTCGGGGCTGTTTTTTTATGGGTATTTTTCACCCTCTATCCATCTCGCTTGTTCCCGCTAATGGTGCTGCAACGGCCTCTTCCCAGCTTGCTGCAACACCCGTATTCCCACTTATTCCTGCCCGTTGCCCCTCGTTAGCCTACCGCGTCCAAACCTCGCTGTTTGCAGTGGCTGATCTTGCATGCGTGGATACCTGGTCACTACCGCCAAATGCCTTTAACGCGCTTCTGCGCGGTTTGGCGGCAATAAAAAAGGATGCCGCAGCATCCTTTTTCAGTAGGAGTGATTTGCTCAGCTTTTCAGCCATTTGCGAATGCGGTTGGCATCGCCGACCGGGGTGCGCTTGCCCACCGAGTTGAGCAGCACGATGGCCAACTCGCGGTTGTCCGGCTTGGCCCGCATTACCAGACAGCGGCCCGCTTCATCGGTAAAGCCGGTCTTGGAGAGGCGTACATCCCAATCCGGGTTCTTAACCAGCGGGTTGGTGTTGTTGAACATCAGGCTGTAGGCCGGGGTGCTGAAACGCATCTCGCGGTTCTCGTCCTGAGTGAACTGGCGGATCAGCGGCTGGCGATAGGCGGCAGCCACCAACTTGGCCAGATCCTGCGCAGTCGCGACGTTGCGGGTCGAGAGGCCGGTGGAGTCGTAGAAGTGGGTATTGCGCATGCCCAGCTGACGCGCCTTGTTGTTCATGGCGCGCACGAAGGCGCTGCGGCCGCCCGGGTAGTGGCGGCCGAGGGCGGAGGCCATCCGGTTTTCGGAGGACATCAGCGCCAGATGCAGGGCGTCGCGGCGGGTCACCTTGGTGCCCATGCGAATGCGTGAATGGGTGTGCTTGACCCGGTCGATGTCATCCTTGTCGACCGTGATGATCTGATCCAGATTCTGCCGGGCTTCCAGCACCACCAGCGCCGTCATCAGCTTGGTGAGGGAGGCGATGGGGCGGGCCTTGTTGGCATTCTTCTGATAAAGGGTCTTGCCCGAGTTGACGTCTACCACCAGTGCGCTTTCCGAGCGTACATCCAGCTTGGCAGGGCTGGGGGCGGCACTCGCCGCAGGCAATCCCAGCATTCCCATCAAGCCGACAACCAGCGCAACTGCGCGAATCCGACACCGCATACTACCGACTCCATTCCCATCGAAAAAAGGCGCTAGATTCACTCATTTTTGACCGGGCTTTACAAGGGGCGATCGAGACTATTTCTGCGCTTTGCGCAAAAGCGGGATCAAAAAAGCCCTCCATGGGAGGGCTCTTCGTGCAGGCATGGTCAGCTGGCGTCAGTTCTGGGTCCGTGTGGACTTGCGCTTGCTGATCCAGCGCCAGATGAGGGCGATGACGCCACCGACCAGCAGCACCACCGGCAGGTAGATGATGATGCTGAGGAACTGGGATTGATATTCGGCTGCCAGTTTGGTGTGGCTCAGGTAGTAGCCGAAGCCCACCAGCGGGCAGATCCACATGATGGAGCTGATCAGATTGACGATGAGAAAGCGGCCCTGCGGCAGTTCGGTGGCGCCGACTATGTAGGGGTAGGCGGTGCGGACGAAGGCAATGTAGCGGGCGGTGATCAGGGTGATGATCCCGTACTTGTCCAGCAGGTAGTAAACCTTTTGCTGGTGCTTCTCTTCCACATGGGAGAGCAACCGGTGGTAGAGCTGGGTATGGCCGAGGAAGCGCCCCTGCATGTAGCCGAGCCAGGTGCCGACGAAGGTGGCCATGATCAGCAGCGGGATCACCCCGAAGGAGAGCACGTCCTGATAGATGAGGACGCCGGTCAGGATCAACAGGCTGTCGCCGGGCAGGAAAGCGGTGGGGATAAAGCCATTTTCCAATACCAGAAAGGTCAGTAAGACGGCGCAAACCATGAAGGCCATCTTGGGATCGGACAGGGTCACCAGATCCTGATGCATAAAGGCGTGAGCCAGTTGGTAAAACCGCTCCATACTTGCAAACTCCGCAGGTTAGCTGGGTTGATCGGTCAAGGGCATGGCGAGCACCTTGTCGATGCGCAGACCATCCATGTCAACAATTTCCAGTTGCCACTGTTCCAGGGTCACCAGATCGCCGGTGTGTGGAACACGACCAAGGAGCAGCATGATAAGCCCTCCGAGGGTGTGATAGTGATGTTTTTCTTCTTCCGGCAGGCGAACCAGCTCCAGACAGTCCTTCAACTCGGGCAGCGGGATCAGGCCATCGAGCAGCCAGCTGCCGTCGGCGCGCTGGAATGCCCAGTTGTCCTCGCCATCCTCCTGCTGGAAATCCCCGGCCAGCGCCTCCAGCAGATCCTGCTGGGTGACCAGCCCCTGCAGCTCGCCATACTCGTCCACCACCATCACCATCTGTTCGCTGTGGGTGCGGAAGTGGTTGAGCAGCTCGACCCCGTTGAGGGTCTCGGGCAGCAGGCTGCAATCCTGGGTCAGGGCCGCCAGATCGATGGGCTCTCCCTTGATGTAGGCGTGCAGCACCTTGCTGACGTTGATGACCCCTACCAGATCCGACAGGCTGCCGTCGCAGACCGGGAAGAAGCTGTGACGATACTCCACCAGCCGTTGCAGGTTGGCCTCCAGCGGCAGCGCCAGATCCAGATAGCGGATATCGCTGCGCGGCACCATCAGGGAGGAGAGGCTGCGCTCGTCTAAACGAAACACGTTGCGCAGCATGGTGTGTTCGTGATCCTCGATCACCCCGGCTTCCGACCCCTCTACCAGCATGGCATGGATCTCCTCCTCGGTGACGTTGGCGTTGCCATTCTGGTTGACCCGCAGCAGGCGCAAGGTGGTGTTGGTGGATGCCGAGAGCAGCCAGACGAAGGGGCGGGTCATGATGGCAAGCCACAGCATGGGGCGCGCCACCATACAGGCGATGCGCTCGGCGCTGAGTTGGCCAAGCCGCTTGGGTACCAGTTCACCGACCACGATGGAGAGGTAGGTTACTCCCACCACCACGATGACGGTGGCGATAAGTCCGCTGCTCTTGGGGGAGAGTCCCCACTCCTGCAGCCAGAGGGAGAAGGGCTGCGCCAGCAGGGATTCGCCATAGATACCGTTGAGCAGGCCGATGGAGGTGATGCCGATCTGCACGGCGGAGAGGAAATGAGTCGGGTTTTCGCCGAGTTTGAGTGCGATGGCCGCCGAGCGGCTTCCTTCATTAGCCAGCTTGCCAAGACGCGCCTTGCGGGCGGTGACGATGGCGATTTCCGACATGGCGAAGAGGCCGTTAAGCAAGATCAATCCCAACAGGATCAACAGTTCCATACTGCAGCTGCACTCCTTGAGTAGAAAATATCGCTGGCAGTGTAATGAATTTGGCGGCGATGTGCTTGTGAAAGCGGGTGATCCTGCTCGCTAATTTGATCTCGCAGGGGCAGGGAGTGACGCGAAGGGATGAGAAAAGGGCGGGAGATCCCGCCCTTGGCATGATTGCAGAGTCCCCTGTCAGAACTGCTGGAAGTAGCGCTGGATCTGCTTGGGATCCTTGGTCTGGGTCAGGGAGAGCATCAGCAGCACCCGCGCCTTTTGCGGGTTGAGGGTCTCGGCGGCGACGAAGCCGTACTTGGCGTCATCAATTTCGGCATCCAGAGTGGTGGAGCCGGTCGGTACGCGGGCGGAGCGCACGACCCGGATGCCATCCTTGCTCGCCTTGGCCAGAGTATCGAACAGGGTGTGGTAGAGGTTGCCGTTACCCACCCCGGCGCTGACGATGCCGTCGAACTTGGCATCCACCATTGCCTTGGCCGGCAGATCAGTGGCGTTGGCGTAGCTGTAGACGATGCCAACCTGCGGCAGCTTGTCGAGCTTGCTCACGTCAAACGGAGTCTTGCTGGTGTGCAGGCGGGCCGGGCTGCGCTGATAGTCGATCTTGCCGTTGTGGATGTAGCCGAGCGGGCCGAAGTTGGGGGAAGCAAAGGTCTGCACGCCGGTGGTGTTGGTCTTGGTGACGTCGCGGGCATCGAGCACGGTGTCGTTCATCGCTACCATGACGCCACGTCCCCTGGAGGCGGGGTCAGATGCGGTCACCACGGCGTTGTAGAGGTTCATCGGGCCGTCGGCGCTCATGGCGGTGGAGGGGCGCATGGCACCGACCAGCACCACCGGCTTGTCGCTCTTGACGGTCAGATTGAGGAAGTAGGCGGTCTCTTCCATGGTGTCGGTGCCGTGGGTGATGACGATGCCATCCACATCATCCTTGGCCAGCAGCTCGTTGACCCGCTTGGCCAGCTTGAGCCACACCTCGTCGTTCATGTCCTGGGAGCCGATCTTCACCACCTGCTCACCCTGCACGTCGGCCACGTTTTTCATCTCGGGCACGGCGGCGATCAGGGTTTCGATGGCCACCTTGCCAGCCTCGTAGTTGGACTGGGTAGCGGACTGGCCTGCCCCGGCGATGGTGCCGCCGGTCGCCAGGATATGCACGTTGGGCAGCGCCATGGCCATGGGGGAGAGGGTCAGGCCGACGACGGCGGCGAGCAGGGTCTTGCGGATCGGTAGGGTCATGCTGCAAATCCTTATGGTTGGAATAATTGCAGCCAGTTTGCCCAGATAACCATCAATATCTGTGATAAAACTCACCAAAAGACAGGTGAGTACAGATTTTTAACCTGTTTTATACCTCTATAGAGATAATTTAACTCGCAGAGAAACCCTTGGCTTCGATCAGGGCGATCAGCTCGGCTTTGCTCAGCTCGCTCTCGATGACGGCCTTGTTGTTGGCAAAGTCGACGGTTGCGGTGGTAACTGCAGGCTGGGCCAGCAGCGCTTTTTGCAGGCTGGCGGCGCAGCCACCACAGGACATGCCGGAGACGGTGAGTTCGATGGTCATAAATGCTCTCCTCGGTTGATATGGCACAAGGGTAAAGCTGTCGCCTCCGGCAAGGTCAAGCCGTCAGTACATCAGACCGAGGTAATTCATCAGGGTTGCCCCGAGGCTGGTAGTGACCAGCGAGCCGAGGGTGGTGGTGGCGATGATGTTTGCCGCCAGCACGCTGTCGCCCCCCATGGCGCGGGTCATCACATAGCTGGCGGCAGCAGTCGGGGTGGCGCTGATAAGAAACAGGATGCCGAGTTCCAGATGGCTGAAGCCGAGCAGGGCAGCCCCCAGAGTGAATACCGCTGGAATGAGGCAGAGCCGCATCACGCTGGCCCAGCCGGTCAGCGCCGCCCCGCCGCGCAGGGCGCCGAGACTGAGGGCGGCGCCGGTGCAGAGCAGCGCCAGCGGCAACGTCATGTTGGCGAAGTAGCTGCCGGTGGTGAGCAGCAGCTGCGGCATCTTGATGCCGAGCAGGCTGAAGGGCAGGGCCGCCACGATGGCGATGATGAGCGGATTCTTGATGATGCCGAGCAGGATGGGGCGGATACCGGTGGCACCGCCGAGGCTGCGGGTGAGGGTGATGACCGCGAGGATGTTGTAGAGCACGGTGACCGCGCCGACGTAGAGCGCTGCCGCCCCCAGCCCCTCGTGGCCATAGGCGTTTTGCACGTAGGCGAGCCCTATGATGGCGCTGTTGCCGCGAAAACTCCCCTGCACGAAGATGCCGCGCAGTCGCTGCTCGCCGATAAGGCGGCCCGCCAGCAGCTCCAGTACCAGATAGCTGGCGACGGTGGCTAGCAGGCCGTAACCGATAAACCAGGGGCTCGGCATGGTGGCGAAGTTGGTGCCCAGAATGCTGAGAAAGAGCAGGGCGGGCAGGGTGACCTGAAACACCAGCCGGGAGGCGGATTCGGTGAAGGGCTCCGGCAGCAGCCCCAGCCGTTTGAGCCAGATGCCGAGCAGCAGGATCACGCAGATGGGACCTGTGATGGAGAGGGAGAAGAGCAGACTGGCCAGCAGATCCATGGTGGGCGTCCTCCTGATGCGCCGTCCGAAGCGGGGCAAAAAGGGCATTCTAACGCCATGGGCTTGTATTCACAGGGGTTAATCACAACAATGTGGGCAATTTCCACCGCCTGCGCCAAGCCCCAGTGAGTCAATCCATGGACAAGAAACTGACCATCCTCGATATCGCCCGCCTCTCGGGGGTCGGCAAGTCGACTGTCTCCCGGGTGCTCAATCAGGATCCCAAGGTGAAGCAGGAGACCCGCGAGCGGGTGGAGCAGATCATCGCCGAGCACGGCTTCGTGCCGAGCAAGTCGGCGCGAGCCATGCGCAGCCAGAGCCAGCAGGTGGTGGGGATCATCGTCTCGCGGCTCGACTCCAGCTCGGAGAATCAGGCGGTGCGCGGCATGCTGGAGACCCTCTACCAGCGCGGCTACGACGCCGTGCTGATGGAGAGCAAATTCTCCCCCGCCAAGGTACAGGAGCATCTGGCGGTGCTGGAGCGGCGCGGAGTGGATGGCATCATCCTGTTCGCCTTCAACGATCTCGACTATGCCGCCATGGCGCCGCTCAGGGATAAGCTGGTGCTGGTTGCCCGCGAACATCCCGGTTTCTCCTCGGTCTGCTTTGACGATGTCGGGGCGGTGCGCACCATGCTGGGCCAGCTCGCTGCCCGCGGTATCCGCGATATCGCCTATCTGGGGGTGGATACTGCCGACCTCACCACCGGCCAGCGCCGGCTCGACGCCTACCTCGGCTACTGCGCCGAGCAGGGGCTGGCGGCGCGCAGCGCCCTCGGCGATCTCAGCCTGCAGAGCGGCTACCGGTTGGCTGCCGAGCTGCTCACCCCGACCACCGGCGCGCTGGTCTGCGCCAGCGACACCCTCGCCATCGGTGCGGCAAAATACCTGCAAGAACAAGGGCGTAGCGAGGTGCTGGTGACCGGCCTTGGCAACAACCCCATGTTCACCTTCCTCTTTCCCAACGCCCTCACTCTGGATCTCGGTTACAAGGGGGCGGGGGAGCAGGCGGCGCGGCAGCTGCTCGGCCAGATCGAGCAGGAGCAGCCGCCGCTGGCGACCATAGCCCCCTGCCGCACCCTGTGACCCCCATCACTCCGGGCTGAACAAAAAACGCGCTTTTTGTGACGCTGGCCACGAATTGGGAACGTTCCCATTTTGATCTGGCAAGATTGTCGGCATGCTAAATGGGAACGATACCAAAAACGCTCGAGCCCAAAGAGTGGCTCGCAAGGGCGATGCAGACCACTATTCAATGGCGTCACAGAGGGAAGACCCATGTCCAAGATCAACGCACAGCAGCTTGCCACCCTGATCGACAAGATCGGCGGCAAGGAGAACATCGCCACTGTCAGCCACTGTCTGACCCGGTTGCGCTTCGTCCTGAACGATCCGGCCAAGGCCGACAGCAAAGCCATCGAAACCATCCCGGCGGTGAAGGGAAGCTTCACTCAGGGCGGTCAGTTCCAGGTGGTGATCGGCAACGAGGTAGAGCAGTGGTACAAGGCGCTGACCGAACAGCTCGGCGTCAGCGGTGGCAGCAAGGAGGCCGCCAAGCAGGCGGCGCGCCAGAATATGAATCCGCTGGAGCGGGGCATCTCCCATCTGGCGGAGATCTTCGTGCCGCTGCTGCCCGCCATCATCACCGGTGGTTTGATCCTGGGCTTTCGCAACGTCATCGGCGACATCAAGATGTTCGACGATGGCACTCACACCCTCACCGAGATCAGCCAGTTCTGGGCTCAGGTGCACGCCTTCCTCTGGCTGCTGGGCGAAGCGATCTTCCACTTCCTGCCGGTGGGCGTCTGCTGGTCTGCGGTCAAGAAGATGGGTGGCTCCGAGATCCTCGGTATCGTGCTCGGTATCACGCTGGTGTCGCCACAGTTGATGAACGCCTACGGCATCGGCCAGCAGACTCCCGAGGTGTGGGACTTCGGTCTGTTCGTGATCCAGAAGGTGGGTTATCAGGCGCAGGTCATTCCGGCGCTGCTGGCAGGCGTGTTCCTCGCCTGGGTGGAGACCAACCTCAAGCGCATCATTCCGGCCTATCTCTATCTGGTGATTGTGCCGTTTGTTTCTCTGCTGCTGGCGGTGATCGTGGCTCACGCCTTTATCGGCCCGTTCGGCCGCTGGCTGGGTGATGGCGTCGGCTTCGCTGCCAAGGCCGCCATGACCGGCTCCTTCGCCCCTATCGGTGCCGCCCTGTTCGGATTCCTCTACGCGCCGCTGGTCATCACCGGCATCCACCACACCACCAACGCGGTGGATTTGCAACTGATGCAGAGCATGGGTGGCACCCCGATCTGGCCGCTTATCGCCCTCTCCAACATCGCCCAGGCTTCTGCGGTCGTCGGCATCATTCTGATTAGCCGCAAGGAGAACGAACGGGAGATCTCGGTACCTGCCGCCATCTCCGCCTACCTCGGGGTGACCGAGCCGGCGATGTACGGTATCAACCTCAAGTACAAGTTCCCCATGCTGTGCGCCATGGTGGGCTCCAGCCTTGCTGCCCTCATCTGCGGTTTCGCCGGGGTGATGGCCAACGGTATCGGGGTAGGCGGCCTGCCGGGCATCCTCTCCATCCAGCCGCAATACTGGGCCGTTTACTCCCTCGCCATGCTGGTCGCCATCGTGGTGCCGGTGGTGCTGACCCTGCTGGTCTACAAGCGCCAGCAAGCGGCCGGCAAGCTGGCCGAAGCCAGCGCCTGAATCTGATTGTCAGGGCGACCCAAGGGGTCGCCCTCTTCCATTTCAATTTGTGACAAGAGAAAGAGCCATGAGCCAAACACCCTGGTGGCAGAGCGCCGTGATTTACCAGATCTATCCCAAGAGCTTTCAGGATTCCGCTGCCCGTGGCACCGGCGATCTCAAGGGGATCATGGCCCGCCTCGACTACCTCAAGACGCTGGGGGTCGATGCCCTCTGGCTGACCCCGGTTTACGTCTCGCCGCAGGTGGACAACGGCTACGACATCGCCGACTACTACGCCATCGACCCCGCCTACGGCACCATGGCTGATTTCGAGGCGCTGCTGGCCGCCGCCCACGCGCGCGACATCCGCATCGTGATGGATATCGTGGTCAACCACACCTCCACCGAGCACGCCTGGTTCCATTCGGCGCTTGGCGATAAAAACAGCCCCTACCGCGACTACTACATCTGGCGCGATCCGGTGGATGGCGGCGTGCCCAACAATTGGCAATCCAAGTTTGGTGGCAGCGCCTGGGAGCTCGATGAGATTACCGGTCAGTACTACCTGCACTTGTTTGCCCGCGAGCAGGCGGATCTCAACTGGGAAAATCCGGCGGTGCGCGCCGAGGTGAAAAACATCATCCACTTCTGGGCCCAGAAGGGGGTGGATGGTTTCCGCCTCGACGTTATCAACCTCATCTCCAAGGATCAGGCGTTCCCGAACGACGAGATTGGCGATGGCCGCCGCTTCTATACCGACGGGCCGCGCATCCACGAATTTTTGCAGGACGTGAGCCGCGACGTGTTTGCCCCGGTGGGAGCCATGACGGTGGGGGAGATGTCCTCTACTTCGCTGGAGCACTGCCAGCGCTATGGCGCCCTCGATGGCTCCGAGCTCTCCATGGTGTTCAACTTCCACCATCTGAAGGTGGATTACCCCAAGGGCGACAAGTGGACCAAGGCGCCGTTCGATTTCCTCGAACTCAAGCGCATCTTCAACCACTGGCAGAGCGGCATGCATGGCAAGGGGTGGTCGGCGCTGTTCTGGTGCAACCACGATCAACCACGCATCGTCTCCCGCTTCGGCGATGAGGGCGAGCATCGGGTAGTGGCCGCCAAGATGCTGGCCAGCACGCTGCACGGCCTGCAAGGCACCCCCTACATCTATCAGGGGGAGGAGATCGGCATGACCAACCCCGGCTATCAGCGCATCGATGACTATCAGGATGTAGAGAGCCGCAACATCTTCGCCATCAAGCAGGCCGAAGGGATGAGCGAGGCCGAGATCCTCGCCATTCTCGGTGCCAAGTCCCGCGACAACTCGCGCACCCCGATGCAGTGGAGAGCCGCCCCCAATGCCGGTTTCACCAGCGGAACGCCCTGGCTCAAGCCAGCCGCCAACTATTCCGAGATCAATGCCGAGGCGGCGCTGGCCGACCAGCACTCGGTGTTCTGGCACTATCGGGATCTCATCGCCCTTCGCAAGGCGCACCCCATCTTCACGCAGGGGGATTATCAGGAGCTGCTGACCGGGCACCCGCAGATCTGGGCCTATGCCCGCCGCGCCAACGGTCAGACCCTGCTGGTGGTGAGCAACTTCTACGGCGAGCCGGTTGAGTTTGCCTTGCCTGCCGAGCTGCAAAGCGGGAAGGGTCGGCTGCTGCTCGGCAACTACCCGGATAGCCCGGCCCAGCCGCAATCGGGTATGCTGCGCCCTTATGAATCCCTGATCTGGCTGATGGAGTAGGTAATGGAGAAGGTGGTGCGTGGTGCCGAGTGGCAGAAGATGGTGGCGGGGGAGCCTTATGATGCGGGCGATCCCGAGCTGAAAGCGGCGCGCGAGCGCTGCCGCAGGGTCTATCACACCTTCAACACCAGCTGGCAGGAAAAACCGGCGCGGGATGCTTTGCTGCACGAGCTGCTCGGTGGACGTGGCAACGAGTGCGCCATCAATCCGCCGTTCTTCTGCGACTATGGCGCCAACATCTTCGTCGGCGAGAACTTCTACGCCAACGTGGGTTGCACCATCCTCGACGTCTGTGAGGTGCACATCGGCGACAATGTGCTGCTGGCGCCCGGGGTGCAGATCTACACCGCCGCTCACCCGGTGGCGGTGGCGCCGCGCATCAGGGGTGTCGAGTTCGGCAAGCCGGTACGGATCGGTCACAACGTCTGGATTGGTGGCAGCGTCGTCATCTGCCCCGGCGTCACCATCGGTGATAACAGCGTCATCGGCGCCGGCTCGGTGGTGACCAAAGATGTGCCCGCCAATGTGGTGGCGGCCGGCAACCCTTGTCGGGTATTGCGGCCGATGACGGCGGAGGAGCTTGCGGGCCTCGAATAGGCATTTTCGGGTGGCTTGGCGGCGTTTTTTATCATTTATTTTTTAAATGATATTGCCAGCATCATTTGCTTATCGAATGGCTGATAACCCCTCACAGCGCCCAGTTGGCGCGGTTTCGGGGCGATTTATCCCTTCCAAAGCATTCGCCCGATCGACATGCAACCGGGCCCCGGTTCGGATTATTGTCCATTGATTGCTCATGTCTGGCTGAGGGCGGCCGATACTCTTTGATGCAGGAGGTAACCTATGGACATATCCAGCTCTGCAAATGCGTCGTTCGGTTCTGCGTTGATGGCGGCCAGTTTGGCCAAGAAACAGCAGATCCAAGAGGGCGAAGCCGCACTGAAATTGCTGCAAACCGCAGCGCAATCCGCTCCGGCTGCGCCGACATCGGCCAGCGCTTCCCTCGGAAGCAATATCGATATCCGCGTCTGAGCGATAAAAAAGCCCCCATCTCTCGATGGGGGCTTTCTTTTTATTGGGCTGTTACCTGTCAGGCTCAGACCGGGAAAGGGGCTGGCGCCTCGAAGGTCATTCGCTCGCCACTGCGGGGATGGCTGATGGTCAGGCTGGCCGCATGCAGATAAAGGTGTGGTGCCGCCGCCAGCGCATCCGGGTTGGCGTAGAGGTTATCGCCGAGGATGGGGTGGCCCAGCTCCAGCATATGAACCCGCAGCTGATGGGAGCGACCGGTAATCGGGGTCAGCTTGATCAGGCTGTTGCCATTCTCCACCTTCAGCTTCTGCCACAGGGTCAGGGCATGGCGCCCCTCCTCATGGTCAACTTTCTGTTTCGGCCGGTTGGGCCAGTCGACGCAGAGTGGCAGATCCACTTCGCCCGCATCCAGCTCCGGTTCACCCCACACCCAGGCGAGGTAGTGCTTCTCGGTCTCCCGCTCGCGGAATTGCCGGCTCAGCTCCCGGTGGGAGTTGGGATTGAGCGGGATCACCAGCACACCGGTGGTCGCCATGTCGAGGCGATGGGCGGCTGCCGCCTTGGGGTGCTGCTGCTTGACCCGATGGAGCACGCTGTCTTCGTTCTCGGGGCCGCGCCCGGGGACGCTCAGCAGGCCAGTGGGCTTGTTGACCACCATGATGTCCTTGTCCTTGAACAGGATATCGAGCCAGGGTTCCAGGGGCGGTGAGTATACAAACATAGCGTCTCGCATCTTTGGTCAAAGCGGGGGCAAGCCCCCATCAGTTATGGGTTACCACGATAAAAAGTGCATGGCAGCCAACATGCGTTGGGTTTGGCCATTTCACCGTTTTATCAGTTATGGGTCACCACAATAAAGCGGATGGCATCCAGCTTGAGCTGGGTCTGGTCGATCAGGTGGTGCAATTCTGCCTGCAGATTGCGCAGATATTCCAGCTCGCTGTCGCGCACGTTCGGGTTGACCGCCTTGAGCGCCTCCAGACGATCGAGATCCTGCTGCAGGGTCTGCGCCATCTGGGCGCGGGCCTTGTCGACAATCCCGGCCTTCAGCTCTTCGGCAATCGCCTGACCCTGGCCAATCAGACCATGGATCACCGGCTGGGACGCAGTCACCAGCTTGCTGCCAAGGTGGCGGTTAACCGGCGTCAGCTGGCGGTTGAACGCATCGAACGCCACCTTCTCGCCGAGATTGTTGCCGTTCTTGTCCATCAGCAGGCGGATCGGTGTCGGCGGCATAAAGCGGTAGAGCTGGGGATGAGCCGCAGACTCGGCGACGAAGATCAGCTCCAGCAGGATGGAACCGACCGGCAGCGCCTTGTTCTTGAGCAGAGCCACCGAGGTGGCACCGATCTCGGAACCGAGGATCAGGTCGATACCGCCGCGCATCATGGGGTGATCCCAGGAGAGGAACGACATATCGTCCCGCGACAGGGCGGTGGTGCGATCAAAGGTGATTGTCATGCCGTCTTGCGGCAGGCCCGGGAAGCTGGGCACCAGCATGTGATCGCCCGGCATCAGCACCAGCGCGTTCTCGCCGCGATCATCCTGATTGACGCCGATCTCGTCGAACATCTTGAGGGCGAAGGAGATCATGCCGGTGTCGTCATCTTCGGCAGCCAGCTTCTCGACCAGCTGTTTGGCCGCTTCGCCACCGCTGGAGTGGATCTCCAGCAGACGATCGCGGCCCTGTTCCAGCTTGGCCTTGAGCGGCTCGTGCAACTCGCGGGTGCGGGTTAGCAGCGCTTCGAGGGTCGCCTGATCACCGGTATTGGCGGCCAGCAGCTCGAACAGCTCGTCACGCACCGCTTCAAATACCGGGCGGGCGGTCGGGCAGGTCTGCTCGAACGCATCGAGGCCATCGTGATACCAGAGCTGCAGGGCGCGCTGGGAGGTGCCCTCCAGATAGGGGACGTGGATTTCGACGGTGTTCTGCTGACCGATGCGGTCGAGACGGCCGATCCGCTGCTCCAGCAGATCCGGGTTGAGGGGCAGATCGAACAGCACCAGATGGCTGGCAAACTGGAAGTTGCGACCTTCGGAGCCGATCTCGGAGCAGAGCAGCACCTGGGCGCCACCCTCAGCTTGAGCGAAATAGGCGGAGGCCTTGTCCCGCTCGAGGATGGACATCCCCTCGTGGAAGACGGCGGCGCGGATCCCCTCGCGGGTGCGCACGGCCTCTTCCAGCGCGATGGCGGTGGCCGCTTCGGAGCAGATCACCAGCACCTTCTGCTGACGGGCAGAGATCAGCAGCTCTAGCAGCCAGTCAACGCGCGGGTCAAACTGGGTCCAGCTGGCGCTGTCACCTTCAAACTGCTGGAAGATTTTCTCGGGGTAGAGGTAGCGCAGGGCGCGGGTCTGCAGATCGCCGCCATTGCCACCCATCATGCCCATCACCTTGATGGCGGTCTTGTACTGCTCCGGCAGCGGCATGGGGTAGACGTTGAGATGCCGCTCGGGGAAGCCCTGAATATTGGCGCGGCTGTTGCGGAACAGGACGCGGCCGGTGCCGTGCTGATCCAGCAGCTTGGCGACCGCCTGTTGACGGGCGGCGGCATTGCCGAGATCCAGACCGCTCAGTTGATCGGCCAAGATGGCTTTGGCATTGTCGCTCAGGGTCTCGCCATCCAGCAGCTCTTGCGCGGCGCTGGCGACCTGACCATAGGCCTGCTCCTCGGCGAGAAAGGCCTCGTAGTCGTAGAAACGCTCGGGATCTAGCAGGCGCAGACGGGCGAAGTGGCTCTGGTGGCCCAGCTGATCCGGGGTGGCGGTCAGCAGTAGCACGCCCGGCACCTGTTCGGCCAGCGCTTCCACCATTTCATAGGCACGGCTCGGCGCCTCTTCACTCCACTCCAGATGGTGCGCTTCGTCGACAACCAGCAGATCCCACTCGGCTTCCAGTACCTGCTCGAAGCGACGACGCTTCTTGCGCAGGAAGTCGAGGCTGCAGATCACCAGCTGCTCGGTCTCGAAGGGGTTCTCCGCATCGGCGAACGCCTCGATGCAGCGCTCCTCGTCAAACAGGGAGAAGTGCAGGTTGAAGCGGCGCAGCATTTCAACCAGCCACTGGTGCTGGAGCGTTTCGGGCAGCAGGATCAGCACCCGATGGGCGCGGCCGGAGAGCAGCTGCTGATGAATGATCATGCCCGCTTCGATGGTCTTGCCCAGACCAACCTCATCGGCCAGCAGTACGCGCGGGGCGTAGCGGTGACCCACCTCGTGGGCAATATAGAGTTGGTGCGGGATCAGGCTGACCCGGCCACCGGCCAGACCGCGGGTCGGATTGCGACGACGCTTGTGCTGGTTGACCAGCGCCTCGTAGCGCAGGGTAAAGCGGGACATCCGATCGATCTGACCGGCGAACAGGCGATCCTGCGGCTTGTTGAACTTGATAAAGTTGTTGAGAAACACTTCCTTGAGGACAACCGGCTCATCATTGTCGGTGCGAACACCTACATATATAAGCAGGCCATCTTTCTCCTGCACTTCGTCGACCGTCATGGTCCAGTCTTCGTGACTGGCAATCTGATCGCCCACATTGAAGCTGACCCGGGTCACCGGCGCCTCTTCTTTGGCATACATGCGGTTTTCACCGGTAGCCGGGAACAACAGGGTAACCATGCGTCCTTCAACAGCAACGACAGTTCCCAAACCAAGATCCGTCTCTGTATCACTAATCCAACGCTGGCCAAGTGCAAAAGGCATTAAACTCTCCAAAGCCCAAGAGTGTGTGAATCGCAAAGGGGCGCTATGTTACCCGAAGGAGTGACCTCGATCACCAAGGATATAGAGGGATGAGATCAAATCATGATGGCCCTGATTTGTCGCAGAGAAGGCACTAAAGAAGATAGCCGGAGGCGACTGTGGTGGGGTGTTTCGTGGAATAAATCATCGTTTCGAACAATAAGTAAGCGGTTGCGCTGAAAATACGAATTTAATGCAAAAACACCCTTGCCAACGTGATCAGGATCCCTATAATGCGCCTCCATCGACACGGCAAGCG
>NZ_JBCGFD010000027.1:0-10394 GCF_038739755.1 Aeromonas sp. SE22
TTCAGGTGTTAGTGTCCCACGGATGTGAGGGTTCGAGTCCCTCTCTTCGCACCATTCATTACGCAAAAGGCCCATCACGAAAGTGACGGGCCTTTTGTTTTTACTCCTTGTTATGGCTATGCTTTTGACGACTCACCGCCCATCGTCATGCCAAGGAACGCATATGATACTGGATACCGACATTCACAACTTCTACGAGCATCTGGTGCTCAAGGAGATTGAAAAGCAGGGTCTGCAGCAAAAACTCAGCAGCGACCAGATGGCCGATCTCTGCTGCCTCACCCTCAACCAGCTCCCCTCCCACTATATTCGCCACGATGTCGACATGATCTACTTCCTGACCGATGCCAAACGGAGCGAGATGGAGAAAAATGTCGTTGAATCGCTCAAGCAGGCCCAACAGAAGATCAAGCAGGCTCCCGTCAAACACGCATAACGCCTACTAGCCGGTATGCTGCCAGAGCAGGGCCACCACGCCGGTCAGCCCTGCCACTGGCAACAGGATCAGTGCCGGTTTCAATCTGGGTTCAAGCATCATCCAGGCAGCCAGCAGAAATCCCAGACTCCAGATGCCGTACTCTTTGTCATGGCCCCATCCGAGCACAACCAGTCCAGTTAGTAGCACCACTCCCCGCACCACCCAGTTCATGTTTTGCCTCCCCCACAGAGATAATGATAATAATTATCATATTCACAAGTGAGAGATGCAACCCTCCTCCAGCACAAGACTCAAAATAGGCTTTTATGCCAATAAAGCGCTCAAAAACGGGTTACGAGATCAACAATTCTGTGATTTTTTCAATCAAAAGTGCAATTTTGCCAATTTGGTTAGGCTTTAACCCTCCCACTTTGTGGTAGATTGCGGCCTCTTTTTGGGTTGGCCCCTCGGGATATGCGTATCCACAGGATGAGAGGAGCCAACCTTGGCGAGCAAGAGTTTAGGAAGTATCTATGCAAAACCAACACAACCACATCCGATTGCCGAGCATGTCGCAGGTGTTTGCCTGTCTGGCCATTTTTCTGGCTCTGGCATTCTCGTTCACCAGCGTGCTCGATCTGCCTATCCAGCTGGCACTGTTCATCGCCTGGTTCGTCATCATGGGGCTTGGCATCAAGCTCGGTCATGACTACAAGTCCCTGGAGCAAGCCGCCGTTGATGGGGTATCCAAGGGGATGGGGGCCATCCTGATCCTGGTCTCCGTCGGTGCACTGGTCGGTACCTGGATCGCTGGTGGCATAGTCCCCAGCATCATCTACTTCGGCCTCAAGGTGATTCACCCTTCCATCTTCCTGCTTGCGACCCTGATCATCTGCTCGCTGACCTCGCTGGCCACCGGCACCTCCTGGGGGTCGGCCGCCACCGCCGGTATCGCCATGATGGGGATTGGCCACAGCCTCGGCGTACCTGCGCCTCTGGTTGCCGGTGCCGTGCTCTCCGGCGTCTATTTCGGTGACAAGCTCTCCCCGCTCTCCGACTCCGTCGTGCTGGCATCCACCATGTCCAACGTCGACGTGGTGGAGCACATCAAGGGGATGCTGCCCATCAGCCTGCTCTCCTACATCATTACCGCCGTGCTGTTCACCGTGGTCGGCATGCAGTATTCGGGCAACGTCAGCCTGGAGCAGGTCAATCTGGTGATGGAAGCGCTCGACAAGCAGTTCAACATCACCCCGCTGGCCATCGTGCCGGTGGTGCTGGTGCTGGGCCTGCTGGCCAACCGCAAGCCCGCCTTCCCGGTGATCAGCTTCGGCGCCCTGCTTGGCCTGATCTGGGCCATCCTGTTCCAGGACATGGATCCGGTGAAAGCGATGCACTCTGCCTACAGCCCGTTTGCCATTACCTCCGGCATCGACTTCATCGACAACATCCTCGGTCGTGGCGGTATGGAGTCCATGCTGGGCTCGGTCGCTGTCATCATCTTCGGTCTGGGCTTTGGCGGCCTGCTGGAGAAAGTAGGTATCCTCTCCGTCATCGCCAGCGCCTTCGAGAAGCGCATCAACAGTGCCGGCAGCCTGACAACCCACACCATTGGCACCGCTTTCCTGGCCAACGTGTTCGGCTCCGCCATGTATGTATCGCTGATCCTGACCCCAAAGATCATGGCCAAGAACTACGATCGGCTGGGACTGGCACGCAAGAACCTCTCTCGCAACGCCGAGTTTGGCGGCACCCTTACCTGCGGCATGGTGCCCTGGAGCGACAACGGCATCTTTATGGCCGGGGTACTGGGTGTGGCCACCCTCGACTACCTCCCCTACATGTGGCTGAGCTTCACCTGCATCATTGTGACCATCACCCTCGCCTACATGGGCAAGGCGGTGAACAGGGTTCCACTGGTAGCGGCAGCAAGCTCCCGCTAACTGTACCAATCAAAAAGGCGCCTCATCGGCGCCTTTTTATTTCCACTCAACCATCTGCACAAGGAAAAACGGCCCTCGTTGCCGAGAGCCGTTGCGTCTGATCGTCGGGAGCGATCAGATGGAGAAGCTGGAACCACAGCCACAGGTAGTGGTTGCATTGGGGTTGGTCACGGTAAAACGTGAACCTTCCAGCCCCTCGGTGTAATCCACACTGCCGCCAACCAGATACTGGAGACTCATCGGATCGATCACCATGGTGACGCCATTCTTCTCGACCACGGTATCGCCGTCGTTGATCTTCTCATCAAAGGTAAAGCCATACTGGAAACCAGAGCAGCCCCCACCCGTGATGTAGACCCGCAGCTTGAGCTCCGGATTCTCTTCTTCGGTGATCAGGTTCTTCACCTTGTTGGCCGCCGCATCCGTCATCTGGATGGGCAGCGGGGCTTCTGCTACTGCACTCATTACTGACCTCACAACCATTAGATCCACAAACATGGAAACCGCGAAATTATCCAATACCCGACCATTCAGTTCAAGTATTCACCACGTTTAACCTGCAGCGGGCACCGGAGCAGGCGGTGCGGCGACCAGCGGCTTAAGCGCATCGGCCCACTCAACCAGCAGCTCCTGCGCCGGTTGCCGGCCATCCTTGTTGATGGTGACCCGGATCCGATCCGGCACAAACCCTTCCGGCAGTTGCCAGTTTCCCTCCAGCAGCTGGAAATAGCGCAGGGAGTAGCGCCACTCGCTCACCTTCATGCCCAGATCCCGCCCGGACAACACTTTGGGCTTGTCGCCAAGGCTCCCCTCAACCCGGATCTGCACCTGACCGCGAAACAGCTCGCGCTTCTTGGCGGGCTGGGTCAAAGCCAGTCGATAGTGGTAGCGACCCGGAATGCTGCTCTCCTGCAGGGTCAGGTTGTCGATTACCACCCCAACCTGCTCGCCAGTCGGGCGCATGATCCGCTCGAAAAAGGCCAACTGGCGCTTGAGCTCCTGCACCTGCGCCTCCTGACTCTTCAGGGTGGTCTGCAGCTGCTCGAAGGCGGCTCGCTGGGTGGCGAGCTGGGTATCCTTGAGACCGAGATCCGTCTTGAGCTGGCTGATGGCATTGCTCTGGCGATCCAGCGTCTCCTGCTGAACCCCCAGCAAGCTGCTTTGCGCCAGATCCTGATGGTTGCCGGCAAAATAACCGGCCAGACCACCTACTGCGAACACCACCAATAACTTCAATAGGTTGGACATAGCCCTCTTTCCCGTTATTTGCCTCACAGCGGCAACTGCGACCTCCTTTCACTATACCGCCCTAACCGAAGCCACAGGCGGTGATGGTGAAAATTAACTGGTGGCCACACTGCCATCACCCCGCTTTTGACGCGCGGCAAGCCGTAAAGTTCGCTCAAGGATCTGGGAATAGATAGGACGACCGCCCAGCGCTTGCGCCACAAGAGTGGCTCCCATGGTGGTGATCATCATCGGCAGGATCAGCTGGTAGTTGTCGGTCATCTCGGTGACCAGCACGATACCCGTGATGGGCGCTCGCACCGTCGCGGCAAACAGCGCTCCCATGCCGGCAATGGCAAAGGCACCGGGCTCGATGCCAAGCTCCGGAAAAGCAGCATGGAACAGATGACCAAACACCACGCCAAACAGGGTGCCGAGGGCCAAGGTCGGCGCAAACACCCCGCCTGGCGCGCCGGAGCAGAAGCAGATGAGGGTTGCTACCAAACGGATGGAGAAGATAAGGAACAGGGTCGCCATCGCATACTCGCCCCCCATCAGATGCGGAATGAGCTCAGTGCCGCCGCCCGTTACCGAGGGGGCAAACAGCGACAGCACGCCGAAAGTACCGGCAACCAGCATACCGATGGCGACGAAACGGTGGCGCTTGTTCTGGTGAAGCGCCAGATAGCCATCCTGACAGGCCAGCACCAGCTTGTTGAAAACAAAACCCAGCACGCCGAAGGTGGCCCCCATAAAGAGGAACAGCCAGAGCGCCTTGAGGGCTGGCGCATCGTAATGAGGCAAGGTGATCACCGCCCCCTGCCCCTTCATGTTTTGCAGCATCAGGGTCGCCATGATGGCGGAGATCCCCACCGCCTTGATGGCCAGGAAGGAGTAGCGAAACTGCGGCCGCATCTCCTCCATCACGAACAGGATCCCCGCCAGCGGTGCATTGAAGGCCGCCGCCAGACCGCCCGCCGCACCGGCTGCCAGCAAGGCGTGGCCATGCTCCTTGGGCAGCCGGAAGATATCCGCCACCATCTTGCCGAGGTTACCGCCGATCTGCACTGAAGGCCCTTCCCGTCCCAACACCATGCCGGAGCTCAGGGTACACACCCCGCCGAAGAACTTGACCGGCAACACCCGCCACCACCGCACCGGACGCAGGTCCTCCATCGCACCCTCTATTTCGGGAATGCCGGAGCCACCGGCCTCGGGGGCAAAAGTATGGGTCAGGAAGTAGCCGATACACCCCAGCATGGCGCTGAAGCCAAAGCCAAGCAGGCCGAGCTGCCACCATGGGCGATCAGCCAGCAGGGCGAGCCGCTGCTCTGCCAGCCAGTGCACGCCTGACTCGAACAGGCCGCACACCAGTCCGGCCAGGGTGCCGACCAGTGCCGCCAGCAGCAGAACCAGCAAGGGCATCCTGTCTTGCCGAATGATTCGGGAAACCGGCCCGCGCGGTGAGGCGGACGGTTCGGAAGAGGAGAGAGCTTGTTGCGCCATCTTGTTACACCAACTTGGAAACACCATATCTTCAGCTAGCTGAGATCAGGATCACCCGGCGCGTTGCTCGGCTGCCCAGGGCTGGGGCTTTCTGCTATAGTCGGCCCGTTAAATTTTTGTCACGGGAGCAGACCGAGAGTCCGGGTGGCGAGAGCGCAAAGCATACTCCTGATGCCCCTACCTGCCGAGTCTCGATCGACTGCTTTCTCCTGCGTGACGACCAAAATCCCATTAAGGATGATCCATGTCAAAATCAGATCAGCTGTTTGAACAGGCCCGCCAGACCATTCCGGGTGGCGTCAACTCACCGGTCCGCGCCTTCAATGGGGTCGGCGGTACGCCCCGCTTCATCGATCACGCCGATGGCGCCTACCTCTATGACGTGGATGGTCAGGCCTATGTGGATTACATCGGTTCCTGGGGCCCCATGCTGCTGGGCCACAACCACCCGGCCATCAAGGCCGCCGTCATCAAGGCGGTGGAAAAAGGGTTGAGCTACGGCGCGCCGACCGAGATCGAAGTGCTAATGGCCGAGAAAGTGCGTCAGATCGTCCCCTCCATGGAGCAGGTGCGGATGGTCAACTCCGGCACCGAGGCGACCATGAGCGCCATCCGGCTGGCCCGCGGCTACACCGGCCGCGACAAGATCGTCAAATTCGAAGGCTGCTACCACGGCCACGCCGACTCCCTGCTGGTCAAGGCTGGCTCCGGCGCCCTGACCCTGGGTCAGCCCAACAGCCCGGGCGTACCGGCCGATTTCGCCAAGCATACCCTGACCTGCGTCTTCAACGATCTGGCGTCGGTGCGCGAAGCCTTTGCCCAGTACGGCAGCGAGATCGCCTGTATCATCGTCGAGCCGGTCGCTGGCAACATGAACTGCATCCCGCCGGTACCCGGTTTCCTGGAGGGGCTGCGCGCCATCTGCGACGAGTTTGGCGCCCTGCTGATCCTGGACGAGGTGATGACCGGCTTCCGCGTCTCCCTGCGCGGTGCCCAGGGCCACTACAACATCGACCCGGATCTCACCACCCTCGGCAAGATCATCGGTGCCGGCATGCCGGTCGGCGCCTTCGGCGGCAAGAAGAAGGTGATGCAGCACATCGCCCCGACCGGCCCCATCTATCAGGCTGGTACTCTCTCCGGCAACCCGGTGGCCATGGCTGCCGGCCTCACCATGCTGGATCTGCTGCTGGAGCCGGGTCTCTATGAGCAGCTGAGCGCCAAGACTGCCCGTGTTGCAGAAGGGCTGAAAGCCGCCGCCGCCAAACACGGCATCCCGCTCGCCATCAACTATGTGGGTGGTATGTTCGGCTTCTTCTTCACCGAGGAGCCCGAAATCACCCGCTACGAGCAGGTCACTCGCTGCGATATGGAACGCTTCAAGCGCTTCTATCACCTGATGCTCGAAGAGGGCGTCTATCTGGCGCCGAGCGCCTACGAGGCAGGCTTCCTGTCGCTGGCTCACGGCGACAAGGAGATTGAACACACTCTGGCCGCCGCCGAGCGCAGCTTCGCCAAGCTGGCCGGTTAAATCGCCGCTGCTTGTCGCCAAAGGGCCCGTCACGGGCCCTTTTCCATATCTGCAATCTACGCCCGCTTCTGGTGCACCCCGACCTCCTTTCCCGCTTATTTGCCACCCTCTGGTGCAAATGCTCCCGCTCAGCCTGTCATATATCGGGCCCACTATTTGCACATCCGCTACAGGAGCCCACGTCACCGAGGTCCATATGGCAGAGATGAGCCCCATCGATATATTGCGACGTTATCAGGAGTATCAGGTCGAGCTGACACCACTGATCCATGGTTTGCTCGGCGCACCTCTCGCAGCGCTCAAGGAGTACCCCTTTATCATCAGCATCGACCGCTATCAGGGGCCGACTTGCATCCTGTCGCCACGTCCAAGCACGCAGAACCGCTTGCACCTGATCGCTCGTGGAGAGGGACGAGAGCTGACCCTCTGCCTCAACCAACTGATCGCCTGGCTGATGGGAGACAGAGAGCGGCGCCGCGCCATGCCCTGGTTCAAGGCCATCTACGTGGTACTCAGCATGGCGCTGTTCCTTATCGTTGCGACGCTCATCTGGCACGGACTGGAACAGCTCTATCTGCTGCTATGCGGGGCGCAGCAGAACCGACTGGGGGCACTCAGCGCCATTATCTTTCTGACGCTGGCACTGGCGGTATTCGATCTGGGCAAAACCATTCTGGAGGAGGAGGTGCTGCTGCATAAGGATATCTTCCGCCACAGCGCCATAAGACGCACCATCACCCGCTTTATCGCCGCCATCCTGATCGCGGTCTCTATCGAAGGGTTGTTGCTGCTATTCAAAGGGTCGCTCGGCCAGAGCGAGCTGCTCTGGCCTGCGATTGGGGTGATGGGGTGTGCGGTGGGATTGCTGCTGGCCCTCGGACTCTATGTCTTTCTCGGGGCCAGAGCGGAAGCGGCACTGGTGCAGGCTAACCAGCGATATCCGCAGCCAGTTGCACACTGGGGCGACGAGCAGCCCGCCAGGAGGCGTACATGGTCCAGGAGGTATAGATGACGATAAAGGCAACCAGCCACTTCAGCATCGCCATATCCATCGACTTGACCAGCATGGCTGCCAGCACCACACCAATGGGGCCAAAGATGGCAACCGCCAGCACCGCCTTGGCATCAAATGCCCCCTTGCGGATAAAGGTGCCTGCAGAGAAGACGCTAAGTACCGCGGTAGATCCCATCATGATGGGGAACGCCGCCAGCGGGTTCATCCCGAGCAGATAGACTAGCGTCATGCAGGGAGCGAACAGACCGATCCCCACATTCATCAGGACACCGAAGATAAAGTTGCCGATCAGGGCGATCACCAGCTTGTAGCCACTGAGCCCCATGGCCTCGCCACCGACCGGGAAGAGGCCGAGCAGGCCGGCAAAAATCAGTCCGGCAACGACCAGCAGGGAGACTGCCATCACCAGCCGGATGGTCTGACGATCAAACGAGGCGACGTGACGAGCCCCCCAGGCAGCACCGGCTGCGGCAGCAATCATCATGCTGATCAGCGTCAGCGGCTCCACCGCTACTGCGCCGACAAAGATCAGCGACTGAGTCACTGTCGGCAACACACACTGGCCGTTGAGAGTCCCCGGCAACAGACGATCATCGATTAGCTTGAACTGCTTGTAGCAGGCTGTTTTGACCGCAAAGCTGCCAACCCCCAGGGTATCGAGAAAGTTGGCAACACCGCCGATTAGCGCCACCGGCCAGAAGGGGGTGGACTCAAAAGTCCCGTTGCATCGTTTTTGCCAGCACGCTTGTACCAGCATAAAGATGAATACCAAACCGCCAGCTATAAAAACAAGCCGCAAAATATCAACTAACATAGGGGTTTTCTCCTGCAAGGGACGCGATTCTAAGGCAGGCAGCAGAAAAAATCCTGACCTGAATTAAGCAACTCTCACAAGCGACTGCAGGACGCTTAAATAAATACGAATGGAAGTCGAACGACTCTGCTAATACTTGTTACTGAGACCGAAAGGTCGAGTCCTGCGCACGTTGTTATGGTCCTTTCGCGACGACCACCTGTGACTCGGGACATAAAGAAAAGAGGGCCGGTAGCAATACCGACCCTCTTTTTATTCCGTCAGGATACAAGCACGTTACTGAATGCTTTTGCCAGCACGCACATCCTTGATAAAGCTCTTCAGGCTTGCTAAATCCCGTGGTGCACCACGCAGGATCTGGTCACCGATGATAAAGGCGGGCGTACCGGAAATTCCGAGCGCTTCAGCCAGAGCCCGGTTGGTGCCCAGATTCTGATCGATGCTGCCATCCTTGATCTTGGCCTCTACCTTGCTCCAGTTAACACCGGCCTCTTCTGCCACCTTCTTGACCTGCGCTTCATCGGAGAGCGGGCCCTGATGGGCATAGAGCTTCTCATGGAAAGCCTGGTACTTGTCGGGCTGACCCAACTGAACGGCCAGTGCGGCACGCGCGGCGAAATAGGAGGTTTCGCTCAGGATCGGGAACTGCTTGTAGATGTAGCGAATATTCTTGTCCTCAGCCATCAGCTGCTCGACCAGCGGATGTGCCCGCTTGCAGTAACCGCAGTTGTAATCGAAGAACTCGACAATCGTCAGCGACCCCTTCGGATTGCCCATTTCGGGATCCTTGTTGCCATAAAGCTGCTGGGCATGGGCCTTGATCAGCGCCTTATCGCTCTCGGCCTGCTGACTCTCCTGCTTGGCACGCAGGGCATTGGACATCTCGACCAGGATCTCGGGGTTCTTGACCAGATAGTCACGAACGATCTGCTCGACATCACTCTTGGTCAGCTCGCTCGCCTGCACCGGCGATGCCAGCAAGGTTACGCCCGCCAGAGCGCAAAACAGGGCATTTTTAATAGTCATAATGTTATCTTGCAGAGGATATGATGGAGGCCACTATAGTGGTGGACTCTCTTTTCAAGTCAAGCAATCAGGCCAAAAAAGCACTCATTCCAACCAGTTTGCCCATTTAATCGGTCATTTCGTGCAATTAACCAGCAATCGAACCAGCCGGGGATTTACAACCCTGATCAGCGTGGTAATATTCGCCGCACTGCTGCGGAGGGGTGGCAGAGCGGCTGAATGCACCGGTCTTGAAAACCGGCGATGGGCGACCATCCGTGGGTTCAAATCCCACCTCCTCCGCCATTTATTCCGAGCCCATGCAACGCAAGTTGCGTGGGCTTTTTTGTTGTTATCCCTTCTCTATATCCCATCACTTTATCTTTCATGGCGCTTCATATGCCGCCTCACTGTAATTCACCACTTAAACACTCTGTTTTCTACCCCCACTGCTCTCTGAACTGAAGGAGAGAGGTTAAAACTCGGCAAGCTGATGATGGAAAAGATCATCCGCTACGCCAGCGAACAGGGGATCGACCAGCTCTCCGGCATGACCATGCCGAGCAATCGCGGCATGGTAACCCTCGCCAGGCGACTCGGCTTTACCATTGATGTCCAGATGGAGGAGGGAGTGGTCAATATGGCCCTTCCCTGCGGGACTGTAGCCCAGTGATGGGTGGCCGCGAGTAATCCAGTACCAAGGGTTGCGAATCACCCGAAAAACGACCACGATTACACACCAAAAGGAGGGAATAGCAGGCCTGCCAGTGCCCTCCCTCAGGCAAGAGCCACTGTTTAGTGGCTTCAGGATGCTGAAAATGCCAAAGCCCGGTCTGATAACCGGGCTTTGATGTCTATTCTGGCGTGCAAGGCTGTGGCCAACGGGCAAATCGACCATAGCAAAAAGGCCTTCCCAATCGGGAAGGCCTTCTATT
>NZ_JBCGFD010000028.1:0-9624 GCF_038739755.1 Aeromonas sp. SE22
TTTGGGTACCCCCGCCAGCGCCGCCACTTGCAGGCCGTAGGAGCGGCTGGCCGCCCCCTCCTGCACCGCGTGCATAAAGGCGATGGTGTCGCCGTGCTCCACCGCATCCAGGTGGACGTTGGCCAGCCCGCTCATCAGCTCCGGCAAGCGGGTCAGCTCGAAGTAGTGGGTGGCAAACAGGGTGTAGGCGCCAATCTTGCTCGCAAGCTGCTCGGCGCAGGCCCACGCCAGCGAGAGACCGTCGTAGGTGCTGGTGCCGCGGCCAATTTCGTCCATCAGCACCAGACTGCGGGCGGTGGCGTTGTTGAGGATGTTGGCGGTCTCGGTCATCTCCACCATAAAGGTGGATCGGCCGGAGGCGAGATCGTCCGATGCCCCGATGCGGGTAAAGATGCGGTCGATGGGGCCGATGCGGGCGCTGTCGGCGGGGACGAAGGCACCGATATGGGCCAGCAGCACGATCAGCGCGGTCTGGCGCATATAGGTCGATTTACCGCCCATGTTGGGGCCGGTGATGATCAGCATCCGCCGCTCCCGCTCCAGCCGGATCGGGTTGGCGATGAAGGGGTCGGTCATCACCTGCTCCACCACCGGATGGCGGCCCGCCTCGATGATGATCTGATCCTCGTCGATGAGGGTGGGGCAGCGATAGTCGAGGGTCTCGGCCCGCTCGGCCAGGTTGGCCAGCACGTCCAGCTCCGCCAGCGCGGCAGCAGACTCCTGCAGCTCGCCAAGGTGCGGCAGCAGAGCATCGAGCAGCTCCTCGTAGAGGCGTTTCTCCAGCGCCAGCGCCTGCGCCTGGGCGGTGAGCACCCGATCCTCGTACTTCTTCAGCTCGTCGATGATGTAGCGTTCGTTGTTCTTGAGGGTCTGGCGGCGGATGTAGTGGGCCGGCACCAGATGGCTGTTGGCGCGGCTCACCTCGATATAGAAGCCGTGCACCTTGTTGTAACCCACCTTGAGGGTGTTGATGCCGGTCAGCAGCTTCTCCCGCTCCTCGATGCGGGCGAGGCTGGCGGTGGCGCCGTTGGCCAGATCCCGCAGCTCGTCCAGCTCGGCGTTGAACCCTTCACGGATCACGCCGCCATCGCGGATCAGCACCGGCGGCACCTCCATCACGGCGCGCTCCAGCAGGTCGAAGAGCTCGGGGAAGGTGCTGGCCCGCTCGCGCAGCTGCTGCACCGCCTCGTGCTCGCTCTCCGCCAGCAGGCGTTGCAGTTCGGGCAGCTGGGCGAAAGCCTGCCGCAGCCGGGTGAGATCGCGCGGACGGGCCGAGCGCAAGGCCAGACGCGCCAGCACCCGCTCCACATCGCCGACCTGACGCAGCAATCCGCCCAACTCGTCATAGAGGTTCTGCTCGATCAGCTCCTTGATGGTGCTCTGGCGACCTTTCAGGATCACCCGATCGCGGATCGGCTGGTGGATCCAGCGCTTGAGCAGCCGGCTGCCCATCGGCGTGGCGGTGCAGTCCAGCACGGCGGAGAGGGTGTTGTCGTGACCGCCGGCCAGATTCTGGGTCAGCTCCAGATTGCGGCGGGTGGCGGCATCCATGATTACCGCGTGATCGGGCTGCTCGAGGCGCACGCTGCGAATGTGGGGCAGGGCGGTGCGCTGGGTGTCCTTGACGTACTGCATCAGGCAGCCGGCGGCGCACAGGGCGGTCTCGCTCTGCTCGACGCCAAAGCCCACCAGATCCTGGGTACCGAATTGTTGGCAGAGCAGCTTGCGGGCAGTCCCGAGCTCGAACTCCCACTCCGGGCGGCGGCGCAGACCGCGGCGACCCTCGACGTGGTGCAGGAAGGCGAACGATTCGGGGTAGAGCAGCTCCGCCGGGTTGGTGCGCTGCAGCTCCGCCAGCAGGGTCTCTTCTTTTTCGAACTGGTTGATGAAGAAGCGGCCGGAGCCGATGTCCATGGTGCCGTAGCCGAAGCGGCGGCCATCGTGGTAGACGGCGGCGATCAGGTTGTCCTGTCGCTCGCTGAGCAGCGCCTCGTCGGAGACGGTGCCCGGGGTGATGATGCGAATGACCTTGCGCTCCACCGGCCCCTTGCTGGTGGCGGGATCCCCCACCTGTTCGCAGATGGCGGCCGATTCGCCGAGCTGCACCAGCTTGGCCAGATAACCCTCGATGGCGTGATAGGGAACACCCGCCATAGGGATGGGGCTGCCGGCCGACTGGCCGCGCTTGGTCAGGGAGATGTCGAGCAGCTGGGAGGCTTTGCGGGCATCGTCATAGAACAACTCGTAGAAGTCGCCCATCCGGTAGAACAGCAGGATCTCCGGGTTCTCGGCCTTGAGGGTCAGATACTGCTGCATCATGGGCGTGTGGGCGCTGAGATTGGCGCTTGGCGCGGCGCCAGTAGCTTGGTGTTGTGCGGTCATGTTCTATTCCAGAAGGGGCCTCTGCGGGCCCGGGTCTGCGGTGATGAGCCTTGAGCTTGATGGCGCCATTCTACACATAAGCGCCGCGCCGGGGGAGGTTGGCTCACGTCACCATTTGGCTGATGCGAGTCATCTGCCTTGTGATAATCAGCTCAGTTGCGAGGGGCTGCGGCGGGATCGCATAATGTGCCCTTTCCACGAATCAGAAGGAGCTGTGATGAAACTGGACGCAGAGATAGAGCACCTCGCCATCGAGCTGGGGCGGGCCCTTGGTCAACGGGGCTGGCTGGCGGCGACCGCCGAATCCTGTACCGGCGGTGGGGTGGCTACGGCCATCACCGACATCGCGGGTAGCTCCGGCTGGTTCGATCGCGGCTTTGTCACCTACACCAACGAGGCCAAACAGCAGATGCTGGGGGTGAGCCGCGAGAGCCTTGAGCGGCACGGCGCGGTGAGCGAGGCGGTGGTGCTGGAGATGGCCCGCGGCGCGCTGGCGCACTCGTCTGCCTCCATCAGCGTTGCTATCAGTGGTATCGCCGGCCCCGGCGGCTCCACCGAGGGCAAGCCGGTCGGCACCGTCTGGTTCGCCTGGGCCGACAGCAATGGCCGCCACCACTCCCTGCTGGCCCGCTTCGACGGGAATCGCCGGCAGGTGCGCCAGCAGGCGGTGAGACAGGCCTTGTCGGGTCTGTTGGCCCTGCTCAGATAAATTGGGCTTGATACTGTATGAATAGACAGTATACTTAGCCCAACTTCATTTTTTACTCACGATTTCCAGCGGAGATTGGCATGGATCAGAACAAACAGAAGGCACTGGCGGCTGCGCTGGGTCAGATTGAAAAGCAGTTCGGCAAAGGCTCCATCATGCGTCTGGGCGACAGCAAGACCATGGATATCGAAGCCATCTCCACCGGCTCCCTCTCTCTGGACGTGGCACTGGGGATCGGTGGTCTGCCGTGCGGTCGTATCGTCGAGATCTACGGCCCGGAATCTTCCGGTAAAACCACCCTCACCCTGCAGGTGATCGCCGAAGCCCAGAAGAAGGGCAAGACCTGTGCCTTCGTCGATGCGGAGCACGCGCTGGATCCCATCTATGCCGCCAAGCTGGGCGTTAACGTCGACGACCTGCTCATCTCCCAGCCGGATACCGGTGAACAGGCGCTGGAGATCTGCGACATGCTGGTTCGCTCCAACGCCGTTGACGTCATCATCGTCGACTCCGTGGCGGCCCTGACTCCGAAAGCGGAAATCGAAGGCGAGATGGGTGACTCCCACGTTGGCCTGCAGGCCCGTCTGATGTCCCAGGCGCTGCGCAAGCTGACCGCCAACATCAAAAACGCCAACTGCCTGTGCATCTTCATCAACCAGATCCGGATGAAGATCGGCGTCATGTTCGGCAGCCCGGAGACCACTACCGGCGGTAACGCGCTCAAGTTCTACGCCTCAGTGCGTCTGGATATCCGTCGTACCGGCGCCATCAAGGAAGGTGACGAAGTGGTCGGTAACGAGACCCGCGTCAAGGTAGTGAAGAACAAGGTGGCTCCTCCCTTCAAGCAGGCCGAATTCCAGATCTTCTACGGTGCCGGTATCTCCAAAGAGGGCGAGCTGGTTGACCTTGGCGTCAAGCACAAGCTGATCGACAAGGCGGGTGCCTGGTACAGCTACAACGGCGAGAAGATTGGTCAGGGCAAGGCCAACGTGATGAAGCTGTTTGCCGAGAACAAGGCGCTGGCTGGCGAAGTGGAAGCCAAACTGCGCGAGCTGCTGCTCTCCGGTGCCGTACCTGTCGATGACAAGGCTGCACCAGTTGAGGCAGAAGAGTTCGATGCCGAAAGCGAACAAGAGTTCGAATAAGGAACAAAGGAAGGCCGGGTAGATACCCGGCCTTGTTATTTATGATGGTAGATGAATCCGTGACCGAACCGCTCGAGCCCGCCGAGCCGACCTTTGCCGAACAGCTGGCCGCTGCCCGCGGCTATGCCATGCGCAGTCTGGCCCGCCGCGAGAGTGCCGAGTCGGAGCTGGCCAGACGCCTGCGCCAGCAGGGCTATCAGGAAGATGTGATCGAGGCGGTGGTCGACTATTGCCGCGGTTATAACTGGGTCAATGACGAACGCTATGGTGCCATGGCGGTGCGGGCCGGTGCCGCCAAGGGACATGGCCCGCTCAAGATCCGTTTCGACCTGCGCCGCAAGGGGCTGGACGATGGCCAGATCGATGCCGCCTTCGAGCAACCTGAGCTGGACTGGTTCGAGCTCGCCTTCGAACTATTGGAGCGACGGGCAAAAATTGCCGATCTGGCCGATTTCAAGCTGCGGATGAAGTGGCTCAAATATCTGCTGGGGCGCGGCTTCACCCAGGATCAGGCCCGTTATGCCATCTCGGCCCTGCAGGAGCGGGAGGAGTAACGCCACTGCGTGGCAACAGTCGTTTTACCTCTTCTTGTGGCAGGTTTTTCCTGCCGGCTCAGTAGGTTGCGAGCGCAATTCCGAAAAAGCAGCCTTTTGTTCATCTCATCCCTCTTTATGCGCTGCTTTTTTGCCTCTCGACAGTGAAAAAAGCCACTGTGAGCAGTGGCGCTCTTTTCTGGCCCGTTTATGTGCGCTTTTTCGCCCGTGGCGGCCCTGTCCGTTTTACTTTACCCCGCAGAAAACTTACATTAATGCGGTTAAAAGTCCGTATTCGAATCAAGCAGGATTTTCCATGTATATGTCCACGTCAGAGATTCGCGCTGCGTTTCTCGAGTATTTCCGTTCCCAGGGGCACCAGGTTGTCTCCTCCAGCTCGCTGGTACCGCATAACGACCCGACCCTGTTGTTTACCAACGCGGGTATGAACCAGTTCAAGGACGTGTTCCTTGGCGCAGACAAGCGTGCCTACAATCGCGCGACGACTTCCCAGCGTTGCGTGCGTGCCGGTGGTAAGCACAACGATCTGGAAAACGTCGGCTATACCGCTCGTCACCACACCTTCTTCGAAATGCTGGGCAACTTCAGCTTCGGTGACTACTTCAAGCAGGATGCCATCAAGTTTGCATGGGGCTTCCTGACCGAGGTGCTGCAGCTGCCGAAAGATCGCCTGCTGGTAACCGTCTACGCGACTGACGATGAAGCTTTCGACATCTGGGAAAAAGAGGTCGGTGTCCCGGCCGATCGCATCGTGCGCATCGGTGACAACAAGGGCGCCCCTTACGCTTCCGACAACTTCTGGGCGATGGGCGATACCGGCCCGTGCGGTCCCTGCACCGAGATCTTCTATGACCACGGCGATCACATCTGGGGTGGCCGTCCCGGCTCACCGGAAGAGGATGGCGACCGTTTCATCGAGATCTGGAACGTGGTGTTCATGCAGTTCAACCGTCAGGCTGACGGCACCATGGAGCCGCTGCCGCGTCCGTCCGTGGATACCGGCATGGGGCTGGAGCGTATCTCCGCCATCATGCAGGGTGTCCACTCCAACTATGAAATCGACATCTTCCAGGCGCTGATCAAGAAAGCGGCCGAGATTGTCGGCACCACCGATCTGAGCAACCAGTCCCTGCGCGTCATCGCTGACCACATCCGCTCCTGCGCTTTCCTGGTGGCAGATGGTGTGATGCCGTCCAACGAAGGTCGTGGCTATGTGCTGCGTCGCATCATCCGCCGCGCCGTGCGTCACGGTCGCAAGCTGGGCGCGACCGATGTCTTCTTCTACAAACTGGCTGCCGAGCTGGCAGTGCAGATGAAGGATGTTGCTGCCGAGCTGATCGCCCAGCTGCCGCTGGTCGAGCGCGTGCTGCGCATCGAAGAGGAGCAGTTCGTCCGCACTCTGGATCGCGGTCTGCTGCTGCTGGAAGATGCTCTGGCCAACCTGGGCGATGCCAAGGTTATTCCGGGCGAAGTGGTGTTCAAGCTCTATGACACTTACGGCTTCCCGGCCGACCTGACTGCCGACGTGGTGCGCGAGCGCGAGATCGGCATCGATGAAGAGGGCTTCAAAGCTGAGATGGAGAAGCAGCGTGCTCGCGCCAAAGAGGCCTCCAGCTTCGGCGTGAACTACAACGAGATGCTCAAGCTCGACTTCGAGACCCCCTTCACCGGTTACAAGACCCTGAGCGAGCGCACTCGCGTGGTCGGTATCTACAAGGGTGTGGAAGAGGTGAGCGGTCTCATCGCCGGTGACGAAGCTGTCATCGTGCTGGAAGAGACCCCCTTCTACGCCGAGTCCGGCGGCCAGATTGGCGACAGCGGTACCCTGAAAGTGGACGACGGCATCTTTGCCGTGACCGACACCCTGAAAGCGGGCAAGGCGATCATCCACAAGGGCTACATGGAGCTGGGCACCCTGGAGAAAGGGGCCGAGGTTGAGGCCGTGGTGGACGCTGACCGTCGTCAGGCCATCGCCCTGAACCACTCAGTGACTCACCTGCTGCACGCAGCTCTGCGTCAGGCGCTGGGCGAGCATGTCACCCAGAAAGGTTCTCTGGTTGGAGCCGAGCGCATGCGTTTCGACTTCTCCCACTTCGAGGGGCTGACCATGGCGACCATTCGCCGGGTCGAGGAGCTGGTCAACAACCAGATCCGCGCCAACCACGAAATCACCACCCAGCTGATGGATCTGGAAGCGGCCAAGTCCGCCGGTGCCATGGCGCTGTTTGGTGAGAAATATGAAGACGACGTGCGTGTTGTGCGCATGGGCGACTACTCCACCGAGCTGTGCGGCGGTACTCACGCCAAGCGCACCGGTGATATCGGCTTCTTCAAGATCATCGCCGAGAGCGGCATCGCGGCTGGCGTGCGCCGTATCGAAGCGGTGACCGGCAAAGCGGCCATCGACTTCATGCATCAGGTTGGCGAGCAGATCGAAGAGGCAGCTGCACTGGTGAAAGGTGACCAGTTCTGCATCGCCGACAAGGTTCGCCAGATGCTGGACAAGGCCAAGATGATGGAGCGCGAGCTGGAGCAGCTCAAGGCCAAGCTGGCCGCTCAGGCCGGTAACGACCTGCTGGGTCAGGTGATCGAGATCAACGGTCAGAAGGTGCTGGTTGCAGCGCTGGAAGGGGCCGATCCGAAATCCCTGCGTGGCATGCTGGACGAGCTGAAGAACCAGATGAAGTCCGGTGTCGTGCTGCTGGCCACCTGTGCCGACGGCAAGGTCAACCTGATCGCCGGTGTTACCAACGACCTGACCGGCAAGGTCAAGGCCGGTGAGCTGGTCAATCTGGTTGCCCAGCAGGTGGGTGGCAAGGGCGGTGGCCGTCCGGACATGGCACAGGCGGGTGGTACCCAGCCTGAGGCGGTGCCGGCAGCGCTGCAATCCGTTCACTCCTGGCTGGAAGAGCGCCTGTAATCGGGCGAGGTGATCTGTGGCACTCTATGTACAGAAGTACGGCGGCACCTCGGTCGGCACACTGGAGCGGATCGAGGCGGTAGCTGAGCGGGTCGAGCAGACCCGCGCCCAGGGACACGACGTGGTGGTGGTTGTCTCCGCCATGTCGGGCGAAACCAACCGGTTGCTGGGCATGGCCCAGCAACTGGATCCTGATGCCAACCGGCGCGAGATGGATGTACTGGTCTCCACCGGTGAGCAGGTCACCATAGCGCTGCTGGCCATCGCGTTGAACAAACGCGGTTGCCCGGCGGTCTCGATGACTGGCGATCAGGTTCGGATTCATACCGATTCCGCCTATGGCAAGGCGCGCATCACCCACATCGACACCGAGCTGGTTCATGCCGAACTGGCTGCGGGCAAGGTGGTGGTGATCGCCGGTTTCCAGGGCCGTGACGAGCATAACGCCATCACGACGCTGGGCCGCGGCGGTTCGGATACCACGGCAGTTGCCGTGGCGGCGGCCATCAAGGCCGATGAGTGCCAGATCTTTACCGATGTGGATGGGGTATACACCACGGATCCGCGCATCGAGCCCAAGGCTCGTCGTCTCGACACCATCACCTTCGAGGAGATGCTGGAGATGGCCAGTCTCGGCGCCAAGGTGTTGCAGATCCGCTCGGTGGAGTTTGCGGGCAAGTACCGCGTCCCGCTGCGGGTGCTGTCGAGCTTTGTCGACGGAGAGGGAACCTTAATCACATATGGAGGTGAGAGGATGGAAGCTCCCCTGGTATCCGGGATCGCTTTTAACCGCAACGAGGCCAGCCTGACCATTCTGGGTGTGCCGGACAGACCGACCGTGGCTGCGCAGATCCTGAACCCGATCAGCGACGCCAACATTGATGTCGACATGATTGTGCAAAATACCCTGGGAGATGGCACCGCCGACTTTACCTTCACGGTGAATCGTGACGACTACCGCCGTGCCCGTGCGCTGCTGGAGGAGACCGCGACCGAGTTGGGCGCCTCCTGCGTGCAGGGGAATGGCGAGATTGCCAAGGTCTCCATTGTCGGTGTCGGCATGTGGAACCATCCCGGTGTTGCGCGCACCATGTTCAAGGTATTGGGCGAGGAGGGGATCAACATGCAGTTGATTTCTACCTCTGAAATCAAAATCTCGGTGGTGATTGACGAGAAGTATCTGGAGCTGGCGGTGCGGGCCCTGCACGCCGCTTTTGGATTGGATCAAGCGCCCCAAGAGCAGCCTTTGGGCTAACAATCGCTGATTGATTTAGTTTCAACCATTTACCATATCGGTATCTTTGTAAGATAATGTCGCATATCGATATAAAAACAAAACAGGATACAGGAGCAAGCGAATGCTTATTTTGACTCGTCGTGTAGGGGAAACCCTGATGATTGGTGATGAAGTGACTGTCACCGTACTGGGCGTTAAAGGTAACCAGGTCCGTATCGGTGTTAACGCGCCGAAAGAGGTCTCCGTACACCGCGAAGAGATCTACCAGCGCATCCAGGCTGAGAAAGTACCGGGTCAATCCGGCTTCTAAGCGGCTTTAATGGCTGTGACAAGGCGACACCTCATGTGTCGCCTTTTGTTTTTTTAAGGCCAGGCAAAACCGCGCTGCAAGGTGCAAAAGAGCGGGATAAGTGTCGATATTGTTTGAATATTCCACGCTTTGGCCAAATGCTGAGCGAACACGCTTTTTTCTCCAAAAAAGTGTTTGACTAAAAATCCCTGTGAAGTATTATCAGCCCCGCAAACGGAGAGGTGGCCGAGAGGCTGAAGGCGCTCCCCTGCTAAGGGAGTATGCGGCTTATACCCGCATCGGGGGTTCGAATCCCCCCTTCTCCGCCATTTTGCGCCCGTAGCTCAGCTGGATAGAGTACCTGGCTACGAACCAGGTGGTCAGAGGT
>NZ_JBCGFD010000029.1:0-1568 GCF_038739755.1 Aeromonas sp. SE22
CCGTGACCGATGCTGATGGTGACCGTGCCAGTGCATCTGTAGACCTGGGCGCCAATGGTGTGTTCCGCTTCGAGGATGACGGCCCCAAAACAAGCAATGTTCAGGCTGCTTTGGTTCTTGATGATGAAGGCCTTGTTGGCGGGATCAATGGTGGCTCTGGTGATGTTGCAGGGGCCAATACCAGCGTCACGGGCAATCTGGTTTATCAGGCTGGGGCTGATGGCCTCAAATCGCTTGAACTCTCCGGGCCTACTGCGTTGGGAAGTGAAAGTGTGACCTCAGGGTGGGATGCCCAAAGTGGAACCTTGTCTATCAGTTCCACTCGCGGTCTCTTGATGACGGTCACCATTACCGACCCGAGCACTGGTGCCTACTCGGTGAAAATTCTGCAGCCCTTGATGCACACAGGGACTGATACCGAAGACAATCTCACCCTCAATGTGGGCTACAAGGTGACAGATGGCGATGGGGACTGTGCCAGTGGCGTACTTGCCGTCACCATTAACGATGATACACCGACAATCCAGGTGGGTGAGCTGTCCCTGACTTCCTCAGTCACCTTCCTGGGTAGCAACGCCGGTTATTCAAATAGCTATGGCTACTACGTCAAAGGTGATGATGGCACTCCGTTGTCCGGCAAAGTCATCTGGGCAAATGTGCACAGTCAGAGTGTGGGAAGCCAGACAGATATCAGTTCGCTGGATCCTGCTCATACCGGGTTCTTTGTTATCCCCAATGGAGGAGCCAATCCCGGTCTTGGCGATGGTGCCGCGGTCACTTTCCAGTTTATTAATGGCAAGTGGCAGGCATTCGTTGGCAGCACTGCGTTGAGTGGGGCCGATGGTGCCAACATCGTGTTCAGCGATGCGAGCCTCAACCCTGGCGGTTCACATTTGCAGGATACCGGTAGCGCAGGCAACCAGAACTGGGAGGATATGACCCTCAACTCGGATTACGACTACAACGATGTCAGCACCACTGTTACTTGGGGCGGTGCTGTGCAGTTGCAGGTCGATGAGTCCAACCTCAATCATGATGCAACAGCTGACTTTAGTGGTGTGTTCAACGTACAGCCGGGGGCTGATGGTCTGGGATCCCAGAGCTACAGCCTGAATGTACAAAATGCCAACTCTGGTCTGATTGATACCGCCACTGGTGAGCAAGTTCAGCTGAGCATGCATGGTTTGATCCTCGAAGGTCGCACGGCCACAACTGGCCAGCTGGTATTTAGCCTCACGGTCGACAGTAGCGGCAAGGTGACCCTTGATCAGCTGCGGGCTGTAGTTCACCCAACCTCTGATCCCGATGAAGCCACCTTTTTGGGCTCTGGCCACGTTAATTTGACTTTGACCGTCACCGATAAGGATGGGGATCACGCAAGCGGGGTTCTGGATATCGGTAAGGTCATCAGCTTCAAGGACGATGGCCCGAGTGCCTCGGCCAAGGCAGCTAGTGCTGGTGCAACTCTGGATGAAAGCGGCGGGTTTGATGCAGTCGACATCAGCAGCAGCGCCATTAGCGGTCTGTTTAATGCCCCGGTGTATGGCACTGACGGCGCAGGCAGCGTG
>NZ_JBCGFD010000030.1:0-443 GCF_038739755.1 Aeromonas sp. SE22
CCTTACCTTAAGATGACGAAGTTGTTGAGTGTTCACACAGATTGCCTTGATTCAAAGTAGTTAGAGCAAAGACCTGATGCGAAAGCGTCAGTGCTTGTTTGGCTAACGCCAAACGAGAGAAGCCCTATCATTGGGTTTTGGGATGTGAATAATGGCGCTCGGCCTCGCAGGCTCGGCACTCGCCATTACCCAAAATCTGCACTGCTGACGCAGCGCAAAGATGATTTTGGGTCCCCTTCGTCTAGAGGCCTAGGACACCGCCCTTTCACGGCGGTAACAGGGGTTCGAATCCCCTAGGGGACGCCACTTCTCTTCTTGCTAACAAGAATGCAGAGTTAAGAAACTGATTCTTAACTCTGTTTTCTTCGGCCTTGAGCCGTTGCAAACATGCTCTTTAACAATCTGGAAAGCTGATTTAAAAAGTAGTTCTCAAACATTTGTTA
>NZ_JBCGFD010000031.1:0-240 GCF_038739755.1 Aeromonas sp. SE22
GAGCAGGGGATTGAAAATCCCCGTGTCGGCGGTTCGATTCCGTCTCTGGGCACCAAATTTTGGTGCCATGAAATAAAAAATTTGTTCATGCACAATGGTTTAAAGTGTGCCGGCTTAGCTCAGTAGGTAGAGCAACTGACTTGTAATCAGTAGGTCACCAGTTCGATTCCGGTAGCCGGCACCATTTGCCCAGATAGCTCAGTCGGTAGAGCAGGGGATTGAAAATCCCCGTGTCGGCGG